>CAWVXI010000020.1:0-53726 GCA_963934155.1 uncultured Verrucomicrobiales bacterium | reverse complement strand
GCGAATACATGTTTTTAGGTCCTGACTCCGATGTTAATTTCCACGAGATCTCGCGCTTCTCTGCCGAGGATGCCGAGTCCTACCGTGACCTGAGCCACCTCATCAATCGAGTCTGCCACGCGCTCAAACCATTGGTCGATGAGATACCGCCTAACAGCATCAGCCAGGACCCGGCCGACCTCGCCGAGATGGCCGACTTAGATCAATACATGGATGACCTGCCAGAGGACATTAGGGCGATGTTGAAAAAATTCACCCAAGGCAGCGCTGCAGATATTCTAGACGAATACTTCGAGAGTGACCTACTCAAGGCGCAGATTGCTTCCAGTGGCATCATCGGTAGTAAGGCAAGCCCACGATCCAAGGAATCAGGGCTGATCTGGCTGTTCCATAAACTCGGTGAATACGACGGTATCCAAGGCGAGTGGGGTTTCCATAAGGGCGGAAATGGCGGCTTCACCCAAGTTGTCGCACGTGCCTTCGAGTCATTCGGTGGAGAGATCCGCACGGACGCGGGAGTGGATGGGGTCGTCTACGAAAAGGGTGTGGCAAGCGGTGTCCGCCTCAAGGATTCAACAATCATAAATGCAGCTGTCGTCGTCAGCGCGCTCGATCCGCGCCGCACGTTCACCCAGTTAGTCAACCCGGACGACCTTCCAGCAGATCTCATCACAGCGATCGGTGACTATAAGTTCCAGGGCTGCGCCTCTAAAGTGAATTTCGCCCTCTCCGGCCTGCCAAACTTTCCTGGCCTCGAAGGTAAAAAAGATCTATTCACCGGCTTCACGAATGTGGGTCCATCCTTCGACTATCTGGAGGAGGCCTTCGCCGATTGCCTGGCCGGACGTTTCAGCCGCAGGCCATTTCTTGATTGCTGTGTGCAGTCCACCGTCGACCCTGACATGTCCCCTCCGGGAAAGCACGTCATGTCCTGCTTCGTCATGTACACCCCTTATCACCTTGCTGATAGCGATTGGGATACCGAACGCGAGAACCTAGGCGACACCGTCGAGGCAACACTTGAAGAATTCTTCCCTG
The DNA here is from genome assembly GCA_963934155.1 of uncultured Verrucomicrobiales bacterium. GTDB lineage: Bacteria > Verrucomicrobiota > Verrucomicrobiia > Verrucomicrobiales > Akkermansiaceae > Rubritalea. The sequence goes on along the minus strand of CAWVXI010000020.1, from coordinate 52,688 downwards.
GCTTCAGAAAACTGGTCGAGCACCGCGAGATAGTGACTCCGCTAGACATCGAGCGAGTCGTTGGATTAAGCGAAGGAAATATTTTCGCCGGCGAAATGTTCACCCCCCAAATGTTCCTCAACCGCCCCGCACCCGGCTGGAATCAATACCGAACCCCAATCACCGGCTACTACCAGTGCGGAGCCGGCACTCATCCCGGCGGAGGAGTCATGGGTGGTCCAGGTAAATTGGCCGCTAGGCAAATCTTGAAGGATAACGCCGAGCTACTATGTGAATAGACCTCAATGACTAGATAAGTCACTGAGGAAGCAAAAGAGGATGAGCATGGCCAAGCTACGACTCTAAAAAAAACTCAATTTTTTTGTCCAATAATCCGTCCTTTGGTGGACTTGTTGTAGAGGTTACCTTATTTATCTATGCTCATAACGAACTCGAATGACGATCACGAACGTTTCACCCGCTTACTTCTCGAAAGCGAGCCGGTGATGCTGCGCGCGATTTTGGTCATCGTTCCGAATCGAGCCGATGCCCGGGAAATCATACAGGAAACCGCCGTCGCTCTGTGGCGACAATTCGACACTTATGACTCCGCCCGTCCCTTCATCAACTGGGCTATGGGGTTTTCCCGTATTGAGACCCGTCGCTTTTTGGCTCGGGAAACCCGCCGGACTCAACTCTCTGAAAAGGCGATGGTAGCACTTGAGCTTGAGATGCAGCAGACGGCGGAATTCGATCATGCCATCGAGACTCACCTCAGTACCTGTCTGCGCAAGCTCAGCGAAAAATCCCTCCGCCTGATCAAAGGCTACTACCATGAAGGGCGTAGCCCCGAAAATCTCTCAGAACGCGAAAGCCAGACGGTCGAAGCGATTTACAAAACAATCCAACGTGCACGCCGCGATTTGAAGACGTGCATCGAAAGACAAATTAGAAAGGCCCAAATATGACTACCTCAACCGATTGGCAAACCCTCATTCAAAAGCACCTCGATGGCCAAACCACCGAAGAGGAAGCCAATACACTCTCGAGAAAAATTGAAACTGATGCCAGCGTGAGATCGGAGTATCTTAACGCCGCTCGAGTTCATAGTGTCCTCTGCAACGAAGTGATCTCCCTCGATCTGGATTCCACTCCTTCCCTCTCTTCCGACCTTCACCCCATCATTCAGGTAAAACCTCGCACAAAACGTTTCACTAAACCTCTTGCCGCCGCCATCGTCGTTGGTGCTTTCGCCGGACTACTTGGCGCCGGAGTCGTCGGCGCAATCAGTTCTCCTTTATCAGAGGCTAAAATGATCTCGATTTTCATTGACGATTTCGAGGATTCTAGCGGCCCCATTGAGCTCGGATTTCCAGCAGAGTTCGGCAATTGGAGTGGTGACCCTGCCGAGGTAGTCGAGGCGGCGGGTGAAAACCGTATGTTGCGCTTTCTTGAGACGGCTAATGTCACCAACACCCCCAATGGCCGCACCTCCGCTTGCAATGTTTTCCAACTCATTGACCTGTCATCCATTCAACAACGATGGAATACGAAAAACCAAGAATTTCAGGTAACTCTGGAACTCTCAGCAAAGTTTCGGAGGGAGGCGGCTTCAACCGACCCCGAACTACCCAAGCTGAGCGGGGTATGCACCATTCATCTCTACCACTGCGAGCCCGAGTCGATCGGAAAAAACTGGCCACTGGTGATTCAGGATGCTGTGGCGATCGGAAACCAAACCATCAAGCTCAAACCTGGAGAAGAAGCGCAGACCATTTCCGCCTCCTGCCTTCTGGATCCGAGAGCTACCATTGCCCTTATCTCTCTGAACGTGAACTCGAGGATCCCGACCACAACTCCCATCAAACTGGGTGGTTACTATGCAGACAATGTCAGACTGACCCTGACAAAAAGTCCCAAACACCCGGTTAAAGTCGTAAATAAATAAAAACCACATCCACCAACATCATAGACATGAAAAACAAATTCAATCGCCGCCATTTTCTTCGTGGAACCGGAGCCCTTATTGCACTGCCCGCTCTAGAATCCATCGGTTTCCGTCAATTTGCTTCAGCTGCAGAAAACTCAGCCGCCCCGCCGCCCAAGCGCGCGGTCTTCCTCGGTTTTGGGTTTGGCGTGACTCAGGAGAGCTGGTATCCGGACATCACGCAAACGGGCGCCAAATACGACCTTTCGAAAGGGCTCGCTCCTTTAGTTCGGCACCAGAAAGATATTACCGTAGTGCAAGGGTGTTCGAACCAATACAACAACGAAGCCCATTGGGGCAGCACCTTCTGGCTCACCGGCGCAAACCGCTATGCGGTCGCCGGACAAAGCATGGCTAACAGCATTTCCGCAGACCAGGTAGCGGCGCAATACCTCGGTCAAGACACACGATTCACCTCACTCCAACTGGGTAGCAAAGATGCGGGTGGCTCAGGACACGGACCCGGGCTCTCCCTAGCTTGGGATCAACGAGGTAAGCCCATGGCCGGACAAAACACGCCCTTGGAGCTCTACCACAAACTTTTCTCCGCGAGCAACCTACCATTGGCACAACGCCAGGCCGCAATCGCTGAGAGACGTAGCGTGCTTGACGCCGTATTAACGCAGGCCAAACAGGTGCAGCGCGGACTATCAAAAAACGACATCGACAAGCTGGATGAGTATTTCCAAGGCATCCGGGACATCGAAACTCAGCTGGGCAAGGAAGAGGCCTGGCTGGAAATACCGAAAGCTAAACCTCCGATCCATGAGCCAGCATCTGGCTTAAAGGGGAAAGAAGAAATCAAGATGATGTATGACCTCATCGCCGCTGCCTTGCAGACAGACAGCACCAGAGTGATGAGCTACCGCCAGCCTGTGCAATCGCTATTACAAAGCTTAGATATTACCGTGGCACCCCACAACATGAGTCACTACACACCGGGCGAACGCATGGAGGCATCTCAAAAACGCGACATCGCTCAAAGTGAGCTGCTGGCAGGATTGCTCGACAAACTCAAAGCCACTAAGGAAGCAGACGGATCCAGCCTGTTAGATCACGTTGCGCTGGCATATGGATCCAACATCCGATCGATCCACTACCTCGATAATTGCCCGACGATTCTCGCAGGAGGCGGAGCCAACTTGACAATGGGCCAACACCTCGCCCTGTCCAAGGACACGCCACTTTGCGACGTCTGGCTGACCATGCTCAATGGACTCGGTGTCCAAACCGAACGCCACGGAGACAGCTCCGGCGTGGTCAAAAAGTTGCAGGTATGATGACCTCTGACAACAACACTCAACTGCCAAACATGAAAAAAATTTATTACTCAGTCTGCATCCTGGCGATATCGCTCGGCGCCCTCACACAGGCCGCCCCACCCGAAGCCCAGCTTCCTAAAACCCACCTCAAGCTATTCAAGTCCCGCTGTTACGAATGCCACGATAGCCTGATGGAAGAGGGAGATATCAACTTAGAAGACCTCTCATTCAATATCAGTAAGGACATGAAGACGGCGGGAACATGGCAAAAAATACTCAATGTCATCAACTCCGGTGAAATGCCCCCTAAGGACGAAAAGCAGATCCCCGCCGAGATGAAAGCCGCCTTTCTCGACGATCTTTCCAACCAGCTGGTCGCCGCCCGCAAGGTCCTTAGCGATACCGGCGGCGTCATCACCATGCGCCGACTCAACCGGCGGGAATATCGCAACACCATTGAAAGCTTGTTAGGGGTAAGCATCAATATCAACGCACTCCCCCAAGGTCTTGGTGCAGGCACCTTCGATACCGTTGGCGCATCACAGTTCATGTCCAGCAATCAGTTCGAGCAATATCTGAAACTTGGTCGCAGCGCGATCGATGAAGTCTTTGACCGGCAAGCTGCTCAGTCTCAAAAGCCGATGGTCCTTCGAATCGAACCGGAAAAGACCATCAACCCGGCCAACGAAAAAGAGGCAAAGGCGATTGAAGAAAGACAAAAGCAATTCACCCGCTGGCAAGTGGGGGTGGACAAGGTGGCGAAGACACCTGAGAACCAGGCGAAGATTGAACAGCTGAAGAAAAAACATCCTTCGATTACCCATCCGATCAACTTTTATAAATATGCGGATCGGTTGGAGGGAACACCGAACGCCAAGAAATTCGGCTTTCGAGATTCCCCAATGGCAGCTTCGTCCAACCCCGAGTGGGATCGCTACCAGTTGGCCTATCACAATCATTATCTCACTCTGCCGCATCGTGAAAAGGGAACGTATTTGAAACTGGGGCATGGCACCGGCCGCATCGACATTACCCCGAAGAAACTGCCCCCTGGGACGTATAAGCTTAGAATTCGCGCGGGTGTCGTCGAAGGAACTCAGGCGTCCCGTCGATTCATCGAGGTCGGACACCCACAGCGGAAGGTTCCCTCCTGGCTGAGAGGTATTGAGGGCGCTCCCGTCAGCAAACACCAGATCACCGGAACGATCGCACAGCCACAGATCATCGAAACCCAACTCGAGGTCGGAGCACATACCACCCGCGAGTTCGCCATCCAGGAACGACAACCCACCGACCTCAAAGCCCTCTGGGATGCCCACAATGCGCTAAAAAGATCCAATGGCTATGGCCACCCGCCCGCGATCTGGATCGACTGGGTGGAATTCGAAGGTCCATTGGCCGCGGCCGAGGGACAATCGATGGCCATCGACTGGTGGGTCGGCCATGATGATGACCTGAATGAATTAGCCCGAGCGCTTAAGATTCTTAAGCAATTCTCCAGACGAGCCCTGCGCGGCATCGAACCCGGTAACGACTTTATCAAAAGTCTACTCGGCCTCTTTGAAAACCAGCGTAAAATCGGCGAGCCTTTCGATATCGCCATCCGTACGCCACTCAGCGTCATCCTTGCCTCTCCCGGTTTCCTCTACCTCAACGAACCAGGAAATGAAAAGGAACGACGGAAACTAAACGATCGCGAACTCGCCGTGCGCCTGGCCTACTTCCTCTGGAGCTCTCCGCCCGATAAACAGCTGCTGGAACTTGCTAAAAAAGACGACCTGCATAAACCAGAAGTCCTTCGCCAACAAGTCGACCGTATGATCGCCGATCCTCGCTCAGACCAATTTGTCTCCGGTTTCGTCCACCAATGGCTCGATATGGAGCGGCTCGATTTCTTCCAATTCGATGTGAATCGCCATCGTGAGTTCGATGAAAGCACCCGCGCGGCATCCCGCGAAGAGGTCTATCAGTCCTTCACCCACCTGCTCCGCGACTCGGACAACGGACGACTCGGCAAACTTCTCTATGCCGACTACGTCATGATCAACGGCTTGCTCGCCACCTACTACGGTATCGACGGTGTGACTGGCGATGAATTTCGTAAAGTCAGACTGCCGAAAGATTCCGTACGTGGCGGACTTTTAGGAATGGCAGCCATTCACGCCATGGGCAGTGACGGTGTGGAGAGTAGCCCGATAGAGCGTGGTGTCTGGGTGCTGCGCCACCTGCTGAACGATCCGCCACCGCCAGCACCACCGAACGTCCCGCAACTATCACGCTTGGAAGGTAAGCCGCTAAGCTCCCGCGAACGCGTCCTTGCACACCAAGAGCAAGCACAATGCGCCAGCTGTCACCGCAAAATTGACCCGATTGGATTCGGCATGGAAAACTTCGACGCCGCAGGAAAATGGCGGACGATGGCGCTATATCCGGAAGGCGACAAAAAGAAGAACAAAGCCAACAAAAAGAACATGTGGATCATCGACCCCTCCGGCTCATTCCATAAAGGTCCAGCTTTTGCCGATTTTACAGAAATGCGCTATCTGATTGCTAAGTGGAAAGAAGATAAGTTCGCTCGTGGCTTCACCGAGCACCTCATCGAATACGCCCTCGGCCGCCCCTTTGGATTTACTGATGAGGATCTGGCGATGAACATTCTATCATCCGCAAAAAGTAAAAACTACTCCGTCAGCGAGTTTTTCCAAGCGATAGTAACCACCAAAGAATTTCAGTCCAAATGATCAAAAACTATCTCACCTACCCCTGCCTAGGCGCCATGCTCTGCATCAGTGCCATGACCGCCATCCACGCCAAAGAACCTGAGTTTAAATCGGAGCTCTTTAAACAAGGAACCCTCGTTTACTCGGATGATTTCGACGGCGCATATTCGAAGAAACGCTGGGGACACAACAGGGGGGACAAGCAGGTCAAAGACGGCAAGCTCATTGTCACCGCACTGCACAAGAATGCCGAGGAGGCAAAAAAGGCACTCAAGAGAGATCACCACCTGGGGCTGGATCCGGAGGCTCACCTGCGCCAGATACCTGAAAAATTCATCTGCCACATGCGCCTCAAGTTTGAATCCGAAAAGCTAGCGCCTAACCGACCTGTGCTCCAAATTGGTCACCACATGATTTCCTTGACCTATCTCGAGGGTGGCGGACACAAAGTCATGCTGCCAGGAGGTCCGAGTTATAAAGAACCCAAGTCAGGCATGAAGATTAACGAATGGGTCGATCTGATCATTGAATATGAAGAGGGTAGGATATTGCTCAGCGTCAATGGCTTCAGCAAAACGTACGAGCACAAAAACGTGACGATGATCAACAAGAAGGACAAATACGGTCCCAGGTTTACCTTCAAACACGGCATTCAAGGACCCAACAGCCGTCTGGTGTTTGATTACGTTAGGCTGTGGAAGGCTGGATTAGAGAACTTGTCACAGCCAACACAAGAAGGGCCAAATACCGCGCCCCTTTCACAGAAACCAAGGCTAGCCAAGTCGGTTGATAAACAGCTGGAATCACATCTTGCGCTGCCGTATGCCACCTACGGTGACCGCGTCATGAAACTGGATCTCTATCGGCCTCGATCCACATCGAGAAATCTGCCGGCCATGGTCTGCATTCACGGCGGTGGTTGGATGAAAGGCAAACGAAACAGCTATACCGTTTTCGCCAAGTCGGTCGCGCTCAAAGGGTTTGTTGCTGTTACGATTGACTATCGTTTAAGTGGAGAAGCGCCATTTCCAGCCGCCATCCACGACTGCAAAGCCGCCGTCCGATGGCTGAGAGCAAACGCAACGAAATACGGCCTGGACCCGGACAAAATCGGCGCCATCGGCTCCTCAGCCGGCGGTCATCTGGCCGCCCTATTAGGCACCTCTGCGGGCGTTCCGGAGCTGGAAGGAACCGGCGGCAACGCCGACCATAGTAGCGCCATTCAAGTCGCATTACCCTGGGCAGCTCAAACTGATCTGACCACCGAACGAATCCGCCTAAAGTCCGAAGCCACCGCAGGCAAGCAGCTCTATCGGAATTTCCTAGGCGGCTCCTACACAACACACCCTGCGCAATACGAACTTGCATCACCGGTCAAGTACCTGGACAAACAAGACCCGCCCTTCCATTTCATCTGCGGCGAGCTCGATGATGGCAGCACCCGCGCCGTCGCCTTCCGCAAGAAACTCGATGCCATGGGCATTCCGTCAAAACTCGATGTCATCCATGGTGCACCACACGGCTTTAGCCAGCGACAAGACTGGTTCACCGAAGCCCTCAACAAAGCCACCACCTTCGCGCATACCCACTTGGACAAGTAGGCCTGATGGGAAAACCAGCGTAAAAAATAATTATAAATAATGGATGCAAACTCACCTTATTTATCGTAAGGGTGTAAAAACAAACAAACATGATGAAAACATCCACTAAATTAATGACTAGTAAATTTTCTTTTCAGTCACTCACAAGCTATTTTTCTAGGCTAAGCGCTGTAGCGGCGATGACCACAGTTATAATGGGTTCTACATTTTCAACAGCGAATGCCCAAGACGCACATCCAGGTGAGGCTATCTTTAAGCTGAAATGCACCATGTGCCACGGCCAGAACGGCGAAGGAATCGCTATATTCCCACCTCTAGCAGGCTCCGAGTGGGTCAACGGCCCGGAAGAAAATTTAGTCAAAATACAGCTCCGCGGCCTTATGGGCCCGATCACCGTCAAGGGTAAGGTATACAACGGTATGATGCCAGCAAATGCCACCATGACAGATCAGGAAATAGCCGATGTTTTAAGCTACGTGCGCTCAAACTTAGGCAACGATGCACCTGCTGTAACTATAGACACGGTGAAAAAAATCCGCGCTGAAGTAGCAGGAAATACCACTCCAATCACAGTAAAAGATCTGATAGATCCACTAGCAGTTGCAGAAAAGCCTGAGGTGAAGGTTGAGCCAACGCCTGCAGTAATACCAGTTCCAGAAGTAACGCCTAAACCAGCCAAACCAGAAGTGAAGCCAGTGCCCGAGGTTAAGGTAGAACCTAAGCCAGTTAAACCAATCGCTCCAGCGGTAGTGAAAGCAGGGAATCCAGGACAAGTTCTCTTCAAAGCGAAATGTGTTGCATGTCATGGAGCGAATGGTGAAGGAGTGGCTATATTCCCACCACTCGCAGGGTCAGAATGGGTCAACGGCCCAGCAGAAAACCTCATTAGGATCCAACTTCATGGCCTAGCAGGTCCCATCGAAGTGAAAGGTAAACTCTACAATGGTATGATGCCGAATAACGCCGCTATGAGCGACCAAGAAATAGCCGACGTCCTCACCTACGTCCGCTCCAGCATGGGAAACAAAGCCGATGCTATCACTGCTGACATGGTTCTGGAACACAGAGCTGCAGCGATAGCAAACCCATCACCAGTCACTGTAAAAGATCTTATCGATCCAACAATACGGGTCGACACACTCACTGAACCAACAGAACTAGAAGGCTTTAAGACAGCGCAACATAATAGCTCTGGTAACGTCATCTTCTGGGTTATCGGCATCATGGGAGTTTGCATTCTACCTGCCTTGGCTGGACTCGCTAAGAATTAATTATTGAATGGCACTTCTTAAACTAGCCAAGCTAGAAGACAAACCCGAGATCTTTCACACTCTTCAAGGTGAAGGTGTGAGCGTGGGAGTGCCGTCCATTTTCGTAAGGTCTTCCCTATGTAATCTCCACTGTAGCTGGTGCGATACCGACTACACCTGGAACTGGGAAGGCACACCTTGGCAGCATGAGACCGGCGTTAAATATTTGAAGGAAGACTATATCGTCAGCCTCGAAGCCACCGCGGTAGCGGCATTAGTTGCCAGTTACGACTGTAAGAACGTCATCCTCACTGGCGGTGAGCCATTGCTTCAGCAACCCGCATGGGAGGAAATGATCCAGCTTCTTAGGAAACAAGATCCTGATTACAGATTCGAAGTTGAAACGAATGGAACAAAGATGCCATCAGAGTTCATGAGTGATTCCATCGATCAATGGAACGTTTCCGCTAAGCTAGCTAACAGCGGTAATGATGAAAAAATCAGAATCAAAGGTGACGTCCTACGCTACTTCGCGAGCAAAGAAAATACTTGGTTCAAATTTGTTATCCAGTCCGCGGAGGATCTAACCGAAGTTCAGCAGTTAGAGAAAACTTACGCGCTCCCAAAAGAGAAGATTTTACTCATGCCAGAAGGTAGAACCGAAGCGGCACTCCAGCAAAAACGCCTCTGGCTAGCAGATATCTGTCGCGATCAAGGCTACAGATTCTCCGACCGCCTCCACATCCAGCTCTGGGGCAGCAAGCGAGGAGTGTGAGACAGCTTTAGCTTAAAAAATCCTACTTACGCTCAGTGAATAGCGGAATAAACTTGCACTCTAGGGACACGGTAGCAAAGAATAGAATAGTGAAAGATTTAGAGGCAGCAGAAGGATATTTACAGCTCGAGATGGCAGAAGACGCCCTCGTGGAGCTGAGGAACATGCCTGCTAAAGAACACGGTTCAGAGCGCTATAAAGAACTACTTTTAGCCACCCAGATGATGCTCCAGCTCTGGAAACCTGCTGCTGTGACTGCTCTGGAACTGTGTAAGATAGATCGCAAAGAGAAGTCCTACTTTATCCATGCCGCCTTCTGCCTCCACGAATCAGGAAATACTCTAGCAGCACTTCGCCAGCTACTTTCAGGCCCTAAATTACTATTTGGAGATCCTCTTTATCATTATAATCTAGCCTGCTATCACGCAGTCCTTGGTAATCTAACAGACGCCCGTGCGTGCCTAGATAAGTCATTCAAGCTAGACCCAGAACTGGAAAAAACAGCCTCAGAAGACAGTGATTTAAAGAGCCTGTTTGTTGCTTAAATTTGGACGGCAATCGGTTTCTCCCAAAATAATGCCTTGCCAGCCTCAGGATCTAATTCGTAGCCAGAGAAGCCAAACTTCTGATAAGCCGCTTTTGCAACTTCATTTTTACTCAACACCTCTAGAGTCATTTTACAACAGCCTTTTAGACGTGCTATTTCCTCTACCTTATCAAACATTTTCTCACAGATCCCAAGACCTCTGTAATCAGTGATCACCACAACATCATGAATGTTGATGATTGGTTTGCATAGAAAAGTAGAAAACACCTCGAAGCAATTCACCAGACCAGCAGGCTTCCCGTCCACATATGAGATCACTGAGAATGCATGGGGGAGTTTTGCTAGCTCGTTTACTAAGGAATTTATTACCTCTGCACTGAGCGACTTGCCGCCCCCCATTGGGTCAGACGCATAGAGGTTCAACAATAGCGGGATTTCATGCTGATGTTGATCGCATGAATAATCTGCTTCAATCACCTCTAGATTCATATGCTTCATCTCTCTCACTAGTCACGATTAGCCTTCTTGAGCTTCTTCTCTTCACGCTTTTCCTTTAACGTCTTTTCCGATTTCTTCTTCACTGTTTTTTTAGAATCTTGTCCCTTAGCCATGTCTCTTTTCTCTATTATTGACCATCAATGTAAAGCGTATTGTGACGAACATCTAAGTTTTAGGCACTCCCTCACTGGGAGAGCTTAACATTCTCTATGTGACATGAGTAACATTCTATTTGCTTTCTGGGCTTAGAATATGTATTTTCAATTAGTAAATAAAATTAAAACACCTGCCAATCATAAGCATGAGCCCCTATTGAAATGTGGAACCTCATGTATTAGATATTTTCAGTAATAATGACTTGGTATTCATGCTTATGCACTATCAACGAACAATTCAAAAGATCACCACTGCAGCGTTAATAGCACTCAGTTTTGCGCCCTCTCTCTATGCTCATCCGATCATCCCTGGTTTAGAATCGAGCAAAATATCGCCTGAACTTAAAGGACGCGTACTGATAGAAGAACTCAACTGTGCCGCTTGCCATAAAAGCGACGCTCCATTCGCGGCACGATCAAAAAAAGCTCCTCGGCTCACGGACATCGGCTCACGCGTGAATCCGACTTACCTAAAAGCATTCATCAAGGACCCTCATGGGATGAAACCAGGCACCACGATGCCTAATGCCCTCATTGGAATGGACACTAAAGAGAAAGATGAGGCCGCTGAGTCAATCACACATTTTTTGATGTCACTGAAGGAAAATAACTTCACTCCTAAAGTTCCAAACCATGTCGCAGCTAAGCAAGGTGAACTTTCATTTCATACCAAAGGTTGTGTTGCATGTCATTCACCACGCGATGAAGAGGGAAAAGAAACACTGATCAAAAATTCAGCTCCATTGGGTGATCTGACGAAAAAATACAGCCATGAAAGCTTGGTCAAATTTCTGGTTAACCCACATGCTGCCCGCCCATCAGGACGGATGCCCAAGTTGGATATCCCCCAGAAAGAAATAGAGAACATAGCAGAATACTTATTGCGAGATACTAAAGTCCCCGGCCATCTTAACTACACTCTCTACCAAGGAAGTGTCTCCGAAGGAATAGACTCCGATGGTATTAGACCCATCAGAGCGGGACACATTGAAAACTTCGATCCAGCGAGTCTGGGGAAAATTCACCGCCAATATGCCGTAGAATACGAGGGCTGGATCAATATCACCGATCCGGGCAGCCACACGTTCTATCTGCAAATGAATGGCGGTTCATTACACGTCGATAATCAGCAGGTCTTCGCAGTGAAGCCGAGCCAAATGCGCGAGACTCAACAGCTAGAAAAAGCAGTAACCCTAGAAGCGGGCTGGAAAAAAGTGCAGTTGACGTATTACCACACTGGCCGAAACCCTAAACTCAGTTTTGAAATGAAAGGACCTCAATTTAAGCGAGCATCAATCCCTGCGTCACTTCTATCAGCCTACAATAAACTTATCCCTAAACACATACCGTTTAAGCATGATCCGGTTCTTGCTAAAGCAGGTCGTGAACATTTTTCCGCGCTCGGGTGCGCTAGTTGCCATGATGATTTAAAGGTAGAGTCTAAGGATTACATGCCATTCTCTGAGCTCACCGCTGGTAAAGGCTGCATCAGCAAACCAGGTATACTAATCGATACAAAAAGTAAGAGTCCTCATTTTGACTTAAGCCCGCAACAATATGAACTCATCACAAAAGTACTAGAGCCGGCGGAAATGAAGCCGCTAACCAATATCGAAAACATTCATAAGACCCTCGTCACATTCAACTGCACCGCTTGCCATGAGCGAGAAGGCGTGGGCGGGATCAGCGCTGAGCGCCTCGAGACATTCACTGGTACTCACCCAGAGCTGGGAGACCAAGGTAGAATCCCTCCTACTCTCACACACGTGGGAGCTAAGCTTAAGCCAGAATGGATCCATAAAGTATTAATCGAAGGTAAGCGCCAACGTCCTTATGTGAATGTCGTCATGCCTGATTATGGAGCTGACAACATCGGCCACCTAGTGGAGCTTTTAGGTGAGGTTGATAAGCTAGAGACGGTAAAAATCCCCGTAATTGAAAACATCAAAGAATCAAAAAATGCCGGCCATAACATGATCGGTCCCACAGGATTTAGCTGTGTAGCTTGCCATAACTTTAATGGTGAAAACTCTTCCGGTGCAGGCGCACTAGATCTTTCTCATGTTACCAAAAGTTTAAAGAATAATTGGTTCCACCTGTTTATGCAAAACCCCTCACGGTTCCATGCCACTGGAATCATGCCTAGCTTCTGGCCTGGTGGTCAGTCGATCCGTCCAGATATACTCGATGGCGAAGCAGATCAACAGATCGAAGCTCTCTGGGTCTACCTCGCAGATGGTTCCCGTGCCAAAAAGCCCGAGGGACTTTCTCGCCAATCGAATGATGTGCAGGTATTCGACAAGGCTGAAATAGTCAGAGGTCGCGGCACAGTGGGCTATCGTGGAATTGGAGTCGGTTATCCAGAACGGCTTAATTTAGTATTCGACTCCGAGGAAATGGCTCTGCGAACACTCTGGAAAGGCGCATTCGCTAGTGTCAATTTCGGATCGTTCAAAGTCGCCGGTAAATCGAAAATTTCATTCCCTGCTGGGATCCCATTCCATCGTTTAAAATCGCTGGATGATAGTTGGCCATACAAATCGAAGACCAATTACACGTTCCCACAGGATCACGGTTATAAGTTCCTTGGATACCGCCTCGATGAGCAGCGAAGACCGACGTTCCAGTTCCGCTTCGGAGACATCGTAGTAGATGACTTTTTCGAGGACGTTTCTGAAGGTGGTGAAGGTGCTAAATTCATAAGAACATTCAGTTTCGACACACCAAAAGCACAGAAGCTATTTTATTTCCGGGCCGGAGCGGGTCAGAACATCAACGCTAAGCCAGACAAGCTCTATCTTGTCGACAAATTACAAATCCGGATCACTAGTGATCATAAAGGACTCATTCGTGAGGGAAATCCTAGTGATTTACTCATCCCACTTGAGCTTCCTAAAGGAAAATCTAAACTCACAATAGAATACCAATGGTAAAATTAAACTCCATACTAAAGACATCAGCAGTCGCCCTATGCTCCTTCACCTCTCTACTACAAGCTGAGGATTTAGGGAAAATGTGGGGAACAGCCGAAGAAGAGGCTAAGTATTATCCAATCGTGGATATCCCTATTCCTGCCAATGTTCCTATGCGACCAGGAAGTTTTGACTTCCTCCCAGATGGTCGGCTTGCCGTTGGCACACGACGTGGCGACATCTATTTCATCAAGGGCGTGATGGATCCAAAACCAAATCCCACCTATCACCTATTTGCTAAAGGACAGGATGAAATCTTCGCTTTAGACTGGAAAGATGGCGCCATGGTGGCCACTCAGTTTGGCGAAGTGACTAAAATTTCTGATGCTACCGGCGATGGAGTTGCAGATCGCTACGACACGCTCAGTAATCAATGGGGGTTTGCTGAATACCACGAATTCGCATTTGGCTCAAAACATGATCCTGATGGGAATATCTGGGTAGCTCTCGGGCTGAGTAGTTCCTACAAATCACATAATCTATTTCGTGGTTGGGCGGTTAAAATAACCCCCAAGGGTGAAATGATCCCTGTCTGTAGCGGACTAAGAAGTCCAGGAGGTGTGGGAGCGAATGCTGAAGGAGCAATGTTTGCCATCGAGAGCCAAGGCCCATGGAATGGATGCTGCTCGCTTAAGCATCTCAAACCTGGAGGCTTTCTAGGTCACCCTGCTAGCTATAACTGGTATCCCTATGCACCCGGTATGGAGACTCCCGCTGTGACTCCTAATTCCCCATCACGTCTGCAGATAGAAAAGAAAAGAATCAAAGAACTAGTGCCACCAGCAGTCCTCTTTCCCTATATAAAAATGGGGAGATCTATTTCTGGTTTCCAGCTGAATCAGACTGGTGGAAAATTTGGCCCATTTGAAAACCAGATTTTCCTCGGAGACTACACCCTCAGCCTCATCATGCGCGCAACCACTGAAAAAATCAATGGCGTGTGGCAAGGCGCATGCTATCCATTTAGAGAGGGTCTTGGAACAGGGATTATGAATGTGGAGTTTTCCCCGAAGGGCCAGCTGATTGCAGGTGGATTCACGACTAACACCCAGTGGCCAGTTCGTGGAACTAAACCTTATGCCATTCAGCGTATTGACTGGTCTGGCATCGTTCCTTTTGAGATCAAAGAAATCAATATCAAGAAGGATGGCTTCCTCATGAACTTCACGAAGCCTGTTGATACGAAAGTAGCCGCTAACCCTGATCTTTATGAAGTAAAGACCTACACGCATGAATACAAAAGTGCCTACGGAAGCCTAGAATTTGATCAGACAGCGCTTAAAGTAACCAAAGCAGTCCCTTCAGCGGATGGCCTCTCCGTGAGACTCTACCTGGATCAAATCATCGAAGGTCACATTCACGACTTCGACCTCGCTCCCATGAAATCAAAGGAAGGAAAAAACCTCCTTCACACCAAGGCTTATTACACTGTGAACGAGATTCCGAAAAACTAAGCTCTAGGCTCATCTCTGTACCCCAAATTCTTAAAAACCATGAAATCACCCCGCTATCTATTCTCAATCCTACTCACGCTCAGTGTACCACTCATCAGTATGATCAGTCAGGCCAGCACCCATCCCGTAGCCGAAAGCCCTCAGTGGCTTACCTTCGAAGGCGGTGAAGGCCCAGGAAAAGGCCAGCACATCGTGCTAATCACAGCGGAACAGGAATACCGCAGCGAACAATCCTTTCCAATGATGGCTGGTATCCTAGCCAAGCATCACGGATTTCATTGCACCGTGCTCTTTGGAGTAAATGAAGACGGTCTCGTTGACCCAACGATGCCAGTATTTCCTAAAAAAGGTGAGGAAGATAAATTCAAATCACATAGTATCCCCGGACTAGAACACCTAGCGAAAGCTGATCTGGTAATCTTCAAAACCCGCCTACTAACTTTGCCCGAAGACCAGAAAAAGCATATCGTAAATTACATCGATTCAGGCAAGCCGATCATCGGAATACGTACCGCCAATCATGGATTCCGAGGACCACTTCCCTATAAAATTGACGGTAAGCAAGTAAACTGGGGGAAACTGCTTGGTGGCGCTTTCATGAAACACCACGGTAACTGGCATCGCGACTCAACCCGTGGCGACATAGTGGAAGCGATGAAGGCCCATCCTATTTTAACCGGAGTCAAAGACATCTGGGGGCCATCAGATGTCTACCGTACTTACAAAGAGGGAGACAGCTTACCGGCAGATTGCACCGCCCTCGTCTTCGGACAACCACTCATCGGACGCGAAAAAGGTGGGGCATCGAACCCTAAAAAGGTCCCTTTACCTGTCGTTTGGTTTAAAGATTGGAAAACAAGTGACGGTAAAACTGCGCGCGTGGTGCAATCAACCATGGGTAGTGGCAAGGATCTGGAAAGCCCCGGACTTCGCCGGCTCATCATCAACGCCGCATACTGGAGCATGGGAATGGAGAAACAGATTTCACCAACAAGCAGCGTCGATTACACTGGTGAATACCAGCCTTTAGTGAGTGGCTTCCAATACGAAAAGCTAGGAGTAATCCCACAAATTCCAGCAGCTTACCGCCCACAAGCTAAGAAGTGATATGTAGCGGGAGTAATCTCAGCGCTTCCTTCTTCAGAAAGACAGGGTCGTCGAAGGGATCTGCTGAGATATCTTGCCAGAGGACTTTGCCGTTGGTGTCGATGAGGAATGTTCCATGCAGGGGTTGGTCTTCGAAGTCGTCATAGGAATTATATTGGCGGAAGATTTTACACTCTGGATCGGCGAGGAGAGTGAAAGGCATGTTTTCACCATCTTTGACATAAGCTTGCTGAGATTTCTGAAGTTCGGCCACGGTGTCAGTGCTCACACAAAGGACGTTGAATCCGGCGGCTTCTAGCTGCTTATGATGCTCAGCAAAGGCTTGGAGTTGATCAGCGCAATGGAGGCAAGCATGTCCGAGATACAGGATCAGTATGGTGGGCCGCTTGAGAAACGAGTCGAGCTTGATTGGCTCTGAGTCGCCATCAGGGAGTGTGAAGTCTGGGGCATTTGGAGGAGTCCAAGCGATGGGACCGAGGGTGTCGAGCTCAGGACGATGGCCAATATCATCATGTACTGTAGCGGGAAGTTTCCAATCCGCAGGAAGATCTAGTGCCGCTGCAATAGGAATTAAGCGAGTAAATGGAGGGGTAGAAAGGTCGGTAGAGGAGCTGATCTTGCGGAGTTCCTCAAAGGCGGCACGGGCTTCTTCTGTCTTACCTGATCCGTGAAGGACTTCAATGCGGGCGGCTAGAGGGAGGACCTGGCCAGTAGCCTTCTTGGTGGTGGCTTCTTCGCTGAGCTTGAGAGCTTCCTCGTTGTCACCGAGCCGGAGACGGATCAGCGCAAGGGCGTATTTATCCCGCTTAATATCACCGAATTTCTCGCGAGCTTTAGGCAGGTCATTGTTCAGGATAGCGAGGTAGGCTTCGAGACCAGATTTCGCTTGCTCAAGAGACTTGATGAGGCTGCTCGTCTTCATACCGGCGGCTTTCACCGCTTTCTCTCTATCTTTCTTAGATTTCTTCTCAGTAGTCGCTTTTTCAACTGCTTTGATGGCAGATTCTTGGTGCAGTTCTTGAGCCTTGATTATAAGAGCATCGAACGAGACAATGGCTTCGCTGAGCCCACCATTGTTTCCTTTTTCGAAATGTGCTGTGCCGATGAGCTGCAAGCGATCCCGCTGATGCGCGAGAGAAAGATCTTCTTCTTGGAGATAGGTAGTTTCCACCAAGGCGAGGGCCTGATCCCAGAGTTCGAACTTAGTAAGCACATCAATCAGCCGAGCGCATCCGTATCCTGCACTACTACTTCTCTTAGTGATTTTATTGAGCTTAGGATGACGTGGGTTAGCGATGAGAGTTTTCGCCATTGCTAGCGCATCTTGAGTCCGGCCGATATGGATCCAATTCCTCACTAGCCATTCGTTATTGTGCGCGTAGTTATGGATTTGGTCTGGAAGGACACGAGACGCGAGCATCCAGCGATGGTCAATACGGGCTGATGCTTGCTGATGCCAAGCGGAATCCTGGTAGCGGTGGAGCTTAGAGTAAATATGGCCTGGCATATGCCACATATGGGCGATAGAGGGAGCGGAGGGACCATTTTGGGCGGCAGACTTTAGAGCTCTAGAACCCTTCCGTTTATCCCAGAGGTGGATTCGGAAATGGTGGGCTGGATGCATCGGGTCTTTGGCATGAATTTGATCTAAGATAGCATTGACCGCTTCATAGCTGTGAATAGGGAGTCCTTTGCGGGAGAATTGCCAGATACGACACACTAGAATCGCACGAGCTTCGAGATCTTCAGGAAACTCATGGATAATATTCTCGTAATCGTTGATGTGTTCTTGATGGCGCTTTTTTGCGTCTTTGGGATCATTGTCGAAATAGTTACTGTGAGCATCAATGTAAAGACGCTCACGATTGGTGGCTTTATCCTTTAAGGCGGTGGCCTTTGCGGTAAAATCCTTGGCCCGCTTGGCATTTTCCCAGTTAGCCATTGCCATCCCCCAGTAAGCCATGGCGCAGTTCGGGTCATGAGCTGCAATTTCCCGAAAGCTCCGCTCGGCTTCAAAATACCAAAATCCATGCAACTGGCCGAGGCCTTGATCAAAATATGCTTGCGCCTTTGGCCAAGAAGAAGTGATGGGAATGGTGACTTTACCAGTGCCCCCTAGAAGAGAGGCAGATTGGCGCGGTCCTTCGTCGAAGGCATCTCCAACGTGAGAATGTCCTGGAAGCGGCTGATCTTCCTCTGCGAGGACGAGACAAGGAAGCAGAAGAAGAGCAATGAGAAATTTAATAGTGATCATTAGAAGTATGGCAACGGTACTTAAAACACCGAAACCTAATGTATAATACTTACCCTACACTATGAATATTTCGATTAAATATCTGCTTTAGGTCATTTACAAGAATCGCTTCTCTAACTCCTTTAAACTGATTTTGGTCAAATCTACACCTACAGAATCATTGAGCTTCTCACGACAAGAAGGTTCCATATTTTCCTTTAGCCGCTTAAGATGTTCCTGAGGAGCGGTAAGCACAAAGCTAGAACAGCCCATATTAGCCACAATTTCACAGATTTCCTTCGCAACTTGCTCAACTGCACGCTTCTCAATTTCGATGTCTAACTTGGTTTCACCGTGAGACATGGCCTCACCTTTACCAGCGGCAGATCCGCCATTAAACTTTCCCGGGCCATCCGTAGTGACTGCCCCTACTGGGAGCTCTAGTTCCTCCACAGATAGCTCCACTAAATGAGCAAAGTTTTTAGGGTTGTCGCCTGCTTCAGTGAATTTCAGAACCCTCACGGTTCCCAAGTCAGTCAGAATTAACAAGCGGTCTAAGGTATGTTTTATTTTATTCATATTAGGAATAGATTAGCATAACTAAGAGAGAAGGCAAAAGATATCGTGTGTTGATCTGTTAGCCCACTGAACTAATGATTTACAGAGTTATTCTAGTCTGCTGAGTGGTCACTCTGAGCATGATTGAGACATCATTCTTGTCCTATAGCTGTGGGTTGCTAAAAATAGGCTACAGAATTTACAAACTAACTATTTTTGCGCTGACTCTATGGATACGATAGAATAAGATTTCAAATTATTTGGTAATTAAAGCCAGCTAACTCTTTAGTATTCATTCTTGCCTTGTCAGAGGATGTGGCTAGATTTCGCGTTAGTTATGACTATTTGGCAAGCGATCATCGTGGGCATTGTGCAGGGATTAGCAGAGTTTTTGCCCATCTCATCATCGGGACATATTGTTCTTACCCAAATGCTGTTAGGAATTGAGGAAAACAGCTTATCATTTGAGATCGTGCTTCACCTTGGGACGCTGCTAAGTGTGCTGATCTACTTCCGCGCCAGTTTATGGAAATTATGTCAATCACTTTGGACGAGAGAGATGAAAGAGGAACGTATGATGATCGTTTGGCTCGGCGTAGCCACTGTGCCTGCTGTGATCGCCTATAAATTATTTAGTGACTCCTTTAAAGCGGCGTATGAGAACCCTGTCCTAGTGAGTGGGCTGCTTTTAATGACCGCGGCATTGTTGTTCGTTCCTAAAATCGTAAAAAATAAGACCTCAAATGTTGGCGCAAAGAGTTCCCTCTGGATGGGACTGGCTCAGGCATTTGCCATCCTGCCAGGAATTTCACGCAGCGGCTCTACAATCGCCGCAGGCCTGGTGAGTGGCGTGAAGGCTGAGAAGGCTGCTGAGTTTTCGTTTCTGATGTCGATTCCTGCCATCGCCGGTGGCTTTGTTTTAAACCTAAATGAGGAGGCTGTGCTGCAAGGTAGCTGGGCGAACGCAATCGAATCCTGCACTTCTGATGCCTATATTTGGGGAGCTGTTGCTTCTGCTGTCGTGGGACTATTCGCCATTTCTCTCGCCATGAAAGTGGTGAAGCAAGGTAAGCTAGAATATTTCTCTTACTATCTGATCACTGTGAGTATCGCGGGCATGATCTACTTTACCGTGAATCCAGTCTAGAGAGTCTGCGCCTCTGAGCGCGACCTCCATGTTCACTCGCGTTTGCTCCCCTTCAACAGTGGCCTAATGAACGAGCTGAAGGTCTATTTATTTCGCGAAGAAATCTAGTACCAATACTTTATCTAGTGACGGCAGGAGTAGTTTCACGAATGCCTGATGAGCTGCATGCGGCACGTAAACATCAAGTCCCTTTTGATCTTTAAAAGTCACAACAAAACAATGAGTAAACCCTTCATTCTTATTTTCCTTACTAACATTAGTTCCCCACTCGTAGCCAGTGATCGTCTTGATTTCCTTTGGTAATTCACCGAATGCTTTTTCAATCGCCACGACCTGTTCCTTAGTGGCTGTGTCCTTGAACTTAAACATCACCACATGACGAAGAGGAGCAGCCTTTGCATGATGATGCCCATTAGGCCCCTCATGATGATCAGCATGGAGAGAAAGAGAGAGTGATATCGAAATTAGAAGCAGCTTGAGTATTTTCATAACAACTACTTTTTATCAGTGCCAAAGCTTACTGACAATTTCTTTCTTATTTTTTAGGTTTTGCTTCAGCCGGCCAGTAGCTTTCACCCACTCGTTCAAGGAGATCCTTAACACTGCTCTTCGATCCTGTCCAGAGCCTCTCAGCCACGATTTGCACACGCTTACCCGGCCTCCCGTATTCTGGGAATCCAGGTCCCGTACCGAAGAGTAATCCCTCTTCTGCCTTTTCTTCAGTTGCCCATGAGCACACTTGCCCACCCAGCACCTTACCTTGATATTTTTTGGGATTAAATTTTTTCCAGTAGGCAAAAGGCTGTGGGCTGCGTCCAGCACCAAACATATAAGGTGACCAGCGCGCGATGATCTCCGGAGCTGTCATATAGAGTTTGTCCGCCACATACAGGGGCGTCCAAGAGGTGTTGAGCACCTTGTATCCAGCATTAAAATAGTCTGCCGGCATTTTGCCGCGATGTTTTATATCAAAGGGGCAGACAATGATGTCTTTATGAATCTCTGGTTCAAGAGTTGGCGAGAACCCTTCCCAAACAAGCATCTGTCGATTATTATTTTTGATGAACCCGTGCATCCGGTTGATAAAGTAGTTGAAAAGTTGGTCCCCATTCTCAAACTTCTCTTTCTTCATCCGTGCAACACAGTCCACACAATTAGTACCCTGATAGTGAACTTCGTCGGCACCCAGATGCCAATAGCTACCGGGCATCATCTCCATGACCTCGGTGAAAAGCTTCTCTAGAGTCTGGTAGGTCTGTTCTTTGCCGATACAAAGCTTACCTCCAACTCCACCACATCCTAATGATGGGATACCCTGAATTAATGCTCTTGCATGTCCGGGCACATCGATTTCGGGCACTAACATGACATGGTATCGGCGTGAAACTTCCATGAGCTTTGCAATCTCTTCTGGAGTGAAATGGCGGTCTTTGGTTGGCAAGTTCGGGAAGGCCGCGCTGGGCAAGGTGTAGCTTTGATCATCGCTGAAATGAATCTGATAGCGGTTCAGCTTGTATGAAGCCATGCGCTTGATCGTCTTGAGATGAAAATCAATCGAGTGAAAGTTTCTGGAATTATCGATCATCAGTCCCCGATAGGGGAACTCAGGTTGATCGGAAATAGTCAGCTGCGGAATAGCCTGCTCTGGGCCAGCGTGCATTAGCTGTAGCAGCGTACGGGTGCCCCAGAATAGTCCCTCGCTGGTCGCGGCAGAAATAGACATACCCGAGTCGATCTTGAGTTGGTAACCCTCCTTCCCCAATTGCTTATTCTTCACTAAGTTTAGCTTAATAATACTGCCTGACATCTTCGCATCAGAATTCCCATGGGAAGCAATGAATCCCATAGCCGTTAGATCCTTCACGCAGGTGTCTGCCAGTTCTCCATGTGAGCCATCGTGACTCAAGAACAGCTGCTTGCTGGGCGTGAATGAACCTTCACTGACTAATACCTCCTGAGGATAGGGCACAAGTGACATAGGGAGTTCACTACCTTCAGCAGATGCTAAAGGAGTGCAGAAGGTCAAAATGGTAATAGAGATAATGCTCAAAAAAGTTTGTTTCGTCATGGATGATAGTGCCGGTGGCGTTAAGTTTGTTCTCATTTTTGTATCAGGTATGATTTCAAGAGAACAAGACTATAGATGAAGTCTACTCTCTCTGGAATTCATTTTTATCAAAAAAATGTTTAATAACATACCCTCGTTTTAACCAATTAATTTTTCCTCTTTCCCTCAACACATTTGACATTTAGTCTCACGCCATGATCCTACGTTCCTTTCTTCTTATCACCCTGCTAACTTCGCTAGCAAACTCCCAAACTACAAACCTAATTCCTAAACTTGATACCAAGGGAGACGTCTACAAAACCGAGGGTATTAATGACCCGCTAATCTATGGCAGCACAGTGGGTGAAAAGAAAATGATCATGCTCTACACTGACTTCCAAGACATAAAGTCAACGACTGATAGCAAAACGGCGGGAGAGGCTATCCTCGGTAAAGGCCGATTTTTAGAGATTTTCCATAAGCAATCCCACGGCAATCTCAAGATTTCCATCGATCATATCCACGGTTGGCGGCATCTGCCCAAGAAACAGAAATCTTACCACGCCAAGACGACCGAAGCACATCGCGATATGTTCATCGATGTATTCGCGCTCTATCCTAAAGTTGATTTCAACAAGTATGACTACATCGTTGCCAAGATGCCGGGCCGCGGCAACTTCGCTTTCGGCGAGCGAGACGACCTCGCCATCCCTTACCGCGATGGCAAGATTAATCTGGTGGTGAATATCGGTAGTAATAACCCTATCGTATTAGTGCACGAAGTAGCCCACCTCATGGGCCTCCCCGATCTCTACACAATTGGTGATCTTAAGCCTAAGAATCCAGTTGGTGAATGGGATATTATGTCCATTGCTCACAATGCCACCGGATTTATTGGATGGCACCGCCACAAACTAGGATGGTTGGCACCAAGCCGTAAAACTTACCTCACGGATGGGTCACATTCGATCGATCTATCTGCTCTGGATGCCAAGTCCGGTGTCTCGATGATTGTTATCCCAGCGGATAACCCAAAGCATCCAAGCAAGGTCTTCACGATTGAAATCGGACAGCCTCCCAAAGCAAAAAAGGGCAAAGAGCAGTGGCCCGTTGGTGTTCTGATCTACAGCGTAGATGCCACTCGGCCCACCGGAAAAAACCCTGTGGTTATTTATCCCAAAGCAGATCGCAAAGAAGCGGCACTCTTTCACCCTGGCGACACCTTTGAAGATAAAACGGCTCCCTTCAGTTTGAAAGTAGTTAAAATACAGCCCAATGGCACATATAAGCTAGAGATTAAGATTAAGTAGTGAATTCAATGATCGATGATCTCGATCATGAAGGCACTAAAGCCATCATCAGAAGCACCGTTTGATATCAGTATCAAATCACGGCGAGGTGAAAGGCCACCCCGAAGATGATCAACTGCAATCCTCCTAGGGCTAAGTATTTATTATAAATTTTCCCCGGTTTGCTTCTCATCACTCCCCCAGCTATCGGGATGGATAGCACTAGATAGACAAGTGGATAGAGAACTAAATGGATATCATTTTTGAGCCAAAATATGCCCAGCACTGCTGGCATGAAAATCTCTAACAGAAGTAACTGCTTCGCTCTCATCTCACCTAACACAACTGCCATCGTACGCTTGTTATTTCCCTCATCCTCTTCTCGGTCGCGAAGGTTGTTGATAGAAATTAACACGGCCGAGAGAAGCCCAGCTTGTAGACCTAACAGCACCGCCTCCCAGCGCCACTCCCCCAACTGAACAAAAACCGTCCCCGCCACCGCCACTAGACCAAAAAATAACACCACGAATAACTCCCCCAGCCCCTTGTATGCCAACGGCCATGGTCCGCCAGTATAGCCGTAGCAGAGATACAGAGAAGGAATCCCGATAGCGACTATCGTCCAGCCACGTGCTTGAAACAGACAATAACCGAATCCAGCAGCGATCAGCAAGCACACGATAGCCGCACTGTAAACAGCACGGCGAGAGAGCACTCCACTGGCTGTCGCCCGCATAGGGCCTAGCCGATTTTCCGTGTCTGCACCTTTATCGGAGTCAATGGCATCATTAAAAAAATTCGTCCCAATCTGAATCCATATTGCACCCATCAGCGTGCAAAATGCTAACCATCCGTGAAACTCGCCAGACAGATACCAAGCCAACACACAGCCAAGCCAGACAGGCACAATAGCTGCCGGAAGTGTCTTTGGTCGCGCTGTTAGAATATAGGAAAATAGATTCATCTTGGAGGTAGTGCCAGCAGGAAATCAAACTCTAACAGTTCAGTTTAAATCTAGCGTGTTTCATGATCATTTATCTCCCACATTAAAGCCACTCACAACTAAGCTGGCAAGAATGAACTGAATCCAGATATCACTCCATTCCCAATTCCAGCTGAGGCTGCGATTGTGGCTCAGGGTCAGCTAGCTTGATACCTACGCCCAGGAGACGGACGGATTTTTGGCCTCCTCTGCGCCAACCTTCTATTAGCAATTCTCTCGCTAATTCTATACTAGGTTTATCGGTCGCACGCTCAATAGTGGTCTGGGTGAAGTCTGCAAATTTTAATTTAACGACGATCGCTTTGATCATTCTGTCACGATAGCGATCCTCATGGGACTCCCTAACAGAATCTAACAATTCAATGAGACTAGGGAACAAATCTTGAACTCGAGCCACATTTTCGCCGAATGTATTCTCTTTACTGATCGACTTTCTAATCCGGCTTGACTGGACTTCTCTGGTGTCTATTCCTCGGCAGAGATCGTAGAGTTCAAGACCCCATTTCCCGTGGTTTTTTGCCATGTTTAGTTTATCGACCTGCTGCATGTCGCCACAGGTCTGAATGCCAGCAGAGGTAAGTTTTTGCTGCATCTTCTCCCCCACTCCCCAGAGCTTAGCTACAGGTAAGTTTTTCATAAATGCGGAGATCTCATCTGAGGGGATCTGGTGTTGGCCGTTCGGTTTTTGCCAGTCTGATGCGATCTTGGCGATGAGTTTGTTCGATGAAATTCCAGCGCTTGCAGTGAGCCTAGTCTCCTCGTAGATCTGGGCGCGTATCTCTCTGGCGATGGCTACGGGATCACTCTTCCAATGGCTGACGTCAAGATAGGCTTCGTCTAATGAGAGCGGCTCAATGAGTTCGGTAAATCTGCCAAAGATGGCGCGTATTTTCGAGGAGGCTTGCTTATAGAGATCAAATCTAACAGGAACGATAATGAGCTGCGGGCAGAGTTCGAGCGCCTTAAATCCAGGCATGGCTGAGCGGCAACCAAATGCCCTTGCCTCGTAGCTAGCTGTGCAGAGAACTCCCCGTCTACCCCCACCTCCTACGGCGATGGGTTTCCCCATGAGAGCGGGGTTCTCTCGCTGCTCGATGGCGGCATAGAAGCAGTCCATATCGACATGAATGATCTTGCGCTCACTGTTCACTAGCTGAAGTCTAACAGAATTTTACCACTGCGCTTACCCTCGGTGGCGTGGGTAATGGCCTGGATGATGTTTTTTGGCTTGTAAGTGGTATCAATGGCTTGATTTAGTTTTCCTTCAGCAACCCATTTTGCTAGGCGATGGTAGGCGGCATGAACAGTGGCGCGGTCATTTTCTTCTATCCACTTGGTGACCCAGAGGCCGTGGAGCTGGATACGTTTGAAGATAAGAAATTTGTTAGGAACTTTGAGGCTACGCATGGACATAGCGCCGAAGGTGACATGCTGACCCTGCTCTGCAAGGGCGTCCATGAGACGAAGTGCGCTGTCACCACCTACGGCATTACAAGCTAGTTTAGGTAGATTTTCACCGCAGATTTCTCTGACTTTTTCTACAGTAGAGTCATCGTCTAACAAAACATGATCTGCACCTAGCTTTAGCAGCTCGGGAATGAGTTCTTCTCTCCTAACGAGGTTGATGGTTCTTATGCCGAGTATCTTGGCTATCTGGATAACGCACTGCCCTACTCCTGAGTTAGCGGCGTTCTGGATGATATAGTCGCCCGATTTTAAATTAACATAATTTTCTAACAGACAGAGCGCGGTGGGTGGATTCACCTTTAACATGGATGCCTGCTCAGCAGGGATAGCTGGTACTACAATGACTTCATCACCGTCACAGATGACCTCACTCTGCCAGGTGCCTACTCGGGTGATGAAAATAACTTGATCACCTACGCTGATAATCTCAGATGACGACTCCGTGACCACACCAGCGGACTCCACACCAGGGACTGCGGGTAGCGATGGGCGGATACCGTAGTTGCCTTGGATGTAGTTGAGGTCCGCGGGATTGATCGGTGCGAACTGAATACTTACTCTTACTTCGCCAGATTTTAGCGGAGTGGCAGTAAGGTTCTCTTCGGTCTCGTAGCTGAGGACATCAGCTGGTGCGCCGAACTCGTGGAATCTAACAGATTGGTATTTCATAGTGCTTATCATTTGGTCTAAGGGTAAAGGCCACGCTGGGCTTTGACATCAGCTACTTCTTTGATGCCTAATGATAGTGCGGCGACCCTGTTTGGCAAATGATTGTATTTTGCAAATGAGATGACTTTATCAAAGGCGGTAGTGAGCATGGTGTCTAGCTTGGCGATGACCTCTTGCTCACTCCACTGGAAACGCTGAAGGTTTTGCACCCACTCAAAGTAGGAGACAGTCACACCGCCGGCATTACAAAGGATGTCTGGGATGAGGAAGATGTCGCCACGCTTTTCAATGATCGCATCAGCATTTGGTGTGGTGGGTCCGTTGGCTCCCTCGGCGAGGACTTTACATTTTAGATCTGCCGCATTCTTCTCTGTGATGACTCGTTCTAGTGCAGCGGGCATGAGGACACTACACTCTAACAGAAGCATCTCATCCGGATCGATGGGTGATGACCCCGGGAAACCTTTCACCCCACCAGTGTCTTTTGCGTGGGTCATGAGAGCATCTATATCGAGTCCCTCTGGTGCATGGATGGCCCCATTTATATCTGAGACGGCGATCACTTTTACTCCGTAGGTAGTGATCGTGCGCGCTGCGTGAGCACCTACGTTTCCGAAGCCTTGGACAACGGCGGTGGCTGTTTCATACTTAATCCCGCAAAGCTTGAGCGCACGGGCCGCGAGGAATGCGACGCCGTGACCAGTCGCTCTAGTACGACCTTCTGATCCTTGTAGAATAACAGGCTTTCCAGTGACAATACCAGGCACAAAATGTCCTGCATGTGTGGAGTAGACATCTGTGATCCATGCCATCGTCTGCTCGTTGGTGCCCATGTCTGGTGCCATTACATCTGTCTTAGGTCCGATAAATGGGAGCATCTCCGCGGCAAATCTGCGGGTTACGTTTTCCAGCTCACGCGGGCTCATGTTATGGGGATCACAGGTTACTCCACCTTTTCCACCACCGAAGGGTAAGCCCATAAGCGCACATTTCCAGTTCATCCACATGGCGAGTGCCGCCACTTCGCCTATACCCACATTGGGATGGTATCTGAGCCCTCCTTTGACTGGGCCACGTGACAGGTGGTGCTGGACTCGGTAGCCAAAGTAAACTTCTGTATCGCCGTTGTCACGCTTGATAGGGATGGTACAGGTGATGAGCCGCTTAGGCCATTTACACCTTTCTCTGACCTCGTCTGATAGCTGTAGGAAATCTGCGGAGCGTTCAAACTGGTCGGATGCCATCTTAAATAGCGGATGGGCTAATAACTGTTCTCTCATACCATAGGTAAACATTTCACTAGGCAGAGTGGAAGAAAAAGTTAAGGTTTATGAATAGAATTAATTTCTACTTATGTGAGGTGTTTTATGGACACCCATAGGACTAGCGCTTAATAGCTCCTGTTTTAAGCTTGGACTAGCTGCTCCATGATTTCTGCAAGCTCGTCTACACCTTCGCGCCATTCGTCATAGTCTTCTTGCTCTCTCCAAGTTTCCATGAGTTCTGAGCTCTCTGCTAGGACGATGTTTAGTGACTCCTGGGCTTTTTCTGGTAGATCAGTGATGTCATCACATTCATTCTCAGCGAGCCAGTCCTTGAGTTCTTCTGGGAGTCCTTTACGAGGCTCATCGATGAGCGCAATGATCACTTCGCAGGCTGCTAAGCAGATAACTCCAGTGTCATAGCCTGGCTCATCTTCTAAAGTTAAGGTGATGTTTGCTAAGAGGAACTCGCGTACTTCTTCAGCGTCTATTAGCTCTGCGAGCCAATCTGTAGCGGTGTCGTCTTCAAATATTTTTGTTCCCCAGGTGGCCATGTTCTTTGTGTAGTGTGAGTTTTGAAATTAGTCCTAAATTCTTGTGAAGACCATCATGGATAATAAAACGATGATAGTGCAAGGGTGAATGTTATTTTTTTCTAACATTATTTTAGGAGATTGACATTAACGGGGAATCCAAGCACGAATTGTGGTATGAAAGCAATTACTTTTTTAAACAGGTATACTGGCAAACTCGAGACGGAGCAAGTATACGGAGAGGGGTTTCTGAAATGGGCATATGGAAATCCAATCGGTAAAATAGCACTACATAGTTTTATTAAACGTCCATTTTTTAGTAAGTGGTATGGGAGAAAGATGGATCATCCTACTACGAAGGAGAAGGTGGCTCCCTTTATCAGGGACTATGGGATGGATGAGAAGGATTTTCTGGATGATCCCAAGAGTTTTGAGCACTTTAATGCGTTTTTCTATAGGAAGCTAAAGCCTGAGGCACGGCCTATTTCTGATGCCGCGGTGGTATTCCCAGCGGATGGACGCCACCTAGGGTTTGCGAATGCAGAGGATGTGGCTGGGGTATTTGTGAAGGGACAGAAGTGGGATCTGCAGAAGCTGATAGGCGATGATACACTGTATAAGCAGTTCGCTGGCGGCTCATTGGTCTTGTCTAGGCTTTGTCCGGTGGATTACCATCGCTATCATTTTCCATTGGCGGGTGTGCCAGGTGAGACGCTGCTACTCAATGGTCCGCTATTCTCAGTGTCTCCTATCGCGCTTAGGAAAAATCTAGACTATATCTGGCAGAATAAGCGAACTCGGACGGTGCTAGAAACTCCCGCCCACGGCAGGGTGTTGATCATGGAAATAGGCGCAACGTGTGTGGGATCTATCTACCAAACTTATACCGCTGGTGAACATAGCGCAAAGGGTGCTGAGAAAGGGTATTTTGCGTTTGGCGGGTCCTCCACTATCACCATTTTCCAACAAGGGAAGGTCACGCTGGATAAAGATCTGCTGGAAAACTCTGCTAACCAGCAGGAGCTTTATGCCAAAATGGGTGATTCCATGGGTAAATAGAGAATATTTACACACTTAAATACAACTACTTACGTTTTATTCTGTTTTTATTTTACTTTTCTTTGAACAAATACTGAGCACCGCTGTCTATTGCTAGAGAAGGTTATTTTTATATTAGTTATTCATTTTTGGGACAATATCTCAAACCCGCAGGTTGCTACAACAGCCTGTGGGTTTGTTTTTTTAAAGCCTCTCCTTTTGTCCTGATTTTCAATCCTCCGTTCTGCGATTTCTGTCTTCAAGAAAATTATCAATGACTGTGTTGTCACGACTGGCACCGTAAGCATCATCGACGTTAATTTTTCCTTTTCTGAGCAGCTCACAGAGATGGTGATCGATGGTGAACATGCCGTCTTTTCTTCCTATTTCGATAAGGCCATCGATCTGCTCAAATTTCCTCTCACGGATACAGTTTCTAATGGGGTGGTTCACGATCATGACTTCTTCCGCGAGCACGCGCTTGTCTGATAGAGTGGTCTTTATGAGCCGCTGAGAAACAACTGCTCTGAGGCAATTCGCTAGCTGAGCGATAATCTGACTCTGCTGGCCAGCGGGAAAGACATCAATGAGCCGGTCCAGCGATCGCGGAGCATCAATGGTGTGCAGTGTCCCAAGGACTAGATGGCCAGTCTCGGCGGCAGAGATAGCAGCCTGAATCGTCTCCATATCACGCAGCTCGGAGACCATGATGACGTCTGGGTCTTGTCGGAGAGCATATTTCAAAGCCGCGCTAAAGGAGTGCGTGTCTGAGCCTACTTCCCGCTGTTTAACCGCACATCTCCCATGGCTAAAGACGTATTCGATAGGGTCCTCTACGGTGATGATCACGCCTTTTTTCTGCTGGGAAATGAGATTCACCATCGCAGCGAGGGTGGAAGATTTACCAGAACCAGTGACGCCAGTGACCAGGACAAGGCCGTCTTTCATCTGACAGAGCTGCTTGAGTATACTTTTGTGTCCTAGCTCATCGAGCGTGGGGATGACATCTAGAATATGACGAAAAGTCGCTTCTACCGCACCTCTAATGTAGTGCGCATTACCACGAAATCTGCCTACGTTATCGATATTTAGCGCAAAGTCTAACTCGCAGTTTCCCTCTAGTTTTGCTCGTTGAGTATCGGTGAGTACACTCATGAGCAGCTTGTAGAGTGCGTCCTCAGTGAGAACGTCAGCCTTGAGCTGACAGAGCTCCCCAGACACCCTCAATGAAGGCGGCATCCCCACGCTGAGATGAAGGTCTGAGCCATTTGCTCTTACCAGAGCGTGCAGGTAATCGACGATTGTTCTATCCATAAATATGTTAAATTTTAGCGAGATCCATGACTAACTCCTAGGATGATACGGTTGAAATCAGCTGGATCATCACAGGCAGCTCTGGCGATGTCCTCGCTGATCTGACCAGATTTGTAGGCTAGGATGATGGAGTTAATAAACGTCACATTTTCACCTTGGCTACCCTGTGCCAAGAAGTCGGCAATCTTATTGATCTCGGATTCTTCCAGCCATTTTTTGACTACCCCTACATTTTCAAGATGCTCTACTAAGAGATGAAGATTTCCATCTTCACCGGGGACTAATTTCTGACTGAGTATGCCTAGTAACTGGCGGCTAATAACATGGAGCGCCCCTTCTCGCTCGGCTGAGGGGAAAAGCATGAGTAACCGCTGCACGGTTTCGACCACATCGCTAGAGTGCAATGTGGAAACAACTAGGTGACCAGTTTCGCAGGCGTGAAGCGCTGCTTTGGCGGTTTCGTAATCGCGTATCTCGCCCACAAAAATCACGTCTGGACTCTGTCTAAGCGCTGCGCGCAGCCCTTTATCAAATGATTCCGTATCCGTGCCTATTTGACGCTGAGAGACGAGTGACTGATCACTTTTCAGCAGGTACTCTACTGGATCTTCGATTGTGATGATATGCTTTTTAAATTTCTTACTCACCCAGCTAAGGCAGCTTGCTAGACTGGTGGATTTCCCGCTTCCTGTGGCTCCGGTAAAGAGGATAAGACCATGATTCCGGGTAAGCCAGTTCTGTAGCCTCTCAACAGGTAGCCCCAGAGCCATCATACTCTGCGTGACCTCTCTGAGTGGTCTTAGCACTGCACAGCGCGTTCCTAATGAGTCGAAAACGTTCACTCTGAATCTCTGTCCAGCGGAATTTTCCCATGCGAGATCAGCTTCCTTAGTCGGTGATTCATCATACCCACACCTATCCAGAAAACGCTCCATATCTTCCTCACTAAAGATGGTGTCTTCGATCTCTATTAGATCTCCTTTTATTCTCAGCCTCGGGGAATTATCTGCTTTCAGATAAAGGTCTTCCGCTTCATTTTCGAGGGCTACCCTACAAAGTGTTTCTATGAGATCCATATTGGTTCTTGGTTATCGCCTTCTCCCCCTATAACGGTTTTCTTGAGGGTCCTTTTCATCGTAAGTCTCATCATCTTTATATCTGAGAATACCGTAATGCTTTAGGTTTTTGACGAATTGCTTGGTGTCTTTACTAAATTCTTTGTCGCTCGTTAGGGTGTTAAGCAGTCCATCACTTTCGTTAATTTTTGAGATCGTTTTCTCAGCTGCTCCCATGACTCCCTCTGCTTTTTTGGCGGCGGATTTAAAACTGCCTAAAGCCTCGGGAATACCGGCGAGAGCTGGCTCTAGATTATGGAGTTGCGCACTTGCACCCTCAAAGGTCTCAGTGGCAGCATCTGCGGCAGACTTTACACTGGCAATGGCTTCTCTCACCTCATTAAAAGTAGGTTTGACCTCATTTCCTATGTCCTTAAAGCTCGCAGTCACTTGCTCTAGGTTAGCGATGGAATTCTTGAGACTCCGAATGCTTTCTTTATCTAAAACATCAGTATTTATCTTATCGATAGACTCTGCGAGACCTCCAGCTACGGCGCGGATGTCATCGAGTGCTGAGTCCACTTTTAGTAGTGTGGTCCGCGCATCTTTCATCAGCACTCTGGCATCACGCGCGACAGATTCAGCATCTGACTGAAGAGCCTCAAGCCCGCCAGCACCAGAACCACGGAGGGTATCACCATCCTCTAGAAATGCTCCGCTATTTAGATCTGGAGGGGTGACCACGATCATTTTATCACCGAGGATAGACAGAGATTGAATCTGAAATGAGCTCTCTTTATCAATCTTTATCTTACCAGTGAGACGCATTTTCACGAGCACCTTAAGATCGTCTTGCAGTTCTGGAGTGTTGGTAATCTTACCAATTCTCGCGCCACCCATTCGGATTTCACTCCCTTTGATGAGCCCGGAAGCATCGTTGAATCTGATCTCCACATTGTATCTCCCCTCCATGTTGCTCTCACCAATCCGCCCAAATTTCACAACCAGCGAGCCAAGCACTGCGAGCCCTAGCAGCAGGAATAGCCCGACGATTGCTTCTGATCTTTTTTCTTTGATTGCCATAAATTTTTTGTTGTTTCTGTAATCTTTACTTTACGATACCACCACTTCTCTTGCCACGCCTTCAATAAAGTCTAACAGTTCTGGATCTCCAGAGTCTTTCATTTCCTGTGGAGTACCTTCCCAATAGATCTGCCCCTCTTTGAGAAAGATCACCCTATCCGCAATGCGAAACACGCTGCGCATCTCGTGAGTGATGATGATATTGGTCATCCCGTGATTATTTTGGAGATCCTTGATGAGGTGGTCGATAGAGTCTCCGGTGATGGGATCCAATCCGGCATGCGGTTCATCATAAAGGACACATTCTGGGCGATCCACAATAGCGCGTGCAAGCGCTACACGCTTGCGCATACCGCCAGAAAGTTCTGCTGGCATTTTACTTTCTTCCCCAGGGAGTTTTACGATTTCCAGACACTCAAGGACGCGTTTCAATATCTCGCTTTCATCTTTCACCCCTCTTTCTCTTAGTGGGAATGCAATATTCTGACCCACACTCATAAAATCAAACAACGCACCGCCTTGGAACATCATTCCCATGGCGCGGCGGACTTTACCTAGTTGCCGCTCATTCATGCTCGAGATGTCTTCACCATTAACGATGACCTGCCCACTGTAGGGGCTCAAGAGTCCAATGAAGTGCTTAACGAGCACGCTTTTACCACCACCAGAACCACCTAAAAGAACGAGGGTTTCGCCCTTATTGACATGAGTAGTCACCCCTTTTAGGACGTGCTGGTCTCCGAACCTCTGGTGGAGATCTCTAACTTCTATGAATGGTGGTTCCTTACTCATCAATTTCTAGTTCCTAAACATAAGACAAACTAGCTGCCACAGCATCTGTCTTTTCTTGTTGATCTACGAGTTCTTTGATGGCATCCCATTTTCCAGAAATAAGTGCCTCGCGCGCGCCATCAGGCATAGTGAACTTAAAGGTAGTTCCTGCAAAAATCACCTCTAGTGTTTCAAGATCGATACTCATTTCTGCCACGGGGTTTAACACTACTAGCTGCATTAGCTTCTCATTATCTGCCTCGCTCATACTGACGCATGGCATCCCGAGATTAGTAGAATTACCGAAGAAAATCTCCGCATAACTGACCCCAACAATAGCTTGATAACCAAAGCGTTTGATTGATTGCGGTGCGTGCTCACGAGATGAGCCGCATCCAAAATTTGGCCCCACTACCATGATGCTAGCGCCTTGATAAACTTCCTGGTCAATAGGATGTTCTTTTGACGTTCCATTAGTTTCAAACCTCTCATCATAGAACAATCCTTCTGCTAGGTCATCAAATGTCACACATTTAAGAAATCTCGCTGGGATGATTCTATCTGTGTCCACATCCGCGCCCGGCACAGGGACAGCCCTGCCTGTAATCTTAGTCACTGCTTCTATAGCCATGGCTAAATTATCATCCATCAGTGGCATGAATGCAAGTGATTTAGAGCAGATATAAATGGCCCGTATCTGAACACCCAAGATGGTAGATACGAACTTTAATAAATGACTGTGCAAGCAACTAAGACTAACTAGCTAACTAGGTAGGTAGCTATGTTGTTGAACAGGCGTCTTCGTTAGAATCGCAGGCGTTATACTTATCTGCAGTTTTCTTCGCAGCGGCCTTCCCAGCGCTTGATCCTTCATCGAGCCCCTCTTTGACAGATTGTGGGAGAAATTCTGCAGCAAGCGCTCCTGCGAATGAAGCTCCGTAAGCAGCACCGTATGCCGCATCATGCGCTGCATTTTTAAGTGCTTCTTTGACTTTAGGCGCGGCTTCTTTTGCCTTACTCTTCGCCTCATCAGCAGCAGACTTAAATGTCTCACTGAGAGAATCCATTGTTTTCTTCATGTCGTCTTGATTTAATTCGTTAGTTTCCATAATTTTTTTCATTGAATTCGTATACCTACAAAGTGACACAGATTTTAAATAATTCACATTATAATTCCAAGCCATATTTATAATCACCAACCAAGCTTGAGCATTCCTCATTAAGCCCTTGATAAAAGCCACAGATTTTATGTCCATTAAATCACTACCGCTCACTATCTCTGGTTATAATAATCAGGGTCATTGGAGTGAGATTATACCATTTGAAAAGTGATTGTGGTTTGATAGAAAAACAAAATAGTGAGAGTAGCAAGGATGGAGGAAGGCGCATAGCGGGCGATGCAACTGACGACTAACGACGCTAATCTTGCTCCATTGTTTTGCTCTTTCCACAGTCAGCTTTGCTGCTTTTTCAAATCATTCCATCAAACGATCAATCCAGCATAACTGGGAGGATGGTATTATCATCTAGATTTAGGGTTAATATTTCTTCACTATCCGGGATGATGTCCATTCTTATTCTTGTATTAGCTAACAGTATTTATTGGCATGACATCCAGACGGGATATCAGTGGTTTAATGATTTATGTCCCACGGTCAGATTACTCTTTAACGTGGCGGGATCGCAATGATTTCTTCTTCGCTGGGCCAGTATTTGGGCATATCCTTGAGTGCTGGGATACGCGCTGCGCGGACAATACGGAAACCTACTGCGGTGGCATCGGTATGATACCATACCGACTTCGGAAGTTGTGGGTCGCGGATTTTCCACTCGGGCTCGGAGAGCTTGCGCGATGCGGAGCGCAGGTCTCCCACATCGTCGTCCCAGCTACCTCCGCGCGCCACGCGACCATAGAGCTTATTCGGCCAGGGAGCTTCCACGCCGGGGTTTAGTTTGCTATCCTTGGCCGCAAGGCAGATAGGGTTATCAGTCGGGCCGTTTTTATAAAATTCAGGGTCAAAGCTATCAAGGACCCACTCAGCCACGTTGCCATGCATATCGTAAAGCCCCCAGGCATTCGGTTTTTTGATACCGCGTTCTTTATAACCGTCGCCATCGGTGTTATCGTAGTACCAGCCGTATTCGTCGATTTTTGATTCGTCGTTGCCAAAATGATACTTCGTGGTGGTGCCGGCGCGGCAGGCGTATTCCCACTCGGCTTCGGTGGCGAGACGATAGAAATGTCCAGTTTTTGCCGATAGCCACATGCAGTATGCCTTAGCCGCCAGCTGGGTCATACAGACGGCCGGGCGGTTCTTTTTACCCATGCCAAAGCTCATATCAAGATAGGGGCCGGTCGGGCGAGAGACAACATCGGCCACTGCATCATTGGGATTGATCTGATAGGTCTTTTCATCGCGGTTTTTGATATCAATATTGAACTGCCAGACTTCGTATTGATCCCAGCTGAGCTCGTACTTTTGCATCCAGAAGGGATCAATGTTGATTTCTTTCTTTGGCCCTTCTCCTGCTTCACTCCCTCCGCGGGTGTATTTGCCACCAGGAATTGCCACCATTTCATATTTTATTTCTGTGTCGGTAATGGTGTTGCTGTAGTTTTTACCGTGTTGAATCTTGCCTGCGAGTTTTTCAAAACCAAGTTTCCGGTAGAGATCCGTGGGTGAGATTCCTGCTGTGGCTATTTCTTTTGACGGTCGTTTTTTCGGCTTTAATTCTGCATCAACTGGAAATACAGCACCTTGCTCGATCCATTTACGGATCAGCGCAGTTTCCCTATAAGTTACAATCTGACCTTTTTTACGTGCCTTGGCGGGAGGCATCATCATATCGTCTTCGTCATTATCCTCGGTGAGTAGTATCAGCGTGTAAAATGAACTTTCGAGTGGCTTGCCCGGAACCAGGCAAGGATCGCCTAGACTATTCGCCTTGAAGGCAAAGGCCTTGGTATCCAGGCGTAGGTCACCTTTGTCCTTGGTTGGGCCGTGACAGCTAATACAGGAGTATTCGAGAATTGGCTGAATATCGCTTACAAAATCTATTTGAGCAGGGAGCTGATTTTTTTGCGCCTGCAAGGCTACCTCCTTAGGCCATTGGGCACCTTCTTTGATCCAGTTTTTGAGAATCTCAGTTTCATGTTCTGATAGAACGTGCATGCGCTTGGTAGGCGGCATAACATCATCATCATCTGCTGCCAACACGGTGGTAGTATAGATTAGGCTTTCAAGCGGTTTCCCGACGATGATCACAGGTTCGCCATCGGCACCTTTAAGCATTTGCTCGTAGGTATCGAGTCGAAGGTCACCCTTGTCCTTGCTGGCTTGGTGACAGCTCACGCAATTGAACTCGAGGATGGGTTTTACATCGCGAACAAAGTCTACGGCGCCGGTCAGGCAGGGACTCAGTAAGGTGCATAGTGCTAACTGTTTAAACATGATTAATTCTTTTGTTTTTGGATGAGACGGGGAAAATTGGTTGATTGATAAGTTCTACCCGGGGCGACGATCAGGGCTTCTACATCTGGAAGTGATTCGATCAACTTTAACCCTTGTTTGGGACCCATGACTGTCACTGCAGAAGCGAGGCTGTCTGCTGTCATTGCATCGGGTGCGATGATGGTGACGCGGCATCGATTAGTGACACCGATTCCCGTGCGTGGGTCGATGATGTGAGAATAGCGATTATTCTTAATTTCTATGAACTGATAGCTGTCTCCTGAGGTGGCAACAGCTCCGTTTTGCATATGGATGAATTGGTCAGTATGGTCTTCTTTATCGCTGATGAATATTTTCCACCGGGCATGAGGGTGTACCGTCATGGCCATGTCACCGCTACCGTCGACCAATGCGTGCTTGATCCCCAGAGAGTGGAGGGTCTTGAGCGCCTCGTCTGCTGCATAGCCTTTGGCAATTCCTCCGAGATCAAGACGCATGCCTTTTGGTTTAAGAGTGAGACTTCGCGTTTCAGGATGAAAAAGGAGGTGGTCCATACCGCATTTCTCTCTCGCGCGTGCTAGGGATCGGCTTGGTGGTAAGGTCTTGAAAAAGCAAGCTCTCCGCCAGAGTATGACAGAGGGGCCGGAGGTGATATCGAAGGCACCGCTACTGAGCTGATGAATGTATTTTGCCTTATTGAGTAACGTCCAGAGTCCTTGACTGACCTGGATCGACTTGTCAGAACCAGAACTCATTGAAAGCTGAGAAAGCTCGCTGTCAACTTTGTAGTCGCTCATGGAAGCATCAATTTTGGCAATCTGCGCAAAAGCAGTATTGGCGGCAAATTCTGCTTTTTTTGAGTCTGCAGCAAAGAGGTCGATACGAAAATCAACTCCCATGTGACGCGACTTAAACGAGTAAAGCTGAGCTACGGGATGGCTCGCAGAACTTGCGAGCATACAGCAGAAAAAAATCACGAGAGAGAAGACTTCCTTTTGGACTGCCCAACTCGTCAAGTGGCCGCAACGTTTTTGCATCGTAATGGATCATGTTACTCGCCACAGTCGGCTGTGGCGAGCTGAGTGAGTTAAAATGCCTTGGTCATCCCTGGAACAGGGATAGAGTAAATACCATTTTTGTCAGGCAGGGTCGGCGGGTTAGCATCCCAAGCGTAAGATTCTGGAGCCAAGCGCAAATCAGAATTCATCGCATCTTCCCATGTCACTGAGACACCAGAATACGAAGCCATGCGGCCCATGATGGCAGTGAGGGTCGCTTCCGCACCATTCTGTCCTTCATTATATACTTCCCCTTTATCCAGTGCCGCAATCAGGTGGAACCATTCTTCTTGGTGACCAGAAACTTTGCGTCCTTTGAAGCGCCATTCGTTCTCACCGCTGATACGACGTTTGCCGAAATCGCATGAGCCTTTGCTGCCGTGGACAATCTCTTGGACACGTGAATCGCATTTTGGCATGTGACGTGCCTGAGAGAACATGTGGGAGCCATCAGCGTATTCGTATTCAGTGAAAAAGTGGTCGAAAATCTCGCCATGTTCTTTGCTTGTCCGGACTTCTCTTCCGCCCATGCCACTGCATTTAGTAGGATGTTCTCCCTTGACCCAGTTGACCACGTCGAGGTTGTGGATGTGCTGTTCAACGATATGATCACCACAGAGCCAGTTAAAGTAGTACCAGTTTCTCATCTGATATTCCATTTCGCTCATCCCAGGTTTACGTGGACGCGTCCATACGCCGCTGCTATTCCACCAGACACGCGCATACTGGAACTCACCAATAGCGCCAGTTTGACATTTCTCAACGGCTTCGCGATAATCATATTGATGATGACGCTGCAGTCCAACGGCGAGCATAAGGCCATTGGCCTCGGCAATTTCTGATGATTTGAGAACTGAGCGGACACCATACCCGTCAACGGCCACCGGCTTCTCCATGAAGACGTGTTTTTTCTTGTTGACCGCGTATTCGAGGTGAATCGGGCGGAAATGCGGTGGTGTTGCCAGTATTACTAAGTCACACTCAACATCAATGGCTTTCTTATAGGCATCGAACCCGTGAAAAACATTCTCGTCAGCTACGTCCACTTGGTCTGGGTTGGCTTTCTTAAGGTAAGCCAGCCCCTCTTTTGCGTTATCTTCAAAGGCATCCGCCACGGCTACGATCTTAATCCCCTTGCGCACATTCATTGCCTGATATGCCGCTCCCTTGCCGCGCCCACCACAACCCACCAGGACAATCCTGATTTCTTTATCGTTGGGGGTATTTTTATTAATGCCAAAAGCGCTGATGGATGTCAGGGCTCCGATTGCGGCGGTGCTTTTCACGAAATGGCGTCTGCTGAAGTTGTTCATAATGTTGTTACTAGTAATTTGCTTTTTGCGGGTTATCCCTGAGGACGTTGTTGAAGATATCAGAGAGTGATAAGGGAGAGAGGAAATTGTGAGAGAGGAAAGATAGAATTACTTGAATATTGGCGAGTGGGCTGAATTCCGCAAGGGGAAAATTCTCAAAAAGCAGGTAATATTTGAGAATGAGGCATTTTGGAATGCGTTTTACTAGATGTTTTCGTTTAAAAAGTTGTCATTTTTCAGCTTCTCAGCTTGCAACACCTCACCATCTTCATAAAGTATCCCACACGTGAGCGAGGAAAAATACAAAGTCAGGCTAGACATATTCGAGGGACCGTTAGATCTCCTACTTTATCTGATCAAGAAAGATGAAGTGGATATCTATGATATTTCAATCGAACGAGTCACGAAGCAGTATCTAGAATACATTAACACCTTCAAAATGCTGAACATTGATCTTGCATCAGAGTTCATCGTTATGGCGGCCAACCTCATGTACATCAAGAGCCGTACGCTTTTACCAAAACAGGAACAACCTCCAGAAGAGGATATAGAAGAAGATGACCCTCGCTGGGAGCTCATCCGTCAGCTCATCGAATACAAAAAATTTAAAGACGCAGCAGGATTTCTCTCCCAAAAAGCCATTGAACAAGAAGACTACTTCGCACACATTCCGGAAAAGCCTGAGAAGCTCAATGAAGAACCTGCTCCACTCCCTGACGCTAATATATTTGACCTCATCCGTGCCTTCCAGAGTGTATTGCAGAGATTTGAAGAGAGTAATGACCTCGGTGACATCGTGGATGACCGCTTCACTGTCTCTGACAAAATTGAAAGCCTGTTAGACAATATCAAGCCCGGTGAGCGTAAAAACTTCCTCTCATTATTCGATGACGCAACGACAAAGTCAGAAGTCATCGTCACCTTCCTCGCCGTGCTGGAGCTCATGAAAATGAACCAGTTTAAAGTCATCCAAAGTCACATCTTGGGCGATATAGAAATTGAGCGAAACATCTCTAGTAAAGGATCGCTGTATCAGACCGATTAATCACCTAGCCATGAGTTCTCTGTCAGATCACCAAGGTCCACGTTCATCCATTTGATTGTTTCTTCTTCAAAATCAAACTGACCAAAAAATTTCTTTCCCTCTAACATCTGAGGAAGCCAGTATTGATCATCCTCCCACATCCTTTCATAAGGGATCTCAGGGATTTTTTTCCACAGCGGGTTAGCCTCGCGTGTGGGTACTGGCTCACCAGTAAATTCCGTCGCTATGTATACGTGGCAATGAATATCTGGGATATCCGTCATTGAAAAACAAAGCTCCCCCATCTTCACAGGATCTAGCGGAGTGATGTGCAGCTCCTCCTGACACTCGCGTATCACTGCCTGCTCAGCGGTCTCACCAGGATCTATTTTCCCACCGGGACCATTAATTTTTCCTTTCCCGATCCCGGTAAGCTTGTCTATCAGCAGCACATTACCATCCTGCACAATAAACATAAGCGTGGCACGGATCACTGGCTCCCAGCTTTGCCAATCTGTACGAGATTCATTCATAAAGACTGGTCTATCCACTCATGATCTCACTGACAAGAGAAACCTCAAACCCGCTAACGCAACTAATTTGCATTAATTACTTGAAAAAATTCAATATTACGCTTAACTGGCACTATGAAATTATTCTTCTTACTACTTTTCGGCCTCACTTTGTCCGCATCCGCAAAAATAAAAATTGCCACGTTGTCCCCGCTACTCGCTGACCTAGCGCGTCAAGTGGGTGGTGATAAAGTTGAAGTCATTGACCTCATCGGAATCCGCGGCAACCCCCATTCATTTAATCCCACCACCAATACCCTAAGAGAAGCATCCGGTTCATCACTCTATCTTGCATCTGGTAAAAACCTAGAACCCTACCTGCCTAAATTAAAATCACTCATCGGCTCATCAGCCACTGTGCTGGAAATAGGAGAAAATATACGCTCACTCAAAATCAGCGCTAAGTCATCCGCCTACGCATGCTGCCCTAACCACAGCAACGGAGTCATGGACCCCCACTGGTGGCAGTCCATAGAAAACTGGCGTAAGGCAACCTCCACGTTGGAGTCCCAACTCACCAAGTTAGACCCACAGAATGAAGTCCACTACAAAGCCCGCGCTAAAGCCTACCGCACACAGCTTGATAAAGTCAATGCCTGGGCGAAAACTCAGATCGCCACCATCCCCAGGTCTGACCGCACCCTAGCCACAGCACACGCAGCATTTGGATACTTTTGTAAGGATTTTGGATTTCAATCCATCCCCCTACGTGGACTAAATAGTGAGCAATCACCATCACCCAAGTATCTTGCTTTAGCCGTAGGAACTCTCTTAGAAAAGAACGTTAAGGCCATCTTTCCTGACGAATCCTCAAATCCTAAAGCCCTCCAAACCATCAGCAGGACTGCAGGCATCAAGCTCGGAACTAAAATCTATGCTGATTCACACCAGTCCATCATCGGAATGTTCCAGCATAATGTCACGGTGATCACTAAGGCGCTGAAGAAATAATCCTTACTATCGGATAGTTTCTACTACCAGCGGCGCGAGTTCTACCGCCTCCCTGGATAGATGGAAGCTGCCGCTCACTTTGTCAGTTACTACAGTTGCATCTGCTTGAGACTTGCTATGGATCAAACACAGGGTCTCTCCTTTAGAAATTT
The DNA here is from genome assembly GCA_963934155.1 of uncultured Verrucomicrobiales bacterium. GTDB lineage: Bacteria > Verrucomicrobiota > Verrucomicrobiia > Verrucomicrobiales > Akkermansiaceae > Rubritalea. Next base: position 10,390 of record CAWVXI010000020.1, on the reverse strand, counting down.
TCTGCCCTAGCTCTACAATATCAGTGAGACCCACGCTGTGGTCTATACTCTGGTCTGCTCGCATTCTGCCGCCACCTAGCTCCACTACTGAGAGCCCGATATTTCTGGTATCGATGGCTGAAATATATCCGTCTTCAGTCGCTTTCACTTCTGTTAGGTGATTCGCCTTTGGTAAATGCGCATCATCATTCTCTAACAGATCACTAGGTCCGCCGAGTCCCACTACCATTCTGGAGAAGACTTCTGCTGCCTTCCCGCTAGTCAGCGCATCCTCTAACATTTCTTTTGCAGTAGCTTGATCTGCCGCTAAACCCCCTACTAATAGGAGCTCCGCACCGAGTGCCATGACGATCTGCTCTAGCCGGGAGCCCCTGAGCTCACACTTCAACATCTTGATGGCTTCCACTATCTCTAAGGCATTTCCTGCTGAGCGAGCTAGGGGTTGATTCATGTCCGTGATGAGCGCGGAGGTCTTGACGCCGGCTCTATTAGCCACATCCACGATGCTTCGAGCGAGTGCGACTGCGTCTTCGTGTTTCTCCATGAAGGCGCCGCTTCCGGTCTTCACATCCATGACGAGACCGTCAAGCCCTGCCGCGAGTTTCTTAGATAAAATGGATGCCGTGATAAGATCTAGACTCTCGACGGTGGCAGTGACATCTCTGATCCCATAAATGCGCTTGTCAGCTGGAGCTAAGTCTGCGGTCTGGCCAATGATCGCCACTCCGCAGTCTCTCACCACTTTATCTAACAGATCCAAATCTGGTTGTGTCTGGTATCCAGGAATGCTGTCTAGCTTATCCAGCGTTCCACCCGTATGGCCTAATCCCCTTCCAGAGATCATCGGCACATAAGCACCGCATGCTGCGATGAGAGGCCCGAGGATGAGAGAAACATTATCCCCCACACCGCCAGTGCTGTGTTTATCGATTACTGGACCATCGAGATTTGCCCAACTGAGAGTGTCTCCGCTATCACGCATGGCGGATGTCAGAGCCACGCGCTCATCGATGTCCATCCCCTTAAAATAGATAGCCATAGCCAGTGCTGCTATCTGCCCTTCGGTGACTGATTCATCGACCACTCCACTGATAAAAAAATCAATCTGCTCCTTACTCAGGGCTTGGTTATCCCTTTTAGTTTTTATGATTTCTTGGGGTAACATGACCGCTCTTTATTGGTTGCATTATTACTCTCGCTTGTAAGCTGGAAACAGCGCTTTCAATTGATCAGCGTAGCGTTTCGCTTCCGCAGCATTTCCAGCTTTAGCTAGACTTTTCGCTAACCTATCAAGGATCTGTGGAAAAGAGGTGAGGTCTTTCCCAGACTCTACGAGTAAAACGTAATGGTTCGCAGCTTTTACTGGCTCACCTATTTTGTAGTGAAAATCTCCAATGACTTTAAGTAGTTCGGCCTCGATTCTCCCAGTAGGGTTCATCTCTAAAGCTGTCTCAGCGGTGCGCTTAGCATCACCTTCCTTACCGAGCTTCATCTGAATCTTAGCTTTATCCAGTAGAGCGTCCACTATCCGTGGTGGCTCCTCTTCAATACTGAGAAGATTACTCACTGAAATAAATGCTTCCTGGTGTTGGTCAGTCTGAATCTGTGATTTAGATAGATATCTCCAGATGGCTATAGGCGTGGCTATAGCGGCGCCTTTCTCTATGCCTTTTTCTAACTGAGTCGCTGCCTTTTTAAAGTTATTATTATTATAATAAAACTCACCTAGCCAGCGATACACAGCGAGAGGAATCTTCTTCTGAAGCCCTACGCTCTCTGCCATAGCGACAGCATTTTCTGTCTCTTCGTGGTCTCGGAGTGAGAAATTCCCGATCACACGGAGCATCGAAACCTGCTTAAGAAAGGTGACCTTATCGATTTTCCAGCTATCCTCTAGATACTTGAGCCCAAGCCTATATTTCTTGCGCTTAAAGTAGGCCCTGCAAATCCAGTAGTTTGCGTTGGCGAGGGTTTTTGCCTCCAGTTTTGGATGATCTTCTACGAGCTTTTTATAGCGGTCAATCATGTTATCATACTGCTTAGCATGAAACTGGATGACGCCACTTTTCTGCAGTGCTATGGCTGCGTGCTGAGGGTCTTTAGAGTTTTTGATGACGTGATCATAGTCCCTCAGCGCCTTGGCTTTGTTTTCAAGTTTAGCGTATGATCCAGCACGAATGATAAATGCTTCGGAGACTTTAGAGTTGTCTGGGAATTTCTCTACGAACACGGTGAGTGAGTTTGCCGAGCCAGCGAAATTCCCTACCCTAGAGAGACAGTATCCTTTTTTGAAGAGCAGCTCAGCTAAATATTTTTCATCGATGAGATCCGTGCCAATCGCCGAGTAGACCTTAGATGCCTCGTCATATTTACGTTCTGCGAAGAGCGTCTCAGCCTTCATCAACAAGGCCTGATGGATAAACTTATGCCTGCCATTATTCACCGCATAACCTTCAAGAAAGCGATCTACTTTATCAGGGATGCTGGTATTCTTAATATTATAAAAGCAGAGCAGCTTATAGTAGCCCGCCTTGAATGCATTATCAGTGCCTTTGCCGTGGATTTCCACATCAATGAAGTGATCGATTGCACTCGCAAACTGGTCGAGCTTGAAATAAGAATGTCCCATGAGAAATCCTTGCTTAGATTTAAAACTTTCGGACATGTCGAATTTTCCATGACTGAGGACTTCGATCACTCCCTTGTAATCCATCAGCACATAGCGAATTCCCATCAGCCCTGTTTGAGCTTGCCCACTCCACTTCTTAGAATCACTAAGTATCGACATCTTGAAATACTTCTCAGCAAGATCAACCTTCTTGAGCCCATTCGCCGCAAGACCCGCATGGTAAGCCGCTTCCGCCTTGATGTCCTCTGACTGATTTGGAGTGATCAGTTTCTCGAATGCGCTCAGGGAGCCCTGATAGTCTCCCGCCTTTAGTGAGAGCTTACCGTATGATAATGCTGCGTTTTCTCTAAATGGATTGCTCCCCTCTGCTTTGGCTACTTTAGCATAGACAGGAATGGCCAACTCTGGCTTTTTTGCCTGCATATAGGCCTGCGCTTGGTAGTAAAATGCCTTAGTCTTATCAGCCGGGACAGCGCTAAATCCCGCAGTCAGACCGAAGTACTTAGCCGCATTCATAAAATCACTTTTACTATAATAATCTCGCGCGAGGCGGTAAGTAGACACTGCTACATATGGCCCAGTTCGGTATTTAGAGATAATCCCTTTATAGATGATCAACGCCTCTCTCACCTGAGCAGTATTGAAATAGCACTCAGCTAAATAGTAGTTAGCGGCCTCGGCATTCTTGTGATCCGGATACTGTCTTAAATAATCTAGCAACAACGGCACCGACTGCTTGTAATACTGCTCTCGTAAATTGACCTCTTTAGTGGCCGCTGCTGATTTATAAATCTGGTTCACCCGAGCAAAATAGTCATTCCCAGGGTCAGTCTCTAGCTGAGCCGTAGCTGGCTCTGGCACAGGAACGGTAGGCGCCTGAGCAGATAGGTTGAACCCACTAGCAGCGAGCGTGAACGTAGTGACTGTGTAATGATAAACGCGATGTTTCATGTCGTTACGGATAAAATAATTAGTTAATTTGTGGGTTCTATCGCTGGTGTCCCTGTGGCAAATGAGATGTTCCAAATACCGGCCTTACTGCAACGATTGATCACATCCACGATGTGTTTGTACTCGGTCTTCTCGTCACCTCTTACGCGGACGGGTTGACTCTTATTGACTCGGACTAGATTGCTCATTTTAGATTGCAATTCATCTAGCGTATAGGCTTTCTGATCGATGACAATCTTACCATCAGCATGAATATTGATGACCTTTTCAAGGTAATCTCGCGGCTTGGCTTTTCCTTCTGATGCCGCTGGAAGTGATATTTCAAGATCCTTCTCGTTATCAGTCATCTGATAGGTAACGATGAAAAACGCCAGCAACAAAAAGATGATGTCGATCATCGGAGCGAGCTGGAAGCCTACTGGAGGGGCTTGTTGAGTGTTAAATTTCATCGATACTTAAATATAGCTCTACCAACTAGACTCAATTAGAGCTGGCTAGGAATGTGACCTTGAAAGCCTTCTTTCACTTCTCTACTTCCACGTCTTTCTGGTTGAGTAGAACCTGTGTTTAACTCATCTACCCCATCATCATCAAGGTGTTCTCTACTCGCCTCGCGCGGTCTATGAACGTTGCTAGGCTGCCGCTTGCCTTGCTGTGCCGCAAGCATCGCCATCAGGTATGTGGATGCAGACTCTAAATCCGAAATGTATTTCTGCACTTTACCACGAAATATAGAATAGAATATCAATGCCACGATACCGATACTGAGCCCTATACCGGTAGTGATCAGTGCCGGGTAGACACCCTCGGCCACTTTCATTTGCTGCACACCATCCACATTTCCCTGGGAGATCCGGATAAAGGTGACGATCATGCCTATCACCGTACCAAGTAATCCGAGCATGGTAGAAATAGATCCAATGTCTGAGAGATAGCTGATCCGGTTGTTGAGCATACTCGATTGCCTCGATCCTTCTGCCAAGGCCACTTCCCGGACTTCATTGATTGAAACACCTGTGTTCTTAGTCATAAAATCCACCGCATTTTCAGTGATCCGAGCCATGCTTTCATTACTGCGATTACACTCATGGATCAGCCCTAAGTAGTCTTCCTTGCGGATAAGTATTTCAACGTTGCGCATGAAGCGGTCACTCACCACACGGTTTCCACGAATAGTGATAAAGAAAAGGAAAATCAACACCACAGTCACAACAGAAACGATCGCCAGTGGATAAATGATCGGCCCGCCTTGGTTTTTAATGAGCTCATAGACATTAATATCTATTGGCGCGGGGCCACTATTACTAGTAGGGGTATCCTGCGCATTTGCCGTGCAGGTGAGTAGGAATAAACCAAGGATTGACCCGAGGATTTTACCTGCGAGAGACATAGAAGTTTTGTGTGCTGTTTTCATAGCGGATACTTTAGCGTTACTTTAGAGGTAAATCTTATTATTGCAAGTATTACCAGTGATTGACTAGGTCAGCAAAAGTTCTCTTAATACGGGGATTTCACTATTTTCTTTCATCTTACCACTCAGAGCTAGCAGCCTTCCCTATAAAAAATAAGCAATAAAAAAGCTCTACACGTAAAACGTGTAGAGCTTTGAAGTATTTATGTTTGACTCGCTGCTAGAGAGAAGCTTTGAGATTTGATGAGCACTTAAAACCAACAGTCTTTGAAGCTTTAATCTTCATTGACTCGCCAGTTTTAGGGTTGCGGCCCATACGGGCTGCGCGCTTTTTAACCTCGAAAGTACCAAACCCAATGAGCTGGACTTTCTTGTCTTTCTTCACGCCTTTGGCGATAGAAGTAAGAACTGCTGCTACTGCCTCTTCTGCAAGACGCTTCGTTGTCTCTTTCCCAAGAGCATTCTGTACGGATTCTACTAATTCTGCTTTATTCATTGCACTACTGTTTTCTCTAAAGTCGCCCATCTTGTAAAGATAAAAGAAATAAATGTTTTCTTACGTACATATGAGAATTATTCTTGCTTTATGATGATAAAATGAGTAAGGGCTGGCTTCTCCCACCATTTAGAAGCATTCATTTCTGTTAGACCGTCGCCATCCTATTGCTGATCAGGTTTGACATTCATTTTGGTAACTCCATACTGTTAGATAGATGTCAAATGATAGAGCGCAGAGTGTTGAAAATAAAATTATTCGGACGATGGAACAAGTCGTATCTGCAGCTCAAGCTATTCCACTGGAGAGCGATCTAAAAGTAATTATTACAGATTCTGTTAGAGCAACGACAAGATCCTATTATTTACCTGATGAAGATGAACGTCTAAGGTTAGTTTACGTAAACTACCTGCGCACTCGCTCTATCCTAGTTGAAGCGATAGATTCTATCATGCCTGTCCTCAGAAACAAACTGAACTGGCGTAACGAACTACGCACATTCGCCATTGGCTTCACCGCTGGGTGCCTGCTTGTGCGCGCTACCAAATACATTATCCAGATGGCTCAGCAAAACCCCGTAATATGGGAGAAGCTAGATGAATCTGAACTCAGGTATGGTATAGAGAGAAAGACTATTAGCCGGCTTTATGAAAGTCTATCTTCACCCAAGAAAATGCTCCAGTTTCACCAAGCTATCCGCTTCTTCGAGGCTACTAAAACTGAGATTTTCGCTCTCGCAGAGTTGAGTGATCTGGATAAGGAAATGATCGAATTACTAGAACAAGAAGAGCCATTTATCGCGTCCCGTAAGCGAGATTATTTTCGCCTCCGATTACGCTACAGAGCTTATGACATAGTGCGCAGAAATTCCTCTGGATACAAGCAAGCTATGTTTCATCTTTTCCGTCTAACAGGTAGTGCTGTGGCTGAGCTAAAACAGCCATTGAAAAAATCTAACCCCACCGTAAAAGGAGCCAAGCGAGTGACTCCAGATCTGCTCACTGAAATCCGTAGCAAGCTCATGCCTGGAGATGTCATCATCACCAGGCACGATGACGCGTTGAGCAATTTATTTCTACCAGGCTATTGGCCGCACGCGGCATTTTATATGGGGAATCCTGATCAACTGAAAGCGCTAAATATTTCAACATCTCCCCATTCTGAGCATGAAATCATCGAATCCAAGAAAGACGGAGTAAAATTTCGCCCCCTCAGCGAGACCCTAAACGTGGACAGCTTTGTGATAATGAGGCCTATTTTAAGCGCAAATTGCCTCTCACAAGTGATTCAATCCGCCATGAGTCACGCCGGTAAACGCTATGATTTCCTATTTGATTTCACCAAAGCGGACCGCCTAGCATGCACCGAATTGGTCTATCGAGCCTACCATGGTGTGGATAATTTACAGTTTTCACTCATTGAGCACTCGGGCCGAATGTGTATCTCGGCAGAGGATCTAATCGACCAAATGATGCGCTCTAAGAAATTTGATACCCACGCCCTATTCACTGAAAAGACGGGGGGAATCATCTACGAGGCAGAAGCCAGATCCGCACTTCAGGCAAGTTACTCCTCTAAGTGGTGAGATGTCATCGCTGATAAGAAGGCATTCAACACCTCATTCAGAGCAACAGTATACTCCTCTGGCTGATCATAGCGTGGCGGTAGTTCCTGCATTCCCTGAAGCTTTGGCAGCGCACTTGCAATACACTCTGCCACCGAAATAGGATGTAGATTATCACGCGTTGTATATAGAACCAGAGCCTCCTGAGTCACCCTTGATAAATCCCCTAGCGAGCTAAATGGCGCATCCTCCCACATCTTATACAGCACTGACGTATGAGAAAAATAATCCGGCCTCTTCAATAGACCACGGATAGACTCCGCCACCTTCGGAACTTCAGCAAGAAGTGCGATGTAGTCTGAATGAGACAGAAGCTCCTGCTCAGCGACATCCGCCCCGCCCTCCTCTAACCATTTCCCCATGTAAGCGACCAGAGCCAAATGCGCGGGTCGCGGCTGACACAACCACGATGGTCTCAGCAAAATGAGTTTATTAACACGCTGCGGGTATCGCAAAGCGATATTGAGAGCGACGCCAGAACCCATAGATAAACCACCAATATTAGACTTCTCGATCCCCAGGTGATCCAAAATAGCAATCACATCATCCGCGCACTGATCGAAACTCATTTCAGCACCTGAAGCAGTATCCCCCGAGATAGAATCTCCATGGCCTAACATATCAGGCGCGATCAGCATCGTATCTCGTAATGAAGTCAGCGACGTAGTCGTCTGCGTCCTGCCAGCTCCCAGCCCATGCACAAACGCAAGTGGATATCCTTCACCAGACACTTCATAAGCGATTTCGACATCACTATTTTGTCGCTTTACCTTAGAAACACTCACAATAATCACATCATTTCTTATGGAATTTTTTACTCGTCAGTCTCGCTTGAAGTAAATCCTTACACACACCTTTAACACGCAGTGTGTTGCAGCAGGCCTCTATCCTAATGGACTGCTTCGCCGGGCGAAATCCCATCCTCCTAGTAATACAGTCATTTAAAATCTCTATATTATCATCCTCAAATTCCACTACCTTCCCGCAGTCAATACAAATCAAATGATTATGCGATGGCGCGTCCACGAAATTTGGATCATAAGTCTTCTGCCCCCCCCCCAGGTCTATCTCATGCAGCAATCCCGCCTCCTCCAGCAGACCCAGCGTTCTATATAGAGTCGCCCTTGATGCGGATGAATTATTCTTCCGGATTCGATCATAGAGCTCATCCGCCGTAAAATGCTCATCCTTACTAAAGATTAACGCCACTATCTCATCTCTCTGCGGAGTTCGCCTCAGCCCCTTGCGCTTGATAAAATGATTAAGCTTCTCTAGAATTTCTTTAATGATTGGGTTCTCTACCATATTTTCTAAACTAGTTGTATCAATTCTGGCCACTTTGTGAATAGAAATTTACATCATAAACAGATTCAGGATTGGCAAGCTGCGAAATAGATGCCTCAATAAGGCATGTTAAAACGATTCTCAAAACGATTTTTTATCATTCTCTTTACTAGCTTGAGTGTCATCGGATGCTCCACAGAAAATCAACACCTTTCTGTGGACAAATTCACCCTCCGCTCAATAAAAATAGAAGATAGTGACGCCGCCATGGTTCGCGGTGATCAGCAAAAACGCCTCTACGGCGCAGTCACTATAGCAGAGCATAAACAGCGTATCGGTCAATACTACACCCTCAGCTGGAACCTACTTAACCAAGAAAAATTAAAAACTAATCACCTAAACAGAACCATCCAGCTCGTCTTCCGCTACAAGCGAGCCTCCACCGGTAATAAAATTAAAACTACCTCAAAAAGCTATCCCTTTGGAACCAAGCAAGGCAAGTGGGCATTCAACAACATTGGTCAAAATTACGCCACAGGTGGCAGGATTCTTGCCTGGCGTGCAGAGCTCATCTTCGGCGGACAAATCATTTCCACCAAGGAATCTTTCCTCTGGAGCAAGTAATTACGCGATGACCTCCTGACCTAGGTAGCCAACTCCAACATATTAGAAAACACACCCTGCCTCCCCCCGCGTCCGAGACAATATCCCCTCAGCACTAGCGGAAAGAAACGTCGCTTTCTTATCCTCAGCAAATTTTCAGCCATTTAAAGCTTCGCATTCCCACCAGCACACTCTATAATCCCCCCGTGCTACAAATAGTATTTAACGAAATAAGTGCTGGAGAAATCTCCCGCCTAGACACCCTCGAGCAGCTAGACCTCCTAGATGCCTTTAAGGTCACCCAGGACACGCTTCAAGATATCGACGGCGAAAGCTTTGGTAAAATAGAACGAGCTGGCACCAGCTTGTTCCGCTTCCGTGCGGACGACTACCGCGTGTATTTCGAGGTCGTGGAAGAGAACGTCATCGTCCACCGCGTGCTTCACAAGAACACTTTTTCTGACCTCCTCTTCCGCACCAAGCTACCCGTTGGCGAAGACGAAGAACTTAGCAAATCCAAACACTTTTGGAACCTCATCGAAGAAGGTAAAAACGCCCAGCAACTTTAACCTAAATAGGTGTAGGTTATTCCCGGCGAAAGCCTTCACTCCACTTATTACGCGCAGATTACCGTTCACAACTAATCTATACCCTCGGTCACTTTGATGTTGTCATAATAGCCAAAGACGGTTGTAAACCCTTTGCCGTTCCTCATCTTGGGAGCCCAGCTAGTGTCATGGCCTCCGTGGAAAGTATTAAATAAGAAGTGGCTAATAAGGGTTCTTTCTCCATCTACGCCACGGTATTTAATCGTTTTTGATGAGACAATTTTTTTCCCATCTACTTCCACATCCACCCATCCATTTTCCTTTCCTAGGTCATTCAGCCGAACTTTATAGACAACTTTATGCCAAGTTTCAGCCCGAAAGGCTCGACCTCCAGTCTTTGATAAGCCCCATTTCTTTTTAGGATCTTGGTCATAAATGTAGTAGCCAAGTTTACCACGTTCTTGAAACATCATCCGAGCGCTCCATGTATCGGGACGCCTTGCCTTACCACCAGTGACCCCATTCTCTGGCCCAAGACCATGTAGCTTCCCCCCCTTTACCCATTGAAAACCTTCTTCGAACATCACATCGAAGGAAAGAGTTGCCTCTGTCACTTTTTTACTCAGCGCAAAACGAACGGTGACGCGCTCACTCCCTCTGCTGCTACCAACATAGGAAACTTTGATCGCATTTGACCCATCTGGTCCAATGCCTTTTACCAGCTCTATATTTTTATTCCGAACAAGTAACCCTCCTACCCCACCTGAACCATTAAAATCTTCCTTTAGCAAAACTTTCTGCCCCAAGCTAGATTGGAAAGCAAGAACAGCTCCAATAACTAATA
>CAWVXI010000019.1:0-54149 GCA_963934155.1 uncultured Verrucomicrobiales bacterium | reverse complement strand
AACGCTACAGAGTATTACAAAGAGCTTCGGTGTGCTCTATTTATGAGGCAACAGGTTCCTCAACTATTTCCTGATAACTATTTTTTAGTTTTGTAATAGATATCTATATGTTTATATGTCTAATTTCCTTATATTAATGTAATTATCCTAATTTAATGAGCGATAACGCACCCCAAGCACCTAGCCCAGAGCATCTGGCCGAGCTTCTCCCACAATACGGGATTGACTCCTTTATCGCGCAAGGCGGTATGGGCGCGGTTTACCGTGGCCGGCAACTCTCACTGGATCGCGAGGTCGCCATCAAAGTGCTGCTCTATGAATACGGTGAAGACACCGAATTTATAGAATCGTTCACTACCGAGGCCAAGGCGATGGCCCGGCTCAACCATACAAATCTCCTCGGCGTGTTCGACTACGGTAACATCGATGGGATGCCTTACATCGTTATGGAGTATGTCGAAGGGGGGTCGCTTCACGAAGCGTCCTGGAACCATTCGATCGAGCCAATACAGGCAGCCAATATTATCAATGGCATCTGTAACGGACTGGCCCATGCTCATGAGCATGGGATCGTCCACCGCGACATCAAACCAGCCAATATTCTACTCAATCTGAAGGCCGAGCCAAAGGTCGCAGATTTTGGTCTTGCCCACGCTAGCGACTCCGATCAACCCGGCCTCTTCATGGGCACACCCGGCTATACCGCGCCGGAGGTTTTTCAGGACCCTGAGCAAGCCGGACAGCTGGCCGACATCTACTCGGTCGGCGTCATTCTTCACCAATTGCTAACCGGCATCGATCCTGCTGGGATTATAGCGCCACCTACTGAGCCGTCGCTTAATCTCCACCTCGATGCGATTTGGCGCAAGGCTACCCACATTACTCCTTCTGAGCGCTACGCAACTGTCGCTGAGATGGGCTCCGCCCTCGAAAAATGGTGCACTGCAAAGCAAAAGGTGCTAGTCACTTCTAGCGCCGCGCCGTTTCAACCCAGAGCACTACCGGTTAAGGCTAAAGCCGAGGGTATTGGTGGTAAAGTCGCCATCATCTTGATTCTGCTCGTCGCCCTCTTTTTCATCTTCCGGCTCACGGGTGAAAAGGAAGAGCAAATGAATGATGATATCGCGGATGCCGAAGAGACCGGGGTAAGTACCAATTTCGATCCCAATCTCGATCCTATTCCGGAGGTAAAGCCAGATTTCGGGTCAGTAACCAAAAAGCCCATTCGTGTTGAGCCCCCCCCAATGCCTGAACCCGATATCGTTGATGTTGAGCTGCGCGATAAGCCAGACGTTCCTCCGGTGGTGGTTACCGAACCTGACCCCGAACCTAAGGTAGCTGTTGACCTTTCACCAGGAGACCAATTACTACGCACACGCGCCATCGGCCTGATTCTCGATGCCCGTAAGAAGCGCGATAAAGATCTCACTCGACAGCCCAGCTCCAGAGAGGAGGCGATCGATGAAGCCTATCGCTCAGCTATCATAGTAATCCGCGATGCCTATGCGGCCCGCCTTGAAAAATCCGCCACCGAAACCTCCGACGCCCAACTTAAGCCGCGTCTTCTCGCTCAGGCGGAACGCGCAGCAGATCTAGACGCGTGGATTGGGTTGCTCTCGCCCGAGCCTAAAAGGATTTCGAAGAAAAAAGTTGATGGCTTTGTCGGTAATTGGGATCATTCCTCCAACGGTGTAGCCTCTCGTAGGATCGCCCATCCGGGCGGCAGATTTGAAGTAGTAGGCAAAGATTGGAAGGCTACCTGGGAAATAGTCAAAGACGGCACTCTCGTAGTCGACTCTGGGAAGATAAGGCCAGCTATATTGACCCGTGATGGCGACGGCTGGACTGGCGAAGGACCTTTCGGGCAGGATCTTACCCTCAAACGTGGAGACTGGTAATCTATTTCTCCTCCTCCAGCACTAGACTTTGAAAGTCCCTCGGAATAGCAGAATTATCTCCTGACTTCAAATGATTAAGGCATGGCGAGCATGACTTCGTTGATCAGGAGCTTGTCTCCGGTGAGTTTGATTTTCAGGGAGTACCATCCGTCTCCACCTCGCGCGCTGAACGAAACGTTGATGTTGTCACCAAACTTGCTGAATGACTTGGGGCTATTCCAGTCGACCCCCTTGAGGTGGTCACCATTCTTGCCAGCGGCCATGGTGTATTTTCCGGTTTGGAGCCGCTTGAGGATGGATTCGCACTGCTCGACAGTCAGCCCATGGGGCCTTCCGACCCGGTATTCTTTTTTCCCGACCATCAGGATGGTTGTTTTCCGGATCATCGGTTTTGCGGCCCAGAAATCACCGATTTGAAGGTCGTCTTTCTTTGGGCCTCTGCTAGCTCCGATCCAATCCTTATAGGAGACAGATAGGACTGGATGCAAGATCTCGCGTCCCTTGACTTGGTCGACTCCATAGACGGAGATGCCGCGATAGGATGTTGGGCGACGATAATAGGTACTGATTTTCGCGATTTTCTTGATCCCGCGTTTTTGGGCTAGTTCGGTAATTATTTTCTCTTGGGCCTTGGTCAGACTGGCGTCTTCCTCGTATTCCCGGACAAAGCCTTCACTGCTTCCTAACGTGTTTGCCGCCTGCTCGGCTAATGTTTTGTCCATAAACGTATCCGAACTTAGCCAGTAACGTTTCTCATGTAAGGGTTTCAGCACGGCGAGTCCTAGTTGATTTTCCTTGGCGTCGTAGCTGGCAATCTTCGGCCGCCAGACAACCGGAATGAGTTCACCCAATTTAACGCCCTTGATGGCCTTGATCACCTTCAAGTCGGCATGACACCAGTCACCCTTGAGTAGTTTCCGGTTGACGAGCTCGGCGACGAATACTTTGTCGGCATTATGCACGCGTGTTATCAGCGGCTTTTCTTGGGCCCGGATGGGTTTTGTTACTGGTACTGGTATTGCATGGGCAGTGAATCCAGATAGCAGCATGGATGCTGTAAAAGCGAGCAGTGCCGTGGGGTTTGTGTGTTTCGTGATGATGGTGGTGAGGAGGGATTTATTAGTAGAAGATGGTTTCATAGGATCAGTATTTTTCGGTTCTGTTGAGTTGTAGGTTAGATTATCTATTCGGAATCAGTCATTGTAACGAATTTTCTTTTTGGGTGGGACGACTTTGAGGGACCGCATGCATCACTCTTCTATTCATTGGCCGCTCCTCCCACCTTTGTGACATTAATTTTCGATAATGACGAACTGCCCACATTTCTAAGCAGGGTACTTTTCGCAGGTCCATATCCAGGTGTCGGGGTCAGCCCAGTCTTTGACGGTTAGGGACACATCCAGCTCATCACCGATCTCGGCGTGGCTTTGGTCCAAGCGTAGAATTCTAAACCCCCAGTGCGGTGCCCGGCCCGGATCTAGCGGACTTGAACTAAGCACCAGATCGTCATCCACCTTGGCTTTCATGAAGACAACGAGGCCATCGATCAGGCCGGCCTGAGTCACTTTCCGTGTGAATGCCACCGTCAAGGGTAGCGACGTCTCGGTGATGGTGTGTAGATCCACTTCGACCATCGGAGCCGGTTCACCCAAAAATTGTTTCACCACACCCAGATCACAGCTTGCCATACGGTAGTATTCAGGATCTTCAGGGCGACTTCGCTCCATGCTGGTAAAATCAAAGCCGTGTACGTCGTTGAGTTCCCAGATGTAGGGTACGCGCCGGTCGTCATGCAGCGTTATTGGCTCACAAAATAACTCAAACTGACTCGGTAAAATCAGTCCGCCTGGTTTGAGCAGGCGATCGCGCAGATCGCAGACGTTGGGCACCATTGCCTCATCGAATAAAAAGTCTCCAATCTGCTCGTGTAGAATCACGTCCACCGGATCGTTGAGGTAAAACTTGGTACTGTGCACGCCTTCGTAGTCGACGTTCTCGATCCCATTTTCCGCCCCTAGCTGCATGGCGTGATCGAGGATCGAGGAGTGATCAATCGCATAGACATGAGCAGCGCCTTGGCGCGAAGCAAACGCCGCCAGAATGCCTGTTCCGGTGCCCAGATCGATCACGCGATCACCCGGCTTGATGTGCCGGCTGATGGCGTCGTGATAAAATGCCATGCGGGGCTCATCGGCCAACATCCGCTCCTGCTCATGCAGATCAGCAAAATAATTCTCGTTGAATTGCCGGTATTTCTCGGCTGGGGTTTCGATTTTGGCGGGAGCTTTTATTTCGGCTGGGGCCTTGATTTCTGTCGGGGTTTCGATGACGTTTGAGGTCTCGATTTCAGCCGGCAGCTCGATCTCAACGGGTGCGTAAAACCACCTTTTAAGTCGGCGCGAGCCAACCAGTCGCTTACCTAACCGAGAGCATGCCTGCCGAACGCGCTGAGAAACAAAAACTGTGAACCGTTGAGTGGAGGAGATAGATAGTTTCATTCCGCTTAGTTGATGAGAAGATTGGTTTGAGCTATGGTTGTTTAGCAAAACAGAGGTCGCAGGCACGAGCTGGTCAGAACTGCATGGATCTCGGAGTATTCTGCTGTGGTGGTGTTGTTTTCAGGGCTCTCGTTAAGCGCATTTTTCAGAGTGTCGATAAGCAAATCAAACTGCGTATCGATATCGACTTCGATCGTTTCAGGAAAAGCGGCATCGAGAAGAGTGAGGCCAAAGTCGGTTGGCTCAATCAGTTCTTCCGCCCATCTGAGGATCGTTTCGTTCGGTGATTGGTCTGGATATCGCTCGGTGATGAGTGCCTGGATGTCTTTGCTATTCTGGACGTTCATGAGCAGCGCTAGGAAAAAGCGATGCTCTGGGTTGTCAATGTGGTAGCGCATCTGGGAGATGGTTTCGCGGCGAAGGTTTTCTGCCAGAGTAGCGGGCACTCCCTTCGCGAGGTTGCCGTGTTTTTCCTGAAATATCGCCAGAACAGATTCCCACTCTCCGAGAACCTGAAGGCGGTCCATAGCGTGATGTAGTGTGTGGAAGCCCCGCTCAAAATCTAGACTCTCTATCATTTCATTCACTTGTAGCGCATAGCTGGGATGGTCTAGATTTTCGAGCACGTCGAGCAGTTGCTTGCGCCGCATCGTTAGTGAATCCGCATGAATTGGGTCGATCGCGATGTGGGGAGGAAGGTAATTATACTGTGGTCCTGTTCCGGGATCGTGATGGGTGCGGACTACCACGGTGACGGAGGGCGTATCGAGATGGAACAGCGAGTGGATGCATTCCCGGCCAGAGATAATAGGGACGGTGCGGCCAGTTTCGAGCAGCTCGATCTGCTTCAGTCGGAGCTCACCGGTGCGGATGTGTGGAGTGACTGAATGTGCTCCCACGAAGTCGAATTCTGAATGAACACTCGATCCCCGCATGACATGGAACGCTCCGGAAAACTCGTGTTGATGGATATCCGTGGTTCCTTCCATCCAGAACAAGATCTGAATATAAAACCGCGAATCATTAAAGGCGACTAATTCGGGTTGCCCGAACCCAGAGTGCCCTTGAAGAGGTTGATCGTCGTTGGTGAGGAACTCGTGAATCATCTCCTCGAGATCCACATTCTCAGAGGGTGGAGTTTCATCCATAGCGATCCGAGCAAGTTCCGGGAACACTTCGAGCGAAAAATTCTGCTCCCGCCAACGTTCCAGCACCTTGCGACCAAGCTTTTCAAAATAAGGATTCATAAGAACGCAACCTTAGTTCAACGGTGAGTGCGACACAAGCCACAAGAATCAAAGATAGGGGGGTGATTTTAGCTGACGTGATCACCGATAAAGACAGTGAAGAACGGCAGAGTATCGCAAATAATGAAAAAGTTCATTATTTCCCTTTACTTGACTAATTAGTCAAGTATTAATCATTGCATGGGTCGCACTTCAAACACACCTGAAAAACTAAAAGTAGCACTGAGTGAATTGATGCTTGAGCACAGCTATGGAGCGGTGACGATTGATGCTCTGTGCGCACGTGCGGGGGTGAAAAAGGGATCGTTTTATCACTTCTATAAAACGAAGTCAGATCTTGCGATTGAGGCATTCGAGCATCTTTGGGAAACCCAGGGAAGACCGTGGATGGATACTGCCTTCTCCCCATCGGAAAAACCACTCGATCGGATCCGTAAATGGCTGAAGTGTGGGATGGACCACATCATGGAAGACCTTGAAAATCATGGCAGAATACTGGGTTGTCCCTTTTATAATGTGGGGTCTGAAATTTCTACTTTGGAGCCAGAACTTGCGATAAAAATTGTTGAGATCTTAGACCTTCATCAAAACTATATCGGCAGTGCATTGCGCGAAGCTTCCGAAGCAGGGCTTGTTGAAATCGATGATATTAATGCCGTAGCTCTCGATGTCTTCACCTTAGTGGAAGGAGCGATCACCAGAGCTCGAATCACCAATGACCCAGCCCCTCTTTATTCTCTGCCTGTGAGTATAGGCCGTCTGATCGGAACCGACCTAGGCGTGCTCTAATACTGGACTAACTAGTAAAATAAATTATCAACCCTGAATCACTACTATTTTTATGAAACTATCTACTATACATCTTCGCGGGGCCGCTAGCCCTCTTGTTTTTATTGGTCTCGCTGCCGTTGTTCTCTTACTGAGCTGGTGGGGGATTAATGCGCTTTCGAACGCTGAGACTGCTTCGGATCCGGCAGCAGCTGCGCCAGCTGGGATGCCTCCTGCCAATGTGATTCTCAGCAAGGTTGAGAAAAAATTATCTCAACAGACACAACGAGTGATCGGAACGTTGCGGGCAAAATCTCGATCTAAGCTGGCTGCCCGCGAGGCTGGGGCGGTCCTGGAGGTTCTTGTTCAAGAAGGTGATCTGGTGAAAATGGGAGCGACTATCGCAAAGATTGATCCACGGCGCTTAGAGGCTCAGGTTGTTGAAGCCAAAGCCGCGGTCACAGAGGCACGAGCCGTGGTCACTCAGCGCGAGGCGGAGAAAACACGTGCGAGCTCGGACCTGAAAATGAAAGAGCAGCTCTATGCCCAAAGAGCCCTTTCCGAAAGCGAAGTCCTTGATGCTCGACGTGGTGTGCATGTTGCTGATGCATTGGCATCAGCGGCAGCAGAATCGCTAGGTGTGATGGAAGCACGTGTCGATTTGATCAAAGTGAGGCGAGAAGATTTAGAAATCCTAGCTCCCTTCGCCGGTCGGGTGGTAGCAAGCCATATCGAAATCGGAGAATGGGTGATTCCTGGATCACCGGTTGTTACTCTACTCTCAGTAGGTGAGATCGAAGCATGGCTTCAGGTTCCAGAGCGCTTTGCCTCAGTGGATGGCAGTAAAAATATCCCTGTAAAGCTAACTGCAACTGGAAAAATGGTAATGGCCACCAAACTGATTCCTATTCCAGACGCGGACAGGAGTTCCCGAACGGTACAGATGATCGCGATGCTTCCCGATCCAGATAATGAGCTAGTTCCGGGACTTTCTGTGAGCGCTGAGCTACCCGTGACCGATGAGATCGAGCAGCTCATGGTGCCGGTGAATGCAGTGGTTCAGAGTTATTCTGGACCAGGAGTGTTCGTGCCTCACAAGTCACCCGATTCTCCGCTGCCTGTTGCTAAACGTATCGAGGTTGAAGTGCTCTATAAAACTGATGGGTATGTATTCATCCGCAGTAAGGATTTAAAAGAAGGTGACCAAGTCATCGTCGAAGGGAATGAACGTCTATTCCCATTTCAGCCCCTGATGGTTCAGGAAGCTGCTAAAAAGTAATTTTACCACACCTCATTGATTATGAAAAAAGGACTTATTGGACTTGCTATTTCGCAACCTATTACCGTCGCCGTCGCGACATTGCTGGCAGTTTTTGCAGGAATTTTAGCCGTCACCTTGGTGCCAGTTCGGATGACTCCAGAGGTCTCTTCCGTGGTGGTATCTGTCACCACAAACTGGGAGTCAGCCTCTGCGGAAGAGGTTGAGTCAGATATCGTGGAAGAACAAGAGAAGGTGCTAGGGGAGGTGAGTGGGCTGATTTCGATCACCTCAACTAGTGCAGCAGGGCAGGGCTCTATCCGTCTAGAATTTGAGACCGGCACAGACATTGAAGGAGCGACAGCTGATGTTTTACAGAAACTAGATGAAGTTCCGGGGTATCCTGATGGCGTCGTGCAGCCGAAGGTTGAACCCGTTGATATTGAATCGGTCGATTACATTGCCTGGATAGGGCTGGCATCGAGCGATCCGGATTTCAAAGCAGAAACCTTGTATGATTTAATGGAACGCAGGATTCGTCCACGATTTGAGCGGATTGAGGGAATATCACAGGTGGGGATTCGAGGAGCCGTTCAGTCGGAGCTTCATATCATCATTAATCCAACGGCGATGGCTCAGCGTGGGATTACCTATGCTTCGTTGCGACAATCGATCACGGCAGCCAATGCAAACTTCTCAGGCGGACGTCTTGCGGATGGTAAACGTGATATCAGGGTTCGTGCGACTGGTCGTTTCGAGAGCCCTGAAAGCATCGGGGAAATGGTTGTCCAGCGCTCAGAGCGTGGGGCGGTTTATTTGCGAGATATCGCAACCATTAAAAGTGCTTACAAAGAGCCAACATCGTGGGTTCGCGCTCGCGGTGTAAGAATGCCGTTCTTTAACTTTCAGCTGTCGCGTGGAGCCAATTTGCTGGAAACCATGGAGCTGCTCCAGACAGAGGTTGCCACATTAAATGCTCCCGGTGGATTACTTGATCAGGAAGCGAGAGATCTTGGCTTAAATGGTAAACTGGAATTGGTTCAGACTTATGATTCCACCACTTACGTTGAAGATGCGATTGATCTGGTGAAGAATAATATATTTGTAGGAAGTATTCTTGCTACTATGACGCTGTTATTCTTCCTGCGTTCTCTGAGAACCGTCGGTATTATTGCGATAGCGATCCCCGTCTCGGTGATCGCATCGTTAGTGGTGCTGGTCGCCCTCGGTCGTTCGATTAACATCATTTCTCTAGCAGGACTTGCGTTCGCCGTTGGGATGGTGGTGGATAATGCGATTGTGGTGATCGAAAACATCTATCGTCATTTGGAGTTTAAAAAGCCGCCACTGCAGGCGGCCTATGACGGGACCAAGGAGGTCGCCGGCGCGGTGGTGGCCTCGACGATGACCACGCTGATCGTCTTTGCGCCGATCTTGATGATTCAAGAAACCGCAGGCCAGTTATTTAGAGACATCGCACTAGCCATCATGATTTCTGTCGGTATTTCGATGATTGTATCGATCACCTTGATCCCGACCGCCGCAGGTCGTTTTCTCAAGCCACCAAGTAAAAGCGGAGACAGTGCCTTTGATCGCTTCTTTGGAGGTAAGTTTTTCAAAGTAATAGGCGCCCCGCTCCGTCCGCTAGCTTGGCTGTTTAACAACCTTCCCTCGATCATTGGGAACACCGTTGGATGGGTGATTGATGGCTGGGTCAGGCGGATTGCCGTAGTCATCGTCTTTCTTCTGCTCACGGTGCTAGGGGTGAAGACTTTACTTCCTCCACTGGACTACTTGCCGAGTGGAAACCGTAATTTAATCCTCGGTCTGCTGTTCCCACCGCCAGGATATAACCTGGATCAGTTGTCAGACATGGGTGACAGGATCGAAGATCGGGTGGCCCCTGCCTGGGAGGCGACTAATGACAAGTTTGCTCTGGAAGCTGTCCAGCGTGATGGTGAGTATTCAGAGGGCGTGGATAAA
Organism: uncultured Verrucomicrobiales bacterium; assembly: GCA_963934155.1. GTDB lineage: Bacteria > Verrucomicrobiota > Verrucomicrobiia > Verrucomicrobiales > Akkermansiaceae > Rubritalea. The sequence goes on along the minus strand of CAWVXI010000019.1, from coordinate 44,497 downwards.
CGTTACAAGGTCCCGGCTATGGCAGGAGCTGAGCCAACGGTGTTGCCTCCGAAGTTGGATCATTATTTCCTCGTTTCTTTTGAGGGACGGATGTTCCAAGTTGCTATTTCTAATGACAAAAAGCGGGTGGTTGATGGGATTCCATTATTCAACCATGCGACCTCTGGAAATGCCGCTCCAGATACCTTTGCGTTTGCTTTCCAAATGCCTCTTTTCCGTGTTGCAGGCACCACAGGAACAGCAATTAAGGTGGATATCAAAGGAACCGATCTCGATGCTGTCAACCAGACCGCTGGCCAGCTCTTCGGGATGTTTATGGGGTCATTTGGACCAGGGAAAACTCAGCCACAACCGGCGAACTTTTCTCAGCCACTAGATGAACTGCGAATCGTTCCTCACGATGAACGTTTACTTGAGGTCGGAATGAGTAGAACCGACCTCGGCCTTGCGGTGCAGGCATCGGGTGAAGGGATTTTGCTATTCCGCGACTACGAAAAAAACGGTGAACTGAAGGACATGAAAATCATCACCGAGGGGGCACTAGAAGGCCGCCCGCTGGAGGCCTTGCTTGATACCCCGATTGCGACCCCTGAGGGAAGTATCGTGGATCTGCGCTCGATCGCTTCGTTGGAGAATGTCCGTGGTCCAGATGCCATTCGCCATGTGGATCGATTGCGCGCTGTGACACTTGAAGTGACCGCTCCTAGAGGGATGGCATTGGAAGATGCGGTTCGTCAGGTAGAACAGCTCATTGCAGCGCTCAAGGAACAAGGAGGAGTCGCTCCAGGAGTACAGGTAGAAATTGCAGGATCTTCTGATGCATTAAATGAAATCAAAGAAGCGCTATTAGGTGACGGTAGCTTCTTTGGATTTATCACTAGTAGCCTGTTCCTAGCCCTCTTCGTCGTCTATCTTCTGATGGTGGTTCTTTTCCAAAGCTGGAGTTATCCCTTAGTGATTATTCTCTCTGTGCCACTGGCTACGGTGGGAGGTTTGCTCGGCTTGTCGCTGGTGCACAAGTGGAGTGTCGCTGACCCCTACATGCCGGTGCAAAATATGGATGTCCTCACCATCCTTGGCTTTGTGATCTTAGCTGGAGTGGTAGTCAATAATGCAATCCTTATCGTTCACCAGACGATTAACTTTCTCAAGGCAGATCCAGGCCGTGATACGAATGATGCGATCAAAGAATCCGTCACTTCACGGGTGCGCCCGATCTTGATGTCGACTCTAACTTCGGTAGGCGGGATGCTGCCCCTCGTTCTTCTGCCGGGCTCTGGATCGGAGCTGTATCGTGGTCTTGGAGCTGTCGTTGTAGGAGGTCTAGTTGTCTCAACCATTTTTACCATGTTCCTCGTTCCTACGGTGCTGAGCATGGTCTTTTCACTCAGTAAACCCTCGGTCGTAACCGAACCACAACCCGCAGATGCGTAAACCTGTAACCCATTTTAAAAGTCTCATTATGAAAGCATATTTAATCTTCCCACTACTCCCCTTGCTAGCCCTTGCTGGTTGCTCAGTCGTTGGGCCTGATTACAAGCCTCCGTCTGGAAACCCAGCGGCTACTTATAAAACGGTTGGCCTCAGTAAGACGCCTGCAGTCGGTTCTTGGTGGACATTATTCTTGGATAGTAAGTTAAATGACCTTCTAGTTAGCGCTGAAAAGAACAGCCCTAATGCGCGTATTGCGCTGGCTCGTCTGGATCAATCGCGTGCGATGCTCAGGATCAAGCGGGCTGATATTTTACCTGGCCTCTCGGCAAATTCACTATATAGCCGAGAGAACGAATCTGGAAACGATCGATTCCCGCCATTAGGGGGAGCCTTCGAGAGGTATAATTCGTCGTTGAATCTCAGTTACGAAATTGACTTCTGGGGACGTATCCGCAGGGGAATTTCTCAAGAATATGCATTGGCGGAAGCCACAGCTGCTGACTACGAGTTCGCCGTCCTTTCTACAAGGGCGGAGGTAACTAGAAACTATATCAGCCTCAGATCATTGGATGACGAAATCCGCTTACTCAGTGAAGCGCTTGAGCTGCGTAAGGAGAACGAGACCCTAGTTCAGGCTCGCGTGAATGCAGGTAGCACCACGGCAATTGATTCTTCACGTGCCACCAGTCAGACCGAAACGGTAAGAGCAGAGATCCACCGTCTCAAGCAACGCAGAGATGAGTTAGAAAATGCGATTGGTGTTTTAGTGGGAGAGAATCCAAGCACGTTCCGCCTAGTTAGAGCGTCTATTCCTAGAACACCAGCGGTTCCTTCAGGCGTTCCTTCAGACCTTCTGCGTCGCCGGGCTGATGTACTAGCAAGTGAACGCCGCCTCGCCGCTGCGAGCGAAGCGATCGGTGTCACGATAGGGAAATACCTGCCTCGTGTGACACTCAATGCTGCCGGCGGATACGCGGCACTCAGCGCATCAGATTTATTTAACAAAAGTAGCCAGCTCTGGAACATTGGGCCGTCTGTTTCTTTCCCTGTGATCACCGCGGGCCGTCGTAAAAATGATGTGACTCGGGCCAAAGCGTTTTACAGGGAAAACTTAGAGTTGCATCGTCAAACGGTGCTCGTCGCCGTGAGAGATGTTGAGAATGCCCTGTCAGGTATCTACAATCTGAATCATGCGATCATCGCTCAGAAAAAATCTGCCGATGCCGCCCAGGAGGCATCTCGTCTGATTAAGCTGCGTTACGATACTGGCTTAGTGAGCTTTTTCGAAGTCATCGATGCCCAGCGCCAGCTCCTCATCGAGCAGCGTGCCTTAGTGCAAACTCGCTCGGCCCATCAGTTAGCGACAGTGCAACTCATTCAGGCACTCGGAGGTGGGTGGAAATACTAGAGCATCATTTAGTCAGTTAATGAGCTTTTATTTCTGAGAGAAGCCTTGATTGTTTGTCCAGATACCGGACGTCTATTATACCACTCCGTCAATTGTCTTATTTGCTCTATTACTTGGGATTAGTTATTTTACAGCCTAATGTAAAGCACGCCAATCGCGGACGAATCAGCACTGATTCATGGATAGCTAGAGTGGTATTTTTCTTATTCTTGGTAGTCGAAGCTCAAAGAATATAAATCAAACTTTAAAAGCAATATCTCGCTATTGGAGTTTAGCTAGTTCAGTGCGTCCCACTCCAGTAAAGGCCGCAACAAGATAGACCGTCCTACCCTTAAATAATGCCCTCTCGCAGAGCCTTGGAGACTGCTCCGGTGTTGGTGTTTAAATGCAGCTTGCTGTAAACGCGCCGCATGTGAGACGAGACAGTGTGCACGCTGATATCAAGCAAGTCGGCGATCTCCTTCTTGAGCAAACCATCAGCCAATAGATGCAAGATATCGCGTTCCCGCACGTTAAGGAAGTAATCCTCCACGCCGTCCATAGCTGGCTCAATGCGAGCAAAGGAATCGAGCACCTTTCAAGCTACCCATTTGACTCAGTAGAACAATTCCTCTGAGGTTACTACCGATGTCGTCGTGAAGATCACGTGCGATTTGATCACGGAGTTTGCGCCACCGCTCTATTCCGCATCGTCCTCCGCCTTAGCAGTAGCAAGCTCCAGCTTGTAATCCCCACTACACCAAGGCCGCTTCCTTCATAACTAAGCACTAAATCCGTCACCCTTATCTTGTCATCGTTGCGAACAAGCAAGCGCCTTTGTTCCCTCACCAGCTCGCCTCGCTGCTCAATGAGAAAAAGGTATTCAGGATACTCAATTAGGAGGTGCCTACCACTGAAACCATCCGTAACAAACTCAGGCAGGTGCCCAGACATCGGAATCCCCCGACTGTATCTTTTGCCCTAACTGACTTCCCAAGAGCCACATTCTCTCCTCCTGAATATGCCTGAATCTCAGTTAGAGCATCACTCACCTCTTTACTTTGCCCCTATAGACTTTGGGCGGAAAAGCGAATCTAGCGACTCCGGTATGGTGGTATATAAGACACTATCACAGCACACCCTCCCGGTAAACCGACCACGTTTGACCTGCCTCTCTTGTGGCGCCATGTCACATCCGTGAACGCGGGATCGTTAGACAATTCCAACGTCCATGACTGAGAAAAGACTGCAAACCCGGGGTTTGAAAATTATTTGACTCCAGCGGCAGAAGCCGAATCTCATCGATCAAGTAATCCTTCCCTAAATCCACACGAGCCACTTTTCCTCCTTGAAGTCTTGTGTCACAGCATACTGATAGCTACGATTTGGACTTTTCTCCTTATTTACTGGCAAGCCCAAAGCACTCATCCCATCGTTGATATGCCTTGCCTTGCTCAGCGGGGACGCTGCTCAGGAAGTAACGATCATGGGTTCGCATTTCTGCGAAGCTCTCGCCTCGATAGACTCACTCCCGACGAACCATACTAGCGCTTTGAGCAGCTGGTAGTCCTGCCGTTACGGGGCCTAATCCCTGCTACCGAGTAGTGTCGCTGCTTTATCTTGCCATCTCCTATGCTTTTGCCATCAAGTGCTAGCGAGGCAGGTAGGCGGCCTTGATTTACCTGCAGCCAGCTGGTGAGGACTTTGGCTAAATCTTGTGGGTTGAGTAGGTTCATGAAGTCATTGAGACAGTCGTAGCCAGGTATGCGGAGACTTCCTGTGTCTTTTTCTCTCACTGTGAGGCCGATGATTTCACGTTGTCTTTGGGTGAGTCCTACCTTATCATCCAGAAAGCAAACTCCAATTGACGAGTTTGAGGAAACGTTTTCGGACACAGAAGAGAGGGGTGAAACGCTTGGCGCAGAATGCTATAGGAAGTCGCGTATTGAGTGGTAGCGAAGTTGTTTAGTTTTCGGATCGTGGTAAAAGAAAATCAGACCTCGAGACCCAATACTGAGTGGCCATTTGGAGGAAAAAAATGGCTTTGCTTTGTTGTTCTTACTATAAAAAAGTCTAACGTGACAAACTCTGGCACCGGGTTTCTCCGGTTTGGGTTTGATGATGGTGAATTTGCTCGGCTCGATGACAAATTTTTGTTCTCCAATAATTCCAGCGATGTCAATCTTTGCCATATTCATAAAAAGAAATTTACCACCACCGAATTTGGACACTCTGTTATCGATCACCAGGACTTCGAATCCATCAGATTTTTTCTCACCTTTCCTGATAAGAAGTATCAACTGCTTGGGAGAGGATAACGCTTTGGCCTGACCAAAGATATCGAAGACCGGCTCGTCTTTTTTATTGGTGGTGGATTTACCGAAAATCCAATTGCTCTGAAGTTTGACATTGTAAACTTTGGACAATGAGTTACTCGGGATTTCGACCGTGATCGTTTTCCCCTCCCCGATGGACAGTTCAATTGGCTCAGGAGAGGCTAGCCTGGGTAAAGAAAGAAATTGTAAGGCAACCTTGCCACTATCTTGGGCTGAGCACGGGATTACTGTGAGGGCGAGGCTAGCGAGTAGGAATAGACGTTTGAGTGCAGTAAGAATCATGGTGTTGTAGAAGTATATTAATTCAGCTGAAGTTACTGTGAAGAACAATGTTGTATAATGATCACACTTCATCAGGGTTTAGCCAGCGGAAACTCACGATGTGTAGTTTGCGACCAAACATTCTGTTAGACGCGGATGTGAGGTCAGCCTGCTTGACGTGTTCAAGATCCGAGCTGTCGATATACTCTGGTACGCGTTGAACGACGGCCTCGCACCAAGCGCGCGCGATAACATTGCCATTGCTAGCTAACGAATCTCCATAGGCTCGAACTACAAAGGTATCACCGCGTGGAGTGAGCTGGGCAGCGAAGTTACGCAGAACGTCGGCTTGGTCGATGTATGCCGCACTGCCGTAGGCTACAGGTCCTTCGAGTGCTAACCCAAATTCGGCATTCATGCCAGTAGTGTCCTCGCCACTAAAGCTACGCTTGTCATTGCGGAATCCTTCATTGATCGATACGTCGACATCATCCAGTGCAGCCTGCAACGCCCCCTTGACGGAGAATTCTTCGTTGCTTTGTTGGAGTCTGCGGTTGACAAATTCTGATAGCGAGAGGAATGGACCGCGCAGTTTCACCTGCTTTACCATTGCTGTGGCAAGTTCTTCGATCTCCTTGTCGCTCAAGTCTCGCCAGCCGAACCATTGCTGAGAATCGGACGGGTCGTCGGTGCTACCAATTTCAGGTTTTCCATTGGGCAGAGTGAAAGCTGACACTGGGGTTCCCACGGCTTTTTCTTTATCAAGACTGACGCCGCTACTAACAGCACTACTTTTGTCAAGATAAGAAACCTCTTTACCCTTGAGGCTGGAGAAGAATACCTTCCACGCCTCCACCGAGGTGGTGTTGACGTTGAAGCCCCCTTTGACGATCAAGTGAGCTGCTATTTTGTCGGCCAGACCGTCTGTAAACTTGGTGGCCTCGGTGAATAATGTATCGAGTTCGTCCTGGTCCAGATTCTTGGTATAAGGCTGCATACGCCGGTTGGGCAGCGGTAGCTCAGAGCTAAAGAAAAACTTATCGGCGCGCTCCTTGGCTGTGATGCTACCGGAATTACCAAAGACATCCAGACCAGCTGGCTCAGGTGAAATCGAGGAGAAAAAGAAATCATCCCAGATAGCCTTGTTAGCCAGGTAAGAGTGATCCGCGATGGTGGTGGATTTGGTGTTTCCCATGGTGTATGTTCGGCTGGTCGTTGTGAATGCTTTATCAGCTGGGATATAAGGATGAGCATAGGAATTACCGATGGCCTGAAGAACATGAGGGAAAAGACCTCCTGTTCCAGTTGCTGATAGAAGTTGATAACTTTGGTTTGCATCTTTTTGGGGATTAACAACTCCTTCGTAACCATTTGAAGGGGATTTATAAGCGAGGCTGTATCCACCCAGATGAGCGTGGCTAAGTGAAGCGATGGAGATTGGTGGCACTACTGGAATTTCCTGCTGTACTACATGAGTGCTGCCAGAGCCGTCTCCGTATCCTCCACCATAGAATCCTTGGTTGGTTGGGCTGATTTGGACAGGGGCCTCAAACGCAGAGTTAACTTCATCAACCCACCAATTCCATCCATGATTATAGAATGAAGCCTTAGTGTCTCCGTCGATAAACTGTGGCGTGATTGCAGAGGAGTGTAGGAAAGGGCGGCTGGCAAACTTCCGACCAGCAAATACACCGACATTATTGCTTTCATGGCTTTCGCTCCCTGCCATGAGACTGACGTAAAGGAATGCTGCTCCCTGTTTGCCACCAGGATCCTCTGAGGCGGCGATGATATCTCTTCCCTTTTTCGCCGTTGTAGTAAAGAACTTCGCTTGTCCAGGAAACCCTTGGGACATCAACTCTCTATTAAAGGTTTGATGTCCTGCGTTGCGTGCATCGCCAAAGCGGCTTTTGATCGTGTAGTGGCGATAATCCCATGCACTTGAAGCGGCTCTTGTTTGCCTACTTGCTTGAATCATGAAAATCTGGAAAGCAGCGCCATTGAATGGATTGCCGTCTGTTTTAACATCCACAGTTATTTCATCAGTATCTTTGAAGTTTAACTTCACTGCATTTGCGATATTATTATTTGATAAAAAAACGGAAGCATCCCAGCCTGGTTGAGCTTCATGTCTTTCAACAAATCTATCTGTTTTACCATAATTATCTTTAGCCTCCCGAGGGAATGAAAATACTTTGGTTTCTCCAGGTTCAAAGACGACAGGTTTTTTTCCAGAGATATACATGCTAAAGATTTCAGACTTGCCACCGCCGATGCCGGTGCTAGCGCGAGCTATTCCCCGTAGGTCTAGTCTTGAACCTTGGACAGGGTTGCCTGTGTTCTTGTTTTTAATACATCTGATAGTAAGCGGTGTGGTCATCACCCGCATCATGTAGGCATATAGATCCGGATTACTATCGAAGTTAAGCACAAGCGGCAGGTTAGTAGGATTCCAAAATGTTAATGAAGGAGTGATGCCCAGTTCTAATTGATGAGTATCTGCATCTGGACCTGTTGGTTTGGGGACAATAGGTTTGGCAGAGTAACTTAATTGGAACTGCACTCTGATCGGTATTGGATTACTATATAAACTGGCATAGTTCCTTAAAAAGGCGGCGGGATCATTCTTCGACGTTCCATAATCAGGGCTTTTAATTTGAAATCCATTACTGATTTGATTTGAACTATAGACGGCACCACGGGGTTTGAGAGTGAAGATGGATTCTTTTGTTGACCGGTTACCATTGTATAGCTGGTAATACGCCGCGAGGTCATGTATGGGAACCATCTCTTCATGCTGCCCAGGATTCGCCCATCTATCTTTGGTCAAAAATTTGTAGAGAACAAAATCGTCTGCGTCTGGTTTCAGATTAGCGGTAAAGCCGGTGTACATGTCATCACGTTTGAGCGGTCGCTCTAGCAGTGTGGTCAGGTCGCGTTTCAGGCCGCCCTCGCGCACATCGGAGAGCACGGAGAAGGACAGGGTGGTGGTGTGGTGGAAGTTCTGCGCCGGTCGACCGGTTACCCCATCTAACAGATCGAGCGACTTCCGCGAGACCACGGCATCTAGCTGCATTTGTTGCGTTGCATCCAGAGCTTCGAGTCCTGTAATCGTTGTCGTGCCCATCGATCCCGGCGCCGAATGGCGGAAAATTCTCTCAGCTAGTGTGGTTGCTGGGTTGGACGTCTGATAGGTATCGTCCATGATCCGAGCCTTCTGGCTTTCGTCGCCGATCCACCATCCATAGCGACCAGTTGGTAGATTTAACAAGCGGGCAGAGACGTAGTCCATCTCTTTGTTATCCAGTCCTAGCGAACCTTTTCCAACCAATAGCACCGCCCCGGAATCTTTGTCTGGCGTTTGGTCGGCACTGAGGTTCAGATCCTTTGGCGAGGAAATCAAGCCTGCCTCACCGGGGTTTAAGGAGACGAGCCAGGAGTGGAAGTGATCGTTACGGTTTTCGGTGTAAGTGGGCTGCATACCATTGTTAGGGGCTCCCTCAATCGTGTTGTGCTCGCTGCGTGAATCAGGGGTTGAGGAAACACCTGCGGAGCCCGCCTGCCAGGAATTCCATACCCCAGTCCAATGCGGGTGATCTACGGTGGAGGTGGGGCTGGCAGGGTCAGAGAGGATTTCGGCGTTGGCTGATACCCGTTGGTCTGGACCCATGCATTTTTGCAGTTCACCTATTGCTAGCATCAGAGCCATGCGGGCGTTGGCTCTGGCTTCGGAAAGACCAGTTCCGCTAGAGGTGGAGCGCACGGTGGTGCTTGAAAGCGAGAACATCGCCATAGCCACAAGCATCAGCAACATCATAATCATCAGTGCCGAAATAAGGGCAAAACCATTCTTCTTCGCATAGTGGCTTGCTGACGTCATGTTTATAGATATAAAATTCATGGGATATCCCAATTTACTGATTGGTATATACATTGCAACCACCTAAATTTGAAAAAAAAAAAGCAACTTACCCAGGTAACGGGTAGGTAAGATAGGCGTATTATTTTCACCACTCGCCAGCTAGCTCTCGCCAGTCACGCGATCTTCATGTTTGCAAAACCGCTAGGTCTACCTACTCTGCTTTATTCGGGCACAGCTCCAACGGTTCCTCCATCGATGAACTCCGCTTTAGTAAGCGTCTGACTAAGGTCATCTTTACCTTGTGCGATGTTTTCGACCCAGCTCAGGACACGGTTCACCACCGGGCGGCTGTCCCAGCGGATGTGGGCGACCGAGGGCTCGCACCAGGCGAAGGTGGGATCAGGATCAGCGCAGATGAGCGAGACCTGCGCCGGTGCCAGGATGCCGCGTTGGGCGAGGTGCTCCTTGACCGCGTGGAATAGAAATGGTTCGTCGATGATCATCGCCGTGGGCGGGGTGAAGCGAAATAGCTCTTCTAACATTTGGTGAAGCCCCTCGGAGTGATCTTTCCAGCGTGGCAGATTATAGGAGCCGGTGGGTATTCCATGCGCCTCCATTTCCTTAAAAATAGCGCGTTCGGGGCTACCTACCCCACCTGCGTGCCGATCCTCGCGAACAATGACGGCGATACGCTGGTGGCCGCGCTGAATCAGACGTCGTGCCGCAGTGCACCCAGCCATCACCTGATCTGGACCAACGCCCGCGATCGGCAAACCTCTGCGCCGCCCAAACAAAGCGAAGGCCGGTGTCTCTTGTTGCGAGAACCACGTCAGCACCTCAAGCGGGCCAGATTTGATCACCCAGGCATCCGCCGGTGTTTTTTTCACCAGCGCGGCGATGCGGTTCACATCCATTCTGAGTTCGAGTAGTGATTTCTGGGTAAAAAAAGCATTGTGCCCCTGACTGAGTAATTGTTGCCGCATCGCTACAGCCCACACCTCGGTCTGCTCAAGCGGCTCGTAGTCCAGAATCGCCACCTTTAGCGCGGGCTTAGCGGTAGCGAGTTGGTCTGGTAACAGAATCTTGCGCCTCTTGCCTGCGCCCTGGGGAACCAGCAGACCTTCCTTCTCTAGCAGCCTCAGCGCAGCATCAGCCGTCTTGGAGTTAACCCCCAGCTCCACCGCTAGGGAATTCATCCCAGGCATGTCGCCACTCCAACGCTCTTGGATAAGCTCCTCACGAAGGTAAGCAGCCACCTGCTCGCTGATGGTGAGAAAGTGCGGAATATTCATGCATAACATCCTCCCTATTATCTGGTGAGGTGTCAATTGTAAAAAAAGTAGACACACGCTACAGAGTTGGATAACTTGCAGATCAATTACGTTAAAAACTTGGTTTTCCTCAGATTAGGAGTGCCAGATGATAGACGTTTTCAAGATACATAAGATACTATACACAACCCAAATAATAATAATAAAAATGAAAAAACAAATTAAATTAATCACAGCAGCGACAGCGGCACTCGTCATCACGGGTAATGCGGCGACGATGTCTGTTAGTAATCTAGCACCTACCGTCGATGGTGCAGACCAGAATAACTACGCGGCTCAACAAAATAAGCACAAATTCTGGGCGGAAACCTCAGGTGCAGGTCTCACAAGAGGTCAAAGATTCACCACGGGAGCTGATGATGTTGAATTAACTTCATTCTCTTTCATCGTAGGAGACAACACTCAAGCTACAACCACCAAAACTTACAATGTACGCGTTGGTTCTGTTACAGAGGCTCTTGGAAGCTATGCATTCAGTTCTTTACTTGATGAGACAGCTACACAAAGCTCTTTCTGGGGAACCTCCATTTCTGCAGGAGTTGTTAATGACGGCGAGACTGCGGCAGCGTGGGCAACTTTCACATTTGCAGCTCCTATTACATTATCTGCAAACACAGAGTATGGTATAGATTTAGGAATGGCTTCCACTACGGGTAGCTGGCGGAGTGGTATTCCTTACCTTTCATATTCTGCTGACTCAGCTACTGGCTCAATGTTCTCATCTGGTGTTACTGCGTCTGACCCAGGCACAGGTGATGGCTCAATGAGTGTTGACGGTAGTGGTAGAGATATGCTCTTCCACCTCGACATGGCTGTTGCAGTCCCAGAGCCATCTTCCACAGCCCTACTCGGTCTTGGTGGACTTGCACTGATACTCCGTCGTCGTAGGTAATACGACTTCAATTTATATCAAATTTTTATCAGCCCACTCCTTTCACCGAGGAGTGGGTTTTCTATAGTAGGTTACTCATTTCTTGACTGCGAGTAGCAATGATCTAAATTATTATTTTATTGGACATTGAATCAATGCTGACTTCTTTATTACTATGTTGAGCAAAAAAAATACGACTTCGTCAACACCTGTAAACTCATCTAAGAAGACTGGGGGTAGTCACTCCCTCAATTTAAGGTTAGTTGTTGTGATTTTTATTGTTGGGATTGTGCTATATGGGCTTCACCATCTCACCAGCACGCGTGGTGCCAGTGGTAATCATAACGGGGGAGCATTATCGACTGATGGATCAGCTAAGAAAAAAGCTCTGGTGCCAGTCAACCAGGGGAGATCGTGGAAAGAGATAGATGATCCGTCCAAAGATGGATGGGATACTGAGGTGCTTGCAGACCAGGCTAAAAAGCAGTTGAAGGTGTTTGGGGACATGCTGGGCAACCTGGATAGCGTCGATGTTAAGAAAGTATCTAAGCTCGTTACAGATGATTTTGCCTGCGAGCCGTTGCGACCTGCTGACTTAACGATGGTGATCGATGACGCACATCTGAAAATAGAGCGGGCAGCGAGTGTGGCTCCTATACTAGATCTGGGTAAATCGGCACTGGAGGAAACTGGGGTGGTCGAGTTGAAGCACCGTGGTGTGGCTGGATTGGTGGAGGCGATGCGTGATGCTGTTGCACCGTTTGAGAACGCAGTGGATTTGCGTTTCAAGGGCAAGGTCTACAAGGTAATCAAAACTCCTGACAGTCTATTAACTAGGCAGTATGTGAGTATTTCTGGAAACAAGCCGGATGAAGCGAAGTCTCCTGGTAAGATAGAGATGCACGCGACGTGGGACATCAGCTGGCTTCCGAGTGCGGATGGAGTGAAGCCGAAAATACGCTGGATCCGAGTCGTGGAGTTTGAACAGACAGAATCTCACCAGCCGGGTGGGGAATTATTTTCGGACTGTACGAAGTCGATTCTGGGAAGCAACCCCGTCTATGCCGATCAGTTTCTGCTTGGGATGAACCATTGGTTCGAACGTATTCAAGATAAGGGATCCGACGTTTTACGTGCTCATCCGGGATTGGCACTCGGGGATGTGAATGGGGATGGGCTGGATGATCTCTATGTCTGCCAAGAGACGGGACTACCGAACCGATTATTTATCCAGAATGTGGATGGTACGGCTACTGAGGCGTCAAAGTCATGGGGAGTAGACTGGTTGCAATCTTCACGTAGTGCTCTTCTAGTTGATCTTGATAATGACAAGGACCAGGACTTGGTGGTTGCTATTTTGGGTGGGGTGGTAGTTGCAGAAAATGATGGGCAAGGGAAATTTCATCTTCGTGATGTTCTTAATACTGGTGATGATGATGTGATGTCATTAAGTGCGGTGGATTATGACATGGATGGACGGCTTGATATTTATGCCTGTCTATATTACAAAAATACGAAACTAGGCTCTAACGCTAGGTCTGCATTGCCATCTGCTGCGGCTGGTTTTTCCGTGCATGATGCAAATGATGGTGGGCATAATGTTCTTTTCCAAAACCAAACTATGGCAGCGGGTGCATGGAACTTTGTGAATGTCACCAAGGGTGTGGGGTTGGATGTAAATAACTATCGATATAGCCTAGCCGCATCTTGGGATGATTTTGATAATGATGGAGACATGGATCTTTACGTTTCTAACGATTATGGTCGCGATCATTTTTATCGTAACGACTTGTCTGATGTCGCCAGTGGCGAGACGGGGCGCAGGTTTGTCGATATTTCAAATGAGGTAAACGTCGAGGATAGCGCGACTGGAATGTCTACATCTTGGGGTGACTATGACCGCGACGGATGGATGGATGTGTTTGTTGCTAACATGTGGTCGTCTGCGGGTAACCGGATTGCTTTCCAGGATCAATTTAAGACAGATGCCACAGCTGAAACAAAACGACGGTTCCAACGTGTTGCGCGTGGTAACACTCTGTTGAGAAACCAGGGTGACGGAACTTTTGCCGATCACAGTGCCAAAGCGGGTATCGAAATGGGACGCTGGGCGTGGGGGACTAACTTTGTAGATTTAAATAATGATGGATGGGAGGATGTGGTTGTAGCCAATGGCTATATTACCACGGAAGACACTGGGGATTTGTGAAGTTTCTGGTGGCGACAGGTCGTGTCGCAGACAAATACACCGGAAAACACCGCTGCTGCCAGTGCGGGCAGAGGCTCTGGCACGGATCTTTCCCGAATGATGCGCGAAGGGCGGTCGTTTAGCAGCCACGAGCGGAACTGTTGTTATCTGAACACTGGGGCGGCATCCAAGGGTGGCGGGCGCTTTGCCAATATCTCGGCGGTTAGTGGGCTCGATTTCCCTGATGACGGCCGGGCGGTAGCTTTAGTTGACTGGGATCATGACGGCGATCTAGACATGTGGATATCGAACCGCAATGCACCCCGGCTGCGGCTGATGCGTAATGAACAGCCGCGTGGCAATCATTTCCTGATGCTACGGCTGGAAGGGAATGGCATGAACACCAACCGAGATGCCATCGGTGCACGTGTGGAGGTGGTTCTAGGCGGAAAGGGAGAGCACAAACCACTGATCAAGACGCTCCGCGCTGGTGAGGGGTTTTTGGCGCAGTCGAGTAAGTGGATTCACTTTGGGCTTGGTGAGGCAGATGTCATTGATCAGGTAACTGTGCGCTGGCCAGGTGGTGAAGTTGAGCAGTTTTCTGATGTGGCGGTGGATCATCGCTACCAGTTGGTGCAAGGTTCTGGAAAAGTGCAGGACACAGGGGAGTCAGCGCGTGAGACCGTGCTTGCCAGCGCTCCGCAGAATTTACAGCCGCCCACCCAAACGGCACGGGTGCCATTGGTCGAGTTATTACCGATGCCGAGATCTGATTATGCTGGATTCGATGGTAAGAAACGCCAATTACCTCTTGGTAATGACCGTCTGCTTCTGGTGAACTTATGGGCGAGTTGGTGCGCACCATGCCAGGTCGAACTAAAGGAGTTTTCCGAGCGGTATAAGGAATTGCAGGACAAGGGGATTGATGTGCTAGCTCTCTCGGTTGAAGGGCTTGAGGAAGATGCTCAGAAGGGCATGAGGACAGCGCGACAAGCTTCACAAGGTAAATTTCCGTTTGCTGTAGGCTTGGCATCCTCTTCATTGATCTCGGATTTTCAAAACGAGCACAACCGTCATATTCCGTTGCATAAAAAGCTGCCACTGCCATCGAGCTTTCTGATCGATCGACAAGGACGGCTTTCCGTCATTTATAAAGGGATGGTTTCCGTTGACCAGTTGCTTGCGGATGCGGCACATAGCGAAGGGGATCGACATGCGCGTATGGTCAGATCGTCACCCATAGGTGGTCAATCCATCAAGCATCCGCGCGTTGAGCAGGTAGCAGACAACGAGGCCGAATTTCTTAGGTTTTATGCAGCGGTTGTGTTTCAGGGATCAAATAGGCTTGATGAAGTAGCCAGACAGTATGCGGATGTGGTAAAGTTCAAGCCAGATAGCTATATGGCACAGAGCAACCTGGGTAATGCGCTTGCAAAACTCGGGCGAAATACTGAGGCGATTACCCACCTGCAGAAGGCATCTCAAATTAAGCCGGATGAAGCGGTGCCATACTTTAACCTAGCTAATATTTTGCAAGGTCAAGGGAAGATATCGAGTGCTGTCGAGCATTATCAGAAGTCCTTGGAAATCGACCCTGACTATGTGGGTGCCCACAAGAACTTAGCAATCACCATGCAAAGGCAAGGGCAGTTCGTGGAGGCGAAATCTCACCTCCAGAAGGCACTACTGATCAAGCCTGATGATGCTAGTATTTATCTGAGTCTAGGTCTTATTGCAAAGGCGCAGAGGAATCCGGGAAAAGCCATCGAGAATTACCAGCGAGCTTTAGAGCTAAAGCCTGATTATGCAGAAGCCTACAGTAATTTGGGGATGGTCATGCATGAGCAAAAGAAGCTAGAGGAGGCTATCAAGCATTACCTAAAAGCGCTAGAGATTAGAGCTGACTACACTGAGGCTAAGTTTAACTTAGCTAATGCCCTATTTATTCAAGGGAAGATGGATGAGGCGCTCAGATACTATAATCAGGTAGTTACTATCATGCCAAAGCATCCGATGGTGTTGACCAGATTAGGAGATGTGTACCGTAGTAAAGGAGAGCCTGCTAAGGCTATTAAGTATTACTCCAGTGTCCTTGAGCTGCCGCAGAATTTCCCATTAGCGATGAATGGCTTGGCCTGGATTCATGCTACCCATCCTGAGGCTAAGTGGCGTGATGGAGCGAAAGCTGTGGCTCTGGCCGAGCGGTGTTGTCAGATCACCCAGAACAGGATGGTGCCCGCTCTCAACACACTGGCAGCCGCCTATGCGGAGATGGGGCGCTTTGAGGATGCCGCTAAGTGGCAGATCATGGCAATAGAAAGAACTAAGGAAGGAAACCAGACCGAGCTGGAGGAGCGATTAAAGCTCTACGAAACAGGAAAACCCTATCGGGAGGGCTCCTGACCCCTGAACCAATGGAAGCTCCAGGCACCTTGATAAGATGCGTAACACAAACTCTACAACTTTAGTTACAAATTCTATTGCCCTAGTTTTTGCCCAGAATAGCATTCATGAACCAACAGCAATAATGATCATGAAAGAAATTCTCTGGACACGGGTATCGATGAGTCGACTTTCAATAGATAAATGATGACTAAAATATTCTCCATCCTATTATTGTCGTTATGGATGGCGGCGAGCGCAGTGGCCACTGAGCAAACTCTGACTTTAGCAGCACCCTTTCGGATAAAATGAGCCTACAGCGTGAGCCTGATGTCCCAGTATGGGGATTCGATGCGGCTGGTAGTAAGGTCACCGTTAGCTTTGCAGGGCAAGAGAAGACTGCGGTTACCTTAGATGGGTGATTATTTACCTAGACTCAAATGGAGAGACTTACTACTAAGTCGAATACAGGCGGGCTTTGCGGAGACTAAAAGTCTCCGAGTAGATCGGCGCATCCCTATCTAACATTTCCTGTTCTATTCGGGCACAGGTCCAACGGTTCCTCCATCGATGAACTCCGCTTTAGTAAGCGTCTGACTAAGGTCATCTTTACCTTGTGCGATGTTTTCGACCCAGCTCAGGACACGGTTCACCACCGGGCGGCTGTCCCAGCGGATGTGGGCGACCGAGGGCTCGCACCAGGCGAAGGTGGGATCAGGATCAGCGCAGATGAGCGAGACCTGCGCCGGTGCCAGGATGCCGCGTTGGGCGAGGTGCTCCTTGACCGCGTGGAATAGAAATGGTTCGTCGATGATCATCGCCGTGGGCGGGGTGAAGCGAAATAGCTCTTCTAACATTTGGTGAAGCCCCTCGGAGTGATCTTTCCAGCGTGGCAGATTGTAGGAGCCGGTGGGTATTCCATGCGCCTCCATTTCCTCTAACCATACTCTGTTTGGTCGTAAGGTCGGCAAAGGAGAGTCGGCGATGGCTGAATTGACTCTGCAGTTTGAGGAATAGCAGAGGGATTAAAGATGCTCAGTATTTAAGAATAAACGATGTGGAGTAGCTCTTTAGTAGTAGGTGGATGTCTCTGAGTTTTTGCTGGCAAGAAAAACGAACCGCCTCTATCATCACTTATGTTCAGCAAGAAAATAAGTGCGAGAGTAAAGGTGGCATTGGGTTTCTGCGGGTGGTGGCTGATGACATCGATCTCCCATGCGCAAGCAGCTAAGCCGAATATTATCGTGATCATGTCAGATGATATGGGCTACTCAGACATCGGGTGTTATGGAGGTGAGGTTTCCACCCCTAATCTGGACAGTCTGGCGGTAAACGGACTGCGTTACACGCATTTTTACAACACGGGACGGTGTTGCCCGACGCGTGCCTCGCTACTCACTGGTCTCTACGCTCATCAGGCGGGAATTGGTGAGATGACTGGTGACCGCGGGCAACCTGGATACCGCGGAGACCTCAGCCGTAACGCAGTCACCATCGCGGAGGCTCTAAAACCTGCGGGTTATAGCAGCTACATGTCTGGCAAGTGGCACGTTACTAAAAATCTTACACCTGATAAGGGTATTTCCAACTGGCCGATGCAGCGCGGGTTTGACAAGTTCTACGGGACCATCATCGGTGCCGGAAGTTTTTTTGACCCCTGGACACTCACCCGAGGAAACAAACCGATCACTCCAGAGAACGATAAAGAATACCAACCGAAACAATACTACTACACCGATGCTATCAGCGATAATGCGGTCACGTTTATTAACGACCACAAACGCGAAGCAAAGAAAAACCCGTTTTTCATGTATGTCTCCTACACCGCCGCCCACTGGCCGATGCATGCGCTCGAGAAAGACATCGCGAAGTACAAAGGGAAGTATGATGAAGGTTATGAAGTGATCCGCAAAGCGCGTTATGAGAAGATGAAGAAGCTGGGCGTGATCAAGGACTGGAAGTTGAGCCCGGCACCCATGCTTTGGAAAGATTTTCCTGAAAAGGATCGAGCTTGGGAACTTCGCTGCATGGAAGTCTACGCTGCCATGATCGATAATATGGACCAGGGGATCGGCCGCATCGTCCAATCGCTGAAAGACAACGGACAGTATGACAACACCCTGATCCTTTATTTTCAGGACAATGGTGGCTGCGCGGAAAGCAGGGAACGGCGACCCACAAAAAATCCCGCCACAGGCGTTGTGCCGATGGGTAAAGACGAACTGCAAACACGAATGGTTCCTGAACGCAGTCGCGCCGGGCATCCCGTGCTCACAGGAAACAAAGTCATGCCTGGTCCATCGGAAACTTACATCGCCTACGGCAGAAACTGGGCGAATGTCTCTAACACTCCATTCCGGCAGTACAAGTCTCAAAACCACGAGGGTGGCATCGCTACGCCATTGATTGCTCATTGGCCGAAGGGAATTACCGCTAAAAACGAACTCCGCGGTCAGACCAGCCACCTGATCGACATCATGGCCACCTGTATCGAGCTATCAGGTGCTAGCTACCCAGAAAATTTCGATGGTCAAAGAATCATCCCCATGGAAGGTCAGAGCCTGACAGCAAGCTTCAAGACGAACGTCAACAAAGACCGCCTCATCCTCTGGGAGCACTTTCAAAATGCCGCCATCCGCCAAGGGAAATGGAAACTCGTTAAGCTCAAGAGCGGCGAATGGGAACTCTACGATATGGAAAGCGATCGAAGCGAGCTCAATAACTTAGCCGAAACGCACTCTGAAAAATGTAAGGAACTTGCCGAGCTATGGGAAGAAAATGCCCACCGCACCTTGATCTATCCAAAACCTAAAAAGTAAAGCGCAAGTCGATCCTTAATTGACGACTAAGTATCGTCGCTGTGTTGAATTGGACATCCATGGATTCCTTATCGGGGATCTCGAACAACTCTGATTGGTTGGGGCATTAGCATGTAGTCCCCTGATTTTTTTTAATGAGATTTTCTTGTAACTTGGAGTACATTTTAATCTAATTATAAATGTAACTAAATTACCAAAACCTATGAAACTAAAGTCTCTAATACTCTCAACTGTGCTTGCCGCCACTCCGTGGATCGTGTCTGCGCAGTCCGCTAAAAATATCGACATGAAAGATGTCACTAATAATCTCGATATGGATGGCCAGTTCTTTATGGCTAACAATATTGAGGGTGACCTGAGCAAACTTGCTGCTCTGGGCACAGATTTCGCTCAGAACTCAGCTAAAAATGGGACATCTTGTTTACCGGAAGAGATGGATTTCAATGCTATCCTCAAGGACTTTGGGATGGACCAGCTAGTAGCTTATGGGCGCAGTGCTAAGTTCGAAGGAGACCACTGGGTGAGCAAAATGTATCTCCAGAACAACGGTAGCAAAAAGGGTATCTACTCTATGATGGGTGAGAGCAATACCACTTACCAGGCGATCAACTTTGCTCCATCCGGCACTGACATGGTGATGGAGTGGAGCGTCGACACGCGCCAGCTGATGAATAGCATGAAGAACGTGCCTAAGTGCGAGAGACTAGATGAATTTATGTCAGGTAAGATGCCAGCGGGTGGAACTGTGGAGGAGATGCTCAACACATTCACCGCGAAGGTGAGTCTAGCAGTGAAACTGGATGACAAGAAACGTGAAGTCTGCCCGGTCTATCCAGAATACACATTTCCCAAGATGCACGGCTGCATGAGAATGGAAGGCGCTAACCAGATGTGGAAGCAAGTAGGCGGAATGGCTGGCTTCATGATGAAAGTAGAAAAGCAGGATGACGGCACACTCATGTTGACTCCGCGCAAGCAGAAGAAGAACATGAATGTCGTGATGCTAATGGATACTAAAAACGATTTGCTCTGGGCCGCAACTAGCCGCAAATTTCTTGCTGAGTGCCGTGGAGATGGAGCTAAATTAGCAGCCGATGCAGACTTCAAGACAATCTCTGAAGGATCGACTAAAGGTAATGCAATCGTATATATTTCCAACCAAGCTTGCTTAGAAATCAGACAGGTCAAGGAGGCTAAATATAACAAGATGGGAAAGAAGTATCTCTCAGATGAGATGATCGAAAAGATCATGAACCATCTTACAGAATCAAAAAATGGCTACTACGCAGAGATGCGTAAGAGCAAAAATGGAATCAACTTCGTGCTTAAAGCACCCTGCCCAGTCAAAGAAATTATGGGTGTTAAGCGTGGGGGCAAAAAAGGCGGTAAGAAAAGTAAGAGCGGATGTCCATACTCAGAGGGCTCTCAGTCACCAGAAGGCAAAGCTAAGCCAGACGATGCCCCAAAGCCAACACCTGGTGGAGACGAAGGTGACATGTAGAACCTGTTAACCCACTAATATTGATTTAACAAGCAGGCCCTGGAATCGATTTCTGGGGTCTTTTTTTAGGCGGATTCTCATTCTCGCTTACCTTTCTTACTCAGCTCAAGTGCTAGTTTATAATGATGATCTGCCTCTCTGCCGTTGATGGAATCGCTCGCTAGCAATGCCTCGGCAATCGACTTGGTGGCGTTCCAGGTGGCGGTTTGGTCGAAGAGATTGTGGACTTTATCTAGCGTGCGTTTGAGGACTTTCCCTGCTTGCTTGGCATTGCCTGCTCGCATCAGGGCGAGCTTTTCGGCATCTCTGAGATCTTGAGAGGCTCCTTGCATGTTGTATCGGCCACTTTTTCTGCCTTCGGCTGCCATGCCGGCGAGCAGGATGAGAAGCTCGGCCTCTAGCACATCTTGGCTGGCTTTCTTGCGACCTTTACTCATTTTACAGACGCCTAGTTTATTGCCGCCGGGGATGATGCTTACCTTGTTCACGTTACGACCCACGACAATAGCAATGACTGCATGACCAGCTTCGTGATAGGCTGTGTGGATGCGTTGATCTGAGTGGGGGTTGTTATTGGATGACATTGGAATAGGGAGGGTTTATATCAAAATAGCGAATTAGCGGTAAGTTTTTTATTTTTGTCTTATATGGTTCATTTTGACTCTGAACAGGCGCCAAGAATTTATTTGTTGATAATGATCACATGAACCATACACTTATTTTCAGCAGCATAAATCCCTGCTGGCCATCTTATGAATTTATCTATCAAACCATCGATCACCATCTTCAGTTGTGCACTCAGTATGACGCTATTCACCGCTAATGCACAAGCCGAAGCCGATAGCGCAGCGAAGGGTGAGGCGACAAAGAGGCCGAATGTTGTGTTCATGTTTTCTGATGATCATGCTCTGAATGCGATCTCAGCCTATGGCGGGAGACTTGCAGAAATAGCACCCACTCCGAATATTGATCAGCTAGCGAAAGAGGGCGCTATATTCAATAACTCGTTTTGTGCGAACTCGATCTGTGGACCCTCTAGGGCGAGTATTTTAAGTGGAAAGCATAGCCATAAAAACGGCTTTATGAGAAATGATGGTAAGGGGTTCGACCAGAGCCAGTGGACCTTTATCAAGGAACTTGGCAAAAATGGCTACCAGACATCGGTGATAGGTAAATGGCACCTGCACACGAAGCCAACGGGCTTTGATCATTGGGAAATTCTACCCGGGCAAGGAAGTTACTATAATCCAGCATTTGTCCAGATGGATGGAACGAAGCAGCGGGAGACTGGCTACGTGACAGACCTTACAACAGATAAGGCGCTGAAATGGTTAGATGGAAGAGACAAGTCGAAGCCCTTCTTGCTGATGTGTCAGTACAAGGCGCCGCATCGGACGTTTGCTCCAGCACTGAGACATTTAGATTCATTTGGTGAAATGAAAATCCCGGAACCAGATAGCCTATTTGATGAGTATAAAGACCGAACTAAAGAGTTACCTAAAAATGAAATGGAGATAGATCGTCATTTCTGGTGGGTTTATGATCTCAAAATCCGTGAAGAGGAAATGGGCGGGGTAAAATTTAAAGGGGTAATGGGTCCGGCAAACGAATATGAGCGGATGAATGAGGAACAGAAGAAGCAATGGGATGCCCATTTTGGACCTTTGAATAAAGCGTTTATCGAAGAGTATAAAGCAGGGAAGATGAGCCATAAGGATGTGGTCAGATGGAAATATCAACGTTATATGAAGAACTATCTCAGCACGGTAAAGTCAGTAGACGAATGCGTGGGACGGATGACAGACTATCTAGAGAAAAATGGGCTAAGCGATAATACGATAGTGATCTATTCGTCTGATCAAGGATTCTTTCTTGGTGAGCATGGATGGTATGACAAGCGTTGGATGTTTGAGGAGTCATTCAAAATGCCATTTCTGATCAAGTGGCCAGGAGTGATCAAGCCTGGTATTAGGCCAGATGCATTGATTCAGAATATTGACTACGCACCAACATTTTTGGAAGTGGCAGGGGTGAAAGCTCCTGAAGCAGTGCAAGGGAGGTCAATCGTCCCTATCTTAAAGGGAGAGAAATCGGATGTGCGAGACGTTGTTTATTATGCTTATTACGAATTAGGTGAGCACCGTGTGCCGCAGCATTTTGGAGTGAGAACCAAACGCTACAAGCTATTCTATATCCCGATGTCTAAAGAGTGGCAGCTGTTTGATCTAGAGAAAGATCCACAGGAGATGCGGAGTGTCGATGGTGATCCAGACTACAAGGAAATTCAAGAGGATATGACGGCGCGATACCATCAGATAAGGAAAGACATAGAGGCGCCTACTTATGAGAAATACGCTCCTAAAGGCCCGAGAAAAGGTTATATAAAATAATTTCAGGACGGTAAATTTCTATTGGGCTCGGTGCCAAATCCACCGACCTCGATCCGATCCGCGTATTGCGGATCTGCGATGACTCCAAACGTTAACTCAGGTTTGTCGCTATCAGAAGCTGTGGATGGGTGCAATTCACGAAATAGCATATGGGGGAGAGCAGAGCGATTAAGCTAGGGAATAGCTACCTACAATAACTATTTTTTTACCGCAGATTTACGCGGATTTTCACAGATTTCTTGATTCGTTGCTAGCATGTGCGCCGTGTCATTCTATTTTCAATTTCAGACTTTTCGCTTATCTGTTTGACGGATAAAAAGGAGATCATTATCTTTCAATTGTAATTCAACTAAACTGTTCGGCAGAAAATAGGAGCTGCGCCCAAACTTTGTTATTAATGCAATCGAAAAAAATACAGTCAGGCTTGGCTGCCGGTATATCCGCTATTGTCGTCATCTTAGCGATGTCTCTGAACATTGGAGGGATTGATAACTTTGGTTCAATCGTCAAAGGCTTTGGTCTCCTCTTCTTTGCGTTCGCGTCTGCGGCTTTCGTTCTTGGCTTGTTTATTGCCCGGTTTAGGGTTCGATGGAGCGTGTTATCTGGTGCGGTAATCGGACTACTTTGCGGATTTGGGGTCGTAATCTATGTTGTATCTCAAATCTAGAAAGAGACAAATTATGCCTATAAAATCACTCATCACCGCCATTTTAGTATTCACCTCCATGCTTGCCGCACCATTGATCCAAGCAAAGGAGAATAGCTTGACCATCGGATTGATTGGGGACTCCACCGTCGCGAATACTTATGGATGGGGACCGGCTTTTGCTGCTAGTGTCAAAGGTAAAGTGAAGGTCTTGAATGTTGCCAAGAATGGAGCCATTCTGGATTCTCTCTCTAAGAAACTGGATGCTCTGCTTAAGGAGAAGCCCGATTATGTGATCATACAATTCGGGCACAACGATATGAAGCGCTACGATGCCAAGGTCTATGGTGAGAAGCTCAAGAGGTATGTAGAAAGAATAAAAAAAGCGGGTTCGAAACCTATCGTATTTAGCTCAGTCACGCGACGCCATTTCAACGAAAACGGCAAGATCCAGTCATTAGTATTCAGTGAGCGGACTTTACCAGAATATGCCTTGTCGGCAAAAGTAGTGGCCAAAGAGACCAAAGCCCCCTTTCTTGACCTCAATACCATCAGCATTGAACACCATAATAAGATCGGTCCAGAGGAGAGCGCCACCTACAATTTCAAGCCGGATGACAAAACGCACTTTAGCCCGAAAGGCGCCAAAAAGATTGCTGACCTGATCATCACAGAACTCAAGACCACGATCCCAGAGCTGAAGCCCTACTTACCTAAATAGCCAATAAGTAGTATAAAGGTTTACAACATAAAAAAGACTATTTCTCAGTGATGAAGATGAGCTGCGGTGGTAGGGCGTTTTGGGTGTTGTTACCGGCGAAGGTGTGGACGAGGCCTTGCGAATGGTTCTCCTTGGTCTTGCGTGTGATGACGAGTGTGATAACGCCGTTGGCGTCTTGTTTCACTAGCTGAGCTAGTTGGTCACTCTCGATGATGCAGCTGCCTTCTTGTTGTCCTTTCGGGATACTAAAGGTGCCAATGATGGTGGCTTCAGAATCACTGAGTAGAGATCCAGAATGGACGACATTGGCAGGGGCGTTTTTCCAGTCGATGGTCATCGGGTTCCAGTCTTCTTGAGTTTCATTGTTGAGTGCGTATACATTGAATTCACAATCGGGAACAAAGCTGGCGAATCCGTAGGGGCTGATGACTTGAGTGAGCTTCAGGCTGGCTCTATCGAAATTTTTATTGATCAGCTTGCTCAAGTCAAACTGAAGATAAAATTTGCGCGAGTAGCTTCCGTCTTTGGAGTGCTTGGCTTGCAGCAAGTGTGGATAGAGGTGGGTTTCTGCGTGGTCGCTGATGATGGAAGCGTGACCACCGCGTCCGTGGGTTGTGCTGAGGATTTGCTTGCTCGTTTCGTGTTTATCGAGCGTGGTGTCAGGACGCGTGATCTCATGGTAATTTGAGTAGGCGAGGCTACTGGTATCGATGTTAGAAACGACACGTTGTTTTTCTAACAATAGTTTGCGGTCTTGGGATGAGGCATGGTAAATTTCTACTTCACCATCGATGACATCGACTTGAGATTCACCTTTCTCTTGATCCACTGTCACAGCGAAGACGGTTCCAAGATCTTTGACTTCCATATCGGGGGTGTCGAGACGGAATCCAATCGCTGATTCTGGGATATCGGCGACGACTCTTCCATGCCTTACGAAGGCTTTCATCTCCGAAATGATTTCAATTTCCGCAGGGGCTTCCAGCGTGACGACTGCTCCAGAGCGAAAGCTCAGTGTGGCGGTGCCATGTAGCAGCTCGAGGCTTCCGCTGGTTAGATCCTTGTTTACTTGAGTAGGCAGTGAGCACTGTCCCCATTGCGCGAGTGAGGTTGCTGTGATTGTAGCGTAGTTTACTACTGTAGTTTCATCTATGGTTGCGCCAGCTAGCTCGGAGTTTTTAGGTTGGCTGAAAAGAATGATACCGAGAACGACTGTAGCTGCTACTGCGGTGTATGCGGTGATCGAGGTGATGGCTGCTCGTAGTTTGCTGGCCTTCCGGGCTTGTGTTGTTTCTACCGCATCTCGCGCCTTGCTGGTGTTCAGGAAGCGGTGATGGAGTGAAAGATCTTGATAGAGCTTGAGCGCCTCAGGGTCACTCATGATCTCTTGCTCCATGGCAGAGATTTCCTGTTCATTGGCTGTTTCGTTGATCAGTTTTTCGTAGCGCAGGCTAAATTCGAATTGTTCGGAATCATTCATACTTGTTTAGAAATTGATTGTTGGACGCACTTTCGTAATGAGATACGAATGCGGCTTAATGCACGGTAGCAGGCGTCTATCGTCTTATCAGACTGAGTTGCAGTTTCCTCTATGGATAGCTCTCTAGTATAGCGCATCTGAATCAGTTCTTTGTGGTCATCTTTCAGCTTAGAAATACACGTTGATAGCAGAGTGGATTGCTCAGCTACTCGTTCAGTATCAGTGGGAAATTGCTGCGCAAGATAGTCGAGGCATTCATCAGAAAATGTCAGACGTTTATTCTCAATCGCCTTCTTTTTGCGAAATGCCATCACTCTGTGGAACGCGACCTTTCTACTCCAGGCGCCAAAGTTTGTCCCTTCCTGGTATTGATCGAACGCTTTCCAAAGGGCTACTTTGATATCTTGAAGCACGTCTTCAGCGTCGGCCGCATTAGGGATCAGGTTATAAACGTAGCCAGAAAGATACCGGTCATACTCAGCCAGAAGCTCAATATAGGAGGTTGGATTTGTTGTGTTTGAAGCGTCCATGATCTACTATAGAGTGATCGAAACTCAATATTTGGACAATAAATAAAATAAATCATCTTTTTTGTCCAATATCATTGAATTGAGCACTTATTAGATTCAGTAATAGAACCTAAATACCATTCAAATAGATAAAATGATGATCCAACGCAGAAATTTCCTTAAAGTAGCTAGCCTCACTGGTGTCTCATCAGTATTTATTAACTCGCTCTCTGCGGCCTCTAACGATGGCTCTACTTCTATCTTGTTAGACGCGGTTTCATTTAAAGACAAAGGCGGCTGGAAAGTGGATCCTCAATTCATCGAGCAAATGGGGAGCCCTTATCTGCTCGCTCACGGGATGGGAATCCCCGTGGCGAATGCGAAAACTACGTTTACTGCTTCTGAAGCTGGTGATTATCAGCTCTGGGTTCGCACGAAGGATTGGTGTCCAGGAGCATGGGAGGCTCCAGGAAGATTTCAGCTGATGGTCAATGGTAAGTTGGTAGAGACCTTGTTCGGAACTGAGGCGGGATGGAACTGGCAAAAGGGCATCAAGCTCCCACTTAAGTCCGGTGAAAATAAAATAGAACTGGTAGATTTAACAGGATTTGAAGGCAGGTGTGATGCGATTTATTTTACTAAAAATGAAGCTGATACCCCACCATCAGAATTAAAAGAGCTCCGAATATGGAGAGACAAGAAGCACGGAGTAAAAGCACCGGATAAGGGAGAGTATGACCTCGTTATCGCAGGTGCTGGTATCGCTGGGTGTGGGGCGGCACTGGCTGCTGCCGAAAAGGGTCTTAAAGTTGCTCTCATTTCTAACAGACCAGTGCTCGGTGGTAATTCTAGCAGCGAAATCCGTGTCCACACGCTGGGAATTCATGGCAAGGTCAGCAGGATTCTCAAGAAGATAGACACCAAGCACTGGCGAAATGGTTCTAAGGAGGCCTACGCTGACGAAAAGAAACGCCATGAAAACATGGATAATGAAGAAAATATCTCTATTTTCTATGACTACTCAGTGGATACTGTCAATATGCAGGATGGCATGATCGCCAGTCTTGAGGCGCGCAGTAATGTCAGTCCAAAGCGTGTCATCATCAGCGGTAAACAATATATCGATAGCACTGGTGATGGACTTGTAGGGCAGAAGGCTGGTGCTACATCACGCTACGGACGCGAGGCGAAAGATGAATTTAACGAAGCCTGGGATAAGCATGGCGACCTCTGGTCACCGAAAGTCAAAGACAAGCGAACAATGGGCACCACAGTGATGTGGAACAGCATGAAATCTGACAAAGCCGAAACCTTCCCTGCGACTCCGTGGGCAAAGGATGTGGCAAAAAGCTACGCCGAGCCGACCTCCGAGTGGTACTGGGAATATTCTTCCAATGACAAGCACCAGATCCATGACGCAGAGGACATCCGTGACCACATGTTCCGTGCGGTTTATGGGAATTTCTCTAACGTAAAAATGAACCCGCTGAATGCCAAATATAAGCTCGAATGGGTGGCATACATCGGTGGTAAGCGAGAGTCCCGCCGTCTGTTAGGCGACTATATTTACACGATGAGTGATATCACCAACTCTACCTATTTCGAGGATACAGTGGTCGAGGAGGAGCGTGAGATCGACGCCCACTATCAGAAAGCTCTCAAAGGCTACGTCGTGGACTTCATTTCTAAAGCTATTTTCTATAGACTCAAGAAGCACTACTACATTCCATTCCGTTCGCTCTACTCTAAGGAGATTCCAAACCTCATGATGGCGGGCCGTTGTTTCAGCTGCTCACACATCGGGCTTTGTGGGCCTCGGGTGATGAATACTACTGGCCAGATGGGGATAGCATGTGGTTACGCGGCGACTCTCTGCGTGAAGCACAATACGAATCCACGTGGTGTCTATCAAAAGCATATCAAAGAGCTGAGAACCTTGATAGGCTTCACGAAGGATGAAGCATAAAACACTCTACCGCGTCAGCCATCTCTGTATGTTGCTGAACTTTATCGCACTCGTAGTGACGGGTGTGATGCGTTTTACCCTGCCATTTAGCATCGCGGTGACTCGGGTGCACATGCTGTGTGGATTCGCGATCACGGTGCTGATCGGGTTCCATATTTTCGGTAGGATCCGTCAGATGAAATCGATGGTGAAGGGCCGCGATGGTCTGAATTACACGCCTGTTATTCTGAGCCTGGTTCTCAGTGGAGTCTATTGGTCAGCAGCTTGGTATGCTTGGCCTGTTGCAAAACAGATGGTGGATCTGAGCTACGAGTCTAGGCATAAAAATGAGATTTTCCGGCAGCGGGATAATGTGGTGGGAAATACTGCCGAGGACTCAGTGCATATGTTTAAACTAGCCACAGAAAAGTCATCGATTGATGTCACGCTCGACTGGACTGAGCTGGGTGAACAAGCTAATAAATCTGTGGCAATCTGGGTAGAAACGAAGACTGGATCGATGATAGAAACCCTCTTCATTTCCGAGAGCCTGCGTTTCTCAGAAGATACTAACTGGGAGGACGAACAGGTGAAGCGTGGCAAGATACTGCCTATTTGGAGGAACCGCTACACGGCGATCTGTGGGATCGGGCCAGATGGAATTTATGATGCCATTTCTGGACCCACCAAGAATCACCAATTTGATCTGAAAAACAATCTAAGCGCTCAAGATGCTTTCGCTGTCTATGTGGAGATCAATGCGGCGAATGACGACCAGCCATCAGTGCTCTACGTGGCGCTGATCGATCCAGAATCCTCGAATCCTTACACGCTTTTATCACTGCTCGGCACAGGGGAGGGCGCGTTTAAATCTGGTAGTATCAACTATGAGCTGAGCGATCTTACAAGCTCAAGAAACCTGGTAGAAAAGATCCTGGTGCATACGAAGTGGGGAAGCGAATAGCTTACTTGTTAGAAGTAGAATTAACAGAGAATCCAGAGCATTTTAGGGCAAACTCTGTGATGGGGGCTGGGTTAGGCAGTGAGTGAGGGTGGTGTCCTTTCCCCGGCTTATTGATGACGGTGAGCAGGGGGTAAGGATTTAGTTTTTTCTCAGCGAGACCAGAGTTCTCAGCTGGCGGGACGACGTTGTCATCTGCACCGACGAGATAGAGAAGGGGGATGTTTGCTTGTTTGAGTGCTTGTATCGTATCCACTGGGTTTCGGAGGTAAGCTTTTGCTTGGTCATCGGTTTTAAATCCGTAGGCCGCTTTGCATTTTTTCCAAGCGGATGGCGCGCCTTTTCCTGTGCCAAATCCTGCCGGCCAGCTCTTGATGTCCATGACGGCGTTATCGCTAATGATGCCAGCGACTTTCTCTGGATTTCCGACTGCCCAGTTGTGAATGATGAGCCCTCCGCGAGACATTCCTTCAAGTATCGGCTTAGGTCCGAGTCCCCATTCCTGAGTGAGTTTGTAGCATTCATCCCACTTCGCTACGGCCGAGGGTGCTCCGAAAAGATTCGCAACATCACAATAAACGATATGATAACCGAGCTCTAACATCTGGACATCGAACTGTGGCTGATGTCCCCAGAAACGAGCGCGCCAGATCCATGGTGCGCCTTTTGCTGCGACGTATGGAGAGACCACCTTGTATTTAGCTCCCTCTATCCAATCCCTCATATTATATCCGTGGAAATTCTTCACGGCTTCTTTTTTTATTATGAAGGCATTGTAGCTTGAATCTCGCGGCATATTTATAATTCTATGCAAATGTCTCGCCAGAAGCTCCGCGCCTTCAGCATTTGGGTGGACCCTATCTGGAATGAGCTCTGGCTTATCACGGAGCGGGATGTGTAGATCTACGAGTTCTAGATTTTTATTAAACGCCACATTTTCTATCTGCTTAGAAACCTCACCTCTAACAACTTTCTCAGTGATGCCCCATCTGCCATCTCCAAGGACTGGAGCAGGTTTACAGAGAATGATCCGTGGCTTGGTGCTCAGTTTTTGGTAGCTAGTGATGAGATTATTGGTGCTCTCGGAGAAGCTGGCTTTGAGCTTCCAGTTGTGCGGTTTTGAGTCATTGGTGCCAAGCTTGATGATGACGATGTTAGGCTGGTAAGCGAGTGAGGTCTTATATGCTTTGGTGTTCATGTATGGCTTATCACCCTTCTGCAACATCGTAGCACCACTGACTCCAAAATTGTTCACCTTGTAATCATCACCCAACAGTGGCCCGAGCTGGGCTGGGTAGCTGAGATTATCACGGTCAGGAATGCCAGAGCCAAAGGTGATAGAGTCCCCCACACAAGCTACTTTTATTTTAGCAGTGATTAGCGCGGTAGTGCTGAGCAAGATGAGTGATATGGTGCTTAGTATCTTCATGTGAGAACTAAGTTAGGCTGAGGCCTTAAAATGTCAATAATGAGTGATATTCACGCTATTTAGTTAAATCATTTAGTATTTAGGGCTAAAAAGTGCTGAAATGGTTATATTCTGCTTGCTAAGCAGGACAGAGGGACTAGAAATGCGGCTCACATTTTTCCTGCCAATGGGGTTGTTTCAGCCTCGGTTCTCATTGGAGCTCTTTACAGAGCAGCGAGGCTTCTTAAGGGAAAAAAATGTAAACCAAGGAACATAACCTAAACCTAAACAACATAATAATATGAGCATTAATGCTGAACTCTCGGATTTGATTGATTCAAAATTCAGAGAATTTAAAGAAGGTAGTATCGTTAACGGTACTATCATCGACATCCGCCAACAGGTAATCCTAGTGGATATCGGATACAAGTCTGAGGGAGCTATCCCAGTGTCAGAATTTGAAGACGAAGAAATCGAACTCGGTGACGTCGTGGAAGTACTTCTCATGAAACTAGAGAATGACGACGGAATGGTCGTTCTTTCTAAAGAGAAAGCTGCACACAGACAGAACTGGGAAAAGATCGTCAAAGTTTACGAAGACGGTGGTCTTGTTAAAGGCAAGGTCAAGAGTGTGGTCAAGGGTGGCCTAATGGTGAACGTAGGTGTGGAAGCATTCCTACCGGGTTCACAGGTAGACATCATCCCGCCAAAAGATCTTTCCGAGTATGTCGGTAAGGTATTTGAATTTAAGATCGTGAAGGCAAATGACGAGCGTCAGAACGTCGTTGTTTCTCGCAGAGAAGTCATCGAAGCAGAGCGCAGTGAGCTCCGCCAAGAATTCCTTCAGACTGTGAAGATCGGTGATAAGGTCGAAGGTCTTGTGAAGAACATCACAGATTTCGGTGCATTCGTTGATCTCCAGGGAATGGACGGACTGCTCCACATCACAGACATGAGCTGGGGCAGAATTTCCCACCCATCTGAGATGCTACACATCGGTAAAGCACTCGAAGTGCAGATCCTCGATGTGGATCGCGAGAAGGAGAGAGTTTCACTCGGTCTCAAGCAAATGCTTGATAACCCATGGCAAGACATTGAAGCGAAGTTCCCAATCAGCCAGCGCGTTCGCGGTAAAGTCACTAAACTCCTTCCTTACGGCGCATTCGTCGAGATTGAGAAGGGTGTTGAAGGTCTTGTGCACGTCTCTGAGCTATCATGGGTCAAGCGTATCACACGTCCATCAGACGTTCTTGAAATCGACCAAGAGATCGAGGCAGTTGTTCTCGGTATCTCAATCGAAGAGCAGAAGATTTCTCTTGGAGTTCGCCAGCTAGAGGCAAACCCATGGACAGAGATCGAGGCACGTTACCCTGTTGGTCAGCGTATCACAGGTTCTGTGCGTAACCTCACTACTTACGGTGCATTCGTTGGTCTTGAAGAAGGCATCGACGGAATGATCCACGTATCTGATCTCTCATGGACACGCAAGATCAACCATCCATCAGAAATCCTCAAGAAGGGTGACGAAGTGGAAGCAGTTGTTCTTAGCATCGACAAAGAGAACCAGCGCGTATCACTCGGTATCAAGCAGGCTGAAAATGATCCATGGTCAGACATTGACGATAAGTTCAAGGTCGGCGATATGGTCAAAGGCTCAGTTGCTAAGATCGCATCATTTGGTGCATTCGTGAATCTCCAGGACGATATCGACGGACTCATCCACATCTCTCAGCTTTCTGAGGATCATGTTGAGAAAGTGAAGGACGTTCTTAAGGTAGGTGACGAAGTGGAAGCACGCGTTATCAAGGTGGACAAAGTAGAGCGCCGCATCGGACTCTCAGTCAAGGCTGTAGAATACAGTGCAGAACAGCTCCAGAAGGAGTCTCAATCATTCGAGACCCTCAAGCCATCAAGCGAGATGGTAGGACTAGAGCAGGCATTCAACCTTGCCTCACCATCTACTGAAGAGTGGAGCCCATCAGAGGACTAATTCTAAGGGCTTGCACTCGCTACGCTCTCCCGCAGGGGGAGTTTAAGGCGAGGGCAACATTCTAAATAAATCACCAAAGCCGCTCGGGAAACCGAGCGGCTTTTTTCTTTTTTATAAATTAGCTCAGTCTGGCGTTTGATCAAAAGCGTTCTCTTCGCTTTCTTAAGCCACCTTTCTTATTTTGGAAATGAGGATTGAATAGATCCAGACTGCGATGAACATCAAACTTCCAAATACTACCATGGCTCCTGCGACTGAGCAGTTTAGCCAGACTGAGAGGTGGTAGCCTCCTATGGAGGCCACTATTGCGTGAAATAGAGTGAGCATGATTCGGGTGGGGAGCTGAGTAGATAGCTGGGCGGCGAACATCGGTGGGACGATGAGCATGGCAACTACCATAATGGCTCCAACTGCTTCAAATGCACTGACAACTACTAGAGAAAGTGCGATCATTAGTCCGTAGTGCCATGCTGATGTACGAAGGCCCATCGACTTTGATAAGCCAGTATCAAAGGAGGTGATGAGGAGTTCCTTATAGAACGCCATCACCAGTAGGAGTGAGACTACCGTGACTCCTGCGATACGGAGAACTGGTGCGGGAGCGAGGGCTATCCCTGCGAATTCGACGATTGGCTCCAGTGCCACGAAGGCTATTTCTCCGTAGAGGATGCACTCGGCATCTATATGGATAGATCCACCGGCAGCGAGTAGCTGAGTGATGACTACGCCGAGTGCGAAGAGCACGGTGAAGACGACACATGTGGCGGCATCTGATTTCACGCGTGAGCGCTTCTCGATAAAGCTAATCAAAACGACGGTAACTACGCCAGCCACTAATGCACCCAGGAACATGACTAGGGTGCTCATAGATTTAAAAATGATGAATGCTACGACGAGACCTGGCAAAATACTGTGACTGATCGCGTCACCGATTAGAGCCATGCGGCGCAAGAGGAGGTAATTTCCGATGATTCCACAGGCAGATCCTACCAGTGCCCCCATGACGATAATCCAGATACTGAATTCAAATTCGGTGGTCCAAGGATCAATGATGACTTTCTGATAATCGAATTCTGGGATTAAATGATTCATGATGCGGTCGGAGATGAAGGGGTTGTGTATGGCGCGCTGATGTCTTCCCAGCCGGGGATGGCTTTGCCGTGAGGGTCTAGTTTGGCGTGGTTTAGTTCGCTTTCTATTTTACGGATGATGTCTTCTCCTAGCACGTGCTCTATTTCTTCAGCTCCATCGTGGACGTGATCGACGGCGAAGTCTGCGGCTCGTGTTAGATAAAGTTCCCATAGTCTGTGGTTACGGACTATTTCGCACGCTCGGCGCCAGCCAGTGGCTGTGAATGTTAGGTTTTTTTTGTCGTGAGAAATCTTGATAAGCTTGGCTTTTTGCAGAGTCCTTGCAGATTTACTGACTTCTTCAATGGTTTCGCTTCTCTGGGTGGCTATTTCTTCGACAATGATGAAGTCTCTCTGGAAATCATCATTTTCCATCACGCGGTAGAGTGATTTGAGTGCATTTTCTCGGCGCACTATGAGAGCGCGAGAGCGGCGTCCCCACCACCGAGCCACGATTCCGTGTTTGGGTCCGAAGAAAAGAGCGGTGGCGAAAAATGTGCCAGCGGTTAAAACCATGAGCGGACCTGTTGGTAAATCTCTACCTACGAAGGAAAGAAATGACCCGATGCTACCAGTGGTCATCCCGAATACTGCGGAAATAACTAACATGGTGGCGAAGCGGTCGGTGAGTAAGAATGCCGCTGCCGCGGGGATAACCAGCATTGCTGAAACGAGCACTACGCCGACAGCTTGAAGTGCTGACACGATGGCAAACGCGAGTAGGAGCATGAGTAGGTAGTGGAAGAAGCTTGAGGGGATTCCCACGGACCGAGAAAAGGCGCTGTCGAAACTAGTGGCTCGCAGTTCCTTATAGAAAATGACGACTAGAGCGACGACTAGGAAAGTGACTCCGCCAAGTAGGTAGAGGTCAGTTTTCCCGATGGCGGCGATCTGACCGAACATAAATTGATCAAGCCCACTTTTATTCCCTCCTGGGAGGTTTTGAATCATTGTGAGTAAGCAGACTCCAACTGCAAAAAAGGCGGAGAGTACGAAGCCGAGCGCGGCGTCTTCTTTCTGTTTGGTGGTGTTACGGATAGTTTGTACTACTCCAGATCCTAGGAGACCGCAGACGGTCGCGCCGATAAAGATAGCGATAGGATCACGGGTCATGTTCCAAAGATATCCGAAGGCTATGCCGGGGAGAACTGCATGCGAGAGTGCATCACTCATGAGTGAGAGCCTTTTTACAACGAGAAATACTCCCATGAGTCCGCAGCTGATACCTAATAAGATCGAGCCCAATAGGGCGTAGCGGAGTGAGCGGTCTTGAAAGGTAAAGAAGCGGAGAGCTTGCTCGCCTATGCTGGTCTCTGTGATCTCGCTGATACGGGCAGCGTGAGCGGTGCCTGCGAGAATGAGGGTGATTACTAGGAGTTGGATGATCGCTAGTGAGTGACGGGATCTATTCATACGACAAATCGTTAAGATTTTTGATCCTGGTGGAGCGCTGTTACGGCTTCGGAGAGGATGGTTAGTCTTCCCCCGTAGGTTTTCTGTAGAATATCGCTGGTGAAGACTTCCTCGGTAGGTCCGTAGGCGATGAGTCGCATGTTGAGCAGGATAAGACTATCGAAATATTCCTTAGCTGATGTGAGGTCGTGGTGGACAACGATGACTGTTTTGCCACGTTCTTTTAACTCGCGTAGGAGTGTGACGATGGCGGCTTCTGTGGCGGCATCTACTCCCACAAATGGCTCGTCCATGAGATAGACATCACTTTCCTGGGCAAGTGCTCGTGCTAAGAACACACGTTGTTGCTGACCGCCGGAAAGGGTACCGATTTGGCGGTTTGCTAAGGCTAGCATCTCGACTTTTTCAAGGCACTCACGGGCGATTTCTTTGTCTTTTTTTCTTGGTCGCTGACCGAGTCGGAGTTTTCCGTAGCGTCCCATGAGAACGACATCCATGACATTTACGGGGAAGTCCCAGTCCACGGATTCACGCTGTGGGACGTAGCCTACTCGGCGACAGTTCTTAGAATATGATTCCCCGAAAATTTTAACCCATCCGCTAGAGATAGGCAGTATGCCCATGATCGCTTTGATGAAGGTAGATTTACCAGCTCCGTTGGGTCCGATGATGCCGACTAATTTTCCTGCTGGAATGGTCAGGTCTATTCCGTAGAGAACTGGTTTACGGTGATAAGCTACGCTGAGGTCGTGGACTTCTAGTGGATCTTGGCTGGACATAAGGTTGGTGATGGTTTCCGAATTAGCATCGGGGATGGTTATTAGAAACTTTGTGGCCGGATAGTTGAGAGAGTATGAGAAGCAAAAAGGAGTGGCGGGATACAGACTAATGGCTCCTACTACTCCAGTTTTACAACATACTAGGAGGCGGCATTAATGCCCCCTAACACAAGATTTTTATGATCACTACTTCAGTGCTTTTACAATGGTGTTGAGGTTGTGCTTTACCATTCCTTCGTAGGTTCCGGTATCAACTCCGTCGTGCATTTCACCGGGCTGGCCCATAGCGTCTGAGAATAGCTCGCCGCCGATCTTTACTCCTGCGTCTGCTGCTACGCGCTTGATCGGTGCTGGGTTTACACTTGTTTCAACGAAGATCGCTGAGACTTTTTTCTTTTTGATCATGTCGACTAGTGAAGACATGTCTGCGAGTGCCGCTTCTGTGACGGTAGAGATGCCTAGTAGGCCTACAACTTTGAAGCCGTATGCTTTTCCGAAGTAGTTATATGCATCGTGACTGGTTACGAGGATACGCTTACTTTCATCTAGTTCTGCCGCTTTATCTTGGCACCATTTGTGAAGATCTGCCATCTTCTTTTCTAGTGCTGCACCGTTCTTCTTATACGTTTCAGCTCCTGCAGGATCTGTTGCGGTGAGACCTGTTACGATGGTTGGGACAGTTTGTCCCCAGATTTCTACGTCGAACCATACGTGTGGATCATAGTGACCTTCAAATTCTTCTGGTTCAAGTAACTTAGCCTTATCAACTGACTCAGTGATAGGGTAAGCGTTTTTACCGCTACGGGCTAGGCGAGAGAAAAGATCTCCCATACGCCCTTCCAGCATTAGTCCTGAGTAAAAGATCACGTCTGACTTTGCTAGGCGTGATGCATCTCTTGCTGTCGGCTTATATAGGTGAGGATCTACTCCTGGTCCCATCATCTGGTCGACCTCTACGCGGTCTCCGCCGACTTGTTTTACAAGGTCAGCTACCATTCCGGTGGTTGCGACTGCTTTTATCTTCTTGGATGACTGAGCGTTGACGCCTGTCGATATTCCGAGGAATGCTGTGAAGACTATAGCCGAGAAAGCCAAGAAGGACTTTCTCGTGATGCTATTGGTATTAATAGTTAGTTTCATTTTCTTTTTTAATCTTAGTTTAAACTCCTTATTTTATCCACTGGAAAAGTCGGAGATTGGTAATTTTCCCAGATTGTTTGCCGATTCCTGTGAAAGGACCGGGGTTAAGTTATTTTATGATAGAAGGTTTAGAATGAAATTTCTGCACGGATTCCTGTTACTAATGCATTGTCGCCTCCACCTTGTGGATTGATGATGTATTGGACGTCTGGCTGGATTGCTAAGCAGTCGTTGACAGGTAGTTGGTAAGTCAATTCCATCACTGTTTCTGATGAACTACCACCCTCAGCGAGGCGGAAGTCATCTGAAAGATCAGTCCAAGATGTGCTGAGTCCTAAAGCATCATCTTGCTTGAAAACGTTCTTGCTGACTAGTCCAGCTTCGGCGTAGGCGGAGACGACTGCAATTTCGCCCTTTGGAGTGATTCCTCCTCTAAAAAATACGTTGAGGCTTGGGCTTCCATTTGAAGCAATTAGTTGGTGATCGATGATAGCATACATGGAGTAGATTCCGCTTTCTGTCTGTCCATCTGCAAAGCGTTGGTAATCCCCGGTGTGGTAGTAACCACCTACTTTTACGACGCTAGCATCATCTTCTCCATAGCTAAATCCAGCCTCAGCCATGACCATCCATCCAGCGG
Source organism: uncultured Verrucomicrobiales bacterium (assembly GCA_963934155.1). Taxonomy (GTDB): domain Bacteria; phylum Verrucomicrobiota; class Verrucomicrobiia; order Verrucomicrobiales; family Akkermansiaceae; genus Rubritalea. The sequence continues at coordinate 6,973 of CAWVXI010000019.1, read as the reverse complement.
CGCCGCCTGCCTTCCAGCCGAAGCCTTTGTTGCCAGACTCGGCAGCTCCAGAATCACCGGCATAAACTCCAGCCTGGAAGAAACCAGGGCCTTCGATGTCATAGTGAATTACTCCGCCAGCTGCAGCCAGAGCGTATATTGGAGCTGCTGTATTGCCTGACTGCACTGGTAGAGGACCGAAACCAGCATTGATGAATAACAGTGCTGACTCAGATACCATGAAATCATCATCTAGTGCAATTTGTCCTAATTTGAAAAAGGAATCGCCATTACCGAATGATTGTTGAAAGAAAATGTTATAAAAATTGAAACTGGTGTCTGTGTAGAGATTTGTCACGGCGTTGAAATCGCCAATTCTCTCTCCTGTGATATCGTCTCCTTTAAAGTAGAAAGCGTTCGCGAAGATACTAGCACCTTCCCAGCCCGCGAGCTTCTCAAGATCTAGTTCGACTCCGACGTCAAGCAAACTAGCGAATGCTGAACCGTTGCTGATTCCACCGCTGTGGTTATTATAAACTTCAGCTAATAAAGTAGCATGGGGTGTGATTCCGCTTTCTTCTAACGGCATACTTGTTTCTAGTAATCCAGCATCCTTAGCTGAGGCTGAGATTACCGACGCTCCTATGAGACTTGTAGCGAAAATGGCAGTTGAGAGTGCTCTGGCACGACCTCGCGATTGATGATTTTTATTTGGCTTCATCTTATTAATTTAGTGAATTCAAAATGTAGCATGTGCTACATATATGTAGCATCAGCTACATTATTACTTTTAGCAAGTATTGATTTGTATTAAATGAAATTTTTATGATAATTATTCAAAACCGATGAGTAATTCACCACAAAGCCGAGCTAAAATACACCAACGAGTGCGAAGACAGCACTCATCTGAGCTAGCTCAGGACTACGTAGAGGCAATCTACGAAATACAAGAAACAGGCATTCCTGTGAGCGTGTCAAGCTTACAGGAGATTTTTGGTGTCTCGCACGTGACAGTCATCCGGACGCTCAAACGGATCGAAGAGCAAGAGCTGATCACAGACACGCGCTCTAAAAAAATAGAGCTGACTGCAGAAGGAATGCGGATAGCAAAGACAGCTGCAGCTAAACACGATTTACTGAAGAAATTTTTCGTAGAGTTAGGTGTCTGTGAGAGACAAGCGGATGCGGATGCGGAAGGTGCAGAGCACCATCTAAGCGAAGAAACGCTAGAAGCGATTCGCAAGTTTTTAGCGAAGTAAGAAAACAATACTTGCTTCTATCAAGCCACACTCATTTCAAAAAGGACGCGCACACGAGTAAGCACTGATTTCTGACATGGCTAGGCAAGATGTGGCAAAGCCTGGCGCAATAAAGCAAGTAAATAGTGAGGGTGTTATTACTAGTAACTCGCTTAAGAAGAGCAGATATGACGATTCTAGTCGTGAAATGTCGCAAGTGGACGTAGAGCATAAAAAAGCAGGCCTACTAGGGCTCGAACCTAGAATGACGGAATCAAAATCCGGAGTGTTACCATTACACCATAGGCCTGTTGATGTGTGTTACTTTGGGTAACACGTTGAATTACTTTCGTAACGCGGGCGAAGAATTACGGTAACTCAATGGAATGTGCAACCATAAAATGTTGGTTTAGTTCTTTTTACAGGATTTCAGGCAAAAAATAAGCCGCTGAGAATGATCTCAGCGGCTTATGAATCCTTTGAATATTCTAATTTTATGAGTGTTGTTCCTAGAGTGATCCTGCGATCACGAGTGAAACAATGGCCATGACGTTGATGATGATGTTCATGGATGGGCCAGAGGTGTCCTTGAATGGATCTCCTACTGTGTCACCCACGACACAAGCTTCGTGGACGGGTGAGCCCTTACCGCCGTGGTTGCCATCTTCAACGTATTTCTTAGCGTTGTCCCATGCTCCACCGGCATTTGACATCATGAGTGCCATGAGGATACAGCCGAGGAGTGCCCCGATGAGACAGCCTGTGAGGGCAATGGCTCCAGTGTCTCCACCGCCGATAGCCTTGAAACCAAATCCAACGACGAGTGGTGTTCCCACAGCGAGGATGGCTGGTAAGATCATGCGCTTGGTAGCGGCAGCGGTGGCGATATCGATACACTTATCAGAGTCTGGCTCTACGCCTTCTTTGCCTTCGAGAAGTCCTGGGATCTCTCTGAACTGACGGCGGATCTCAGTGATCATTTCGAATGCGGCCTCACCCACAGCGTTCATGGTGATCGCTCCATTGAGGAATGGGACGATGCCTCCTAGGAAGAGTCCTACGAAGAAGGTTGAGAGCACATCTTCATCCAGGAAGTTGAAGTTCTGGATGTCTGCTTTCTGGATGAATGCAGTGATGAGCGCGAGTGCTGCGAGTCCAGCAGCACCGATGGCGAAGCCTTTACCGATAGCGGCAGTGGTGTTACCTACGGCATCAAGACCATCTGTGATCTTACGTGTTTCAGGTCCCATAGCTGCCATTTCTGCGATCCCACCAGCATTATCCGCTACAGGTCCGTAGGCGTCGATCGCCATCGTGATTCCTACTGTTCCGAGCATCCCTACAGCGGCTAGGCCCACTCCGTAGAGTCCTGCAGCTTGGTATGAAGCGAAGATAGTGGCTGAGAGTGTGAGGAGCGGAATGGCTACCGAACGGAGGCCTATTGCGAGACCTGCGATCATGACGGTAGCGACACCAGTTTCACCTTGTGCAGCGATGTCACGGACGGGCTTACCACCAGTGTAATGCTCGGTGACGAGACCGATGATGATTCCACCAACTGCACCGCAAAGAACCGCGATGGCCGGGTTGCTGTTGAGGCCGAAATTAGCACAGACTCCAAAGGCTGCACCGATGAAGATGATTGCTGACCCGATGGTTCCGATACGCAGCGCAGAGGCTGGGTCTTTAGAGGACATTGCCTTGACGATTAGGATACCGAGTAGTGAGCAGAAGAGACCCACAGTGGTGAGTGCCAGTGGGAGATACATCAGTGATTGGGCTTGTTCTACAGTAGCGCCTACTTTCTCAAGGAGCGCGTGACCACCAGTTTCCACAGCGCGTGCAGCAACTGCCCCCGCGATTGCGATAGTAGCGATCTGTGCGCCACAGTATGATTCGAAAATATCTGATCCCATTCCTGCTACGTCGCCTACGTTGTCGCCAACGTTATCAGCGATGACGCCTGGGTTACGTGGATCGTCTTCTGGAATACCAGCTTCTACTTTACCTACGAGGTCAGCACCGACATCGGCCGCCTTGGTAAAGATACCACCGCCAACACGGTAGAAGAGAGCAACGAGTGAGGCACCCATGGCGAAGCCTTCCATGATTTCTGCCACGTGAGATTCTTCACCAGCAGGGGCATCTACAAACAGCAGGAACAGTGTCCCGAGACCGATGAGACCCATAGAAGCGACGGTGAGGCCCATGACTGAGCCGCCGAAGAATGCGACATTGAGTGCTGCTGCAGCGCCTTCATCTTTTGCTGCGATTGTGGTGCGTACATTTGCTTTAGTGGCAGTGTACATCCCAACGAATCCCGCGAAGGATGATGCGATACAACCGAAGAGGAATGCGCCAGCTTGGAGTTTACCGTATGCTTCGTCTTGGAAGAGAAACAAGGCGATTGCGATGACGGCTGCGAAGATGGAGATAAGTAAGAATTCACGTTTCATGAATACCATCGCACCTCGTTGGATCTTCTCGGCGATTTCCGCCACTTTTCCTTCACCGCCGGGTTTCTTGACGATGGAGGATAATATAACACCAGCGATGAGAAGGCCAATGAGGCCAGCGATCGGGGTGAGCATGTACATTTCTGACATAATGTCTGTGTGTTGTTGTTTGGTTTTGTGTTTGTTGGTTTTTTCTAGTGTTAGGAATAACAGCTAGAAGTGAGATAAGTCGTTACACTATGAGTCGAACCAACAAAGGCAATCAAAAAAATGTAGAAATGACCCAATTAAGAAGCAAGGAGATTGGATAGTGCGCGACTTGGGAGCTATTTGACACCTGAAGGGTGAGAGCACCCAGAGCCTAGGATCTTCAGTTCTAGGTAAAAGTAGCGTGACAATACCGTGTTAAAAGCACGGAGGTAGGGAAGGGGGAGATTAGCTTGAAAGGAATTAGTTTGAAGGGGGGATTTACCGCTATGCCTTCAGCACAGAATTTCATGGGTAATAGATTCCCAAGGATAATCCTTGGGCTTTGGAAACTTGCTCTTTTCAGGAGCGATGAGAGCGTTTATTTATACTCCATCCGGATGCCTTTTGTGAGTTGCTCACCTTTTTCATTCACGATGACGACTCGGATATTAAAGCCATCGAGGAAGCGCTTACTGGTGGATTTGAAGTCTAGTTCGAGAGTCCCTTTATCCTTTCTGTCCAGGATACTCCAGGTGAGTTTCTTTCTGCCAATTTTATCTGCGTTGAGCATGATGCTAGTGGGAAGAGTGGTGGTAATTTTCTGAGCATCCGCTACTTCATAAAGGCGAATTCTCTGGCCCTTCTCTTCTTTGAATTCTATCCTCACCTCATCACCCCGAGTTTTATCTTTAAGTTCTTTTTCATCGTATTTAGAGGATCCTGTCATCAAGGTTGGCATATCAGTTTCTAGCACGAGCTGGTAGTCTGCCTTATCTGCATCCTCAGGTTTGCCTACCATTTCTGACTGGATATTTAAGCCATTTCTATCAAATGTGACCATTACTTTGAACTGCACACCACCTGTTACAGTGGCTAAATATTCTATGTTTTCTTGGTCAAACTCTACTTTTTCCATGGGAGTAAACCCGTCTGCTTTAGTCGTCTTTTGCACCCAGTTACTCTCTCCTTTTTCTCGCCGCTCGATACGCAGCTGCGCTTCTACTGGCCAGGCCCTGTTCAGGCGTTCTCCCTTTTTCGGGGTGAAATAAAATTCTATTTGCCCTTTGGTATCGATAGCTACTTCATAACCAGAGCCTTGGAAGCCAGCGTAGTAACTAGCCCAGCCTTTATCTTTTAGTCCCTGCATCGTGTCGGCGAATGAGCTTGTGGCAGTGAGTCCAGTTAAAAATAGAGCGTATAGGAGTGGTAATTTCATAATAAGTTGGGATTTAGATAATTTAGAAAAATGATACACTATTTTATGTCAGATAGAAAACTATTTTTCACTGAAGAGCGACCGAGAGAAAAATAGAGGATAGGTATCGTCATCGAGTTCGAAATACGCAGGGGAGCGTAAGAGAGTTTTTATTTGGCGAGTATTGTTGTAGCGTATAAATTAGATTTTACTTAATTATGTTGGTTGTTCCTGAGATAATTCACCCAACGATTGATGGTTAGATTGACGTCTAGATCTTTTGAGAGTTAGGGTCTGACAGTATGATCAGATGATTCGGATTAGGTGAAAATCCCGAGAAAAAATGAGGGACAAAATCTACTTGTTGATACGGTGATTACGGCTAGTTTGAGGCATGGTTAAATCACTCTGTTATTGCATGATCCCTTATCTGCTCCTGAATGGATTACTGGCTGCTGAGCAGAGACCGAACATCATTCTGGTGATGGCGGATGATCAGGGTTATGGCGATGTGGGCTTCAATGGGCACCCATTTCTCAAGACTCCGCATTTGGATACAATGGCGAAGGCTGGTGTGGTGATGGATCGGTTTTATGCCGCGGCTCCGGTATGTTCACCCACGCGTGCAAGCGTGATGACGGGACGCCATCCAATGCGGACCAATGTGCCCAACCACGGTCACTACATGCGCCCAAATGAGAACACACTTGCTGAGGGGCTGAAGTCTGCGGGCTATGTGACGGGACATTTTGGTAAGTGGCATATAGGGTCTGTGCAGTCAGAGAGTCCCACTTGTCCGGGTAAGGTGGGGTTTGATGAGTGGCTTACGGGGCTAAATTTTTTCGATAATGATCCCTATCTTTCTGACAATGGAACTTATAAGCAGCTGAAGGGAAAAGGGACGGTACTGACGATGGATGCGACGCTAGAATTTCTGAAGAAGCATAAAGATGGCGGCAAGCCGATGTTTGCGGTGACGTGGTTTCCTTCGCCGCATGATCCTCATGCAGAGCTGCCGGAGGCGATGACTGAGAACCTGTATAAAGAGGCAGGAAAAAATCGGGGATATTATTTAGAGATCGCTCTCATAGATGAGCAGGTGGGTAGATTACGTAAGGAGCTCAGGAATCTAGAAATTGAAGAGAATACCATCCTCTGGTACTGTAGTGATAATGGTGGACTTGTGGAAAAATACTCAGGAGGACGGGCGATGAAAGGCAGTATTTATGAAGGAGGTCTGCGGGTACCGAGTATCATGGAGTGGCCAGCTGAGCTAAAGCCTAGAGTGTGTAATGTTCCGATGACGACTTCATGTATGTATCCGACGTTGATGAACATAGCGGGTGCTAAAATTTCAGATGCACGACCATTGGATGGACGTGATGAGCTAATAAGAATCAAAGGGCTTGGTAAAAAAGCTCTTAGTTCGCAACCAATGGGTTTTTGGCATTTATACATGAAAGGAGATAGTACTTGGAGCGACAGAATCATTAAGGCTCTGATGGAGGCTCAGGAAAGTGGTGAGCCGAACCCGCATCCATTTAGAGTGAAGAAAAATGTGTTAGATTTCCCAGAGCGAAAAAGTCCAGGGCTGCGTGGCCATGCGGCATGGAATGACTGGCCGTGGAAGCTGCACCGTATCGAAAAAAAGAAGGGGGAAGTAGTCATAGAACTCTACAATTTACAGAAAGACCCGATGGAAAAGATGGATTTAGCCGAGCAGGATCCAGAGCGAGTAAAGATGATGCGTGCTAGTTTAGAAAGTTGGCAGCACTCCGTCTTAAATAGCTGGGAAGGTAAGGATTACCCAGAGCTTCCGGAGTTGAAGCGGAAGTAGTATAAGCAAAATGATACTAGTGTCACGTATTTCTTAAAACTGGGGGTAGGGTGGGTTTGCCAAACACACCACGCTACTC
>CAWVXI010000018.1:0-54463 GCA_963934155.1 uncultured Verrucomicrobiales bacterium | reverse complement strand
TGCGATGATGATCGAAGAAATTGTAGAGTTTCTTTTCTGTGCATCGAGCTTAGCCTGTGCTTCGGGTGAGATTTTTGCGTGTAGACTCATAGTTTATGTTGGTTATTTTGTGTGTTTTTCAGTTCATTTGAAAATTAAATCAACTGATTTATTAACTAAAACAGAAATTCATTAAGTCTAAAAGCAAAAAAAAGAGAGTGGGTGTTCTCCACTCTCTCATAAGCTATTTCAATCTTTATATTGGCTACTCAGAACTTGGAAGGAATCTGTAGTAAGTTTCCATCATGAGAGTCGCGAGACAGGTCGCATAGTGAGTAGAACTCATCCCATGACCTGCTTTACCAGGTTTTGGCCATGAGCCATCATCTAATTGGTTCTCAGCTAGATTCACCATGGTCTTCTTGTTGTATTTAGACCATGTTGAACCTCCTTCATTGATCATTGCCTGGCTAGCGTAGTAGTGCATGTAGAGGTTTCCATGGACTTTGTAGTCAAAATCATTGTTTTCAGTCATCCACTTGATGCCTTTAAGGGTTAGTGAACGCTTTCCTTTGCCCCATTGCTGGTAGCAGAGTGAACCGCCTGGTGTCATTGTCGTTCTTCCTCCAGGGCCGCTGTAACCAACCGTCCCGTTTTCGGCAGTGCAGGTTTCTAGATATTCGATGCCACGCTTAGCGCTTTTCTCGAGGCCATTAAATTCTAATTTAGTAGTCTTGCAGGCTTTTAGAGCCTGGAGTTGCCAGCACACGACTGATGAATCAGTATGGCCACCAGAGGTCTGGTAGGCGTATGCCCAACCACCATTTATGTTTTGGTTGCCTATAATAAGATTCCCAGCAGCAATTACTGTGTCTTTTAGTCCGGGGATAGAGATTTTAAATGCCTCACAAAATGTGTATGCTTCAGCTAACGCGTAAGTGGCAATCGGATGCTCGTAGCACCATTGCCTATCCGCAGTGCTAGTAGCTAGTCCGCCACCATTCTTCTTCCCGTTAGCGATGAGATAAACAATCGCATTTTGAACCGTCTCGCCGAATTCAGGTGAAAGGGGGGTCTCACAGTGACCGAGGTAAGCAAGCAGTGCTAAACCAGTCATTGCCACAGGCTTGCCCTGAGCATTCCATGATCCATCATCTTGTTGGGTTTTCTGGAGCCATCTGAGAGCGCTAATGACTTGGTCATCGTAGGCTTCTTTTCCACCTACGTTGTTAAGCCTGTCGAGGCGGTCTTTTTTAGAGCAACGCTTAGAACTTTTAGGTGGGATGAAGCTGATTCTTGGTCCGCCATTAACTCCGTCATTGTATCCGATTCCTCCACTAGCACCAAAATCTGAGCTCCCACCAAAATCAAGTGCTGGTATGCTCATCTCAGTCACCGTTATCGCCACTGCAGATGGAATGTTGGGGGAGATCACATTTGAAGCATTGGCTGTTGCCGATGGAGGTCTCTTCTGCACGTCATTCTTGAATTCTGGTCTAGGAGGTTTTTCTGTGGTTTCAGATATTGGAGTAAAGGTAACCATGGGCTCTTGCTTTTTAAAATATGGAGTAAGAGCAATATAAAATAGGATAGAAACGATTAGAGAGCAGATCAGAACAGCGATAATGAAGGAGGAAATAGATGCGTTGCGTCTCTGTGTATCTAACTTAGCTTGCGTCTCGGGCGTAGTTGTGGCGTGTAAACTCATAGTTATAGTGGTTAGTTAAATAGATAATATTCCAGTTATCTTATCAACGGTTAGCAGCCGATTTTTATTAGTGCACAATGAAATAAAAAAGCTCAGGACTTATACCATCCTCACAGTGATACTGGAAGGATCGTTTGATGGAATGATTTGAAAGTGCAGCAAAGCTGACTGGGGAAAGAGCAAAACAATAGAGCAAGATTAGCGGCGTTAGTCGTCAGTTGCATAGCCCGCTATGCAACTTCCACCTGCCTTGCTACTCTCACTATTTTGTTTTTCTATCAAACCACTATCACTGTTCAAGTGGCATTACCTGAGCTTTAAAAAACATTGGGGGATGAGGAATGAAAACCTATATCTAGACCTATGCCAGTGCTTCTCTGGCCGCGGCGAGGGCATAGTCGCGATTGAGCTTGGCTATATTATCCGCGCTGATCTCTTTCGGGCAGACGGCCTCGCACTCGTATTGGTTAGTACAGTTGCCAAATCCTTCATCATCCATCTGTCTGACTAGTGCGAGTGTGCGTTTATTTTTCTCTGGCTGGCCCTGTGGGAGCTTATTGAGATGGGACGCTTTGGCGGAAACGAAAAGCATCGCACTACCATTTTTACAAGCGGCCACACAGGCGCCACAACCGATACAAGCTGCTGCATCAAATGCTTCATCGGCGATCTTCTTATCAATGGGCATAGAGTTCGCATCTGGCGCTGAGCCGGTACGAACATCAATATATCCACCAGCCGCCATGATTCGATCAAATGAACTGCGATCCACAACGAGATCCTTCACCACAGGGAATGCCTTCGCGCGGAATGGCTCGATCCAGATAGTCTCGCCGTCATTAAATTTGCGCATATGTAACTGGCAAGTAGTGATACCAGTTTCTTTACTGTGGGGCACACCGTTGATTGTTAGTGAGCACATTCCGCAGATTCCTTCACGGCAGTCGTGATCAAAATGAATGGGGATTGCTCCGTCAGCGATGATTCTCTCGTTGACGATGTCGAGCATTTCGAGGAATGACGCTGTTGGGGGGATTGCTTTGGCGTCGTAGGTTTGGATAGTTCCTTTGTCGGATGCACTAGCTTGGCGCCAGACTTTGAGAGTTAGATTGAGATTGGAGTTGGCCATAGTATTTAAATAAGGATAAATTTTTTGTTAGAGGCTATCTAACACGGTTACGAGTAGCTGTGAAGATGAATAGTGAAATTTATAGGATAAATTTGTTATGTTAAATTCTCACAGTTTTATGAAAAATCAAGCTTGCATATATAAGATAGCAGACTATGACCTGATCCGTGCGTAATCTAATCTCAGATCCAGCTTGTAATGCAGCAGATCTCGGTGTGCCTATCCCAGATGATAGGCACGCTACATCGGTGTGCCTACCGACTTGGGACTCGGTGATCGGGTATGAAGAGGGGAGAGATAAGGTGATTTCTAAGCTGCAATGCGGCTACCCTAGGTTCTTCCTTCATCCTGCAGTGAGCAGATTGTTTCTGAAATGTGAGCAGGATGTGGCTACCGAAGGTGAAAAGGTGATTGTTTTTCCCAGTAGACAAGCGGCTCAACGCGCACTGAGATTTGTAGAACAACGCTCGAATACTGCGCTCCGAATTGCTAGCTATGATGGCCTGCAAGCATTGATTCTCCCAGAGAGCCAGTATGCTTTGGGTATGGATTACTGGAGGTATTCCGGCGAGGTTGTCTCTAGCAGACAGGCTCTCGATGTCCTCGATGAAGGGGGGTTATGGGAATATGATAATAGTGATTTGCTCAGAAGATTAGAGGGAATTGGTGGCTACGATGAGGGTGATGTGTATCTCTATGAGAGCGGTATGTCGGCAGTATTCGCAGTGCATAGAGAGCTTAGAAAATTAGCCCCTAGCAAAAAAACATTACAGCTAGATTTTCCTTATGTAGATGTGCTCAAAGTGCAAAACTACTTTGGTGTTGGGGTGGTATTTCTCCCTGTTTCTGAAGGTGAATTATTTGATGAAGCTCTGAACCGTATCCGTGTAGGTGAGTTCTCAGCAGTCTTCTGCGAGGTGCCAAATAACCCGCTTTTGCGGATGGTTGATCTGACGAAAGTTCGTGCAGCTTGTGATGCTGGCAATGTCCCATTGGTGATAGATGACACAGTTTGTAGTGCTTACAACGTAGATGTGAAAAACTACGCAGATATTGTGACCTCCAGCCTCACGAAGTGGATAGCAGGTTCAGGTAATGTTATGGCGGGGGCTGTCCAGCTGGTGAAAAGATCTAGTTTCTATGGCGAGTTCAAGGCATTCTTTTCAGACGACTGCGGTGCAAGTCACTCTAAACTGTATGCACATGACGCAGCGGCTCTAGATGAAGGATCTAAGAATTTTGAAGATCGTATGAAGCCAGTGAATGAGGTAGCTCAGAGCATCGTGGATTTCCTGATGAATCACGATGCCGTCGAGCAAGTCTGGTATCCATCGATCGACACCAAAGATTTCTATCAACAAGTAAAGACTGAAAAAGGCGGCTATGGGGGATTGGTTTCATTCACGCTCAAGAATAATAAGAAAATAGCGAAGTTTTTTGATAACTTAAGGATTTCTAAGGGGCCAAGTTTTGGTAATGAGTTCTCGCTCGTTTGTCCCTACACATTACTAGCTCATTATGACGAATTGGAATGGGCAGAGAGCTGCGGGGTTTCTAGAAATTTAATTCGCATCTCTGTGGGCACCGAGGGCAAGCAAGAGCTCATCAAGCGCTTCAACGAAGCATTCGATACTATTTAGTGGTTTAATAATGATTAAGCCATATCGGTTCTTGATATTAGCCATTGTGGGTGCGTAGATGAGAGCATCAATTTTTTACACACATTATCATTATGGGCAGAGCATTTGAAATAAGAAGAGGAGCGAAAGAAAAACGCTGGGATAAGATGTCAAAACTCTTTCCTAAATTAGCAACATCGATCACGATGGCAGCTAAAGAGGGCGGAGATGATCCAGAATCAAACGCTAAACTAAGAGCAGCTATCGCAACGGCTAAAAATGAAAATATGCCTAAGGATAATATTATCAAGGCAATCGAACGCGCGACAGCCAAAGATTCAGAAAATTTCGCCGAGATAAATTACGAGGGGAAAGGACCACACGGTGTCTTACTCTGGGTGGCATGTGCTACTGATAATAATACCCGCACGTTTTCTAATATCAGGACTATTTTCAATAAATCTGGTGGAGGACTACTCAATAGCGGAGGGCTGGAATTCATGTTTACGCGCAAGGCGGTAGTCGCATTTAAAAAGACTGCGGGGCTAGATCTGGATGAAGTGGAACTGGCTCTGATAGATCACGGTCTGGAGGAACTAGATTCCGACGGAGACGAAGTCATTGCCTATGGAGAGTTTACTAGTTTTGGCAAACTATCTAAGGCTTGCGAGGATTTGGAACTAGAGGTCACTACCGCCAGACTAGAGCGCATTCCGAATAGTTCTGCAGAGTTTACTGAAGCTCAATTAGAAGAGATAGAAGAAATGATCGACAAGCTTGATGATGATGCCGATGTGCAGTCAGTATTCACAAATATTGCATAATGATCATAGTGCGATTGTTTGTATTGTTTTTATAGTCAAACTAAGCTAAGCTTTAATAAGTAAACGTAGCTCCCTCAAAAAGCACCAATGAAGAAACTGAAGTCAGGTAGAGTATTAGAGAAGTCAGCAAAGTCAGCTGAGGGGTCTAGAATTATTTTAATTTTAGCGGCTCTCGTTATCGTTGTTGGTGGGATGAGGTATGCAGCAGACTTCATCCTCCCCATTCTATTGGCCTTCTTCATTGCCACCATCAGTTTCCCTATCACTAACTGGTTGCGTGAGCACAAGGTGCCGCGATTTTTGGCTGTCCTCATTACTGTCATAGTTGACTTTGCCTTTCTTACTGGAGTGGTATTCCTAGGAATTGTCCTCACTTCAGAATTCCAGAGTAAATGGGATTCAAAGTACGAGGCCCTGACGAAGCAACGTACTGACCAACTCATTGATTTCACTACAGAGATATACGAAGAATGGGGGCTAAAAGGAAAAGACCCCCTTGAGGAGACCTCTGGAGACACAACTACAGAGGAGAGCAAAGAAGAGCAGGGCGACGATGAAGATGGTATAGCTACTGCGCTAGGGAATAACGTTGAGCAGACCACGAGTAATGACGGACAGCCTGATCCTCCAGTTACTGGTTCTAAAGATCAAGGCAACCTAGCGATAGACCAAGCTAATAGCTCAAAGGTGGAGTCTAATTACCCAGTTAGCGGGACTCCTATCGTGACCTTTAAAAATAATCAATCAGGAAAAGGAATTGAGCAACTAGGAGAGCTCTTCAAAGATATGCTCAGCCGAGAGAGTATCTGGAACTGGGTTAGAGATCTGTTGAAGCAACTACTTTCTATCATAGGTACCTCATTTATCATTATGCTGCTCACTGTCTTTATGCTTAGTGAAGCACGGATGTTTGGCCGTAGATTTAATGCTATCTGTGAAGCTCAAGGGCCCAACCTACAACGCATGCTCAGCGCGACCAAGGACATCCAGAAATATTTAGGAATAAAAACTCTCATCAGTATGGCAACTGGGCTCTTGGCAGGACTTCTCTGCTGGCAGATGGGGCTCGAGTTTCCACTACTATGGGGTATCCTAGCCTTCGCTCTGAATTTCATCCCAGCTGTTGGATCAGTGATCGCAGGTATCCCACCCGTTTTACTGTCACTGCTTAATAACGGAAGCTTTCCTGATGCCGCCATCATTGGTGGTGGGTATTTGATTATTAATGGATTTCTTGGGAACTTTGTCGAGCCCACTTTGTTAGGTAGAAGATTTGGTATCTCCACTGTGGTAGTGATCTTATCCGTGCTCTTCTGGGGCTGGCTATGGGGCCCGATCGGGATGCTCATGGCTGTGCCACTTACCATGTTGCTCAAGGTAGCGATGGATAACAGCTCAGACTTCCGCTGGATCGCCGTTGCGATCAGTAAGGAGAGCAAAAGTAATGAGGCTCGAAATGAAATCATTATCAAAGAAGCCGTCGAAGCCAAAGTCCAAGCCTTAGCCAAGGACAGTCTCTAGCAGACTCAAAATACATTGGAAATTTATGAATACATTTGAAGAAATTATCGCGGTTATCAATCAGCACAAAAGATTTATTATCCTAAGTCATATCAGACCAGATGGAGACGCCATTGGCTCTACTATTGCGCTCGGATCAACACTTGAGGCAATGGGTAAAGAAGTTACTTATATCAATGAAGACGGGGTGCCCGAGAGTTTAGCGTTTCTACCTGGATCAGATAAAGTAAAGCAGCCTACAGATGATGTTCTAGATGTCGAAGTCGCCATAGCAGTGGACTGTGCTAATAAGCCAAGGTTAGGTGAACAGGCATTAAAAATGGCCGCCAATGCAACCTTATGGATTAACATCGACCATCATAAATCTAACCCAGGCTATGGTGACCTTAATTATATCGACGCTCAATCTCCTGCCACAGGTCAGATCCTCTACCAGATGATCAAGGAGCAAGGACTGACTCTAACGAATGAAGCGCGGGACTCTATTTATGTGGCTGTTTCTACTGATACCGGATCATTTCAATACTCGGGCACCACAGCAGCGACCTATGAAATGGCAGCAGACCTAGTGAATCTTGGGCTCAACACCGGAAAGATCAATGAACAAATTTATGATAGCTTTCCATATCGCAGAGTGGCTCTAACAAGAGAGCTACTCAATACGCTAGAAATTTCATCGAGCGGGGAAATCGCAGACTGGCATCTACTCAAAAAGGTCAAGCACGAGCTCGATCTCAAGCCAGACGATAGCGAAGGGCTAATCGACATGATTCGTAGTATCCAAGGAGTCAGTGTGGCGCTCTTCTTTGAAGAACTTATGGACGACTCGATCAGAGTGAGTATCCGTTCTAAAACAGGCTCTATTGACGCCTGCGAAATAGCGCAACTATTTGGCGGAGGTGGTCATGCCAAAGCCGCTGGAATCAGAATGTCTGGATCAATCGCTGAAGTACGCCTTGCGGTCATTTGCGAAGTCTCAAAACATCTCTTATAAGCAAACTATGCAACCAGAAATCCCCAGCGGTCTAATCGTCATTGATAAAGCACCAAACATGACTTCTCATGATGTGGTGGCTATTGCCAGAGGTGCGCTAAAAATCAAAAAGATAGGTCACTGCGGCACCCTTGACCCGATGGCGACAGGTGTATTAATGCTGCTTATCAACAAGGCTACTAAGCTTCAAGACATGCTTATGGTTGAAAATAAGGTCTATGAAGGCAGTCTCAAACTGGGGATCACTACTGACTCACAAGATGCAGACGGTGATCCTGTGGAAGAAAAAGAAGTGCCCGAATTTAGTGAGTATGATATCAGCAATGCCTTTGATAAATACCGTGGGAATTTCGAGCAAATGCCACCCATGGTTTCTGCTATCAAAAAGGATGGGGTACGTCTCTATAAGCTAGCTAGACAGGGTAAAGTGGTAGAACGAGATCCACGGCCAGTTAAGGTGAACGATTACCAGATCCATAATATAAACCTGCCTGATATTGACTTTACTGTGCATTGTTCTAAAGGATTCTATGTAAGAACCTACGCACATGATATTGGTGCTGATCTAGGTTGTGGCGCTCATCTTTCCGCTCTGAGAAGGACGATGTCAGGGAAGTTTGATCTCAGAAACTCTATCCCAGCCATGGATCTGAAAACCATCGGTAGGGAAGCAATTTTAGATAAGCTCATCACACTTGAACAAATCGCTGAGATCATCAAGTGATTTTAATTTAGAGGAATACTGGTTTGGAGGTAGGTAGATCTGCTTCAGTCGGTGGTCCAGGGAAGTTCTCTGCGTAGAATTTATCTTTTACGTCTTTGGTGTGATCAGACATATTTTCAGACATCGTTTCCTGACAGTCATCACAGATCATCATTGGGAGTGGTCCTGGAACCAGGTGGGTTCCTACGAATAATCCAGAGTAGGTGTAGCCTACACAATCGGCACGGTTTTTCCCGCAGGTGAGGCATTCTTCGATCTGCTGCATGGCATCAGCATGTGTGTGGTCTTCTGGAGCGGCCACCATCTCAGTATGGTCGAATAGAAAATCGTAGATCACTTCTTTTGATTTACCCGAGATCTGTTCATCTAATTTTTCTTTGCAATGATGACATAGAGCAAATTCCATCACGCACTCGTCTTTAGAGAAGCTCTTCTGAACCATGTACATCTCGGCGCAATCGAGCAGCTCACAGTTACAGTCACAGCAAGTCTTAAATTCTTTGTTAGTTTCAAGGGAATGAAATTCATCGGGGATTTTAGGCATAGTAAATGAAAGTGGTGTGTGGTTAGAAAATTTCGATGGCAACGGGACAGTGATCTGAGCCTAGCACTTCTGGCATGATCCATGCCTTTTTCAGAGAATCTATTAGGCAGTTAGAAACACAAAAGTAATCAAGCCGCCAGCCCACGTTCCGCACGCGAGCACCCGCGCGGTAGCTCCACCAGCTATAAGCCTCTGTCGTATCTGGATGAAAATAACGAAATGTATCAGTGTAATCAGCAGCCACTATATGATCAAACGATGCCCGCTCGGCAGGTGAAAAACCTGGGTTCTTAGAGTTTGCTTTAGGTCTGGCAAGATCTATTTCCTGATGAGCGACATTGAGGTCTCCACAGAAAATGACCGGTTTTGTTTTTTCTAAATCCTTAACATACGCGAGAAAATCCCTATCCCAACTCAACCGATAATCCAGTCTAGCGAGTCCGTTCTGAGAATTAGGAGTATAGACGGTGACGAGAAAATAATCAGGATACTCAGCCGTAATCGTGCGACCTTCAGTATCATGTTCATCAATGCCTATTCCATTGACGACTGATAGGGGCTTTTCTTTAGTTAGAATGAGTGTGCCTGAGTAGCCTGGTTTTACTGCTGAGTTCCAGAACTGGTGATACCCGGCAAATTCGAAAGGTAGTTCGACTTGCTCAGGTTTAGCCTTAGTTTCCTGTAAGCAAAGCACATCTGGCTTCTCTTCTGCGAACCATTCCGCAAAGCCTTTTTTGAGAACAGCCCGGACGCCATTCACATTCCATGAGATTAGTTTCATAGTGATAAATTATTAAAGTTGAAAAATAGGAAGCTTGGCATCCATGTTGAGTTTTTTGGGTGGGTATATATTGAATTTATCTTTATTTCTTGGCGGGTTCCAAGGTGATTCATAGACGAGCGGTATTACAGTAAAGCTCATGATGGGATCATTATCGGTACGCACGATTCTTTCCACATAGAGGATTGATGCGAAAAACGGATTCTTGTTTATCTCTAAAAGATCACCTTTAGCGATATTGATAGCAGCACTAGGTGGAGCATTCGGTAGAATGATCTCCAACCAGACGGGGAACGCCTGGGCTTCGGTGAATTTATTCACTTTTACCAATGCCTCTGCCTTAATCGCGATCCCATTCATGAATCTATCATTTTGAGTAAGCACGCGTGTCTTGATCACACGGAAATCACCTTGGACGTATGTGTTGAGTGTTTGTTGTTTGTAGTTAGTAACGTAATTTTTAATGAGTTTTGCATTGAGTGCTTTAAATTCATTTCTAGTAAGTGAGCCAAATTTAGAATACAGGTTCTGTGTATTTGCAATATCACCTTCTGGTGGATCAAGTGCGCTGAATGCAATAATTGGGTCTAAGCGATTAATCTGATCTAACAACTTATAGTTCTCTGGGTCTTGCGGATTCGCAAAAATAGGAGGGATTTTCATCCAGCTAAATACCGCGAGGCAAAAGCATAACATAATCGCAAGTGACCACCAAAAAAACGGGGGATTACGTTCCACTAGCCGAGTGATCCAAGTGTCTTGTTTTTTTTGCAAAATCTGAACTAAGCTAGATGATCTTTACTTGCACTCGTTAGCTGGATCATATGTCCCTTCTTCGCCAGCCGCCTCAAATGATGTACCGCAGCCGCATGAGCGAGAGGCATTAGGGTTACGGATTTTGAAGCCTGAATCCGTTAGTCCATATTCATAGTAAACTTCACACCCATTGAGATACTCGAGACTGTCTGGTGAGAGATACACACGAGCGCCATCTTTCTCGATAAGTTGGTCGCCATCTTGAGCTTGCTGCACTTGCATCACATACTGCATTCCAGCGCAGCCTCCTTTGGACACTGAGAGTCTTAGACCTGTGTCATCTTTACTTTCTTGCTTTTGAATAAGGCTTTTGAGTTCTTTTGCTGCGTTGTCTGTTAATATAATCATGGGGATTTTCTATGCTTTAAAATACAGTGTAATCTCTAAATCGATGATACGCTAGTTTAAACAATATATTCTTTGAAAAATATTCTTTTAGAAAAAATAGTCGCCATCCACTCCACAATGCTTTACCTCATGAGCAGATATGATTGACCATTATCTATACATTCTAGCCGGCTTTATCGCCCTATTTTATGGAGCTGAATTCCTAGTGAAAGGCGCGTCCGAGATTTCACTAAGGTTCGGGGTTTCTCCGTTAGTCGTTGGTCTCACTGTTGTGGCATTCGGCACCAGCGCGCCTGAACTCTTAGTTTGTTTACAAGCTAACGCTAATGGTAGCCCAGACCAAGCATTCGGGACAATCATTGGCTCTAATATTTGTAATATCGCGCTCATATTAGGCGTGGGAGCCTTGATCCGGCCTATTGTGATTCACCGACAGATCATCCGTAGAGAAATTCCTATTTTGTTCGCTGCGAGTACAGTCTTCGTTCTCATGCTACTGGATAAGCAGCTTATCCAGTGGGAAGGCTGGGTGTTATTTGCTGGTATTATCACTTATGTAATTTCTAGTTTGCGGCAGTCTAAAAATGAAGCAGCCCCAGAGGACTCAGCCGACTTCACCCCAAGTGAAATAGCAAAGGCAAAGAACTCTACCTCCGCGGGGATTGCGTTCAGCGGCCTATGGATTATTCTAGGCCTGCTAGCACTGAAATTCGGCTCATCGTGGCTTGTTGAAAGTGGCTCTATCGTGGCAATTGAGTTCGGTGTTTCTCAGGCTATTATTGGTCTATTACTTCTCGCATTTGGAACATCACTCCCTGAGTTAGCCACATCTATCGTCGCCGCAAGAAAAGGGCAGGGGGATATTATTACAGGAAATGCCGTGGGCTCATGTATCTTTAATCTACTAGCGGTCATCGGTATCACTTCTATGGTGAGTTCACTCACCGCCACTGATATCAGCTGGTTAGATATGGGCGTGATGCTCGGGGTTCTCATCATCATCACACCAATGATGTGGATCGGAGGCAGGTTGAGCAGATTAGAAGGTGGTATTCTACTAGCACTGTATCTCAGCTACACGGTCGCGCGCTTTCTTTTAGATAAGGGCATGACGAATGTTTAGACATATATTGACTCTATTTTCAGATATACCTTATACTATTTGAACAGTGATAGTGGTTTGATAGAAAAACATAATAGTGACCGGCATACTAGCAAGGCTGGAGGAAGGCGCATAGCTGGCTATGCAACTGTCGACTAACGCCGATAATCTTGCTCTATTGTTTTGCTCTTTCCCCAGTCAGCTTTGCTGCACTTTCAAATCATTCCATCAAACGATCAATCCAGTATTACTGTAGGATGGTATTAATCGTGAATAGAGGTTTTAAATGTTAGGCCATAAAAAACCCCCTAGGTATTAAACTAGAGGGTTTTTAATCATTTAATTACTAATGAACAGCAAATGTCTGATAGGGTGAGAACACTGTTGCCTAAGCGTTTTGTAGAAGTTTCTTTGCCTTATTGATTGTTGTCTGGCTAAGCTTACCATTTACCTTGCGAGCACCGTCAAGAAGTTCAGCTAGAACAGTTCTGGTCGACTCTGAAACCTTAAGAGCCTTGCGCTCGCCACCATATTTTTTATCTGAAAAGTATTTCGTGAACGTGGTTCCTGAGCGACTTAGACACAGTCTCCATCCTTGGAATGCTGTTGTTTCGTAGGTGAAGCGAGTAAGGTTTTTTTTAGATTTCATGGTTGGTAATGGGTTATAATTAATAGAAGACTAAAAAAATCATACCATGTCAAAGGTATTCTGTTAGAATTTTTTTAAAAATCACACTCGCGGGATTCTGTTTTATAGAATAGACTCCAGCTCTTGTGCTACTTGCATTATTACTTGCTCTCCTAGATGTGGCCCTAAGATTTGTAAGCCTACGGGCATCCCTGATTTATCTTTTCCCGCAGGAACAGAAATCCCTGGGATACCTGCTAAGTTTGCCGCGATGGTGCAGATATCTGCCAAGTATTCCTTGAGCGGATCATCACTATTCTCTCCATGCTTTGGGGCTGCATGTGGGCAGACAGGAGTAAGAATAGCATCCACACGTTCAAAAGCCGTAGTGAAATCTTGGCGGATCAGCGTCCTGACTTTTTGCGCTTTATTATAATATTGATGATCATACCCAGATGATAGGGCATAGGTCCCTAAGATGATTCGGCGCTTCACTTCAGACCCAAATCCAGCCGAGCGCGAGTCTTTGTAAAGATCAATGAGGTTACCGGATTCAACTGCTCTGTTACCGTAGCGAATGCCATCAAATCGTGATAAGTTCGATGATGCCTCAGCTGGAGCAATGATATAATAAGTAGCAACAGCATATTCTGTGTGTGGTAGAGATATATCAATGATCTCAGCGCCCGCAGCCTTTAACTTATCAATAGCAAGATTAACCACTTCTCTAACAGCCGGGTCCATCCCTTCAGTAAAGTATTCTTTGGGAATTCCCAGCTTGAGCCCAGCCACACCTAAATTAAGGTTCGCGGTGAAATCTGGAGTGTCGACTTCTAGTGAGGTGCTATCCATTTCATCTGGACCACTGATCACGTTGAGTAGAAGTGCCGCGTCTGCCACCGTCTTGGTGCAGGGGCCTATCTGATCCAGCGATGAGGCAAATGCCACTAAGCCGTATCGAGAAACGCGCCCGTAAGATGGTTTTAGCCCCACGATACCACAGTGCGACGCAGGCTGGCGGATTGATCCACCAGTATCTGTTCCTAGTGTAGCAACAGCGGAATTAGCAGCCACAGCAGCAGCAGACCCCCCTGATGAACCGCCGGGAACACGCTCCAGATCATGTGGATTATTCGTGCGCTGGATAGATGAATTTCCTGTCGTAGAACCCATTGCAAACTCGTCCATATTCATTCTGCCAAGTGGAATCGCGCCAGCAGCCTTGAGTTTAGAAATGACTGTGGCGTCATAGGGCGACACGTAGGAGTCCACTAGGAACTGGGACGCGCAAGTGCACGGCTCACCGAGTGTATTGATGTTGTCCTTAATACCAATTGGGATTCCACCAAGTGGTAGAGAAAGATCTACCGATACAGCCATTTCTCTGGCTTTTTCGAAATTATAACTCAAGTAAGCATTGATCTCGGAGTCGCTGGCAAGGATTGCTTTCTCAATGTCGTCGATGATTTGTAACGGAGTGATCTCGCCAGCGGTTAGCTGCTTGCGGAGTTCGGTGATGGATAGTGAAGCTAGGTTCATAATAGTGAAAGTGGTTTTGAAAATTAAATTAAAGTTCTTCGATAACCTTAGGCACCTTGAGTTGATCGTTGATCGTGTCCGGAGCGATCGCTAAAAAGGCATCGCGCTCGAGGCTGGGTTTCGTCACATCCTCACGGATTTGATCATACACAGGGGCAGCATGTGCAGTAGGCTCGATGTCATCGATATCAAGTTCCTCAAGTTTATTAATGTAGCCAAGAATATCTTCTATCTGGCGCTGAAAAGTAGTGGACTCCTCTTCGGTGAGATTAAGGCGGGCTAAATTAGCCACATAGTTTACATCAATATGATCTTTGGACATGATGTGTGCAGTCAAATACCAATTGGCCAACTAGGGAAGTGTAAAACGAAAAAAACAGAAAAAAATGAGCCAGTGCTACTTGTGTTAGCGACCTAAGTGCTCAGCCTATTGAGTGCTCTCAATCTCAGTGCTGGAGCTGGCAAGGTACATCACTGCCATCGTGCCGATGAATCCGGCAAAAAGAATAAGGATAATGATCATAGCTAGACATGACTTCATATAAGTGAATGTAATGATGAAAACTGATACGTCCAGATAGAACTCAGATATTTTAGAATGTCAGTGGGTTTAAGTCCATTTAGCAAGAGAAGAAGAAATTAGTAGTCGCGTATTTGGCTGTAGCAGGGGAGTTATCCTGATTGCTTGTGAGCTTTGATGAAAAAGTGTTATGCGTTTCTCGTCGAACAAAGGCCACCAGAAACACACAAAAAACGTAGCCTAATTAAAGGCTACGTTTTGAAAATCTTGTTTTAGTCAATCTTGTGAAAGCTTACTTGATAATGCCCGCTTTCTTCAGAGTGACGTAAGCGCCATTCTTGTTGATTGTCTTGAGAGCCTTCGCGCTAAGCTTGACTTTCACAGTGCGTCCTAGCTCAGGGACGAAGATGTTCTTAGTGTGAAGGTTCGGTGTTACCTTACGCTTCACTGTCTTAGTTACGTGGCGTCCAATACCACCCTTTTTCTTTGCAAGACCTGAACGGTGAATCTTGCGTCCTACGCGGACCTTGGAACCTCTAATGCTACATACTCTTGCCATATCTATTAAAATTGTTGTTAGTTGTGGGGCGAAGAGATACAACAACAACGAGAAAGGTCAAGGGGATTTCGTCATTTAATGATTTTTTTTTAACTTTAGTTAGATACTTTTAAGATTACTTAGGTAAATCAAGCGATTCTTTCCAATTAATACCCACATTCCAGCCTACTTTGAGATAGAGCATTTGGATGTTTAGTCTGGCCTGTTTCTGGGCACTTTCGATGATCTCAGGTCGACCTGCCGCTTTTTTCACCACTGCCTGAGCTTCCTGCATAGCATCATCTAAAATCTTAGTGCGGTTTTTAGGGTTCCTCAGCAGCGCAAATCGCACTCCCTTAATACCACCATTTTTTGTGCGCTGATGATCCACACGAGCAGAGACTACCTTAGGTAGTGGCAGAGTGATGGTTGCGGTCTTAGTTTCTTCGTCTTTATCAGAAATGATAGCCTGTGAGAGGTCGATAGTGATCAGAGCATCTCCATTGATCGCCCAGACTCCTTCGTAGTCTATGTTAGATCCCTTGAGGATATCCGCAACATAGACTCGGTTTGTGACTAGCTCAGAAAGCAATTCTATTTCCTCCACGGTGGGAGCCATACTTAAGATAGTCGATTTCTGATCATCGATAAAATTCCGCTTCACCCAAAAGCCACAGACAAGGATTACGGCGATAAGCGCCAGTGGAATAAGAAGTCTAAGTGTTTTAGTTATTGGCATCATGCTTGAGTGGGCAGGGTTTACTTGGTGTTTTTATAATCAGTCCGCATGCTTTCCCAGGTGGTTGGGTCAGGATTTCTATCCAGATAAGCTAAGGTTCCAAACAAAGACACCCCAGCGGCGATGATCAAGACCACCAACCTCTTCTTACGCTTGTGCTTGGATCGCCGATGCCGCAAAGCTTTTCTGATCTGAGATGATTGAGGTATTGAGTCAGGTTCCATTTAAGTATACATTATGTAATCAACTTACTCTGATAATTCCAATTAGACAAATATTATATGGGTGAAGAAAAACCTTAACTCATCCAAGAAGTCGCTCGAGGAGGTCATTTTTCATCAACTTTTTCTGGGGCTACCCCTTTTATCGTGCAGGATATAAATATTGAGCTCGATCAGAACGTTTAATCTGTTAGTAGTGTAACATATGATATGTTCACTTAAATGGCTCACTTTGGTTGTGTTTTTCTCGGCGTTGTCAGCAGGAACTTGCGAGACAATCTTGATCTTAGATCTTAACGCCGACAAGAAGGTGAGGGTAAACTCAGAAAACAAAGTGATCTCCTGGGGTAATTCTGCAGTACATCAATCAATTACAGCGTTTATTGGGCAAGATATTGGCCGAAAAGTGGCCGGATCTGGTTTACCCAAATGGGGGAAGAAAGATCCTCTGATAGGGGGGCATCGAACACTTCATTTTAAACAGCAAGAGTTGGTTTGTTTTGATGAAGATGCATTTGACGGCCTAACCACTGGTAAAGGTTATACTTGGTTCTCTGTCGTCTCTGTGCTTGAGCAACGTGTCGGCGTGAAAGACGTGAATTCTTTTTTTGGAAACCTCCGCAATGGTGGGAAATATGAAGGTTTGTGGGGCTGCCTTGAAGATAATAACTTATTATGGGCAGGGGTCAGAAATGGAAAAACATTTGGTAGGTTTGACATGAATAACCCTAAATTATCTGGACCGGTTTTACAAAAAAATCGTTACTATCTGATCGCATCCAGGATGCATAAAGGACATGGGAACATGAAGGTTGAGCTTTTCTTGAATGATATTAAGCCTGTTGCGACTGTTCATTTCCCTGTTATGCCAGAGGCTAATCCATCTAAACTGGTAGTGGGGCAAGAGCGAGATGCAGTTGAGCACCCTGGTAAGGAATCTTTCGATGGATCAATTGCTCGACTCTTGATTTATGAAGGTGGCCTGGATGACGTCAAATTTAGGCAGCAAATAAATGAATTGATGAAGATGTATAAGATCAAGAGGGGAGAATGATACCTCTGGGTATTTAAAAAGAGACATGAAATTACTTCAGCTGAACATGTAGTTTTAGATCTTTTAGTCTGTGGGTATTGGGTAATGTCTCGCCATCGAAATGTGAAAAGTAACCGTCACAACTAGGAGACATGTCACAAACACAACATTTGTGTCATCCTAGTAGTTGATGGTTTTTTAGGGCCTATTTCACAATGCAGCCTCTACTCTTCAACCTCCAGACGAATTAGCAAGTGAAGCCAGCGCGGTTGGGAGGAAGCTTTTGAATCTACTTTTGTCGATGGCTTTCATATAAGCCTCTTCTGGACTTACAATGCCTTTTTGGAGCTTGTCCCAGATGGCCTCGTCCATGAACTGCATTCCTAGCTCAGCGCCCTGAGTAATGACGTCGTTAAGTTTCTGGGTCTTACCTTCACGGATAATGGCGGATACGGCCGGGGTGGTGAACATGATTTCGTTCACCGCTACTCGGCCTGCTGTATCACAGCGCTTCATGAGAAGTTGGGCTAACACGCCCTGGATAGATGCGGCTAACATGGTGCGAACCTGGGCTTGCTGATCCGCTGGGAAGACGTCAATAATTCTGTCAATGGTCTTGACCGCGTTATTAGTGTGAAGAGTCCCGAATACTAGCATTCCAGTCTCGGCAGCGGTGAGGGCGAGCGAAATGGTTTCCAGATCCCGCATCTCTCCTACGAGGACGATCTCTGCATCTTCCCGGAGTGAGGCGCGGAGACCATCTGAGAATGAGGCGCAGTGGGTGGGTATCTCCCGCTGAGTAATGATGCATTTCTTGTTACTATGGACGAATTCGATTGGTTCCTCTACGGTGATAATGTGCTTGCTATAGTTCTCATTAATATAGTCAATAATTGCCGCTAGGGTGGTGGATTTCCCCGAACCAGTTGGACCCGTGACGAGGACGAGTCCAGCGCGAATGGAGGCGAAATTTTTCACCACTTGAGGAATACCGAGCTGTTCGATAGTGGCAATCTCGGTAGGGATAAGGCGGAAAATAGCGCCTAGCCCGAATTGCTGTTTGAAGTAGTTGCAACGGAAGCGAGAATCGATATCCATTTCATAAGCGAAGTCTAGGTCACCTTCCTCTAGGTATTCTCCATAGGATTTTTCTTCACAGATACCCGCAAGGTATTGGTTGATGATCTCGCGATCCATCACTGGCTCGCCCTCAATGGCGGAAACACCACCGTGGATACGCATTTTTGGTGGGTAGCCCTCGGTTAGGTGAAGGTCTGAGCCGCCTTGTTCGATGAGGATTTTAAATAGTCTGTCGATACTGTTAGACATAGGATTAATAAGTAGGGATGTTAGATTAGCTTGTTGGCTTGAAATTATGATTGGAGGAATTCTCTCATGACGGTTCTATCTTCACAGCGGTGCAAGACTTCTTCAGCTGTGACTTGCCCTGAAATATAGAGTTCTCTGAGAGAGTCATCCATGGTAGTCATACCGATAGATTTACCAGTCTGCATGATACCAGGGAGCATGAAGGTTTTTCCATCACGGATGGTGGCGGCGACAGCGGGGTTATTGACCAGTATTTCTAGTGCAAGACAACGTCCATTACCATCTGCCGCAGGCACTAGCTGTTGGGAAATGATTCCTCGGAGGGATTCTGCTACCATAACTCGGATCTGACCTCGCTGGTCGATAGGGAACACGTCGAGAATACGGTCCAACGTTCGGGGTGCATTTCCTGTGTGGAGAGTTCCTAAAACCAAGTGACCGGTTTCCGCCGCTGTGATCGCTAATTGGATGGTCTCTAGATTCCGCATCTCACCCACAATGATGACATCTGGATCTTCACGTAGTGCTGCCCTCAGAGCGCGGGGAAATGATTCTGAGTGTTCACCGATTTCACGCTGGTTTATATGGCAGCCCTGGGGTGTATGCACGAATTCGATAGGATCCTCTAAGCTTAAGATGTGGTCGCGTCTGTCTTTATTAATGAAGTCTACCATTCCTGCGAGCGTGGTGGACTTACCAGAACCCACGGAGCCAGTGATGAGGATGAGGCCGTTGTGGTAACGGGTTAGGGGAACTAGAAATTCTTCTGGTAGCTTGAGGTCTTGCATCGTGCGGATCTCACTCTTAATAATACGAAAAACGATGCCCTTACCAAGCCTGTGCTGCACTACGGAGCAACGATAACGTGCGAACGCGTTCTCATAGGAAGAGTCAGCATCGCCGATCTCTACGAGTATCTTCTGGCATTTTGCATCCAGAAATGATGTGATGAGAGTCTCTATCTGTTCGTTGGTAAAGTTCTCTGCGTCATCCCAGATAGGCATCAGATTTCCATGCCGCCTCCATACTGGGGGAGAGCCTGTGGTGAGGTGAATATCTGATGCATCATATTCTACAGCCATCTGTAGGTAGGTATCGACGTGTTCGTAAAAATGATTTTCTGCCATGTATTAGGTGATAAAGTTTTAACTACTAACAAAAGACAATATTCTGGTAGCTTTGGCACGCAAAAAATCAGATTTATTTCACTATGTAGTTACAGTTCTAATTACCTTAAGGTTTCGAACGCTTATCCCTATTAAATAAAAAATCTCTAAGCCGTTGTTAGTCAAATAACCGTATTTGATCTCACTATTAGGAGCCAACTCTCTTTGTTGTTTTTATTGGAAAAACAAATGACCTCATCGCCGCCTCTAGCACGATCATTTTGACAGGTTTTAAAATAATAAAGCGAGGAGTCAAATTTTTCACTGTCCACAAATGTGCTCTATTCGATAGTTATACCATCCTCACAGTGATACTGGATTGATCGTTTGATGGAATGATTTGAAAGTGCAGCAAAGCTGATTGGGGAAAGAGCAAAACAATAGAGCAAGATTAGCGGCGTTAGTCGTCAGTTGCATAGCCCGCTATGCGCCTTCCTCCTACCTTGCTGCTCTCACTATTTTGTTTTTCTATCAAACCACTATCACTGTTCAAATGGTATTAGGCATCGATAATATTAACTGGTTTCGCGAGACAGTGCGGAAAACCTCACTCAATACGATCAATAAGCTAGACAGCCAAACCATAGAAGCTCTTTGGTGAGGTGGCATTTGGGAGACAGGTTTGTCGTACAAGTCTCTATTGAGAAGACGACAAAATAAAACAGCCGCAAGGATTTCTCCAAGCGGCTGATTATTAAGTATTGTTAATTCTAGTTTGAACTAGAATGCTTAGTTACGCTGCGTTTTTCTTAGCAAGCGCGGCTTTCGCGAGGTCTACGACTGCGTTAAATGCAGCAATATCGTTGACCGCTAGGTCAGCGAGGATCTTACGATCCACATCGATGTTAGCTGCTTTCACACCTTCCATGAAGCGAGAGTAAGTGATTTC
Source organism: uncultured Verrucomicrobiales bacterium (assembly GCA_963934155.1). Classification (GTDB taxonomy): domain Bacteria; phylum Verrucomicrobiota; class Verrucomicrobiia; order Verrucomicrobiales; family Akkermansiaceae; genus Rubritalea. The sequence continues at coordinate 33,772 of CAWVXI010000018.1, read as the reverse complement.
CTGTGCACGAGATGCAGCGGAAATACGCTGAATCCAGAGGCGACGGAATTGTCCCTTACGCTTTTTGCGGTCACGGTATTCGTATTGACGTGCTTTTATAACAGCGTCTTTCGCGTAGCGGTATAGCTTTGAACGGAAACCACGGAAACCCTTCGCACGGAGAAGTACTCTCTTACGACGGGCGCGTGATGCCGGACTGTTGGTTGCTCTTGGCATTTGTTCTATTTTTCTTTAACAGACTGTTTTAATCCTATCTCCCACAGTCTCGTCTGTAATATTCCAGCTAGGCTGAAAAGGCTGTGTAGAGTCTGCTCGAATTGCGAACAGGGGTGCTTGGTCAATATGATTGCCTAGCTTCTTGTTACTGCATTAGTAAACTACGGATGAACCTAGTGGAAAGGAAGTGATTCCTTAATTCTTGGTGCGTCTGCTTTTGATGCAAGGCATGCTTTCCCGAGGGAACGCTTACGCTTTGAACTCTTCTTTTGAAGAAGGTGGCGTTTGCCTTGCTTGCGGCGGAGTAGTTTACCAGTTCCAGTTACTTTGAAGCGTTTAGCTACTGACTTACGTGTCTTGGCTTTACCTGATTTTCTGGCCATGGAAAGCGGAAGCTAGCCAGATAGGACTAGAAATCAAGACAAATGTGGTTATTTCACTAAAATTAATCATTTTTTTTAAGAATTGAGTTGTGATCTCGGGTTCAAGAGTGTTGCCTACAGCCACTATGAACGATATTTCTGATATAAAGATAAGTATGACGACCTCGAAAGGCGAGATGACCATAACGATGTTTGCTAACGATGCACAGGTGACCTGCGCTAGCTTCCTCAACCTTGTGAAGAGAGGATACTACGATGGATTAAAATTTCACCGAGTGATCTCAGACTTCATGGTGCAGGGTGGAGACCCCACTGGCACAGGGACTGGCGGACCAGGATATAAATTTGAATGTGAATGTAAGCCATGGCTCAAGCATGAGAAGCCAGGAATCCTATCTATGGCGAATGCTGGACCAAATACCAACGGCTCGCAGTTTTTCATCACACATGTGCCGACCCCCCATCTAGATGGGAAACACACCGTTTTCGGTGCCGTGACCGAAGGGATAGATGTGGTAAATGCAATCGTTGGTGGAGATAAAATAGAGTCGGTGAAAGTTCTAGATAGCACGGACGCACTCTTTGCTGCCCAAGCAGACCGTATTTCCGACTGGAATAAGGTGTTAGGCTAGAGGATTCAAATAGATGGCTCGCATAGTTACAGAATAATCTCATGCATTGACGCTTGCGTTGCTATCGATTCCACCTAAATTAACGGATATAAATAACGAATACAAATAACCACTTTCATGAAATTCACCACCTATCTCCTCATCATACTATCACTGGCTACTTCCGGCCTCTACGCTGCTGACCCTCCAGCTATTTTGGGGCAATATCTAGAGCCAGGTAATATAACGAAAGGTGAAGTGGTAAATCTGAATATTCCTGTTGAGTTTTTGAAATTCCGAGAGCTTCTGAAGCAAGCTCAAATAGGTGATCCTGAGTGGTTCAAGGGCCACCAGGAAAAGGCAGGCAAAGACAACCCTATCCCACCTTATGATGCCAAGCTAGGGCTAACCAAGGCTGAGTATGATAAGTATGTAGGCCTATGGGAACAGAGGTCATACAAACGCGTAGAAGGCGGCGAAGTGCAGGTCATCCTCACCGGGGACGGTGACAATACTTGGGTAATCAATGTAACTGGGCAAGGGATGCCAGTATCGACACTGAAGTATGTTGCTGAGAAAGACCAGTTTGAATCCAGTAACGGCACTTTGTTAAGAATTAAGGACATCAAGTCTCCGAAAGAGAGTATCTACCGGGAGTGGAGTGGACAAGAGTGGAGGTATTTTAACGATGGGGACCTGGTGAAAACCAAAGAGAACATCGCCATAGGGAGAACCGGTGATGGGAAATTTGGTCTGCTCATTTATTCATTACAGGAATTATCAGGTCAAGGTAAGCCACTGGCTGACGACTTACTCATGATTCGGTTTGTCCCCAAGAAATTAAAAGAATAACCACCCTGCATTTTAAACCGAGTGACAGAGACATCAGCCAAAGCTCTAAAAAAGACAAGGTCTGTTTCAGGGCGGAGATTTAAATGGCGTAGATATCTAACCTTTCTCGCTATATTATTTTTGCTGACCTACCTGTTGTCACTTGCTTTGTTAAATTCATCATGGGCAAAAAACAAACTCACCAATCGTCTTCACACAAAGACGAACAGCGCCTGGGAAGTAGGTAACGTCCTCTGGTTACCATTTAGCGACATTGAGCTAAATAATCTTGAGACAAGCATCGGGGAAGGGGGGATAAAGATAAAATCTCTTAGAGTGTCGCCGTCATGGAGGGAGCTATTTTCTGGTTCAGTATATATCACCGAAGCCACAGTAAATGAAGCAGAAGTGGACATTGATCTCAAATGGCTCAGGGAAAATCTAAGTAACAATAAGTTATTTATAGAGCTTCCCAACCCCCAAGTCACACCAAGTCCTAACCCGGCTCTGCAACCAAAACCCGCAAGGCCTGATGGAAGCAACACTAATAAACCTAAACTCAAACCAACTCAGAAGCCCGCACCAAAACCTGTGATCGCAGAGAAACCTAAACTCGAGGATCTGCCGAACCAATGGCTTAAGGTTAAGAAAGTGAACCTCATACTAAGAAATGGTGAGCATATCATTGAGCAGATTTCAGACTTATCAGCGTCTATCCCATTCGCTGGGAAGCCTGTCGATGGCGGGATCCGGTTTCAATTACTCGGAAACACTTACTTCCAGAAAGTGAGTTGGGATGGCCTTGGACTCAGCGCTGAAGAAACTGCGGGCAAATTGTTTGATTTGAGCTTCCAATGGAAAGTAGCCTGTAAATCAAGCCAACCAGGTATGCCATTTACATTTCGATTCATCGTCCCTCAACAGCAATTAGATCACACATATGATAGACCGAACACGCACTTCAATATTTCCTCTGACAAAATAGCAGCAAACTTTATTATTAATGGGAGCCTTAGAAACCTTAAGACCTGGCGCGGTATCCTCAACGTGGCATCTGAAAAAACGACGATCACAGAAAACCAAAAGACCCACAAACATATTGATTTCGATCACACTAGATTAGTCGGCACTATTGCGAACGGCGTGCTTAATGTCCCAGTTGCAGAGGCCATTGGCCATAAAATATCGATCTTAGCAAACGGCTCAGTCCACAAGAATCTATATAGTTATGGAGTTGTAAGGTTGATCACGAACAATGAATCCAGAGGGTTCTTTGAGAAAGTATATCATGGCTCAAGGCTCATTAACATCGACAGATCCTCTTATCATCTTCTCTTCCCGCTGAATACCCCAGACCGTAGATATTGCGACATCTATCTTGACGGAAAAGTTAGTGACTTAGAAATCCGCCATAACCGAAGTGATCAATGGCAGTCAGTGAATGAAGTCATCAAAAAACTCTGGGACTTCAAAAATCACGAACTCCAAGAAGATGACTTATTGGAGGCTGATCAGTAAACTAGCGGCTTACCAATATTATATCTTATGAGCTTGTGCTCGTTGACCCACCTCTCTAATCTCACCCCATATTAGCATCACACCGAATATGAATGGTAAGATAAATTTATTAGCAGTTAGAGAATTAGCCGGCATCGATTTGGGCATCCTTATCGCGTTCTTTGTTTTTGCAATGGCTATTGGCTTTATTGTTTCAAAGCAAGCAGGGAAATCCTCGGGTGATTTTTTCTTATCTGGTAAGAGTATGCCATGGTGGCTCTTAGGTTTTTCAATGGTGGCTACCACATTCTCCACTGACACGCCAAATTTTGTGACCAATATTGTTAGAATTCATGGTGTTTGGTCTAACTGGATGTGGTGGGCATTTGTGTTGACCGGGATGCTGACAGTTTTCTTGTATGCTAAGCTTTGGAGAAGAAGTAATGTGATGACGGATGTCGAGTATTATGAACTTCGTTATTCTGGTAAAGAAGCTGCATTCTTACGTGGCTTCAGAGCCCTATATCTAGGTATTGTTTTTAACATCACAGTCATGGCTGGAGTCACACTAGCTGCAATTAAAATTGGTGGCGTAATGCTGGGTTTAAGCCCAGTAGAGTCAGTAGCTATAGCGATGACAGTCACTGTTATATTCACTTCTATGGGAGGATTTAAAGGAGTGATTCTCACTGATTTTTGTTTGTTTATTATGGCCATGATTGGTGCCTTTGCTGCGGCTTATTTTGCTATCCATAACCCTGATATGAAGGCTGCTGGAGTGTCATCGCTTGCTGATCTTTTCACACATGAAAATGTAAAATCAAAGCTGGATTTAATACCAAGTTTTGACATGTCCACGGCAGACGTGAAAAATGGTGTTATTGCATTATTCATCCTACCATTAGCAGTTCAGTGGTGGGCCGCATGGTTCCCAGGTGCTGAGCCAGGAGGAGGTGGTTATTTAGCCCAACGGATGCTGGCCGCTAAAAATGAGAAGCACGCAGTGGGGGCTACACTCTTTTTTCAGATCGTCCACTATGCAGCCAGACCGTGGCCGTGGATCATAGTAGCCCTCGCTTCGATGGTTCTTTTCCCAATGAGTAGTCTAAAGGAAGTGAATGATGCAGAAGCCCTCTTGAAGTCACCATCGGTTGTAGCCATCATTGAACAAATAAATGACGACCCCACTTCAGTATCTTTAGCGGATAAAAAAATGGTGCGAGATTTAAACTTCCAAAAGGATGGGCTTACCAGCCTGAGAGCGGGGTTCGATGAGGAGAATGTGCCAGATGATAAGATAGCACATGACTTGGCATACTCAGCAATGCTGAACTACCTTCCTCCCGGTTGGTTTGGGCTAGTGCTCACTTCGCTCATTGCTGCTTATATGTCCACTATCTCCACTCACTTGAATTGGGGGTCATCATACATAGTGAATGATTTCTGGAAAAGATTTATCAACAAACGCTCCTCGGAAAAACAGCTTGTATTTGTTGGTCGTGTTTCCACCGTCTTGATGATGATAGCAACAGCACTGCTGGCCTTGAAACTTGAGAGTGCGCTGCAGGTCTTTGTCATCATCATTAACATTGGTGCTGGAACAGGACTGCTCTTCATCCTCCGCTGGTTCTGGTGGAGAATTAATGCTTGGAGTGAAATCACAGCAATGATCGTCTCGTTTATCGCGGCGGTTACCATTGAGCTAGGACAATCAAATGCAGGCTGGCAATTCGAAGGCTGGGAGTCCACACTCTGGATCGTAGCGATCACCACACCTGCATGGATTCTAGCTACCATCTTCACTAGGCCTACCGAGACAGCAGTGCTTCGTGATTTCATCTCAAAAACAAATCCAGGTGGACCAGGATGGAAGAAAGTTTCTGATGAAGCAGCAGCGGAAGGCAACCCTATTCAATTCTCCCACACACCGATTAATATTGGATTAGGAATCATCAATATGATTCTTGGTTCACTGCTAGTCTACGGACTACTTCTAGGTGCAGGCATGGTGATGTATGGTCAAGCAGGAGTTGGTTACTCGATGATAGCAGGAGCTCTCCTCTGTGGCTTAGGCATCATAGCTACTTGGAAAAAGTCTGTGAGCTAACAAACCAAAAGACTCACTTCCTCGTCGCGTTTATCAGCCTTAAAAGGAGCGGGGGAGCATGAGTAGAATCATCTAACAGCGTAAATATTAATGCCTACTCTGTAACGTCTGGATAACTTCCAAGCATCTTCACCATCGAGCAATATTCAGAGAGATTCTCTATTCCTGCGGCGACCTTTTCATCTTCACAATGACCCGCCAGATCTACGTAGAAATTATATTCCCAATCGCGTTGTTTCGATGGTCTAGACTCAATCTTAGACATATTAACCTCGATTGAATCAAATATTTGCAGAGCCTTTACCAGTGAGCCTGGCTTGTCTTTAGTGCTGAATAAGATCGAAGTGCGGTCTTTCCCTGTAGGTGGACAAGTTTTCTCTCCGATCACTAAGAAACGCGTCGTGTTAGTGGCTCGGTCTTGTATGCATTCATCTAGCATCGACAACCCATGCATCTCAGCGGCAAGCGGTCCGCCCATCGCAGCGGCACCATCAGCTTCATATTTCTTCGCTAGCATTGCAGCTTTGGTCGTAGATGAAACTTCTACTAAGTCAGCCTGTGGAAAGTGCTGGAGAATCCAGTTGCGACACTGACCAAAAACTTGTGGGTGAGAATACAGTGTTTTGATTTCTTCGCGCGGAATACTCGCCATTAAGCCATTTTCGATACGCATCAGTATCTGGGCGCAGATTTTAAGAGGGGAGTCTACGAAGAGGTCTAGGGTGTGTGAAACCGCTCCCTCAGTAGAGTTTTCGATTGGAACCACGCCATAATCTGCTTTCCTACGAGCTACTTGATCAAATACCTCGGCAAAATTTGATTGTGAAGAATATTCAACGGAGTGGCCAAATTTTTTGATCGCCGCCTGATGTGTCCAGGTGCCAGCTGGCCCCAAGTAAGCTATTTTTAGATCATCCTCTAGAGCCAGTGCGCAGGACATGATTTCGCGGTAAATAGCCCGCACAGATTTTTCAGGAATTCGACCGTCAGACATGTTCACCAGCTTCTGTAAAAGCAGTTCTTCGCGCTCAGGAGCGTAGATTTGCAGACCTTCTTTCTTCTTGATTTCCCCAACTGTGTGAACGCAGTCAACGCGCTGCGCTAAAAGGTCTAAAAGTTGGCTATCAATAGAATCTATTTCCTTGCGAATATCGTTTAATGGCATTACGTAAAATTTAGTGTAAGTTATTTAAAATGAATTATTTTTGTTTTTAAAAAAATGTATTTTTTGATTACTTTGTGATGATTGAACCTAAATTTTCAAACTCGTTAGCCGGCGCTGAATCAGCACTGGAATCTTCAGCCTCGGACGCAGATAGCGCATGACCCGCTTCTGGTTCTGGCTCCGGCTCGGGCAACTTAACCGTTCTGAGTTCAGATGCGTTTGGTAGGTCATTCACACTTTTGATCCCAAAATACTCGAAAAACAGCTCGGTGGTCTCATACAGAAGTGGCCGCCCAGGTAATTCAGCACGCCCGCCGATACAGATCAACTCACGGTCCAAAAGCTTCTGCAGCATACCATCACATGAAACCCCGCGGACAGCCTCCATAGCCGCCTTGGTGATTGGCTGACGGTAAGCAATGATCGCCAATGTCTCCATGGCAGGACCACTCAATCGCTGAGGTTTTTGACCTGGGAATAACTGTCGTACAAAATCAGCATAATCTGGATTGGTGTAAATCTTCCAGCCTTTAGAACGTTCAATAATCGAGAACGATCTACCATTTGCCGCGTAGCCTTGATTGAGTTCAGCAATCGCCTTAATGACTTGATTCTGAGAAGTGGGCGCTAATTCTGAGAGCCACACGGGTAAAGTAACAGGATTAAATGCCTCAGAGCCCTCAGCAAGGGCTTCAGGATCGGCAGATTTCTTGTTTTTTGCGATGACAGCTAAAGCATCTTCATTTTCCACTTGAAGAGCTTCCTCAGCCTCGGCCACGCGGGCACGCACCAGCCGAGCAAGCTCAGAGCTTGAAAGCGGTTGTTCAGAGGCCACAAGAATAGCCTCGATGATTGCGGTTAAATCCATCACGATGTGAGACTAAATTTCAACGCCCCACAATGCAAGCAAGATGATTTCTTTAATTATATATTATTTAAGATCATTTGATCCCACTAGCGTTAGCTGCTTCGTTATGACTCATGAGTTATACCATTTAAACAGTGATAGGCTCTGTATATTACGATATCGGCACCCACTGTTATAAGTTCGCACAATATATGTAATACGTCGTCATTAACTGAACGATAACCCTGCTAAAATAAACCGCCTATAAAGGCACCTGTTTCACTGAGTAGAGTATAGAGCAATTAAACCTCTGCGGAGTTCACGTCTGCTCTGAGGTTGTCTATAATGTAGAGCTGACGGTCTGGCGTGTTTTTGCCCATATAAAATGCGAGCATTTCTTTGAGAGACTTGCCTTCAACAATTGAGACTGGGTCTAGTCGGATATCATCGCCGATCATAAATGCAAACTCGTCTGGAGAAATTTCTCCCAATCCCTTGAATCGTGTAATTTCAGATGTTTTACCACATTCTTTAATCGCATTTCCACGTTCTTTTTCATCGTAGCAATAAAACGTTTTCTTCTTATTTCTGACTCTGAATAAGGGTGTCTGAAGGATAAATACATGCCCCTCTCTGACTATTTCTGGGAAAAACTGTAAGAAAAATGTCAATAAAAGTAATCTGATATGCATTCCATCGACGTCTGCATCTGTAGCGATGACCACGTGATTAAATTTGAGCCCCTCTAGCCCATCTTCGATGTTTAGCGCGTGTTGCAGCAAGTTGAATTCTTCATTCTCGTAAACGATCTTTTTAGTGAGTCCAAATGAGTTCAAGGGTTTACCCCGCAGTGAAAATACTGCCTGAGTTTCGACATCTCGGCACTTCGTGATAGAACCACTCGCTGAGTCTCCCTCAGTAATAAATACGGTGGTAGCTTCTCTGCGTTTATGCTTAGTATCGTAGTGCGCGCGACAGTCTCTGAGCTTCTTGTTGTGGACTTTTGCCTTTCTGGCGCGGTCTCTGGCGAGCTTTTTGATCCCCTTGAGTTCCTTGCGCTCCCTCTCTGCTACGAGGATGCGTTTTTGCAGAGATTCTGCGACTTGCGGGTGCTTGTGCAGATGGTTGTCTAGGTGCTCTTTGAGGAAGTTCAGAATAAATGTCCGGACCGTTTCTCCGTCTGGTGCAACGTGCGTGGATCCTAACTTGGTCTTGGTCTGACTCTCGAAAACTGGTTCCGTCACTCGGAGTGATACCGCTGCTGTTAGACCTGCTCGGATGTCTGATGGATCATATTGTTTCTTATAAAAATCTCTAATAACCTTCACCACAGCTTCACGAAAAGCCGCAAGATGAGTTCCTCCTTGAGTGGTGTGCTGCCCGTTGACAAAGGTGTAATAATCTTCGCCACTAGACATCGTGTGAGTAAAGGTCACATCTAGATCATGTCCTGATAGATGAATTGGCTCATAGAGCATTTCATCATCCATTTCCTCTCTGAGAAGATCCAGTAGACCTTCTTTGGACTTAAATTTCTTACCATTAAATACGACCGTTAAGCCTGGGTTTAGGTAAGAATAATAACGGCACATTTTCTCTACGTGATGCGCTCTATACTTGGTCTTCTCTGGGAAAACTTCACGATCTACATCGAATGAAATACGCGTTCCGTTCACAGCATCCTTGTCTTTGCGGGGACGCTTCATTTCTTCGACGACTTCCCCACGGCTAAATTCGATCGCTTTAGTTTCGCCTTCTCGCCATGCCTGAATCTCGAAGAAAACAGAGAGCGCATTCACAGCCTTAATTCCTACGCCATTGAGTCCGACAGATTTCTTAAATGCTTCACTATCATACTTGGCGCCAGTGTTGATTTTCGCCGCGCAGTCCATCAGTTTCCCCAGCGGAATCCCCCTGCCAAAATCTCGGACTTCCACACGGTCTTCCTCATCAATATTGACGTGAATTTCCTTACCGTAACCCATGACAAACTCATCAATCGAGTTATCCAGCACTTCCTTGAGTAAGATGTAGATTCCATCTTCTGGGCTAGATCCATCGGCTAATTTGCCAATATACATACCCGGACGTAAGCGGATATGCTCTTTCCAGTCTAAACTCTTGATGTCGTCTTCTGTGTAACTTGCCATGGTGAACTATATTTTATTTAAGATGCGTTAAATAATCTAGTGTGGCAACTACGAAATGCCGGATCTATGGATATGGAGATGATTTCAGAGTTTTTTACGCACTAACTCCCCTACTTGCTTCGGTCCTTTTTTCATCAGAAATGAAATAGCTATTCCAGGGAGAACCGAAACCCAAGTCCAAGCGTGGATCGCGTCAATAAGATCTTCTTCTTCTGATGCTCTGGGCAGTACACGAGTGTGCTCAATAAGTGATGCCATCTGAGCAGCAGCTTCTTTTTCTACACTACGGGAAAACCACAGGAAGGAGATGCACCCGGCAAGAACTAGCCCCACGATAATGATCGTCCACATGGCAGGCACTCTTCCTACGATCGTACCTAGCACACAGCCTACAAATGTGAGCGGTGGTAAGATATAGCCTAATTTGATATATTTGATACGCCAGCGGATGAGTTTTTGATGATCATCCCATAGTCCAGATAGACCTAAACTGATCAGTTGCTTAGCAATCTCTGCACTAGAGGTAGAGTGACGGTATTTCTCATCAATCAGTGCGACACCATTTCCGTTGAGCGGGATACCTACCCATGTGCGTTTTTTAAATTCATAGTTCAATTTCCCATATTTCGTGGAGAGTTTCTTGAGAATAGTCTCCAGATCTGAGGATAACTCCCCTGCCTTATAGAGCCGACGAAAGCCAAATATATTTGCGACTAGTAAGCTAGCCAAAATAGGCACAGCACACAGGAGAATCAGCAATGCTTTCATAGCTTCTGAACTAACTAGTTGTTAGTGTTAAGGTTTAGGGTGGGGTTGAGTTTTAAATCTCTCCAACTGATTACTTAGGCTGTAGGTGACCATCCTAGCTGATGAGCGTCTCCCGAACGTGTCTATGCGTCCATACTTGCTGGCCATAACAGCGTTCTTTCCCCAGAGGATCGCTTTCTTTCTATCCCCTTTCGCGTGGTAAAGCTCGCCCATGGTATCGATATAGGATGCCTCGAAAGGGGTGAGTCTTAGCGCTTTTTCAGAGTGCTTGATTCCAACATCTATTTTTCTAACAGCACGGGAGAGAACCCATGCAATTGTGTTGTGGGTATTCGCGCATTCGGGAAATTCATCGATCGAACTTTTTAGATATTGATATGAGTCATCGACCCAGAGATCATATTGTTTCGCAAGGTCTGTGGTTCTGATAGCTGGGTAGAAGTGATCAGCCAAATTACCATCTCCGATGATTGCCTTGTGTGCTAGGCCTAGCATCTTTAGACCTTTGACCTTCTTTCCTGCTTGATAGAGTTCCATGCCTCTTGCGAACTGGGTATTGTAAAAATCGCTGATATAATAGCTGATATTAGAACTTTCATAATCCGATGTCGGCTCCACGAGGTCAGCGGCGGATTTCACCATGAAAAATGCGGCGGACTTTCCCCATTGCTGAGTGTTTGTGTAAGCATTATCGGAACCAGATAGATAGCCGAATGCAAATTTGTAAAGATTAGAGTCTCTGTTCACTGATCCGATGATGAGAATACGCTCTATTATTTTTGTGGAAATATCATAGTATCCAGCCAGATAATGTTCTAGTGCAATATCGCGAAGCTCGTCGTTGAGCCCAGTGCTAATGAGCTTAGAATAGTTGAGCAGGTGGTCAGCGCCCTTTATATCTCCTAGTTTACGCTTAGCTATGGAATAAATGGCATACCATCTTGGTGAATTCTGTATGAATGAACTATCCTCATCCAATAGAGTGACGATACCCTTCCAGTCTAGGGCATTAGATAGTTCACTAAGGTATTCGATTTTTCTCAGTGGAATTGCTACTTTGTCGTCTTCTGTATCGAGTAGTTGCTTGGCGTATCGTTTTGCGCTAATTGCATCTTGTCGGTAGGTCGTCACCGAGAGTAGCGCGGTTCGCATTGCTTTAAGACTCACAACTCCTTGTTTGGTGGCTATCTTTATCAGTTCATCCTGAAGCTGTAGGTAAGTTTTTATTTCTGACTGATAGACTCCCATGATGACAGCAAGATCCCTGAATGACTTTTCAGGAGTTACCTCGTCACGTTTGAGCAAGGTGTTCCAGATGAGGTCTGTCTCTGCAGTATCATCGTAGAGATAAGTCACCATTTGTCGGTAGGTATCGTCTCCGTCACCTCTATCGAGGACCAGTTCTATGGCGAGGGCATGCATTCTCTGGTTCGCGATAGACTCCACAACTTTAAACCACTCTTTATTCTCTTGGACTTGGAATTCCTTGAGGAGTGGAGTGATGATATTTTTAGCTATTTCTGGCTGACCTTTATTATAATAAAATTCTGCAACGGCAATGAGTCTAGTTGAATAAGGGATTTGCTCTTTTCCTCTAAATTCTCGCATGTCTTCCTGCTCCACCTCAATTTCATCGATAGCTAGGCGGGTATTTTCGCTGATGAATTTCTGTAGCGATGCTGAGTCAGTTATCCCTATCGTTGCAAGTGCCGCTTTGGGCTTCTCTCTTCGTTCTAGATAGGAGAAGGATTCATACTGATCTCTCTTCAGCATGTATGGCTCAACTAGATACCCAGCACCTGTAAGGCTCATGGACTTGATGGTCTGATTGCTGAGGTCAGAAACTTTCTCGTCCTTGGATAGCTCTAGAATCTGTTCTTGCTGCACATGAGCTTTATGGATGAATTGCTCGCTTTCGCCCTCATACTGAGCCTTGATTATAGCCAGCCCCGTTTTAGCTGTTAACGGTGACTTTTTAGCGTAAAACCAATACATTTCATCAGGATCCCCTGCTAACAAATCTAGGTTTGCCAGAACACCCACCAGACTCTCGCGTTGGGCGAACTTTCGGAGATCGGCATGGTTTGACTTTTCTAAATTAAGGTGTTTCTCCCATTGCTTATCGATCAGCTTATCATTCATCTTTTTAAGCCGTTCTAACTCTTCATCTAGTCTACCGGTCTGGGCATAGAGGTAGGCGAGTGAGCGTAGCGAAGTTTCGCTTCTAGGTATTAACTTTAACTGCTCAATAGCAGCGTCAGTATCACCTTTGCTTATAGACTCTTTAGCCGCATCGTGTCCGAGTCTACTGAAATCCCCTTCATAGAGAGATAGGGCGAGAGCTTGGTCTTTCATTTCTGAAAGCATGAAGAGCATCTGCGAGTATGCCTTTTCTGCTAAGAGCTCTCTGAGAATATCTTCTTTCTCATCATTATTAGCATCTGTAAATGACTGCACGAGCTTGGTTACGCGCGGAGATGTGTCTGGAGAAATGCCGACTTTGATATATCTAATTAATTCTGCGGCTCTAGAGATAAGTTCTGGGTTTGTAGAGACAACGGCTTCTTCTAAGGCGCTCAGTGTAGGCTTGCCTCTGCGCCAGATAAGTTTACTAGCATCTTCTCTAACAAGAAATTTTTCGTTAGCAAGTTGCTTCACGAGATCAGAATGGCTGAGATCTTTGAGCACGAGATCCTTAGTCTCAGAAAAGCGTTGCTCAACAATGGCCTCTGCTGACTTATCAACCATGTCATCTGTGACAGTAATATCCGCCATCCCGATGGCTGTTACCACCAGTGCCGCCACTGAAATCCCAGTTAAAATTCCTTTTCTTGAGTATCTTGAAGTCATTATAGTATAATATGTAACACGCTTAAAAATCTAACACAAAAAAGCTAAAATACCAGTTTTCTTTTATTAAGGGAACTTCCACAGCTTAAAAATAACTAACCAATCACGCTGACTAGTCTTTATGAATGACGAATCATTTACTGTTCAGCGTAAGCCTCCATACCGGTGCATGAGCACATCAGGTTTCTATCACCGTGAACATTATCGACTCTGCCTACGTATGGCCAGAATTTATGCTGTCGGAGGCTCGCTACTGGGTAAGCTGCCTTCTCGCGGCTGTATGGTCTGTCCCAGGTATCACTGGTGACTACTTCTGCGGTGTGTGGTGAGTTGGTGAGGACGTTATTTTCCTTATCTGCTGTGCCATCGATGACCTCTAGAATTTCTCCATGGATAGAGATGAGCGCGTCGCAAAAACGATCTAGTTCTCCCTTAGACTCCGACTCAGTAGGTTCTATCATGAGCGTGCCAGAGACTGGGAAACTCATGGTTGGTGAGTGATAGCCATAGTCGATGAGGCGTTTCGCAACATCTTCCACCCCTATTCCAGATGCATCTGTCAGAGGACGAACATCGATAATACATTCATGCGCCACGAGACCTTTATTTCCTGAGTAGAGCACTGGGTAGAATTCTTTCAGACGGTGTGCAACATAGTTGGCATTAAGGATGGCTATCTTGGTCGACTCGGTGAGACCTTCAGCTCCCATCATGGCGATATACATCCATGAAATAGTATTGATGGAGGCACTTCCGAATGGTGCCGCACTGACAGCACCCTCCTGTGAATCAAAGCTTCTGTGTCCGGGTAGGAAAGGCACGAGCTGCTCAGCAACTCCGATAGGACCTACTCCTGGCCCTCCGCCACCATGTGGGATGCAGAATGTTTTGTGGAGGTTTAGGTGGCAGACATCTGCTCCGATATAGCCAGGGCTAGTGAGACCTACCTGCGCGTTCATGTTCGCTCCGTCCATATAAACTTGCCCGCCATGCTGATGAATAGTCTGACAAATATCCTTGATGGTGGCTTCATAGACCCCGTGGGTAGATGGGTAAGTGACCATTAGACAAGCTAGGTTAGCAGAATGCTTTTCAGCTAGATCGGTTAGATCCGCGACGTCGATATTACCGTCATCATCACATTTTACTGGCACTACCTTGAAGCCTGCCATGACTGAGGACGCAGGATTTGTACCATGGGCAGATGTTGGGATGAGGCAGATATTTCTGTCATTGTCTCCATTAGAAATGTGGTAACGACGAATCGCTAGAAGCCCAGCGAACTCGCCTTGGGAGCCAGCATTAGGTTGAAGCGAAACTGCCGCAAACCCAGTGATTTCAGCGAGCCATTCAGAGAGGCTGTCTAACATATCCAGGTAACCATGGGTCTGTGACTCAGGTGCAAATGGATGCATGTTAGAAACGCTTGGCCAGCTGAGAGGTATCATTTCTGAGGTCGCGTTCAACTTCATCGTGCAGGAGCCCAGAGCGATCATTGATTCGTTCAGTGCGAGGTCACGCTTCTCTAGCCTAGCTAGATAACGGAGCATTTCTGTCTCGGAGTGGTGGCGATTAAACACTGCCGCGGTGCAGAATGCTGACTCTCTGGCGAAGCCGGCCTCCCAGCCGAATGAATCATCCTCGGGCATCACGATATCAGCATCGATACCGAACGCTTGTAGGATAGCGATCCCATGCTCTGGAGTGTGCGTTTCATCGAATGAAACCCCCACATGGTCAGAGTCGATCACGCGGAAGTTAATACCAAATTCATT
Organism: uncultured Verrucomicrobiales bacterium; assembly: GCA_963934155.1. Taxonomy (GTDB): domain Bacteria; phylum Verrucomicrobiota; class Verrucomicrobiia; order Verrucomicrobiales; family Akkermansiaceae; genus Rubritalea. Next base: position 18,572 of record CAWVXI010000018.1, on the reverse strand, counting down.
TGCAACGGCGTGGATCTCATCCGCCTTTCTCGGAGTTTTCACAGTGAGAGTATCAAAGAAAACTTCATTAGTGAGTTCAAATCCAGCGGACTTAAGATTATGCGCAACAACGGTGGCCATTTCGTGACATCCCATAGCGATCGTTTGCAGACCAGATGGACCGTGATAGACAGCGTACATAGATGCCATAACCGCGAGTAATACTTGAGCAGTGCAAATGTTAGAAGTCGCCTTATCACGGCGAATGTGTTGCTCGCGGGTTTGGAGCGCCAACCTATAAGCAGGCTTGCCGTTGGCGTCTATGGAGACACCAATGATGCGGCCAGGAAGCTTGCGTTTGAGTGCATCTTTACAAGCAATATAACCAGCATGAGGTCCACCAAATCCGAGTGGAACTCCGAATCTCTGGCTGGATCCTACTGCGATGTCTGCGCCAAACTCTCCAGGAGGCCGGAGCACGGTCAGAGCGAGAAGGTCAGCGGCCACGATGGTCATGGCCTTAGCTTGATGCACTTTCTCATGAAATTCAGCAAAGTCATTAATTCCACCGTCAACATCTGGATACTGAACGATCGAGGCGAAAAGTCCTTCGCATGAAGCAGGGTCAAAAGATTTCCAGTCGCCAACATGAACGATGAGGCCGAGTGGCTCACAACGGTTTTGGACAATATCGATGGTTTGAAGTAGACATTTATCAGAGATGAAAATGCTGGTGCCTTTAGATTTCCCGGATTTAGCGAGAGTCACAGCTTCTGCTACTGCAGTTCCTTCATCGAGTAATGATGAGTTCGCTATGTCTAGGCCTGTAAGTTCAGAAACCATCGTCTGGTAATTAATCAGAGCCTCTAATCTACCCTGAGCTATCTCAGCCTGATAAGGAGTGTAAGCAGTGTACCAACCTGGATTTTCTAAAACATTTCTTTGGATAACAGCTGGTGTGTGGGTGCCGTAATAACCCTGACCGATGCATGAAATCATCACTTCATTTTGATCCATGATTTGCTTCAATAGACCAAGAGCTTCTACCTCAGAGAGAGCCGCGGGTAAGTCCATCTCATGTTCAAAACGGATATTGGCTGGAACCGCATCTTCGATGAGGTCTGCAATACGCTTGTATCCGAGCGCGTGGATCATTTCGTCACGGTCACTGCCAATAACGCCTACGTGACGACTACAAAAATCTAGGTGTTCTGACATATGCTTAAGAGTTACCTCCAATATGGGAATTATACGCATCTGCATCCATCAGAGCATCAACATCTGCTAGATCCTTGACCTTCATTTTAAAAATCCAACCTTTACCGTGAGGATCAGTGTTTACTAATGCAGGATCAGCCTCGAGATCGTTATTTACCTCCACTATCTCACCCGCAAGTGGTGCGTAAATATCTGATGCTGCCTTCACAGATTCCACCACTGCGATGCCTTCTTCTGCCTCGCATACGCGGCCAATTTCTGGCAACTCTACAAAAACAATATCAGTAAGTTCTTCCTGTGCGTGATCGGTGATCCCTACTGTTACTAAACCTCCTTCTAAGGCTATCCACTCGTGGTCTGCTGTGTATTTTAAATTTTCTGGTAAACTCATATTGATTAGGTGTTTAAATGATTGTTGACTATTTATGTCTAAATTAATCCTTCTTGTAAAAAGGTTTTTTCACCACCTTGGCAGGAAACTTCCGTCCTCGGACATCAATATCCACCTCAGCGCCTATTTTGGCAAATTCTACTGGTAAATAACCCATGGCAATTCCCACTTTCAGAGTGGGTGAGAAAACTCCGCTGGAAAGCTCCCCTATCTGGTCTCCATCTTTAGTGAAGACTCCATAGTGGGCTCGAGGAGGAGGGCCTTTACCTGTGTATTTGATTGCTACAAGTCTCTCTTTCAAGCCCTCTTCTTTTTGCTTCTTCAAGATATCTCGACCAATAAATGGTTTGTCAATCGCACAGAAGAAACCAAGTCCAGCTTGCACTGGAGTTCGCTGTGGTGATAGATCTGAGCCATTTAGCGGATAGCAAACTTCGAGTCTGAGGCTATCACGCGCACCTAGTCCACAAGGTTTAGCTCCGGCATTGACAAACTTCTTGAACAAGCTCGGACCCTGATCTGCAGAAACGAAAATTTCAAATCCATCTTCACCTGTATACCCTGTACGACAGACGATAAATTTCTGGTTGTCATGCTCCCAAGTATCAATACCATTTCTTTTCGGAAGCTCGCGCTCAGGGATAAGCTTCGCATAAGTCTCTTCGGCATCAGGCCCCTGCACAGCCATGCCAGCCCATGCGTCGGATTCATTTGTCAACGTGAGACCCTCAGCTAGATGATCATTCAGCCATGCGAAATTCTCATCGATCATCGAAGCATTCACCACGAGAAATATCTGGTCATCACCAAAGCGATAAATAATCAAATCATCGATCACCCCACCCTGTTCATTGAGTATGAATGTGTATTGCGCTTCACCGATAGCTAGCTTGCTGACATCATTAGATAAGATCCCATTCAGCCACTCCTCAGCCCCATTTCCACGTAGGAAAAACTGTCCCATATGTGAAATATCAAATATCCCCACAGCTTCACGCACAGCATGATGTTCATCCATGTTAGAGGTGTATTGTACGGGCATATTCCAACCTGCAAAAGGAACCATTTTCCCACCTAACTCAACATGAAGGGCCTCCAAAGGAGTAGATTTAATTTCTTGATCGTTCATGGGTTTATAATAGGACTGAAATAAAAGAAAATGTCAATTACAGTGTGTTCCTATTGAGATGTTTCATCTACCACTCTAGAATACAACGAGGGAGTAATCTCCCCAGTTAAAAAAAATGTCGTAATGTGGAGCCATCTTTATATAAAAAGCACATGACAAATCCCTATCAAGCACCTGGCTCAGACCCTCTTTCGCCTGATATTACTGCCTCGCCTCAAGACTTAGACATTCCTGGTCTCAGTAATGCGGTGTATCCCCTATTCGTTTCATTTAAGATTCTCGCCTTCGCGCCGCAGTTACAGATCACGGACTCGGCTGGACGCTCGCTTGTGTATGTGAAGCAGAAGTTGTTTAAATTTAAAGAAAAAGTGGAGATCTTCACCGACAAATCTAAAAACACTAAGCTCGGCACCATCAAGGCAAATAAGGTGCTCGACTGGTCAGCTCGGTATTTCTTCGAAACCGAAAAAGGCACAAAAATAGGATCAGTGGGAAGGAAGGGAATGCGTTCATTATGGAAGGCAAGTTACGAGACATTTAACCTTGGTGATAACGCTCCAGACTATCTCATTTCTGAGGAAAACCCGGCTGCTAAGGTTTTCGATAGTTTCTTAGGACAGATTCCCATCGTGGGCATGGCTACCTCCTACCTCTTTAACCCTAGATACCTAGCCACCCAACAAAGTAATGGTGACAGTGTGATGCGTGTCACCAAGAAGCCCGCACTTTGGGAAGGGAAATTCCAGATTGATAAGCTATCGGAAGAACTTACTTCTCAGCAGGAATTAAATCTTATCTTTTCATTCATCATGCTTCTTCTCCTTGAGCGCTCACGCGGCTAAATTTAAATGAAAGCCATTGAGCAAAATTTAATTCCACACCAGCAATGGCGAGACACGGCTGAACATTTCACCCATCAGGTAAGATCCTGGACAGATCCCTATCGCCAGAGAAAAGGTGCCGGCGCCAAGCATCCTGTGCATGATTTTCTTTTCTCTTACTACTCCTATTCTATGGGTAGGTTGGAAACTTGGCATCCTGGTCTGAATGGGGGGAATGTATTGGAAGCGCCAGCGGCGGGGCAATTCAGCAGTAAATACTATCGAGAAATAAATGGTGGTGTTTTCTTAGATCCTACGCTCATGCCAGAGAAGCGAATTCCTAGACTTCGCTGGATCCAGAAGCTATTAGAAGCTACCCAGGGACGCACAGCGAACTTTTCATGTTTCGGCCTGCATGAATGGGCGATGGTCTATCAGGAAGGAGACGTCCGTCATCGTGAGTCCGCACCACTCCGGCTCAGCCAGGAAGAAACAAATAACGTGCTGAAATCTAGAACAGTCCGCTGCAGTCACTATGATGCTTATCGGTTTTTCTCATCGTCAGCACATGGTATGAACAAGCTCCGCCCTGATAATGATAACCGCTATGAATACGAACAACCCGGCTGTCTTCACACTAATATGGATCTCTACAAATGGTGTTACAAGGCGATGCCATGGATCTCCAGTGAACTGCTCTGGCAGTGCTTTTTGCTAGCTAAGGACGTCCGTGAATTAGATATGCGTGCCTCACCCTATGATCTAACAGAATACAACCTCAGCCCAGTGAAGATAGAAACTAAACAAGGTAGAGAAGAGTATGAAAAAATCCAGCGCGACCTCTCTGTTAGGGCCGATCCAATCAGAGAAACCCTCATCGACAAACTCGATGAGGTTCTAAATATTGCGGCGGGTCTGGATTGAATTCACCAGCTAAATTTGACTCCCAGAACGGTATTGAATCCAGTCTCATTCACACCAGATCCATGCACTCTGTAATCTTCATCCGTTAGGTTTTCTAGTCCTAGAGTGAACAGCATGTTTTCCTGAGCCTGCCAACCTGCACGCATCGTACCTATGAGGTATCCAGGAGTTCCATTCGTGGGAACACGCTGACCATCACGCAGGTCGCCAGCACCAAGATTATTCTGTGTGGTCGCTGCGAGAACGGTAGTTTCTACCCAGACTTTATCGTTAGGATGTGTCCACCTTAGTGAGGCTGATCCCGCTAGGGGGGAAAGACGCCGAATCGTGTCGCTAGTCACTACCCCACCTATTTCATCAAGTGTGTCCTGCTTACCATCTTGGTAAGTAATATTTGCGGTGAGTTTCCACTGATCATTAATATGATACTCCCCTTCTAACTCGACACCGTAGATGTATCCATCTTCGCCATTCGTGATGCGCAGTAGCCTATCCGTGCCAGTATTATCCACCACGCTGGTGATTGGATTATTGATTGCTGTGTAGAAAACTGAGGACGTGAGACGCAATGTATTACTCTCATGTTTGACTCCAGTTTCGAAGCTTATTACATCCTCAGAATCCACATCTGCAGAACCCACTACTTCGTCTGCTGAGTTTGAAATGTTAGAGCCTGTTAGGTCTTCTAGGTTAGGTGCTCTGAAGCCCTGTGAAACGCCCCCAAAGAGGTGGTTTTTTTCATTAATTTCATAGTTAGCTCTCACACTCAGTGCTGCATTACTCCAGTCGCCATCACCGCTTTCATCGAGTCCAGTGGAACGGTTAAAAACCTTACCCCAATCGGCACTAAAATGACTTACTCTGAGCCCTGCTGAGAGTTCTAGCTTATCACTGACCTCCCATTTATACTGAGCAAATGCACCCAGTGTATCATAGCTGGCATCATCTGCCACCGGACGGCGTCTTGGCTCATTCGCTTGTGAGTTCACTTCATCATGATAATAGTCAAATCCCCAAACGATTTCTCCAGCGCCTAGGTCACCACGGCTCTGAAAAGCCAGCCCGAAGGTATCCACATCGAGGTTAGAAAACCGACCATCTCTGCGCTCCGAGTCTTGAGATTTTTGATAGGAAAGCGTGGTTTCCCACTGCCTCATCAGCTGGTGTGAAGCCTCACCGTCTAATCTAAGGTATGTCAGCGATCGCTCCTGATCGTAAATGCGTTCATCCAGTGTTCCAGATTCAGTCACATGGTTACCATGAATCCATCCGGGATTAAATTTAGTGCTATGCCAGCGCCAGACATCGTCTTGATTGAGATACTGATGCGCTAGTGTGAGCTTAGAGGTAGAACTCAGAGCATACTGAAGTTTCATATCAAAACTCTGTTCCTGATAGCCGGTATTCTTCATCCTACCGAGATTTGAGTCTCGGATATCACCAAAATCTTTGAGTGAAAGTCCGAGCGACGCCCCCCATTTTCCACCCACACCGAACTGCTCTTCCAACCTGCCTGTGTGGCTACCACTGTTGGTATCATATTTGTAGAAAAGGTTACCTCTATCGAACCAGCCCAGTTCATTTTCAAACCCCGAAGATTTACTCAAAACATTCAGCGTCCCGCCAAGTGAGTCGGAACCATAAAGCACTGAGCTAGGTCCTCGCACAAGCTCCATGCGTGAGATTGCATTTGCGTCTAGCGTATTCCAATACTGAATGGGTCCTGAGCGATAGCTTGAATTATTCATGCGGATGCCATCTACGAGGAGCAAATTTTGCCGCCCTGTGAATCCACGAATGTACGGAGAGCCATGACCATGTGTCGTCTTCTGGATAAGAACACCAGCAGAGTAGCGAAGTGCCTCTGGAATAGTACGGAGAGATTTCTCCAGCACGTCATCTGCATTGAGCAGAGTCACCGAGTAACTAGAATGTAACACAGATTCCTGAACTCTAGAAGCAGTGACTACCGAGTCACCTAAGTTCTCTACGGTTTTCTGCGCTTCCTGCGCGTGAACGCTGCCTAATAAGGACAGCCCAACAATCGTGTGTAGTATAGTGTAGTTATTCATTTTGTTCTAAGTTAATTTTTTCGCATAATTCAAAGTTTCATCTATAAACTCTTGTGCGATGGGTTTTATTAGACCCTGATATAAAATTCCTATCACTAATGGAGAAAAACCATCCAGAGGGATTACATGGCAGCCTTCTGCCTTAAATTCCTCACCAGATTCTCCTGGCACTCCCACTGCGATACCCGCACCAAAACCTCGCCTCACATAGCTCTGAATCACATCCAGCGAGTTCACCTCCACGCTCACGTCCCACTCTATTTGTCTCTCTTGTAAGCCCTTCTGAAAAATCTGCTGTAAGGCCTCATGGGGCGGTAGACCCACTAGCGGAATCTTCGCTTTCATCCCTTTACCTTCATCACTATTCTCAATGAGATCATCTAGAGTCTTTACCTTGCATGTGTCGGGTACTAGTAAGACAATGGGCAATCTGAGTAACTCTTCCGCCTTCAGTCCATCGGTAAGTTTCCCATAAATAATACTGATCGCGATATCTGCTTGTTGATTGAGTAAGCTCGTATAGATAGCGGCAGGTTCAACTTCTCTGAGACTTAATTTCAAATCAGGAATCCTGAGTTTCATCCTTTCCAGAACATTAGGTAAATGTGTGCGTAACACCGATGCCGAGGCGCAGATACGCAGATGCTTTCCAAGCTCCCCTTTTAAACTCTCTTCAACCTGTCCCATACGCGAGAAAAACGGATACACATAATCATACAACTCATCGCCCTCAGGCGTCAGTGCAAAAGGGCGCCTATTAAATAACTTCACCCCTAGTTCACTCTCCAATTGCAAGATCTGCCCACTCACTGCAGGTTGCTGAATCCCATAAGGCATCTTCCTAACAGCAGCAGTGATCCCCTCAAATTTAGCAACATAATAAAAGAGCTCTAAGTGGTGAACATTCATAAGAATTATCTAATATTAAAAAAGTATCACTATCAATGATGATTTCCAGAATTTTTTATCTCCAAATTTAAATCGACCAATTAGAATTTTAGCCTATAATCTATCCGACGATGATGAAAGAAAATTTAGGCAGAAAACTAGCGATCGGCGACATCCACGGTTGCCTGAAAGCACTGAAAACGTTAGAGGAGTTTGCTGGTTTTTGTGAGTCTGATACCATCATCGCACTTGGCGATTATATTGACCGCGGTTCAGATTCTAAGGGAGTCATGGATTGGATGATTGCGGCTCGAGAGAAATACAATCTCATTACGTTGCTAGGGAATCATGAGGAGATGATGGCTGAATCAAGGCTATGCGCTGAAGCGTATTATTTTTGGACGATGAATGGCGGCGATCAAACACTGAATTCCTTTGGATCCTCTATTGGCGGCATTCCAGATGAATACTGGGAATTCATCAAAAGCTGTAAACTATTCTATGAGACAGATGATCATATTTTCGTTCATGCAGGACTGGATCCACTGCTGCCACCAGAGGAACAAGAGACAGATGTTATGTGTTGGCTAAGGTTTAGAGATTTAAAACCTCATGTGTCTAATAAAACCATCATTTGCGGCCACACTCCACAGCGAGGCAATATGCCTGGCATCCTCCCCCATGCCATCTGTATCGATACCTACGCCTTCAATCATAGAGGGTATCTTACCTGTCTTGATGTAGAGTCGGGTGAATATTGGCAGGCTAATAATAAGGGAGATACCCATAAACACTCGCTCTAAATAATCAAACAACCAATATGATCAAATGCTTATCATTCATTACCTTCGCCACTCTACTCTGCTGCCATGCACAAGAAAAGACTGACGATAATACACTGGTCAAACGACTACTCGCGGAGGATCTAGGAGCGCGAACATTCCTGTTCTCTCAAGTAGTAGAAAGTTCCAGCGGGAAGAAGGTGTTGCCATTTAATAAAGAAAATCCCAGCCATGCAGTCGTCCTAACTCAGATCAAGGTCGCCATCGAGAAGGCTATCTTAACGCTTAATAAAGCTGATTCTCCAATCAAGAAGCTCCGTAGAATCAATGAAGCCTCTCGGTATTTTGAGGATATTCTTTTAATCGAATTAGACAAGCACCCAGAGCTGACATGCGCGATACCGCTGAATAGAAAAGGCAAGGCGCAGCGATCTGGTTATCCCGATATGCGGATAGAACACACAGCTAGTAAGACCGTTTTTTACTTAGACCCTAAGCTGTATGAAAAGAAATCTAGGTCATCAAGTTTTCGCACATTTTACTTTGAGCCAAAGACACGGACCTTGAAGATCCTAGATGATGCCGTTCATCTACTACTTGGGATCAGCCACGATGGCGTTGATGGAGACTGGTCATTCACGAATTGGGATTTGGTGGATCTATCAACATTCAAAGTCCGCCTGAAAGCAGAGTTTCAGGCATCTAATAAGGACCTGTACCGAAAAGAAAACTTGATCGAATCATCCACTGAAAAGTAGATTATCGTCCAGGCTGAGCACCTACTGCTTTTCGGGGTTTATCAAATTCTAGGTAAGTTGTGCCGGTTACTTTGTTGTCATCCATACTATCCACGCGCATACGTTTCAGAGTGAATTGCTTACCTACTTTCATGATGTCAGTGACCTGGAATTGCTTTAGCGGATCACCCGCAGCATTGTAACCTACTACACGCATTAACGATCCAAACTTCTGATGCACCCATGCATAAACAATGCGGTAGTCACCAGCTTCATCTGGATTAATAAGTCTGATTTTATGACATTTCTGGCCACTAATCTTTTCTTCACCCACAATAGAGCTATCCTGCCAATACAGAAATCTCATCGAGAGATCCTCGAAGGAAAGATCCGTCTTATTGATTTTCTCAGCTAGTTTAGCATCATTAAATTTCCGAGTCTTATTTTCGATGATTTCTAATAGGTCAAACTGGTTTTCTTTGAGTCGCATATGGAATCTATGATCCACTTTTCCCACTTTATATTGAAACTGGATATCTTCACCTCTTAGGAAAAGCGTGATGGGGGTCTTACGACCATTTTTCTTCATGTGTCCATGTAGATTTTGATTCTGAAGTGTGGCGGCAAATCTCGCCCCATGCAGGACTCTCTCAGCGGCTTCATCAGCGTGAGCTAACATTGTACAAAAGGCTGACACCCCAGCGATAACCGTGGCAGTAAAAAATTTATTTAACATGCTAGAAAAGTAACATTTCATAATCATAAGACAACTAGAAGTTCAGATTTATTCATGAATTCTCATTTTTTTCTTCATCATCCCCCATCGCTTCATACTATACAGGCATGTCCACCCCAGAATTCCACTACCAAAAGCCCTTCCCTCTCGGTCCAGATAAGACGGAGTATGAACTAATCAGCACTGAGGGTGTCTCGGTAGAAAAGCTCGGCAACAGAGAAATCCTCACGATAAGCCGAGAAGCAATCACTCATTTGGCTAATGAAGGGTCAAAGGCAATCTGCTTTCAGCTTCGCACATCTCACCTGAAACAAGTCGCAGCGATCCTAGATGATCCAGAAGCGACCGAGAACGATAAAATGGTGGCGCTGACTCTGCTGAGAAATGCGGAAATAGCAGTCAATGGAATTTTACCGAACTGCCAAGACACTGGGACCGCCATCATTATGGGCAAGAAGGGAGAGGATGTTTACACTGGATTCAATGATGCTGAAGCTATTTCTCACGGCATCTACAAGACTTATACTGAGGAAAATTTACGTTATTCTCAAACAGTGCCATTAAATATGTATCAAGAGGTGAACTCCCAAACTAACCTCCCAGCCCAGATCGACCTCTATGCCACTTCTGGCGGTGCTTATGAGTTCCTCTTCATCGCAAAAGGTGGCGGCTCAGCGAACAAGACATTTCTCTATCAGGAAACCAAGGCACTATTAAATCCTGATGCCCTAAAGTCATTCTGTGTGGCTAAAATGGCGACCCTAGGGACCTCAGCTTGCCCCCCTTATCACCTCGCAATAGTCATTGGAGGGACATCAGCAGAGATGAACCTCAAGACAGTGAAAATGGCATCGACTCGCTATTACGATGAATTGCCTAATTCTGGGAATGAACACGGCAGAGCATTCCGCGATATCGAGTTGGAAAAGGAGTTGTTAGCGCTATCGCGAGAGATCGGCATAGGTGCGCAGTTTGGTGGTAAGCATTTTGCACTTGATGTGCGAGTGATCCGCTTGCCTCGTCATGGTGCTTCTTGTCCAGTGGGGATCGGAGTTTCATGTTCGGCTGACAGACAGGCAAAGGCAAAGATCAATAAGGATGGGGTTTTCCTAGAAAAGCTAGAGACTAATCCAGGTCAATTCATCCCAGATGAATACCGTGACTGGAAATTTAAAGGAGTAGAAATAGACCTCGATCAAGGGATGGAGAAAACGCTGGAGACGCTTACAAAATATCCAGTAACCACAGCGCTTTCATTGAGTGGGACTATCATCGTAGCTCGCGACAGTGCTCATGCGAAGCTACGCGAAATGCTAGATTCTGGGCAAGATTTGCCAGACTACGTGAAGGACTATCCCATTTATTATGCAGGACCAGCGAAGAAGCCAGAAGGAATGGCATCTGGATCGTTCGGGCCGACTACTGCCGGTAGAATGGATGCCTATGTTCCTATTTTCCAGAAGAAAGGTGCATCAATGGTCATGCTAGCGAAGGGGAATCGATCTCAAATCGTAACCGACTCATGCAAGGAGTATGGCGGATTCTACCTAGGTTCGATGGGTGGTCCGGCTGCTATCCTAGCTAAAGATCATATCAAGTCCGTAGAGGTTGTAGATTTCGCAGAGCTAGGAATGGAAGCAGTCTGGAAGATTACTGTTAAAAACTTCCCCGCATTCATTCTCGTTGATGACAAAGGAAATGATTTTTTCCAAACGATCAATAACTGCCCGGCCATCTAAGCGCTAGTGTAGGCGGAAGATTTTTAGCGAGGACTAAAGAATTCACGGGATAATGACTTCAAATTATGTGCCATTCATTTTAGCGGCCTCGAGCATCGACTTTGATAGGATTTCCCTTTCATTTTCAAAGTTTCTGTCATAGTTTCCCGACATGAGTTGCGCTGGACCAAGAATGAAGATGGACCCGATACTTCACACGGATAAGAAGCCGTCGTGGATTAAAGTACGGTTGCCGAATAACCCCGTATTCTGGGACACTAAATCCATGATTAAGGATTTAAATTTAGTCACTGTTTGTGAGGAAGCTCAGTGCCCTAACCGCTGGGAGTGTTGGGGTCAGGGAACAGCAACCTTCATGATCGCAGGTGACAAGTGCACCCGTGCGTGTGGATTCTGTGCGGTCAAGACAGCCAAACCGGATGCGCTGGAAGACGACGAACCAATGCGTGTTGCTGAAGCGACTAAACGTATGAGCCTAAAGCACGTAGTGATTACCGCCGTAGCCCGAGACGACCTCAAGGACGGAGGCGCCGAACATTTCAACCGCACCATCACTGCCATCCGCGCAGTGAATCCTGGTATAATTATTGAAGTGCTTTGTCCGGACTTTAATGATCGCGATTGGGCACTGAAACTGTGCATGGATGCTCGACCACATATCTTTAATCACAATCTAGAAACCGTAGAACGTCTTACCCCATTAGTAAGAAGTAGAGCAAAATACTGGCGCTCACTTGCAGTGCTAAAGAAAGCCGGCGAGATGGTGAATGGTAAAGTCTCCGTTAAATCTGGTATCATGCTAGGGTTGGGCGAGACACATGAAGAAATTCTTAAGGCAATGGATGATCTGTTAGATCATAAAGTCACCGTCCTCACGCTCGGTCAATACTTACGTCCTACCCCGCGTCACTTGCCAGTGGTGGACTACCTAAAGCCTGAGTATTTTGATGAGCTCAAGCAGATAGCTCTCGATAAAGGTTTCCGTCACGTAGCGAGTGGTCCACTTGTTAGGTCGTCCTACCATGCGGCAGATTTCAGACCTGAATTGGATGTGTTAGATGATATCGAGGCAGATCTACGCGGCACAATGGAACTAGAACTAAAACCAAGCGACTTACCTATCCCGCCAGCAAACGGCGACTTGGTGAATAATACACTGGTATAGGCTAACGAGGGTGCATAGATGCGCCGTTGCTCCGGGGAGAATGAGCAAGCGCAATCGCTAGGATAGCGCCCACTGCCTCAAATCATTCCATCAAACGATCAATCCAGTATCACTGTGAGGATGGTATAATGGTCCACTGTGGGTTTATAAGCAAAAGACGATGCCGGCCCTGCTTTACAGACTCGTCAAACAAAAAAATGCCTGTTGACTAGCAGAGCTAGTCAACAGGCAATAAATTGCTAATTAATGTGAATTTACCTTTCTACTTTCCTAGCTTAGTAAGAATCGCATTCATCACGCGGCGAAGTGCCCATGCATTTTCACGTTGGTTTTCAGAGGTATTGACTGTGGCAAGAGTGTCCTTGATACTAGCAAGGTCTCTTTTATCGAGGGCCATTGGCTTTATCTCTAGAACAGCCATCACAGCGATCTTATAAACCGCCGCGCATGCCTTTTCGTTGTCATCATTAAAGAGATCAACACCGACATCTATCGCGTCTGTGAGAATTTTCTCCGAAACAGCATCCTTACCAACTGCAACTGTTGAAGTTGGTTTTAGATTTTTAGGAATGAGAACGCTATCGATCACATGAATTACACCATTAGTTGCTTTGATATCAGTCGCTGTAATGCGTGACTTATTAAGATAAAGCGCAGCATTCTTAAATTGAATTTTTAACTTTTCTCCATTGAGTGTCTTAGCCTCTTTCAGGGTAGCAGCAGTGGCTCCATCTACATTTCCAGCCACTACATGATACGTGAGAATACTCGTTAGCTGGCTTTTATTCTCAGGCTTGAGGAGTGTTTCTAGTGTGCCTTTAGGCAGTCTCATGAATGCCTTATCAGTGGGTGCGAAAACCGTGAATGGACCTTTACCTTTAAGAGCTTTATCTAGACCAGCTGCCTGGAGTGCCTTAGCGAGGATTTTGAAGTCACCAGCAGCTACAGCTGTATCGACGATATCTTTGGTCGCGGCTTGGATGTTTGATGCGCTGAGTGCGAATACTCCTGTTAGGACACAGAGAGTTTGTTGTAGTTGTTTTTTCATTATTTTGTTGGTTATGTTATTCTTGGGGTGCTTGGTTAGGTGCTTGGAGAGTAGTGATTATTCACTACTCATTTTTCGCCCGTTTAGTACTGGCTACTTAACTTGGCGTTTTTCTTGCTTTCGGTTACTAGTATTTCCGTAAACTTTCACTGAAACTAGTTCTAGATTGAATTCACCATCATTCTTATCATATAGCATCAGCCCAAAACTAGTGATGTTTTTTGAGTTCAGCTTCATCCCATTTAACTTAGTCCCAAATGAAGTAGCATACAGCGATGAAAATGGGATTTTAAACGTGGTCAACTCGCCTGCTTTTGTCTGCATGTCATACCAAAAAGCCACCCGGCTTCGATTATTTGCTCTCGCTGTAAAATAGTATTTTCTACCATCACCTCGCACCTTCACCGTCACACCCTCGTAGTCTGAAAGATCATATTCTGCACCAACTGTGCGCACTGAGGAAAACCCGCCATTATTTTTCAGGGAAATCTCGCCTGAGAAGATCCTGTTTTCAGCCTCTGTGAGGAAACTGCTGCCTTGAGAACGACCGCCCATCACACTATCATTCACCGTTCTCCACTTCACCTTGTCAGTCTCATCTTTGAAATCTATTTCTTCCATCGGACTTGTTTTATTATCAGATTTTTTATCTTCTTGGCCATTGACCATAGCCATTGATATGAGACTGAGTAAACTCACTAGTAATAATTGTATTTTATTAATAACCATGATCCTATAACATCATAGAACATTGATGCCCTGTCAAATTTTTTTATACTTTGCGTGAAGTCGTTTCCGTAACTTGGCTACCATCCACATAGAACTCACTAGTGGTCTTGCCTCCATGCATATCTGTAACCGCCGTGTGCTTCACTCCGCAGCAGTGTCGCAAATCAAAACTCACCTCTAAATCATTCAGGAACCTCATCTTCCATGGTGTAGTTACGAACCACTGCGGGAGAATCCCAGATTCTGATTTAGACTAAGACAGAGAAGGATAAATCACCTCTACTTTCCTTTTCGTTCATACCAGAAAAATCTCACTACAAGACGCATTGAGGACAGAATGCGGCTGGAAGCCGAAGAAACTGTAAACCTTACCCCTGCTCTTCGTCTTTTGGTCTGTAGGCTACCGTTTCTTCTAAGTAACTTTTGAGCTCTTCTAGATTTTGCTCCTCTGATGCGGAAATAGGGATGATCCGTTGTTTAGGGAATCTCTGTTTGAAGATTTCTAGGTTTTCCTCTGCACCATCGAGATCCATTTTGTTAGCCACGATGATCCATTCAAATTTAGCTAAGTCCTCGTCATACATACTGATCTCGGTCCGAAGGATTTCTAGATCTTCAATAGGGTTGCGTCCATCTACTCCACCCATATCGATGACAAATAGTAGTACATGACAGCGAGTGATGTGACGTAGAAATTCATGACCCAGACCACGGTTCTGATGAGCACCTTCGATGAGTCCAGGGATATCCGCCACAGTACAGCGCTTGAATCCTGGGAACTCTACCACGCCAACCATTGGCTTGAGCGTGGTGAATGGATAGGAACCAATCTTCGGCTCAGCGGCTGATAACTTACTGACGAGGGTCGATTTTCCAGCGTTAGGGAATCCGACCATGCCTGCATCAGCGATTCTTCTCAGCTCAAAGTAGTAAACACTCTCACCACCTTCAGTCCCGAGCGTGTGCTCTTCTGGTGAGCGGTTGATGGATGATTTATAGTGGAAATTCCCCTTGCCGCCTTTACCGCCGCTACAAAGGAGAAATTCTTCTCCGTATTTTGTAAGGTCAGCGATAGGATCGAGATCGATCCCCTCTCCGCGTTCCATTTCTACTGCATCCTTGATCGTGAGAGCCGGGCTTTTATAGATCACTGTTCCTGGCGGAACTTTAGCAATTCTGGTTTTACCGCTTTTTCCATGCTTACGTGCCCCAGCACCATGAGCTCCACTTTTGGCGACGATTTTAGGATCGTAGAAAAACTCCTTGAGGTTGTCCGTGTGCGGGCTGACCTGAATGATGATGTCACCACCATTTCCACCGTCACCACCATCGGGACCACCTTTAGGTCTAAACTTCTCCCTACGGAAATGAACCACACCATTTCCGCCATCTCCGGCCTTACAATAAACTCTTATATTATCTACAAACATCTCTTTAAAATTGGTTAATACTAGGGGTAACTGGCATCGTTTACCAGAAATCCTATCCTGTGCAACGTCAATTCAAAACAAAAATTGTCAAATCATTGATAATTGCCTTGATTAACCATGTTTCCCACCCCATAAAACCGCTCTATTGACACCATAATTTATAACCGAACATGGCTAACACACTCAAAATAGCATTACCAAAAGGCTCACTCCAGACTCCAACCATCGCGCTCCTAGAGAAAGCGGGCTACAATGTCTATCTTTCTGATCGTGGGCTTCGTCCATCATCAGATGACTCAGAGCTAGATATTTATCTTATCCGCGCACAGGAGATCGCCAGATACATTGACACTGGATTTATTGACTGCGGTATCACGGGGCTCGACTGGGCCTATGAGAACCGCGCCAATATCGTGGATCTCGCCGAACTCCCCTACTCACGCGCCACCACACGCCCTACCAAATGGGTGCTCGTGGTTCCTGAAGACTCACCGATCAAGACCGTGCATGACCTCGAGGGCAAGCGCATCGCCACAGAAGGTGTGGGTATCACTGAGCGATACTTAGAGAAACACGGAGTCAAGGCAGAAGTGGAGTTCTCATGGGGAGCCACTGAAGTGAAAGTGCCAGACCTCGTTGACGCCATCGTGGATGTCACCGAGACCGGCAGCTCCATCCGTGCGAACAAGCTGCGCATCGTGGACACCCTACTCACCTCATTCCCACACTTCTACTCCAGCCCTCAGGCGCAGGAAGATGAGTTCAAGAAAAACAAGATGGATAACATAGTTCTGATGCTCAAAGCGGCACTCGAAGCACGCGATAAAGTGGGCTTAAAGATGAACTTACCAGAAATAAACTTGCCAAAAGTGCTAGAAGCATTACCATCTCTCCGCCGACCTACTATTTCTCAGCTCGCTGAAGAAGGCTGGGTAGCAGTTGAGACAGTGATTGAGGAATCCATCGCACGCCAAATCATCCCTACACTAAAGGATCTAGGCGCAGAAGGAATCATCGAGTATCCACTCAATAAACTCGTTCACTAATTCGAACAATCTAATAACAAACAGTAAACAACAAACCAATCATGGGAAACTTAAAGAAAAAGCGTAAGACTAAGATCAATAAGCACAAGCGCAAGAAACGCCAAAAGGCGAATCGCCATAAGAAGCGCCTTCGTTATAAGTCATAATTATTTGACCCAATAACTATAACAATCATAAAGGGACGTGGATCTATTCTACGTCCCTTTTTTTGTTTTCATTTAGTGTTGCCGCAGAGTGGCAGCCTTGGCGGTTTGACCATTATTAAGCCTGCGGCTTGTCATTAGTCATGGGTTGATTAGTCATTCGTGGTGCATGATGGAACAGACGCTTGCAAGCGAAGAATATGACTAATGACTAATCAACTAATGACCACTGACGGGCGTAGCCCCAAAACTCTCGAACCACCCAATTTGGTATAATCAAAAAATAACCCATGCAAGACGCCCACCTTCATCTTCAGGATTCTAGATTTCAGGATGTAGATTCCATCATCTCAGAAATGCGCTCTGCTGCCGTGGAGCGTTGCGTTGTCAATGGTACCTGTCCAGATGATTGGGAACGAGTGCAACTACTCGCGATGGAGCATCCAGATCTCATCATCCCATCCTACGGACTTCATCCATGGAAAACCCCATGTGACCAGAACTGGAAACCTCTACTGCGTGAGTATCTCTCTAGATCACCCATTCCCTGTATCGGTGAATGTGGGTTAGATCGATGGATTAAAGATTTCGATACCTCCGCTCAGCAAGACGCCTTTCTCTACCAGTTAGATTTAGCGTGCGAAATGAACGCCCCCATCTCCGTTCATATTCTCAAAGCTTGGGGCTGGTTCATGGACATTCTGAGGGCGAGAAAATTGAGCAACGAAACTACAAGTAAGTTTTTCCCACAGCGCGGCTTCCTCCTCCACTCCTACAACGGTTCTGCAGAGCTCATTCCAGAACTCGTTGCAGCAGGTGCCTACTTCTCATTTTCTGGATATTTCTTAAATCAAAGAAAACAGAACCAACTACGCATCTTCTCCCGTATTCCGATCGAACGATTACTCATTGAGACAGATTCTCCCGACATGCTACCTCCTGAGGAAGTAATCACCTACCCACTCTCGATAGCCCATACCAAATCCAGTATGAACTCCCCCATCAATCACCCTGCAAATCTAGGCTCAATTCTCAAGCATCTAGCGCAGGAGCTAAAGCTCAATCCTCTTGACCTTGAATCCCAGCTTGCTGATAATTTTTCACGCTTTTTTCTTAGCAAATATTCACTCATCCGATAGAACAGAGTTGTGAACGAAAAACTTCATCACCCCCATTTAAGACCCATCTATGTTTGTGGCTCCACAGCCACGGGGAAAACCGGTATTTCCATCGCACTCGCAAATCACTTAGACGGAGAAATTGTCAACGCAGACGCCTACCAAGTCTATCAAGGACTTGATACCATCACAGCCGCTCCAACGGCTGAAGAGCTATCTCAAGCACCACATTACCTCTTCGGCATTCTAGATCCCACAGAAGACTTTGATGCACAGAAATACCTCGACCTCGCCAAGCCCGTCATTGCTGATATTCAAGACCGAGGGAAAATTCCCATCATCGTGGGAGGATCAGGAATGTATCTCAAATTCCTCACCCACGGTCCATCGCCACTCCCACCTGGGAATGACGATCTCAGAACTGAGCTAGATGCACTTTCTGATGAAGACCTCATCGCTCAGCTTGAAAAACTAGAT
>CAWVXI010000017.1:0-58757 GCA_963934155.1 uncultured Verrucomicrobiales bacterium | reverse complement strand
ATCGTTTGATGGAATGATTTGAAAGTGCAGCAAAGCTGACTGGGGGAAGAGCAAAACAATAGAGCAAGATTAGCGGCGTTAGTCGTCAGTTGCATAGCCCGCTATGCGCCTTCCTCCTGCCTTGCTTCTCTCACTATTTTGTTTTTCTATCAAACCACGATCACTGTTCAAATGGTATAAGTTCTCATATTATTAACTTGTCATAAGGGGCGGCCGTGATGTTTCATAGAGCTCTTCTCATTCCACTACCATTTATTAACTATGAAAACTATCTTTTTACTCACCACTCTCCTTAGCTTATCTTTTAGCCTTCCTTCCTCAGCCACTCTCTATGAGCTTCGCACCTACACCCCTCATGAAGATAAACTGGATGACCTGCAGACTCGATTCCGTGATCATACACTTAAAATCTTTGAATCTCACGGGATGGCTAACATCGGCTACTGGCTCACTGAGAAAAAAGAAGGCGAGCCGCAAAAACTCGTCTATATCATCTCTCATAAAAACAAGCAAGCTGCAGCGGCTAGCTGGAAGGCATTTATCGCTGACCCTAAATGGCAAGCCGTCTTTGCTGCATCTAAAGTGAACGGGAAACTTGTTAAAGCGATTGAGAGCCAATATCTCACCGCGACTGACTTCTCCAAGCTGAAGTAAAAATCGATCCCCTCCCGTATCCCCTCTAAATCACCCCCGAGCGAAATAACAAGAAGGGGTTCACTCCGCTTAAATAATTCAGTAGCAGTAAGCGCTACCTCAATAATCCCTTCGATTCTATCTCGGACTTCTTTACTGAGAAAGACAATTACATCACATTTCCAAACACATCTCTTTATGAAAAATATACATTATTCTACTAAAATTTTCACCCTGGTTGCCTCTGTATTCATTTCCACCTTCACAGCCCATGCTGCCGATGAAAAAGCGAACCCTAAGCCCACCATCGAGCTAGGTACACCCTTTTCAGACAATGCAGTGCTACAGCGCGAAATGCCATTGCCAGTTTGGGGATGGAGTAAGCCCGGCACTAAAGTGACCGTGGAATTTTCTGGTCAGAAAAAGCAGGTCACCACGGGTGATGATGGCAAATGGATGCTGAAGCTAGATCCACTCAAAGCGAATGCCGAAGCCCAGCAGATGATGATTACCGAGAGCACCGGCAAGAAACGCACACTTGAGAATATTCTCGTCGGCGAAGTCTGGGTGGCATCTGGCCAGTCTAACATGCAGTGGAACGTCTCGAAATCTGATGTTGGCACGGTCTTACTAAAAGGTATCGAAGAGCGAGTCGCGGCGGGCACTGAAAAAGCTCCGCTCATACGCGAAGGTAAGGTTACCAATTATTTTGCTCACTTACATCCGATTGAACATGCCGAAGGACAGTGGAGTGATGCAGGATCCAGTTCCAGCGCAATTGCCTTTGCCTTCGCCTACAAACTTCACAAAGAGCTAGATGTTCCTGTCGGGATTCTAAACTGCTCTTTCAGTCAGACCTCCATCCAGGCTTGGATTCCACGCAGCGGTTTCGAAGGTGGTAAAGACCCATACACCAAAGCAATTTATCAGAAGATCCTCCAGACGGATCCAACGACACCCGAACACAAAGCAGCATGGAATGGTTTCTATCAAAGCATCGAAGACGTGATGAAAGAGAACGAAGAGTTAGTAAAAAATGACCAACCCGCCAAGGACGTGCCCACTGAGACTCCCGGTAATATGTCGGGTAACCGCGATGCCACTTGGCTGTTTAATGCCCGACTCAACCCGATGATCCCTTATGCGATCAGAGGAGCGATCTGGAACCAAGGATACGCCAACATGAGCGAAGGACTCCCTTATTACCATAACCTTCACAGTATGATTCGCGGCTGGCGCCAACTTTGGGCAAGACCAGAACTTCCTGTCTATTTCCACCAGTTCTACTGCCCTCGTCAGAGGGGTGAATGGAATAATGCTCCGACCATTGGCGGCCCCGCAGAAATGCGACTTGGAACATGGTTGGCACGCGACATTCCAAATACTGGCATGGCGAGTCAGATCGATATCACAGGCGCGATTCACTACAGCAATAAAACACTCCCTGGGCAACGTCTCGCAATGCATGCACTGAAAAACCAGTATGAGAAAGACGTGATAGCCGATGGTCCAATGTTTAAATCTTACGAGGTTCAAGGTAAGCAATTAATCGTGACTCTCGAAAGCACAGATGGTGGTCTTGTCATCGCCGAAACAGGCACCAACAGCAAAAGCGGACTCGCAATTCCCACCATCGTTCCGAATGGCGACGCTCAGGTGAAGCTTTTCTATCTCGCCGGTGAGGATCGTGTCTGGCATCCCGCTAGCATGAAGATCGACGGCGATAAAATCATCGTGTCATCCCCCGCAGTGAAGTCGCCTCGTGGGGTTTCCTATGCTACCGGTGGAGTCGGTAATCAACCCAACATTTACAACAAGGCATTACTGCCAACCTCGCCATTCATTTACTTCGACAACAAGCTCGTCACCAGCAAGGACTGGCCTACCGAAAAACTCAAGATCGCTGGGGAAGTGATCGACCCTAGCACGATTGGCAAAATGCATGAGTATCGTAAGATGCCACTACTCAGCACCCAGTTCCGCGAGAATGCCGTTCTCCAAGCAGGTGTCCCCCTCAAAATATGGGGATCCGCTGTCCACGACTGGGGATTCGAGGCCGAGGGTAAGGCGGTGGTGAAATTTAGCTTTGCTGGAACCGAGAAAACGATTCCCGTCACCTCTGGAATGAAAGAATGGCAGGTCACGCTACCCGCTATGAAAGCCAGCGCCGAGCCAAAGGTGCTTGAAGTCACTTTTGAAATCGATGGCGAACTAGTGCATCAGCGCGTCTGTAAAAACATCGTCATTGGTGATGTCTATTACGTCGCAGCTCCACCGCTCGCTGTGAAATTTAAGAGCAAGGTAAAGTCTTCAAGTATCGTGCGCATGATGGCGAATGGCTCAAAGCGCTTCAGCAAAACTCGTCCAAGCCGATTCAGCGTTTGTGTCTCCACGACGCCACTAAACCGGTTTGCAGCCGTTTGGGAAGATGCAGCGGGATTCGCAGCGGCGCTCGGTCACAGTATCGGTAGCAAGACCGGCAACCCGGTCGGAATCATCTTCATGCAAACTGGAGTGGTTAAAAACAAAAGTGGTTCATCGGTGAACCCAGTCACACTTAAAAGCTGGATCAAGGCGGATGATCTGAACCAGGCTCCAAGCCTAATGGCCGATTACGAGGATCTGGGCGTAGCCATTCCAGGAAACCCATTCTACAACGTCAATGCGAGGAACTACATCGGGCTCTGGGAGAAATACTGGAGTGAGTATGTGCCAGAAATGATGAAGTCCAAGCGTGTTCCTGACGCTGTCCCATGGGGTAGTTACCCGACACTAAATTCCTCCATAACCAGCAAGGCATCTGAGGTTCATAACGTCATGGTTCACTCTTTCACTCCAGCCGCCCTCAAAGGTATCATCTTCCTCTCATCAGAGAATATGGTTGCTGCTGATCAGGGTGCTAACTACGGCCCAGAACTTACCGCCCTCGCCAATAGCTTTAAAAAAGGATTTGGAAATAACGAGACTCCTTTTTATTACACGACTCCAAGCAAGGCACTTGCACCCAAGCTCACTCAGCCTCTCACTAAAGCGATCAAAGGTCACAATACTAGCTTAGAGCTGAGTGACTGGACAAATGCTCAAGACCTTCACAAGCTTATCGAAATCATTTCAACAGATGCGGTGAAATAAATAAGTACAGTAAACTAACCCATCTAATCAAAATTTCTAATTTCTAACTACCAACGCAAATGAATCTAACTATTAAATCAGTCATCACCGCCCTCGCCGTAAGCTCTATTTTCACAGGAATAATCTCACCCACCGCAAGCGCTCAAGACGAAAAACAGGAGAGTTACACGATTGGCCTGTCCATGTATTCACTGCGCAATCTTTTTAAGGACGGGAGCCTGAAGCCACTGGACTACCCAGCGTTTGCTAAGAAGACCTTTGGCATCACCGAGATCGACATCTGGGACGGTGGGTTCCCCGAGGACAAGAGAAACGATCCAGAATTTTACAAGGAACTAAGAAAACGCTCGGACGCAGCCGGGACGAATATCTTTCTAGTAATGGCCGGCGCAGTGGACGCAACGGGTGAAACCGCCGAGGCGCGCAACAAGGGCGGTGATCAATTTAAACGATACGTTGACCACGCGGTGATCTTGGGTTCCAAGTTTGTGCGGGTTTTCCTGAAGGCACCCAATGGAGGAAAGCGCAAGGTGGCGATCACAAGCTCGATCGAAGCCCTAACGCCACTTGCCGATTACGCAAAAGAAAAAGGAGTGATCATTGTGATTGAACCTGGAGCGTCAACGTGGGCAAGAAATGGGCATTTCCTGGCGGCTATCGCGAGGACCATGAATCACCCAGCCTGCCGCTTGATGCCAGACTTTGGCAAGCTATCAGATCCTTACTGTGGCACAGTGGCGATGATGCCATACTCCGAGTCAGTTTCCGCCAAGAGCTGGGGCTTCGATGAGGAGGGAAACGAGAAGAGTCTCAGTTATTTCCGCCTAATCAGAAGTATCAACGATGTGGAATATAAGAAGATTATCGCCATCGAATACGAAGGTGAAAAACTAGGTCCTGTGGAGGGCGTCAAGGCAACTCAAAAACTGCTCCAGAAATTCCAGTCTCAGGCGGAATAAACAATTTATCTATGTAGCAAAAAGAATCTATTAGCCCAAACCATTAGCTTTCTCCTTCAATCAATCTGTCTATGAAAAAGACACCCCGATTTTTAGTCCCTCGTCTGCAACTGAGTGCGGTTTTTTCTCTATCCGTGATGCTTCTTGGAAGCCCAGTATCTGCAGCAGAGACTTCTAATGAGAAGCCAAAGGTAAACGTCTTGTTAATCGCGGTCGATGATCTTAACGACTGGATCGGCTGTATGGGTGGGCACCCACAAGCAAAGACGCCTAATATGGACCGTCTTGCCGCGCATGGGGTGTTGTTTTCCAATGCACACTGCCAATCGCCTGTCTGTAATCCATCGCGCGCCAGCATGATGACCTCACTCTACCCAGCGACTACCGGCATCTACTTTCTAAATCCTGATCTCAGCCAGTCACCGGTTGCGATGAAGAACACGCTCCTCCCGCATCGCTTCCAAGAAGAAGGTTACCATGTCTCGGGAGCTGGTAAATTATTCCATGGCAATCAGAACCAGAAATATATCCCCAACTACGGCGGGACGTTTGGAGGCATGGGTCCACTTCCGAAGAAAAAACTTACCTCCTTCCCCGGGCACCCGCTATGGGACTGGGGCGCCTACCCCGACAAGGACGAAAAGATGCCGGACTTCAAAATTGCCGCTTGGGGGGAAAAAGAGCTGCAGAAAAAGCATACAAAACCATTTTTCATCGCCACTGGCTTCTATCGCCCACACGTCCCTCATTTTGCACCACAGAAATGGTTCGACATGTATCCTCTCGACACCCTGAAGCTACCTGAGGTAATGAAAAACGATCTCACCGACCTCCCTGAATACGGCATCAATCTAACCCGACTCAAGCACGTTGCTCCTACGCATAAGTGGGTGATGGAAAATGACGAGTGGAAACCTCTAGTACAATCATACCTCGCATGCGTTAGCTTTGTGGATCATCAAGTCGGTAAGGTGCTCGATGCGCTAGACGCGAGTCCATACGCGGATAACACCTACATCGTCCTCTACACCGACCATGGATTTCACCTGGGTGAAAAAGAACGCTGGGCAAAGCGCAGCCTTTGGGAAGACGGGACCCGCACCCCGCTCATCATCGTAGGTCCTGGTGTCGCCAAAGGGATGGTCTGCAAGAAACCGGTGCAGCTTCTGGATATCTATCCCACATTATTAGCGCTGACCGGGCTGAACGCTGACCCCAAACTTGAGGGGAATTCATTGGCAAAGTTACTCAAGAACCCAACTGCAGAATGGCCTCATCTGGCGAGGACAAGCTTCGGGCCAGGTAATGTTGCCATCCGCTCTGAGCGCTACCGGTATATCCACTATAACGACGGCACGGAAGAATTTTACGATCATTCAAAGGACACCAACGAGTGGCACAACCTCATCAAGAATCCAGATATGGCAGAGCTAGTGAACACCCATCGAGCGGCCTTGCCTAAGAAATCTCACCCTATCCTCGGCGAGAGGTCGACAGGTCATAAAGCGTTTGAAGCAAGTGCCGCTGCGGCGCGGGAGTAATCGTACTCACCGCCGTCCATGTTGCCTCTTATCAGTGGTCACCAAATCTGTTAGACTGGTATGACTCCGGAGCTGGACCAATTGGAGGACCGACTATCACCATGGTTCCCGTCACAGTTGGCACTACGACCACCGTTACCGCCACCTCCAGCGAGTCATTGGAGAAGTCATTCTATCGTGTTATCGTGTCACAGGAATGAACTATTTTGTCGGTATTAGCCCAAAAGGCTCGGGTGGACGAGGACTGGTGGCTTGGATTTTTTTGAAGACTTCCATGAGGCGTTTTTTTGCGGCTTGTACTTCGGGATCATTTAGATCCGCAGGTTTTTCGAGTGGGAGTTTACGGGCATCAATCATTTTCCCATCTTTGCGGAAGAGGCGGAACTTGCCATCAAAGAGGTTTTCTCCCTTGTAGCCGTGATGCACCCATGGGCGTGGGATGCCAGGAGTGCCGCGAAGCTGACTAACGATGCTGCGACCATCTGTGGGGGGGTTTGGATCAAGTTTCGTGTGGCTCAACTCACAGAATGTAGGGAAGAGATCCACAACATCGATGAGGTCTTTGCAAACGGAGCCGGCTGGAAGAGATGGCGGGCCCCAAACAATCAGTGGAACATGACTACCTGCATCGTTGAGCTCGGCTTTTCCCCCGTTCACATTTCCAGCAAGTGTGTGGCGCGTGTGCTTGCCTTCGCCAGGTTGTGCGGATTTAGGGTTGATGAAATCGGGCTGCCAGGTGCCATTATCACCCATGAATATGACATAGGTATTGTCGCGGATACCTAGTGTTTCGACTTCGTCAAGCAGCCGTCCCACAAGTTGATCCATGTAGTTGATGAAATTGCCCAGCGACGGCTTGCGCTTGAGTCTACGATCATCTGGTGTCTCTACGACGGGCCAGTGGGGAAGTAGTTCGTTGTGGACGATGAGGAATGGTTTATCGGCAGCTTTGGCTTCACGCATTTTCTCAATGACATAGTCAATGATGACGTCCGGGCCGAAGCGGTCCACAATGTCAGCACGGATCTTGCCGTCATGGTTCAAGGTAGCATTCCAATGTCGTCCAGTTTTCTTTCCCTTGCTCCAGATTTGCCAGACGCACCATGAATCAAAGCCGGCATTACGGATATGCTCAGGATGCTCTTCTAGGCCGGCGAGTTGCCACTTTCCAGTGACGCTTGTTAGGTAGCCGTTCGCTCTTATCTGCTGGGCAAAGGTAGGCATCTTTTGGAAATCAACTTTCTTTTCGGTGCCTAGATGAACCGGGAGTATTCTTTGGTGCCCATGACGCGTGACGTAAAGCCCAGTGAGGAGACTAACGCGTGATGGGGTGCAAGCCGGGCTGGTATAAGCGCGGCTGAAGCGCATGCCTTCCTCAGCCATTTTGTTCAGACTTGGCGTTTTAAAATCCAGTCCGCCATAGCTATTGAGCGCTTCGTAGCCGATGTCATCAGCGAAGATGAGCAGAATGTTCGGGCGTTTGTCTGCATGAGCAGAAAAAACACTGAGGATACTAAGCGTGATAAACCAAAGAATGCGCATGACGGTGAGACTAGAGTTTGTCTCACCGTGCGTCAACTACCGCTGATCCACGGGGACTACATTCGGGATGGACATTTAGAATCAGATAAAGTCACTGACGCAGATGTTACATTTATCATTTAGCATGTGACCCTTCCATTCACTTAGTCTAACGCTTGCGGCTACCTGCTTCTTGCTCCCAAGGGCGCAGCCCCGCTCCCGAAGGTGTCGCCATAATGACTCCAACGACGAAAGATGATCATCACCAAATGTAACAGCCCTGACAGCTGATTATTTACTTTTTGAGCACGTGCCGCCGCTGTCTCTATGTTTAATTACCTTATTTCTGCCTGATGTAAACGTGATAGCCGCAATGCCAGTCCTGAGGGACTTTCTCCGCCTCACCTTGTTCGTTGGTGGAGTCAAATCCACCTTTTTCTACGATGAGGAAATCATAGCCATCATAGGTTCTAACTTCCATTTTGAGAGCTTGGTCATCGTCAATGCCGATGAGCATATCGCCAGACCAGAAGTAGCCACCGAAAAACCTAGACTTACCCACTTTGCCGCCTTTGCTGAGGTGGAGGTGGTCTTTAGGTTTGTCGACCTTTGCGGGATTCTTTCCAAGTTTAGGTTTGAGCCATTTTTTGATAACCGCGTCCAACTCCTTTGGATTCTTAGGCTGAGGCCAAACGCACCATGCCCATTTGCCTTCGATTTTCTTATTCGGAGTGAATTTTCCACTGTAGCGATACATGTCTGAATCCTTACCGCTGATGTAGGAGGCTAGCGTGGTTTTAGGAATCATTCGCACAAATTCTTCCCCTCCCGGCAGTTGCTGGACGATTGACCCGATGCGTGAACGAACCGTTTTCGCCCCCCTGCCCATGACCGCACCAGTGTAAGGATCTTTCAGGACGCCTGGCATCCCTGCATAAGTCTGCTTGAGTAGCGGCTTGGCAAAGGCTTTGACCTCTGGCTTGGCAGATTTCATTATTTTCCCAATCGCACCAGTGGATCTTGAAGACGCTGAATCAACCCTGAAGGATGCCGCTTTTTTCAAAATTGCAGGTAACACGATTTTGTAGTGGTCTGGCTCTGTGGAGATCTTCGCGAGAGTGATGACCGCTGCGGCCTGAACCCAAACACTGTCGTAATCCAAGAACTGCATTAGCCTGTCACGGTGTTTTCCAATACGCTCTGAATTGGTCCTATTGAGCGCCTCAATCGCATGCATTGCGACCCACCATGACTCCTTCGGGTCATCCACCATCTTGCCGACCAAGTCGTACATTTCTGATGTCACTTTATCTTCTGAAAAAGCCCTTCCCTTGAACATCCCCGTGAGGGTTAACAGCCCTGCGTGTCGGAGTCGCGGGTCGCTCGACTTCAGGAGCGGAAGTACGAAATCAATCTTACCACGTTTCACCACCTGATCCATCGCCATACTACGGATGCCATACTCGGGATGGTGGATGTATTTTAATAATGTCTCGTCGCGGAGATTCGGGTCGGTAAGTTTCATAATGACAGCCACTGACGCGTCTGAGGTGACTTTCTCACTCATGAGATCCTCCATGGTAAGTTTGCCACCTGGAATTGGCTCGGGAGACTGGAAAATATCGTCGGCAGCATTGCCCCATGGGTGATCTGGTAACTTGTGGCTCTTTGCCCATTTACTGCGAGGAGCACCCCAAATTTGCAGTTTTTTACGCGGGTAGGTGTAGGTGAGTGCGAAATAAGTGCCCCATGCTCTACCACCCGATGCTTCGGTCGCAGAGCGATCATATCGATCATCCATACCAGCTATGCCGATGCTTCCATCAAATCGGCGTGAGAGATCCATCACCCAGCGCCTAGTATCAAGATAGGACCTATAAGGAGTGGGGCGTTTTTCACGCACTAGGTTCACGGCTCCATGGTGCCAAATTTCTCCAATGCCTCCACCAGTGTGGGCGGCGTGGAACCAATTGGTAGCGTAGAAGCTCTTCATTGCAGAATGATCACGCGCTTTAGCATAAACGGATGATTCACCCGCTGGATCAAGCTGTGCCGCAACTGCCATGGCGACCGCCAAGCCACCGGTTTTTCCATTGTCACGGAATCCACCTTCTGGTAGTCCGTTTCCATAGGCTACATTTCCCCGCCCACCAAAGCGGAAGAATTGCTGAAGTGATTCTTTGAGCATGCGCTCGTCCACCTCCACTCCGCACAATCTAGCGGCGAGTAGGAATGTCATACAGTTCACACCAGAAGCGTGCACTTGCCCCGTTCCTGTAGAATAAGTAAACGCAGCAGGAGCTCCGCGGCCACTCCATCCGCCATTATACATGTTCACTTTGAGCTCTTCTGTCATCTGCTTAATCACCGGCAACACGGATTTATCTCCTGTGCGCAAATAATATTCGCAGAGACCAGGACCCTTGTAACCTTTCTCCCAGTTCATATTTCCGATCGTTTTGATACCCTTCATCCATTTGCGAACGACGGCTAAATCCTTCTCCTCGCCAGTGGATA
This sequence comes from uncultured Verrucomicrobiales bacterium, assembly GCA_963934155.1. Lineage (GTDB taxonomy): Bacteria > Verrucomicrobiota > Verrucomicrobiia > Verrucomicrobiales > Akkermansiaceae > Rubritalea. The sequence continues at coordinate 48,454 of CAWVXI010000017.1, read as the reverse complement.
ACAAAAAGAGAACTGAACCCCATTGAGGCTTTTCTTCTTTGGCAATAAGGTCAGCCAGATCTCTTACAATCTTGTCAGATTTCGAGCAGTTCTCTGGCCATGTTTTGCTATAGGCACCCATCACTGGAATTTTGACTAGCACATTCCCCAGGCCTTCGATCTTCAAATTAATGTTGCCATCAGTCGCTTCGGCTCTTGTAAGGATATTGCCAAGAATAATGCGTGGATCAAACTTTTTGAGCACAACTCCATTGATACTCTCGATAATTTGTCCCTTCTTAAGTTTACCCGTAGCTTCCGCCGGCGACCCTTTCTCCACATTATTGATCTCCATCGTCATCCCAGGTCGCTTAAAATTAATCCCGATCCCGACTGTCCCAAAATTGCGCACCAGCCATGCTTTCTTGCCACCCCTACCGGTGTCAGTTGGAAACGGATTAAAGACTCGCATCCCACCATCCTCATAGTAAGACGTAGTCTTACCAGCATCCTTCTTTTGGCCGACCACAACGCCTATGCCTATTGCTAAAACTGCCACTACAACGAGTGCGCCCATATTCCTTGAGACCTGCGATTTTATTCGATTCATTTGATTGTTATTTTTTAAATAGTTCAGCGATATGACCCGGCTAATCGTGTTTGATTATGATCTTAGCGGATCGCTTGGATCACTTCACAGAAATTCTAAGATACAACGGCGAGGGCATAATTTCACATCGCTGTATCACCCTATTCAGGATGATTAACAATGGAAGAAAAAAGTCCCTTAACATAAAAACCAGCACCGCCACTAAAGCCTTCTACCAACGCCCGGATTGCAAGCCCCAAGAAATCCCGCTCGGCGATGGCCGCAACCTGATCCTCGAATATTCCTGACGCCGCCCATAGCGGCTCGAGAACAACCACTGCCAAAAAACACCCTTTTTGAGACCAAGCGGCTCGGGAAAACTGCGCCCACGAGCACCAAATAGGATAACAAACCGACGGTGAGAAAGCTCTTTTTACACCCCAAAGTGCCTCATCATCAATTATTTTGCTCTTTTTTGCATTTCTTTATTGCCAGTCCATTGCTCACCTGTGAAAGTATTATTACTTTACTTATTCTTCCCCTATCTCCCCTCTCCAATCTCTCCAACAACGTCCTCAGGGACACCCTGCAAAAAAGCAACTTCCTAGCAATCAATAATAATTAATTAAAAAAAATATGAAAATCGACTACACATTCTGCTCATCCATCTCGGAACAGTTCGCCGCAATAGCGAAGAAGAGTTTGGCCATTACACTTTGTCTATTGTTTCTTGGTTCTACCATGGTTTTCGGGGGTACCGAAGCGGAAGATGCGGCCGTCATCAAAGGTTGCAATGAAGCCATTGTGGTGGGGGTAATTCAACGCGGACGCAATAAAGACGAGGTCAAGTTAGTCGTGTCCGACTGCTGGCGCGGAGATTTTAAAGGCGGAAAAGTTTTGTATATAAAATCTGATACCGCAGAAGGGGAAGCCGACGAAGATACAGGATTTAAACCTGGTTCCCAGTGGATCATAATGGGAACTAAAAAAGATGGCTTTTTTCTCTGTGAGAACGACATCAAGTACCAATACACACATGACAAGGCTCATTGGGTGCAAGTGGTTTTGGGAATCCTCTCTGAATAGTCGTTACTTTCATAGGGTCTATCCCTCTAATGAATGCTAGTACCCCCCTCTCCAACAACGTCCTCAGGGATACGCCGCTAAAAGCAAATTCCTAGCAATGGTCTCGTGGCGCAGATCGCCGAAATATTCGAAAAAAGGTGAACAAGTGCGCAGGCAGGGGAAAATAAAGAGACAGACAAATAAACCACCGTCCAGGGCGATGGCCGCAACCTGATCCTCGAATATTCCTGACGCCGCCCATAGCGGCTCGAGAACAACCACTGCCAAAAAACACCCTTTTTGAGACCAAGCGGCTCGGGAAATCTGCGCCCACGAGCACCAAATAGGACAACGAACCGACGGTGAGAAAGCTCTTTTTGCACCTCAAAGTGCCTCATCATCAAATATTTGCTACTTTCTTAGCTTTTCCCCTTGCCGAACCACTACTCACTCGTCACTTTACACTTATTTCACCCCTCTACCCTCCCCACCCCCTTTCTCCCCCTCTCAGATCTCTCCAACAACGTCCTCAGGGACACCCCGCAAAAGGCAAATCCCTAGCAATAACATGAAAACACACGCCCTGATCATTTGTTTAATTGCGTCCGTCATTCAAGTGACGGCTAAACCTAACGTTGTCCTCTTTTTTACCGATGACCAAGGGACGCTCGACGCCAACTGTTACGGCTCAAATGACCTTTACACGCCAACCATAGACAAGCTGGCCGAGACAGGTGTGCGGTTCATCCAGGCCTATGCTCACACCGTCTGCTGCCCGGCCCGCGCCATGCTGATGACTGGTCGCCACCCGCAACGTGGTAACGTCATTCATTGGACGCAGGCGAATGCTAAAGGGAAAAAAGGACGCAACATGTCCCGTGAGGAAATCACCATTGCCGAGGTGCTTAAGGGCGCTGGTTACAAGACTGGGCTCTTTGGTAAGTGGCACCTAGGAGCCGATTTCGACCACGGTCCCACCGAGCAGGGATTCGACGAGTTCTTTGGCCTGCGCGGCGGGTTTATCGATAACTTTAACCACCATGCGCTTCACGGGAAAGGATTCCACGATCTCTATGAGGGGAAAAAGGAGGTCCACGCCAAGGGGGAATATTTCCCTGATCTGATCACACAGCGCGCGATCCAGTTTATAGATCAGCATAAGCAGTCGCCATTTTTTATGTATGTCGCCTTCAACGTCCCGCACTACCCGGAACAGGCGGATAAAAAATTCGATGCGCGTTATAAAGACATGAAGATGCCGCGGCAGGCGTATGCAAAAATGGTTTCAACCACCGATGACAGAATGGGCGTGATTATAGATCACCTTGACCATCACGGTCTGCGTGACAACACCATCGTCATCTTCATGAGCGACAACGGACACTCCGCAGAAGACTATGCCATCAAGGTGACAGAACACACAAGCGGCTTGGCCAAAGGTACTAACTACGGTGCTCATGGGGGCGGCGGCAATACCGGAAAATGGCTCGGTCATAAAAATACCTTTCTCGAGGGCGGCCTGCGCGTGCCGGCTGTCATCAGCTACCCGGCAAAACTTCCTCAAGGTGTCGTCCGCAACCAGGCGATCACCGCCATGGACTGGATGCCTACCATCCTCGAACTTTGTGATGTGGCATTACCCAAGGTGAAGCTCGACGGCAGCAGCCTGCTTCCCGTTATCAAATCCGCCACCGCCAAATCATCTTACAAGGTCCTTCACTGGGGATGGCGCAATCACTGGGCAGTGCGGGAAGGGGAGTGGAAATTGATAGGATCGAAAGACCAGGAGAAATCGCTTCACAACTTGAACGATCCACAGCCAGAAAAAAAAGATTACCTCCAGGACAAACCTGAAATAGTGGCTCACCTACTAGCCCTCCACAACGCCTGGGTGATAGATGTGCAGCCAGATCACGGAGATAAAGAATAAGACTCGTCTACTCAGGCTTTGCTATCTCTAGCTTTTCACCAACCCCCTTCCTCCCCCTCTCCGATCTCTCCAACAACGTCCTCAGGGACACCCCGCAAAAGCAAATTCCTAGCAATGCCATGGTTGATTAGTTTTGGCTAAAAGTAAACTTTGACTATTTCCACGATCCTATGGTAAATAATGGGCAATCGAGGATTTTGCTATGGAAATCACAATAGCGACTGAAGTTATATCCAGATTTCTTGTGCTCCCCCTAACTCCAGCATCCTAACTCCTCCCGACCCTCACTTAAAAAGTATCATCCTAGTCATTAGCGTTTTTATTATGAATCATCACCTGAAACAAATCTCAGTAGGACTAATCCTCTCACTTGCCACCTTGATCATCGCGACCGCTGAACCTGCAGCGCCAGCTCCGAGTAAGGAAGCGAATCCAGAGGTTACGGTCACCGAGACGGAGATCAAGCTACCTGGTGTTACGATCAACCGAGCAACTCGGGAGGTTCGCATAGACGCGGAAGTCTGCCTGCAAGCGGGCCTGCTAGAATATGTCGTTTGTCGACCCGACACCTTCGAGCACGAGGCTATCTTCACCGCTAAAGCCAAGCCCGAGTTAGTGCACGCAGCTCTTCTCCTGTGTGGGCTGAAACCCACCCCCCAACTCCCAGGAATGAGCGCTCTCTGGGCTGAAAAGGCGCTGAAACAGAAGCAATCACGAGTCAAAATCGAAGTGGAATGGCAAGAGGATGGAGTTCAGAAGCGGGTCAACTTAACCTCCTTGCTGAGAGATCGTCAAGATTACACCGAGGTCGCTGAGGCAGCGGCACCGAACAAGGTAAAAAAAGAAACTGAGGTGCAAGATGCCTGGATATTTGCGGGCTCGTTTCTGCATGTTAACAAGCAAACTGGCAAGCAGTTCTATGCTGCCAATAGCAGTGGGATTCTAGTGGGAATCTGGCCCGACCCCAGTACCGTTATCCAATATGGTGCACCAAACGGCGACCCCTATAAAAGTGAGCATCTGGGAATGGAAATACATGAAGATCGTGTCCCGAAAGAGGGAACTAAGGTCAAATTAGTCTTCTCCCTGCATCCCGCACCGATCAAAAAAGCAGACGCCAAGAAATAGAACGGCATCTAAAATAGAGCGCGATAAAATTCTACGCTCCTCAACACCTATCATACAAAATAAGACATGATGAAATTAAGAAAAAACTTCACAATTAAAGCAGCGAACCGGTTCATACTGAGTGTCGTGATAGCTGCCACCGCCACTAACAGCCTAGCTGCAGATAGCTATTACAAAGAGGAACCTCAGTTCCACATGTGGCCAAAAGCTACAGACGCCCGCTTCGTGATCGACCGTGTTGGACCGATTGGTTTGGGTCTTGAGCTGATACAGCCTGCTTTTACAATGCGTATTAGTAGTGTTGAGGCTGGTTCCCCAGCTGGTGTGACTGGTCAGCTTAAGAAAGGTCAGATTATCGAAAGCATCAACGGTCAGGTCCTTAAAGACCGCGACCCACGTGTGATTCTAGGTGAATGGATCACTACTGCTGAGGCCAAAGACGGCATCCTCAAAATGATGGTCAAGGATAAGCCAACAGCTAAAGCTAGCGAAGTGATCGTCAAGATCCCTGTCATGGGAGCATACAGCAAGACGTGGCCAGTAGATTGCCTTAAGTCTGATAAGATTGTTCGTAACTTTGCCAACTTTCTCGCCAAGGTCGATAAGCCTAACTACGGCGCTGCCCTCTTCCTGCTCTCCACGGGCGAACAGAAGGATCTCGATGTCGTAGCAAGCTGGTTTAAAGGCAAACTACCCGCTGATAAGAAAGGTATCCCTTGGGACATCGGATACGCTGGACTCGCAATATGTGAATACTACCTGCGCACCGGAGACAAAACAGTATTACCAGCGATCAAGAGTATGGCTGATCATCTAAAAGCAACTATTTATAACGGAGGCTGGGCCGGACGTGGCGCGGCTCCCTACCAATACATGGCTGGAGGTCACCTCAATGGTGCAGGCGTGCATTGTGTTACTTATTTGATGTTGGCAAAAGAGTGCGGTGTGGATGTGGACAAGCACACATTCGATAGTGCCCTAAAGCACTTCTACCGATTTGCTGGTCACGGAAACGTCGCCTATGGTGACGGCTTACCTGAAGGCGGATTTGTGGATAATGGCAAAACTGGAGGCCTCGCATTCGCAATGGCAGCAGCAACTGCACTCACTCCTGACGGCGAAAATTCTGTCTATGCTAAGGCTCGCGACATCAGCGCAACTAAAAGTTTCTACTCTACCTCATGGCTCTTCCACGGGCACACTGGCGGAGGTATCGGTGAGCTTTGGAGAGGTCCAGCAATGGGCTTGGTCAAAGACAAACGCCCACTACAGTATCGCACATTCATGGAGGAGCGTCAGTGGATGTACGAGCTCGCTAGAACTCACGATGGAGCATTCGGCTGGGCAAGCGGATGGAACGTGAGCTACGGCACTACAGGTCATGAAAAATACAGATCTTGGGGGAACTTTGTCCCTCTAATCTATACACTACCACTTAAGAATCTGCGTATCCATGGAGCACCGAAAACGAAGTTTTCCAATCAATACCAACTACCAAAGCGCCCCTGGGGAACTGAGGCTGATGAAGTTTTTCTCTCTCTGAAGCCCGGTGAATACGCACCTGGAAAATCTATCGATATATCCAAAGAGCGGCTAAGAACTCATGCATCAAAGCCATTCGCAGAGATTGTCAGCAACAAGAAAATTTCAGATGAAATGCTGCTCGGCTACGCGCACCACATCGACCAAGGTATCCGCATATCGGCGGCAAAAGCGATCAACAATGGCCAGAGATTTCACCTTATAAAAGCACTGCTCAAATCCAAAGATCCTCGAGGTCGCCAAGCTGGCCTCTCATGCATTACGGGCATGTTCAAAGGCAAAGGAATACCGACGGACAAGATCACCGATGAAATGTTTGATCTCGCAGCAGGCATGATCAATGACCCAGAAGAATCTTGGTGGGTAGTTACATCCGCACTCAATGCGATGAGCCGTGCGAAGCCTGCATTCATCGAGAAGCACGTAGCTGTTTTAGGTAAGTGGCTACAACATGATGACTGGTGGCTACGCAAAGGCGCGATGACCGCTTTAGCGCCCATCGCTACAAGCAAGAAACACTACAAAAGTATCCTTCCCGTCATAGGAAAGATGATCTCTAATAACGAACGAGCAGTTGCCTTACAGCCACTTGGAAAAATCGTTGAAAATCTACAAAACGCGAGTCCAGAAGTGAGGAAGTTCGCTCTCGATGTCCTAGGCGAGGCTTACGTAAACTTCCCTGAAAAGCTAGCCGCTCCAGGCGGGCAAGATCTCTCAGACGGTGTCGAATTCCTTCTAGACGGTATTGCTGCGAGTATCGCTAATACCCCAGGTGGTTATGATGTTCTTTATAAGGTTTCAAAAAAACGTAGTCCAGATGTAGGACTACCCCATGAACATATTTACATAAAGGCAGATACCAAAGATTTTGGTCCAGTCGTTAAAAAAGCGTTTCTACCAGTCTTGAAGAGTTCAGTGATCCCTAAGTATATAGAGGGAGAAAAAAACTATATCAAAAGCCAACGAAAGACAGAAGTGCCAGGAAAAGCGATGGAAGGCCTAGTGAAGCTTTATCAGCGAGCTGGTATTGACTCCTACGATTGGAACCCATTCGGTCCTGACCGCTATGAAATCAAATGGCACTACTTTAGTTTTGATTCTACTGACGGTAAACTATGGGAAAATGGCACACGTCACCGTAAGATGGCTTGGCCAAAAGGTCTAGAAAACTGGTATGCCCCTGATTTCGATGCCAAGGCGAAGGGCTGGAAAATAGGCCAAGCACCATTCGGTAGCACAGGCGGTAAACTCGAGTTTAAAGGACGCTGTATGGATGACTTCTGTATGTGCGCCTCACCTCTCAAGACACTCTGGGAGAAAGAAGTTTTACTCATGCGTACCGAAATTAAAGTTCCCGCCTTCAAGGAAGGATACGCTTACCGTTTGCTTGTAGGTGGCCGAAGTCATGTGAAAGCAGGCGATGGCAATGATGTCTGGATCAACGGGCAGCAGATAAAAAGTTTCAGGGGATATCGGGATAGTAAGTCATTACACACCGCCTCATACGGTGACCCTAAAAAGCCTGCTATTCCTAGAACAGGAAAGCGCGAAGGTGGCATGCCACTCGGGCTTCTTCTTTCCAAAGAAGTGCGGGAATCAATCAAGGACGGCAAAATCCAGCTCTCTATATCTGGATTCATAAACTTCGAGGGAGGCAGTAAAACGAACCGACAGAGTTTCTGGTTTGAAGAAATGAAAATCCCAGAACCACTAAAGTAATTTATTTTTTATGCAACGCGCACCCTCATGAGTGATGAGTTAGAAAACCCCAAAAATAGGCTCGGGGTAGCCCTCGGTCTCGTTTTTGTATCTGGCTTCGTAGCTCTGATTTATCAGGTGCTATGGATGAAGCAGCTTGGGCTATTATTTGGTAATACCTCACATGCAGCAAGCGCGACCCTTGCTTCTTTCTTTGCTGGTCTGGCTGCTGGTAGTTGGTTTCTTGGTCGGCGCGTCTCCACCAGTAAAAACCCTATGCGGACATACGCGTGGTTAGAGATCGGGATCGCAGTCACTGCGCTGCTTTACTTTATCATTTTGGGAATTTTCCAGATGATTTATCCAGCCATCTATCAGAGTGTTGGCAATGGAGGATTACTGCTACTCATCAAGTTCGCCCTCTCACTGCTCCTCATCTTCCCACCCGCTTTCTGCATGGGCGGCACGATCCCAGTGATGGGGCAATTTATGATTAGAAAGCGGGATGACTTTGGCAAAACATCCGCCCTGATGTATGGTATCAACACGCTCGGTGCAGCCACCGGAGCAGCTCTCGCAGGATTCTATTTACCTCTCTGGCTCGGGTTTAACTTAACCTGTGGATTAGCAATCGTGCTCTCTGTTGGAGTTGCCATTGCTGCTTTCCGATTATCCCGCGGCCCTCTACCTGCGACCATCGATTCCTTTTACTCCTCAACTACTCAAGTTACAGAGGAAACCAACATCCCGTTGACTCGACAAGAACGACGCGCACAAGAAAGGCGACAGAAAAATCAGAACCAAAACTCTACTCAAACTACCACTACCCAAGAATCTGAAACAGAAAATCCTCCTCCCGGACGTAAGGCGATCACCATTCTCTGCTTTCTTTCTGGCTTCGGTATCCTCGCGCTAGAGGTCTTGTGGACCCGCATGTTCTCACAAGTGTTAGAAAACTCAGTTTACACCTTCGCTACTATTCTTGTCGTCGTCCTTATCTGTTTAGCATTGGGTGCTCTGGTCAGCTCGCGTCTGGCTCGCTTAAACTTCCCACCACTATTTGTCCTTACGTTCTTAGCCCTAGCTGGCGCTGCTGCCATCGCAGTAACACCCTCTATTTTTATGAGTGTTACAAACGGAATGGAGCTCATCACTTCCAAAGAGAGTTGGTCGAGCTACATCATGCTGATCTTCGGCTCAGCCGCACTCACGATAGGACCCTCCGCTCTCATTCTAGGAATGATCTTCCCCTACCTAATGAAAACCGAAGAGGCACATCTGAAGTCACCCGGCTTGTCGCTCGGCAGACTCGCAACAGTGAATACCATCGGCGCCATCCTCGGCGCACTGCTCTGTGGATTCCTGCTGCTTGATGGGCTCGGGATCTGGCGCAGTATGCAGGTGATCTCCGTCATCTACATTGTCATCGCATTACTTCTCCCGCTCAGTTGGGATGCAAAAAGCGTGGGTATGAAAGCAGCATGCTTAGCAGTGCTCCTGATCACTCTTCTCACTCCCGATCTCGATCCAAGTAAATTGCCAGTGATGAGCACTGATCCTAACGACCTTAAAGCCCGTGATGAAAAACTCGTCGAACTATGGGAAGGCAGTGATTGCACCGTCGCTGTGACGGATGGTCAATTAGGTCTGTCGATCAAGATAAACTCCAACTATAGCCTCGGATCGACTGGCTCATACATGCAGGAAAAGTTCCAAGCGGATCTCCCTCTGATGGTGTTTCCTGAGACTGAAACTATTTTCTTCCTCGGAGTGGGTACTGGCAGTACTGCCGGCGCGGCACTGGATCCTAAATATCCAAACGTGAAGAAAATTGTCGCCTGTGAACTTGTTCCAGAAGTCATCACCGCTGCTAAGAAATACATGACGAGTGTGAACATCGGGAACATCCGTGGCTTCGATACCACAACGGGTCTTTTCAAAGATCCACGAGCCACCGTTTTGGTCGAAGATGGACGCCATCACTTAATGGCTAGTGATGAAACGTTCGACATGATCAACGCAGATTTATTCGTCCCATTCCGCTCAGGTGCAGGCAGCCTCTATTCCCGTGAGCACTTCGAGAATTCTAAGGAGCGTCTCTCCCCAGACGGCGTTTTTGTCCAGTGGTTACCTCTCTATCAGCTCACTGAAAACGAGTTCTCAATCATCGCAAAAACCATGCTAGAAGTCTTCGATCAAGTATCTCTCTGGAGGCACAATTTCCAGCCTGGTGATGAAGTCGTGGCACTAGTCGGTCATCATTCCAAGAAACCGTTACCCGCAAGTGAAATTAATAGTATGCCAGATAAACTCTTCGCCGTTTCAGGTAAAAGTCACCGTGACCTATTCCGGCTAAACTTACCTCTGGACTCGCAGACCATCATGCTCTTCTACGGAGGGAACCTCACTGCAGCCAGCTCACTCTTTGATGAATATCCGATCAATACCGATAACCGCCCGGTCATCGAATACATAGCTCCACGAAGTTACCGACAAACGCCTGACGGTAAAACACCTTGGTTCGTCGGCGAGCAGTTTGCAGACTTCGTAGATAAGGTTCAGGAAATTTGCCCACCAGAAACTGACCCGTTACTCTCCAACCGAAGCACTGCAAACCGTCGCCTACCACTGGCAGGTAGCGCCTTCCACCGCGCCGGAATCGCTAAAATATCCCAAGACGAAAAAGCCATCCGCAAGGCTTGGCGAAAATTTGTCACCGAGTGGACTGATCAGTAATAGGGCTGCTGAATTCTCATTTAACTTGCTGAAAGGGAAAGAATTCTATAAATAGAAACGTAGAATTTAGAGATAAACATTTTTTGCCATCATGAAACTCGACCTACTGGGGTGTTCTTGATTGTAGCAATTAGAAAAATGACTCTCTAACAAAACATTTCCATCACCATGATTAATCGCAGAAAATCCTTACAAATGCTTGCATCCGGTTTCGGAGCAGCAGTTGGAGCATCATTGCTTCCCGGAATCGCCAGGGCAGCCGTCACTGACCCTAAATATAATTTGGCTGGAGGACCCAAGCGGGTGATCTTTTTTCTTCAGAACCAAGGTTTCGATCCGGCGACCTGCATACCAGAGCTCATGAGAAACAGCGGTTCACTAGCTGGTGTAACATTGCCTGAGCCGATCAAAGCACTAGAGCCATATAAGGAGCGCATGCATATTATTAACGGTTTGCACGGTCGTCACACCAGCCCCTCACACAGTGCCTTCTTCGGTGCGCTAGGTGGATACCGTGGCAGCGATGGAGTCGCACCCAGTGGACCTACGATTGACTATGAACTAAGCAAGGTTCTCCCAGAAACTCTTCTACCTCATCTCTGCATCGGTATGGATTCCATGGAAAACATGAAAGGCAAACCCACCGTCGCTAATCTATCTGCGCGCGGTGCAGGTAAGCCCATCTTCATGCACTCTAACCCAAACCATCTCTATCAGATGCTTTATGGTGGCATTTCTCAGGGTGACATCCGCAGTCACCACGAGGCTAAATCAAGTATGCTTGATAGCATCGAGCGGCTGACCGCAGCTAAAGGTCAGTCTCTTCCGTTCACTGAAAAGCAGCGATACGACGAGTTCACCCAGGGGTTCAATGACATCAACGGTTTGCGCGAACGGCTTAACCAAGCTTCCGATCATCTGCGGAATTTCGCCCCTAAAGTGGACGATGGATACACCAGACCCGAGTTTGAAACTGACTGGCACGACCGCCTTCTCGACCTAGGTATTTCAGCACTCAAATCCGGTATCACAAATGTACTCACCATCGGCTCAGGTCGGGGTGAAATCTTCGGAGCTTGGAAAGGACTAGGTGTAGAGAAGCAGGGCCACAACCTCGGACACATGGTGCAAAAGGACAATCCGATCTGGGTCAAAATCCGCCAATACAATTGTGAAATGTTAGTAAAACTGATGGAGCAGCTAGAAAGCGTTCCAGAGGGCAGCGGCACCATGATGGACAACACCCTTATCGTTTACACCAGTAATAATGCAGACAAACAACACACCAACGGAGCGAACTGGCCAGTGATACTTTTAGGGAACTGCAATGGTGCCATCAAGACGGGTTGTTTCACACAGCTACAAGGAGATCGTCCTATCAATGCGCTCTACACGACTATTCTTCGGGCCTCTGGTGTTGAAGTTGATCGCTTCAATATGACGGACAAAATGGCAGCTAAGTTCGATTCAGGATCAGGTCCACTCAGAGAAATTTTGATGTGATGAAAAAACTTATCCTTGAGGTAGCTGTTCTCAGTGTATTTGGGGCTGTCGCATGCTTTGCTGAGCCTTACACACCTGGCGAGCCTGTTCGTGGCACCTACCAAAATTTTGCACTACCTTTCATAGAACATAATTGCACCGATTGCCACGATGATTCGGAGGCGAAGGGTGACCTCATGCTTCACAATATTGGACCAATAGACGAAACAAATGCAGCAGTCTGGAAATCGGTCTGGGCACAGGTAACACTTCAGGAAATGCCTCCTAAAAAGAAAGACCAACCGGAGCTTATCGAGCGGCTGAAGTTTTCTGAATGGATCGTTAGCGAATTGCAGCGCGTGATGAAGGACAAAGGCGGCTTTAAGGCCCACCTTGATCCCAAGAAGGGAAACTTTCTTCATCATAACTTATTATTCGCGAAGCTGCCCGAAGGCATCCGACTTGTGCCGACATCATCGCCAGCACGCATCTGGCGGATCACACCACAGGAGCATATCACAAGATTGAACGAGTTGATCAACACTGAGCCTCAATATGACTCTGCAAAACCTGGCATAAGAACTCATGGTGATGTGGTGCCTACGAATCATGGCGGCGAGCTCAAACTTTATTTCGGTACCGACCGAATCACCAAGCACCAAGGGGGGACCGTGGCATACGCCACCGCAGTGAAGAGTATCCCCGTAGTTCTCTCTTCGGGTCACAAACATGGCTTCGAAAACTACGCAGACTTCAACTCCGTCAATAGTGCTGAGGCGACTCAGATTCTGAATAAAGCGGAAAACATTCTTCGCTACATGGCCTACGGTCCATTGAGCATTGCCAAGCCTGAACAAATCACCGACGACCCTAACACATACAAGATGGAAGGCGACATCCGGGGTCTTCCGACTTCGCTAGTTTACAGCACAAAAACTCTACGTCCCCTTACTCCCGTCTACAACCTGATGAATGCTCCAGAGATCACTGACGAACGCCTGCGCGCTGCAGTCAACTCTCTTTTTGAGGCTCTAACCTTTCGCCCACCAACGGTAGATGAGACCGATGAGTATTTAAAAATCGTCAAGGACTCCATCGCCAAGGTCGGGAAAGAGGATGGTGTCTTTATGGGACTATCAGCTATTTTTCTGAATCGTGACGCGCTGTTCAGACCTGAACTAGCTATTGCTGGTAAACCTGACGAACACGGACGCATCATGCTCCGGGACTGGGAGCTAGGTTTAGCGGTGAATCATTCGCTAAGCTACCTCAAGCCAGACAAAGAACTTCGGCAGGCTATTATCGAGGGTCGCATGCGCACACGTGAAGACGTCGAGCGCGAGGTCACTCGTATGCTTGAGGATGATAGCATTCGAAAGCCGCGGATCTTGAGATTCTTCCAAGACTTCTTCGACCACGATCTGGCGGGATACATTTGCAAAGACACCAAAGCACTTGCTGATACTGGAGTCTCCACACGAGGTACCTCGCACTACCGAGCCATGTTTGATGCCAAGGCGAGCACCGACCGCTTAATAGAGCTGATTTTAGAGAAAGACAAAAACGTTCTTAAGGAATTGCTGACCACACAGCAAGTTGTGGCAGACCGCACGGCTAAAACATACTTCGGGGTGAAGCTCACAAAGGAAGAGGCCGCCGTGGCAAAAAAGAAGGCGGTGGAAAGAATATCAAAACAGAAAGCCGCCAAACTTAAGGAATTAAATGAGGAGCTTACCAAGCTGGAGGCTAAGTTGAAAGCCAACCCAAAGGATAAAAAGGTGCGAAAGAAACTAGCACAAAAAAAGAAAGAGTTCGCTGGATCTAAAAAGAAAAAGGGAGCGGGAGGAAACTCTAGTGTTGTGGCCGCTAACTTAAGCGGCCCGCAAATTTTTGCCCGTGTGAGCCGTCGTTCCTTCGGAGCAGGAAGTATGAACCCCGAACGCATTCTCGCGACTGTTCCTGAGGGTCAGCGTCTGGGAATATTGACACACCCTGCTTGGCTAGTCTCACACTCTGATGCGATGGATAACCATGCCATCCACCGAGGAATCTGGGTCCGCGAGCGGCTTTTAGGAGGGGGTATTCCTGACGTACCCATCACGGTGGATGCCCAGCTACCTGACGAGCCTAGTCAAACTCTTCGCGAACGCATGCGAGTGACGCGCGAGAAATCCTGTATAGCTTGTCACGCAAAGATGGATCCCCTGGGACTTCCTTTCGAGATGTACAACCACGCAGGCTTATTCCGTACAACCGAGCAAGACAAACCAGTCATCACCACCGGCGAGATCATTGATTCTGGAGATCCCAAACTCGACGGACCAGTAGAAAATGCCATCGATATGATACAGAAGCTAGCCGAGAGCGAACGCGTCGAACAAGTCTTCGTCCGTCACGCATTCCGTTTCTGGATGGGACGGAACGAGACGATTCACGATGGTCCCGCCATAAGAGCCGCACACAAAGCTTACCGAGACAGCGGCGGCAGCATGAAAGCTCTGATCACATCGCTAGTGACTTCCGATGCCTTTTTGTATCGTAAGAAGGAAAAGTAGCCAGCTCTCCTATTCCTAAAGGGAATAAGTATGAAAGCCCAAGGTTCAGCGAACCTTGGGTTTAGATTCCGTAAATTTTACAACGCCAACGGTGTTGTGGAATTGTGTATGAGTCATCTCTCCACCTACGATATCTCCCAGCACCCAATTCATAACACCGTTGATGTTGGCTGATCTAGGGTGTTTTTCCCAGGGTCAAAATTTAACCCCCAGCTTTCTCCATATCCCCTTTGGGGATCGAATCGCTATATCTTTTCCTTGTAACCTTATTTCCCCTGCTTCAGCACACTCCAACCTGGGTGCCAGTCCATGGGCTTCCCAGTGGTGAAGCCACCTGCTTCGATGAACAGGTAGGTTTGGCCATCAAGATTTTTACCTTCCATGAGGAGCATTTGGTTTTTAGTGAGATCGATTAATTTCTTACCAGTCCAGATCATCGACGCACTGCTGGTCTCTCCACCAGCTTTGAAGACGATCTCCTTGAAGCGAGATTTACCGAGGTTCATTTTCTTATCAATTTTGAAATCCTTGGTGTCTTGCACGCGGTCAATGACAGTCCATTTTCCGAGTAGATTCTTAGTATCGTTGACCTTACCATCGAAGCTATAGAGATCTGAATCTTTTCGGCTTTTCTGCCAAGCTGATGTCCGTTTGGGAAGAGTTTTAATGATTTCGATCCCACCTGGTGCGTTCGTTAATGCGTTATTTAACACGCCCTGGAAATAATCAGCACCACCATGCATATCACTACCACCCGGAGCAATATAACCGGTAGGAAAATTACCATAGGCGACGCCAAGGATTTCTGCTCCGAGTTTCTGCACCTCAGGCTTAGCCTTTTTCAACTGTGAAGTCAGTCCAGCGAGAGGACTCAAGGGCGCCGTGCGGCGATTATTCAAAATCTTCTTACCATAGATAGGTAACAACCTCTTATAATATTTGGGGTTGGTAGCCACTTTGTTCAATAGATTCATCGAGGCCAAGTTCAACCACCATTCTTCATGTTCGAGCCAGTAAACGAGACGGTCGACGTGAGGTTCGATGGTTTTTGCATCACACACATTCAAGCTCATCATCGCGTTATAGACTACCCAATGGGACTCCTTAGGGTCATTGATCATATCAGTTAGGAGCTTGATCATTTCACTGGTCAAGCGGTCTTTTTTCATAGGGCTACGTTTGAACGTCCCATAAATCGCCATCGCTCCTGCTTGTCTGGCTCGTGGATCTTTAGACTTGAGTAAGGTAAGGATAAGCTTGTCTCGCTTGTGTTTGTAAATCGCATCGACGGTGTAGCGGCGTATTCCGTGGTCGGGATGATGCGCGTATTCAAGCAGCACTTTATCGCTCACTTTAGGATCCATCAACAGGCGGTAAACAGGCCAAGACCCATGGGTTGCCAGTTTTTCCGCATCCACTTGCTTACTGGTGAGTGCAGAGCCGCTGATAGGACTGAGATTATAAAATTCTTCATCCGCTGCAGTGCCCCAAGGGCGTTTAGGTAACTGATAATGTTTCGAATATTTTGTCTTCGGTGCACCAGTCATCCGCAGCGTTTTGCGCGGTACCGTATAAGATAAAGCCATTCCCGTACCCCAGGGTTCCTTGTCATAGCGACTACCTCCACCCACGATACCAAATGAACCGTCAAAGCGACGCGATATATCGTAAAACCACTGGCGAGCATCCATGAATTCACGATGCTTGGTGGGTTTCTTTTCCATCATCAACCCCATCGAAGCGCCACGCCATATTTCTCCGATGCCGCCACCGGTGTGGCCATGGTTGAGCCATGAAGTAGAATAAAAGCTTTTGACTGCTGAGATGTCGCGTGCCTTAGCGTAGATGCTTTCTTCGCCTTCTGGCGTTAAGGAAGCGGCAGCGGCCATCGTAAAGGCCAGAGCGCCGGTCTTACCGTTATCGACAAAACTCTTTTCAGGGAGCTGGTCACCGTAGGCCACGTTACCACGGCCAGCGAAGCGGTAAAATTGTTTCAATGATTCCTGCAAGGTAAACTCGTCCACCTTAGCGCCACACTCTTTAGCGAGCAGCAGAAAAGTGGCTGCATGCACGCCACATGCATTGATGTGCGCGCCACCCATGTAAGGGAAGGTTATTCTCAGACCGCGTTGACTCCACCCGCCGTTATACATCGTCCGCTTTGAATAGTCAGTCATGAGTTCGATCAAATGCATCACTGATTTATCACCCGTTCGTAAATAGTATTCGCACACAGCAGGACCAGTGTATGCTATCATCCATGTCCAATAAGAATCACTGGTCATCTCCTTCACATCCTTATGCTTTTCAACCGCGTTCTTTATCCAACCACGGGCAACCTCTAAGTCTTTTTCTTCACCCGTTGAAAGCATGAAAAGCAGCTCTATCCCGTCGAGACCCGGTCCATTGAACTTTCCGTTTTCCGCCAAATGATCGGCAAGGTCGCGCACGATTTTATCGGACTTCTTGCAGTTCAGCGGCCAGGTTTTACTATACGCTCCGAGCGCAGGAATTTGCACCAGAACGGTTTTCGGTGCATCCTTCAACTTGAACTTCATCTGGCCATCGGCGGCTTCAGCCATAGCGATCATTTTCCCCAGCCACATACGCGGGTCGATATCCTTTAAAACCTCACCATTAATCGATTCAATAATCTGACCCTTCTCTAACTTCCCATCAGCAGGAGAACCCTTCTCAACATTACGAATCTTCATCGTGAATGCAGGCTTAATCAGATCGATACCGATACCCACTGGTCCAAAACGTGAAACCGTATAATTACGGTTGTCAACAGGATGGGGATTGAAGAGAGGGTAAACCTTATAATAAGACGAACCCTTCATCACGCTGGTCAGCCCGTCGTCCGCTTTAGCCGGCGATGAGCCCATCACGGTCATTAATAATACGGCAAATAATACGAAGCTGTTCTGTTTTTTCATCATAGTGAGGTGATGGCTGGTTTTAACCACAACGAATTCTCAGCGCCCTACTCTAATAAGTAAAGGTTAAATGCACAAACCCCTGGGTCAACACGCGGCAACCTGAAGTGGTCAGTGCCACAGCAGATACTTACCAGTTATGGGAACCACTTCAATCACCTCAGATCTGAAGGTGCGGGTTACCCGCAAAGACGGCCTCCATGCTTCTGGTGTGATACAACGAGAAGCGGCTGTGAATGGCAAGGAGCTAGTATTAAAATACCCTTCCGGGCAGTTCGGATCATCGATATTTCATCGAGGGCCTCGTTATGACCACTAATAAGCAAACCCAAAGCCACCAGAGCCCTAAAGTTAAAACAAGACTTCAGGCAACACCCTGAGAAAGATAAATTTAAGTGGTGAATAAAATGGTCTTCCGTAATCATTCGTGCTAGGAATCTATTAATTGACTAATAGAAGTTTTCAAGAAACCTACAAATAATGACGCGAGTAAAAAAAGGGTGAACAGCGCTCTTTTAAGATTCAAGGTTAACTCTAAAAAACCATCCCAGCCCCAAATAATAAAAAACAACATGGAAGAATTAATAAAACTAGCACAACTGGCTGTGGCAATATCTGTTTTTTATGTTTGGATCTTTAGGTTTCACAATGTGCGTAAAGAGTTCAAGCAATTTGAATTAAGTGATTTAAACCGGAGCTTTATAGGAGTAACCAAAACTTCTATAGCCACATTACTTGTTGTCGGCATTTGGTATTCATCATTAGTCTTAATCCCCTCTATTCTCATGGGGCTCTTAATGGTAGGTGCTCAATACTTTCATTTCAAAGCGAGTAATCCATTTATTCAACGTCTTCCCTCTATCATTCTTTTACTTTTATGTGCCTTTATCGCATTAGCATCAACTCAATAGCCAATCATGGATGTCGTTGAAATATGTGTTTTAATATCGAGTTTATCCTTCTTTGGTTATGCTATTTCTTACTTCATATCACCACATATGAAACAAGAATTTATCCGGTATGGATTACAAAAATTTAGCTTATTAACCATCTTATTAGAAATTGCAGGAGCGATAGGTTTAATTGTGGGGCTTGTCTTTAATCCGATTTTAATTATTTCATCTCTCGGCCTCGCTCTACTTATGCTATCTGGATTTATCGTAAGAGTAAAAATCAAGGATAGTATCTGGGTTTCTTTACCGGCTTTATTCTTCATGGGCTTGAATGCCTATATCTTTTGGGAATCAATAAATTAATCGGTTTGGCATGTTCTCACTCAGCAGATCATAAAGTCGCTTGCTTATCCTCTTTTCAAGTGTACCTCATAGACAACTTAACCTCGTTAATCTGTGCCAAACAACCTCGCCCAACGATACTTTTCCAAACGCTTCCGAATCCTCCTCTCCGGTGATCCAGATGGTATTCCACCATGGCTAGAGGAAGTGGCTGCTAGTGACGCTCCTGGACTTTACTTACCAGACGAAGCTCCATGGATTGCTCACGCAGATCTCGCGACATTGGTAGGAGGCATTCGTGCTCTGCTGATGCAGGCACTTCACCCTGGAAGCCTCACTGGCGTCCGCAGTCATTCCCGCTATAAGACAGACCTTCTGGGCCGACTCTCAGGGACTATTCGTTGGCTCACAGTCACTACCTTTGCTTCCACCGCATCGGTTTCTGGTGAAGCAGACCGCGTCAACAAGATGCACCAACGCGTGAAGGGTAAATATAAAGATTCATCAGGTAAAACCATAGACTACAAGGCAGCTGACCCTCACCTCCTGCGCTGGGTTCATATCGCCTTCATGGACTCCTTCCTCCGCTGCCACCAAGCCTATTCCTCTCGCCCACTTCCTGGTGGGGCCGATGAATATATTCGTCTATGGTCTCAATCAGTCATCCCGCTAGGCCTCACAGAAGTTCCTATGTCGGAAGCAGAACTACTTTCAGAGCTTGAACGTTACCACCCAGAGCTCACCGTCACCGATGAAACTCGTGAAGTGATTCAGATTATTAAAAATCCTCCTCTCCCTAAAGCTTCCCTCCCCGCCTATCATTTCCTTTTCAAGGCTGCTCTCGCCACCCTTCCACACGAGTATCAGAAAATGATCGGTCTTGGTCACCCTTCGCTAAAAATTATGCGTCCCGTCACGAAAAATATTTTACGCCTTATCCTCTTGGCTATCGGGCCTGACAGTCCCATTGAGGAAGCCGCTATCGCGCGCCTCTACCGAGCTGGTCTCATGAAGGACGGCAAGGTAATACGGAAGTGAAGGATTACTTTACCTCCTGTATGCCCCCTCAAAATACCTCTCCTAAAAAGTAAGTTCTCGCTACGACTTTTTCGCGAGCAATCTGTAAACAGTCGCGAGGGAGCCGATCAGCATCAATGTAATTAGTGATGCGGCAAAAGCCTTAGGCTCTCCTGACGCTACCGCCTGCCAACTCGCGTAAGACCTCCAAGAGAACACCACACAAAGTAAAAGCGTGGTCACTAACGCAGCCCACTTAGCAAATCTCATTCCCTTAATCAGTAGGAATCCCCAAAGGATGGAAAGCCCACCGAATACTGAACCCGATATTAGTGCTGTTATGGCCTTTTCTGGATTAGAAAGATATCCTACAAGCCCGCAGATAAATAAGAATACACCGTAACCGATTAACCATTTTGAGTGAGTCATAACCGACTTATAATTCATGAATAATGCATCTGCAACTATTTTCGGGAAGTAATGAATTTAAATCGTCTAATAATTTTGATCATTTGATATTTACAGTGTTTAGAAAAAATTCATTTGTGATCCATTCGGGTAATACCACTTGCCAGACAGCGGCCCACACTTTATCAATACTTGCTCCAGACTCTCTTACCCAGCGCAATACGCTTATCCACCTCACTCAAAATCGAGTTACTAGCGATAACTAACATTCCACTTAAACTCATTAAAAACATCTGTGAAAAAAAATCATCATCGTATTCCAGACTCAGAAACCGAAGCTGAGGCAGAAGCAAATAATCGCCAGATGGGTCGCCGTAACTTCCTTAAGTTTGGTGCTGCAAGCTTAGCGGCATCAGGGATATCCAGCGCCAATGCGACTGATGTCCTGTTACCGGAAAACTCCGAGTCTGTCTCTGTAGATAAGTCTCAAATCATCACCAGCAAGGTCGATATTCTCGTGGTCGGTGGTGGTTCAGCAGGGACGATCGCCGCCATTCAAGCGGGCCGCACCGGAGCCAGCACCATGGTTATGGAGCGCGCATCCTATCTTGGAGGTATGACCACTCGCGGTGGCGTTTGTTACCCAGGACTATTCGATGCTTGGGGCAAGCAAATCATTGATGGAGTGTGCTGGGAACTAATCACGGAATGCGTGAAAATGGATGGCGGCACCCTTCCTGATTTTTCAAAAGTGGCCAAGCGTCACTGGATGAACCAGATACACATTAACCAATTTCTTTTTTATATCCTCGCAGAGGAAAAATGCACCCAAGCTGGAGTCGAGATCGCCTACCACGAGTCTCCTCAACAGATCAAAGAAACTGAAGACGGTTGGCAGGTCGATTGCGTAGGATTCGGCACCCAGCGCCGAGTCATTTGCAAGCAAATCATCGATTGCACTGGGGGTGCAGAAATGGCAGGGATGCTCGGGTTCCCGAGATTGCGCAGTGAGGTCAGGCAACCGGGATCGATTCAATTTCTCTTGGGAAAAGCCAACAACCCGGGACGGCCGACCAGCGATAAGGGGGCGGGCTTACTGCACGCGATTTACGTCCACGGAGCAGATTCCACTAACTCTCGCACCGTGACCGAAGCCAGCATCACCGGCCGCAAAGCAGTGCTGGATAAAATGCGCAAAACCAATCAACGCCTGATGCACCTGCAGTCCGAACCAGGGTTCCGCGAAAGTTACCGCATCCAAGGCGACACCGTCATCACGGTGCAGGATTACACCTCCGGCCGTCATTTTGATGATGCTATCTGCTATGCGTTCTACCCAGTGGACCTCCACACAAAGAACGGCGTAAAACCGAAACCATTAAAGCCGGGCATCGTCCCTACCATCCCCCTCTCCGCGTTGATCCCCAAGGGGAGCCGCAACCTGATTGTTGCTGGCCGCTGTGTCTCAAGTGACCAACTCGCCAATTCCGGCTTGAGGGTGCAGGCACCCTGCATGGCGATGGGACAGGCTGCAGCCTGCGCTGCGTCACTTGCCGTCAAGCACGGCACCACTCCGGGCGAGGTGCCACTGAAAGAAATTCATGCTCTACTAGAGAAACACGGAGCCATCGTTCCTAAGAAGAGCTAAAACGCACACTACCTTTGAAACGCCAGACTATATCACTGCTGATCGCCATGCTTTTCGTGACTCTTGCAGTCACTGGCTTGATGGGCTTTTTCTTGCCCTTCAGCCTGCTCACCGTGTCGGTTCACTCGCTGATCGGGTTTGTCTTCATCGCCGCGATCGGCTTCCACATAAAGAATAACTTCCGCAAATTGCGGAGTTATTTCTCAAACCGTACCGCCTTGGTCCTGTTAGTGTTAGTCATCAGCTTTATCGCCATCATTCTCTACCAGCCCGCTCCAGTGAAGGCGATACTAAGTCTGAGCAGTAACAAAGGGCCCGCACTCGACCACTTCGAAATCCAAGCCAACCGGATGACTTACAACTACTCACCGGCTCCGCATTACCACATACAACTGGATTTCAAAGGTGGCTCGTCCTTTAAGCCAGAAAAACCGCCCTACATCGCCATCTGGATCGAAAACAAATCCGGCTATCACATCAAGAGCCTCTATCACAGCGAGCAAGCAGATTTCGAGAAATTGTTACCGTATTGGCACCATAAGCGCGCCGAATACCTCAAGAATAAACAGCTAAACGGAAAGAAAAAGAAGGATGCTGAATCATCCGATGACTTGGACGCCCTCAGCTCCGCCACCGATAACTACAGCTTCGACCCCAAAGACTACATTGTGCCAGAGGATAAGGCGAAGGAATCTCCCTACCGTGTGATGATCGAAATCAACCTGTCAGGTGACGGCAACGAGCACTACGAAGACCAGCCCTCATTAGTTTATCGAGTAGAAGTAGATAACAAAGATCCACGCTCCTACCAAGTGCTTGAGATCGTTGGCTTCCCAAAGGATGAAGTGGTGGATGGTGAAACCAAGTGGTCGCTCTACTACGCCGATGAAACCATCACCACCGCGCGCGATCTTTACGATAGCGCCATGCTCCAAATCGATCGCTCACCAGCGTCCAAGCCATGAAGGCCAGGACACCCCGCTTGCTGATATTCCTCATCATGCTCACCGCAATGACCATCGTAGGCTATCTTATCCTCAAGGACGAGAACTACGCATTCGAAAAGCTTGAAGGTGAAATTTTCTCCACCCACTACCAGGTCACCTACCAGCCGAACGCTGCGTTGAAATTGGATCCACGGGACATCCAATCCGCCATCGAAAAGGAACTCAATCGGATCGACTGGATCGCATCAAGTTGGAAAAAAGAGTCCGAGCTCAGCCGCTACAACCGATCCGCGAATAAAGAGGAATTCCTGCTTTCCAGCGACCTTAAATGGCTCATCGAACGCTCCAGAGAAATCGAGCAACTGACTGCAGGAGCGTTCAACATTGAACAGGACAAAGGCAATCTCGACCTCTCTGGCATCGCCAAGGGTTACGCCGTGGATCGCATTGCAGAGTACCTGACAGAAGATCTCGGCATTGAATCGTTTCTCGTGGACATCGGTGGTGAAATCAATGCAAAGGGAATCAATCCCATGGGCGAGGTTTGGAACGTCGGCATCTTCATTCCACCCGGCCATGACGCGATTAAATCTCCAAGGTTCCGGTTAGAAGACAGCTCCATCGCCACCTCGGGACGCTACTTTAAAGGAAGCCACATCACCGACCCAGAAACCGGCAAAGCAGTGTCTCACTCCTTAATCTCCGTTTCCGTCATCAACACCTCCAACACCAACGCCGACGCCCTAGCCACCGCTCTTTATGTCATGGGATCAAAGAAAGGACTAACCTGGGCGCGCGATCACCAGATCCGCGCCATCTTCATTCTTGGAGACGGCACTATTCTGAAAAGCCAGCAATAGAAGATAGATTTAGATTCATTAATGGCGTGGTAAAAATAGAAAAGGGCCGTGATCATTAGGGCAGGTTTATAGCATCTCAGGATTTCACTCACTTACCACCGCCGAGCAGGCCGCGGCCTATCTGCGTAAAGAGCTGAAGACTGACAAGCTCAGTGGGACGTTGCCTGGGGGTTTGTGGCTTGAGGCAGAATTGGACAATCCGCAAGGATTTCTCCACTACCTCAACTCCCTCTTCCAACGCACTCCTCCGACGGCCTTAATCATCGATGCCAAGGAATTATTTGATGCGACCCAGCAGTTCCTGGTCCATCACGGCATCCGTTTGCCGCAGGATATATCCATCGTTTGTAGTGATCCTCACCCTACCTTTGCCTGGTGCCATCCAACGATCGCCCATATTCGCTAAGATAGTAACATCTGGGTGCGGAACACCATGCGATGGGTGAACAAGTTAGCGCGCGGAGAGAACGACCGCCGCCAAATGATCCGTAAGTCCAAGTTCGTCGAGGGAGGAACCATTGGACCCGCAAAAATCGAGCCCAACCAGCTCAATCAAAAAACAACCGGTAAGGGCTTAGATAAATAATCGATAACGCGTTATTCCTGATTGCAGGGAGGCTGCTTTTTATTATGCTTTATTCATGACTATCCAGCAACAAACTGTCGACTTAGAAACTGCTACAGGAACGATGAGGTGCCGTGTCTTTCGACCTACTAATGCGGGGGCCTTCCCTAGTATTCTCTTTTACTCAGAAATTTTCCAAATCACTTCACCGATCACCCGCACTGCGGCTTACATAGCCGGGCATGGCTATGTGGTGATCGTGCCTGAGGTCTTTCATGAGCTGAACACGATTGGGACGGTTCTGGCTTACGATGATGCGGGCAAGGATAAGGGAAATGATGATAAGTTCGCTAAGGCCCTGACTTCGCATGATTCAGATACGCTGAGCATGGTTGACTGGGTTGACGACCAGGAGTTTTGTAATGGCAGTTTAGGTGCGTTCGGGGTGTGCTTAGGTGGTCACCTAGCATTCCGCGCCGCCTTGCACCCTCGGGTTCAAGCTGCCAGTTGTCTTTATGCCACAGACATTCATTCCTCTACGATGCCCGCTGGAAGTGGCACGCAGACTATTGACCGCCTAAAAGATGCTACCGGTGAGATGTTAATGATATGGGGTAAGCAAGATCCACATGTTCCATTGGAAGGAAGGAAGCTCCTCTATGATCGACTCACTGAAGATGATGTGAATTTCTCTTGGCATGAGTTCAACGCCCAGCACGCTTTCATCCGCGATGAAGGAGACCGCTATGATCCTGAAATAGCAACGCTGTGCTATCAGCTAACAATGGATTTATTTCATCGGGCTTTGAGGTAAGTTTTAGTGGTGCCAATTAAAACCTCCAGGCAAGGATACGCGTCAACTTGTTGCCCTGCTGCATCTTGATCTCTTTTACCTCTGGGGCACCCAACTTCGCTAATATTTTTAGCGATGGCTTAATGTTCTCACTTTTAGAAACCAGACTGGTAAACCACTTACATTGGGTTGAAAACTTTTTACTCTCTTTAAGCATTTTACGCAGAAATCTGATCTCCCCGCCCTTACACCACAGCTCTGCTTGCTGACCACCGAAATTTAACACTGTCTCGGGCTCGGATGGTGATGGCTCCTCTGCTCTCTCATCCAATCCTTCCACTGATCGCTTCTGACGGTTCCTATTCAGATTCTCGACCTTCTTTTGACTGCCTTTAAGAGCTTCTTCTAATGACGCGTGAAAGGGAGGGTTACAGACACTGATATCATAGAATTCACCCTCTTTGATCACGCCTTCAAAAACATGACTGTTATCAATCTGTAAGCGTAACTTAATGCGCTCTTCGAGCCCTGGATTACACGCGACGATCGCCGCGACATTGGCTAACGAGGTGGCATCAATATCACTCGCTGTGCAGTTCCAGCCATAAACTTTACTCGCTAATAGCGCGTAGACTCCATTTGCCCCAGTGCCTATGTCCAGCATCCTCACAGATCGGGGGGCACCGTTAGAGTGCTCAGGACTACTGACTCCTAACAACTCTGCCACATAGTGAATGTAGTCCACACGACCTGGGATAGGTGGACACAAAAACCCATCAGGGATATCCCAGCCATCGATCCCGTAGTGATGCTTCAGCAACGTGCGATTCAAGGTCTTGACCGCTAACGGATCAGAAAAGTCAATCGACACAACTCCGTGATCATTCAGCTTCACATGTGTCGTTAGCGCTTGATCCGATTTCATCAACGCCGGGAAATCATAGCCCTCACGGTGCGCATTTCTCGGGTGAAGCCCCGTCTTATCCCGTTTTTGCGCTGGGCTTATCACTACATGTTTCTTCATGCCTCATCTTTGCGCATCTCTACTCGATTGGAAATAACGAAAAATAAATGAGTGCCGCTCCCTATTGTGTATTCCTCCCAGCAGCCAATACCCCCATTCTCCCCCGTGCCTCCAGCACGGTCTAAGAATAGAATACCTCAACATGGGGCTGAAGCCTCCATGCTTTGGAGGAGCTCTCTTGGAGAGAAAAAATTAGCGCCGGTAGTTCATCGCTTTCTAGTTCAGAACAATCATCGTGAAAACTTACCTCTAGCTTGATATTAAAATGGTAAATAACGAGCGTCTTTAGGGGGATTTCTTGTGGGAAATCAGTGATGAAGAGACGTGTTTATTTCTTACGATTCCCCAGAGGGTAGGCTGCTTTGAAAATCGATCCCAAGCGATGGCTTGACCAGAAAGACCGCGCACTTTTTCCGACCGAACGTAGCTCACTATATTCTCTTTATCGATTTTTAATACATGCACTAACGCTTCATCATGTCCGGTAGTGTAGAGCAGTCCGTCCGGCCCCCATGAACCGCCAGAACAGCTAAATGAACCCCAATGGCTAACGACTTCCTCTGGGAACGTCCAACTTTCTAACTCGGTAAATTTGTGATCTTGATACTTATATCTAACCAGTCTTGTGTCCTTGTTTTTGTTTTTACCGTAGACAGCATAACACATCCACCATGAGCCATCACTATGTTGATCGATCCAAGTGAGTGATCCATATTTTCTTGGGAGCCTTATGGTTTTAAGATGCTTGAGCTTATTTGCTGAAACATCCCAAATTTCCACCGAGCAATCACCGGGGTCGGAGCCATACCTAGAGTGAGCACCATAGAGCTTTCCATCGACTACCGTTGCACTATTGAGATGCTTGAAGTGAGCGTATGCTTGCTCTTTTTTATTCGCTAGCCATGAAGCGACTAATTCTCCCGTCTCTTTTTTATATTTTACGATCTTGGTATTATTGATCGCATAAAAGAAGTTGGCATCCACTGCTACCCCCTGAGTTACCTTTAAAGGGAATTTTTTAAGAATCTGGTTCTTCTCTGTGGCATCGGCTACTTCTTCTGCAGATACGGACGGAGCTAAAATACCAAAAAACACAATAATAACGGTGATGGCAATGCCCATCAACCGGCTCATGTTATTTGTCTTGATTGAGAATTAGCAAACATCGCTTGGATGATTAAAATGAGCCCTGCGTGCAGAACAATGGGGTGGTATTATTTCCCTTTGCCCATGAGTTGCAGAAGTTGACCCGCTTTGTCCAAAATAACTGCTGAGTCACATCCGTGAGAGTAGTAATTTTTCAACAGCATCGCAACCATGCTCGGTGTAAGCTTGTAAGGATGAGATAGGAGAATGTCACGGAGGCTTTGTTTCTCATTGTCACGTAAAATCACGATGGCTTTCTCGTGGAGTTCTTTAGGGATCAACTTTTCGATCTCTTCTTGAAGTTTTTTGGGAGTTGATTTTGGAAATCCGAAAGATGAAGTGTTAGAGTCTTGTGGTTCTTCTGACATGATGGTTTGTGTGGTGAGTGTTGTGGTTTATGAAGTCTTAAATCTCAAGGTTTGAGTGACCGAGATTTTTATATCTCAATCATCTGAAGAGTCAATAGAAACAAAAACTACTGAGTCGCAGAGACAGTTGATGAATCATTGTGTATCGGCAAATCTTTGTTAGGATTTAGGGATGCATGGTGTAAGAGGAAAACAATTAGTCGAGGCTCTGGATTTCAAGCGCCTGCCTAAGGTATTACTCCATGAGCATCTGGATGGTGGCTTGAGGCCAAGGACGGTGATCGAGCTGGCTGGTGAGCTGGGATATACGGGCCTGCCAACGGTGGATGCGGAGCGGCTGGGGCAGTGGTTTCACCGGGGGGCGCAGCGGGGCAATTTGCCGGAATATCTAGAGGGCTTCGCCCATACGATAGCGGTGATGCAGGGGAAAGATGCGCTGGAGCGGGTGGCTTACGAGTTCCTAGAAGACATGGCGCTCGATGGTGTGGTCTATGCAGAGGTAAGGTTTGCGCCAGTGTTCCATGTGAGTGATACGCTGACTGCCGATGAGGTGGTGGAGGCTGTGGTGCAGGGACTTTCCCGTGCGGAAAAAGACCATGGTGTGGCGTGGGGAGTGATTATTTGCGCGATGCGGAACCGGGAAGATTCACTGGATGCGGCGGAACTCGCGATAAGACACCGTGATAAAGGGGTGGTGGGATTTGACTTAGCTGGTGGCGAGTCTGGCTTCCCGCCGAAGAAGCACATCAAGGCGTTTCAGTCCATCCAACGGGCTAATTTTAATATTACGATCCATGCTGGTGAGGCCTATGGGATGGATTCTATCTGGCAGGCTCTACAGTGGTGTGGTGCTCATCGATTGGGACACGGAACGCGGCTGTTAGATGATGTGAGTGATGGTGAAGATGGTGAGGTAATCCTCGGGAGCCTTGCTCGCCATGTTTTGGATCATCGTATTCCGCTGGAAATGTGTTTATCCAGCAATGTCCATACTGGAGCTTGTGAGAGTCTGGAGAAGCATCCATTTGGTTTGTTTTATGAAATGGGATTTCGAGTAAGCTTGAATACAGATGATCGCTTGATGAGTGACACGGAGATGTCGCAGGAGTTGAGCATTGCAACTGGTTTATTTGATCTGGGTCTTAATGATTTAGAAAAGCTGGCGATGAACGCAATGAAGAGCGCCTTCGCCCCGCACGAGCAACGCGTGAGAATGATGCAGGCTAAACTACTACCAGGCTACATAGCACTCAAAGCCGAGATAAATGGTGATGTCTAAACCTGTTAGACCTTATTACTGGCCGGCGAAGGGACAGCCTGAGCGGACGGAGGCATTTACCTGGATTGTGGAGGGTGTCATTGCGGCATCGTGGTGGCCAGATCCTTATGTGTTCGATATTTATGAAGAGGAAAACATCAGAGCGGTAGTGAACTGCTGTGAGTTTGATAACCGTCAGGATGTCCCTGCTCCGTTTAAATATTATCATATCGATGTGCCTGACTATGGGGTGCCTACTGATACCCAGATTAATGAATTTCTAGCGCTGATGGATGAGCATCACAAGAAAAGTGAGCCGGTGGTGATCCACTGCGTGGCTGGCTGTGGGCGCACTGGGCAGTTTATTGTGGCGTGGTGTGCTAAGGCTGGATTTATACCTAAGGGAGCTAATCCCGTGGACTGGTTACGGGCTAAGAGGTCGTGTTGCCTGGAGACGAAAGAGCAGATCAATTGCGCGATACGCTTGAGCCAAAGCCTAAGCCCAAACAATCAATAAGGATAAAAATTGACGTAATTAAACTCCAAGATTATGAAAGTAGTCTCTTCATTCAGACGTATTCAACTCATGCAAATACCCAAACTAGTAGCATGTGTAGGATTAATGGCAGCCGGACTTTTCACCCCACTCGCTGCAGAAAAAATGCCTCGTAGAGATGTCGTTGAAGTTCCAGCTATTGGAGACGGACTATCCCTTAACAATCTATTTCAGTCAAATATGGTGATCCAGCGAGATAAGCCAGTTAGCCTTTGGGGCTGGGCAGACCCCAGTGAGAAAGTCACCGTAATTCTCGCCGGTAAGGAACAGACTGCCACTGCCGGAAATGATCGTTCATGGAAAGTGACTTTTCCCGCTATGCCTGCCAACTCAAAGCCGATCAACGTGACCATCAAAGGCAAGAGTAAAACTCTCACACTTAAGAATGTCCTCGTTGGCGATGTCTGGGTGCTAGGTGGCCAGAGCAATATGGAGTTCCCGCTTCATAAAGTTGAGGATGGAAACCTTGAAATTGCTTCAGCTAATTTCTCCAATATCCGAATTCTTACCATACCCAGCGTCGCTAGCCCTGAGCCGGTGAAAGGTTTCGCGCGGCTGCACGAATGGAGCGACTGGTCAAAACGCCATTTTCGTAAGGGCGACTGGGACGTCTGCTCTCCTGAGGTAGCCAAGGAACTCTCGGCGATTGGCTACGTTTTTGCTCGCAGAATTCACATGACTAGCCAAGTGCCAATCGGCGTGATCGATGCGTCCGTGGGTGGCACTACCGTGGAGACTTGGACTCCCGATGCCGTGATAAGGAAAGTCGATACAGCTCCAGCTAAAAATCTGATGGCCACGTGGGATAAGAAGATTGCCGACTGGGACGGAGCAAAGGATTTTGAAGATCAAATCAAACGTCATCAAAGGAAGCTGGAACAAATGAAGAAACAAGGCAAACCAATCCCTGCCGATATGAAAGCACCTACAGAGCACCGACCCGGTCCTGCTTTTGATAGAAATCGTCCCGGCAACTGCTATGCTGGTATGATCTCTCCCCTAGAAGGCTTTGCGGTAAAGGGAGCTATTTTCCACCAAGGATATAATAACTGCTTCGGAGGCACGGAGGGAGCGGAGATGTATCGCGATGTTTTCCCAAAGATGGTCACCGCGTGGCGAGCTGCATTTAATGATCCTGAGATGCCATTCGGTATCCTCTCACTCTGTACCGCTGGTAATAAGCAGAGCCTTGAGAACTATTCCGAGATGATGGCTGACTCTGGACCATACATCCGAGAAGCGCAGTATCAGACCTTCCTTGAGTTCTACAAAGCCGGCGATATGAACATCGGTTTCACTAGTACTTATGACTTCCGCAGGAGGTGGTATCACCCACAGGAGAAACTTCCCGCTGGTGAGCGCGCGGCACGCTGGGCTCTCGCATCCCAGTATGGTCAGGAAAAAATGTATGGTTGGAAGCCACCGATGGTCTTAGAGATGAAGAAAGGAAAAGGAAACCTCATGCTCCACATGGATGTGACTGCTCGAGCCATCGATGATGGCGGACCGATGGAAGGATTCTCCATCGCAGGCAAGGATCGCCAATTTCACCCCGCAACTGCCGCTTCGCTGGTAACAGGCAAAGATGACCGCGGACGGGATAAAAAGAACGATAAGGTGATCGTGCTCACCAGCCCGATGGTCGCAGAGCCAATCCACTTTCGCTACGCATGGGGCCGCAATCCGATGGGAAATGTGCAGGATAAAGGTATCCCCTTGGCGACTCAGCGTAGTGATGACTGGCCACTGGAAGAAATTTTTGTCGACGGAAAGCTCACAGAACTCGTAGGTAGGAAACTTGGCAACGAACTGCGTAAGCTCGATCAGGAGAGAGCAGTTAAAGCAGCTAAAGCCACAATAGATAAAAAGTAACTACTTTTCGCTAAAGCGATCATCTCAGGAAAACATTCTTCCTTTAGGATCAAATTATTCGTCTGACGGTCTCGGTGACGTGGATTCATCTAGTCCCAAATCCCATAGCACCAGCCACGTTGTCTTGATATCCTTAGCGATGATAAGAAGCATCGGGAGTAGGATTAGGGTGATAACGGTGGCAAAGAGGATACCGAAGGCTAATGAGGCTGCCATTGGCTTTAGAAACTGAGCCTGAACTTCTTTTTCTAACAGCAGTGGTGCCAGCCCAAAGAAGGTGGTGAGAGAGGTGAGTAGGATGGCGCGGAAACGGTCTGCCCCAGCTCGGCGACAGGCATCTAGTAGTCCTGTGCCATCGGCACGGATGTCATCGATCCGGCAGACGAGGACCAGCGAGTCATTCACCACAACTCCAGAAAGCGCGAGAATTCCAAAGACGGAGAGGATGGAAACTGGGATACCCATGATGTAGTGACCCATGAGCGCTCCGATGATCCCGAAGGGAATGACGGACATAATGATGAGCGGTTTGACGTAGCTCTTGAGCGGTATGGCGATGAGTATATAGATGAAGATGATGGAAGTTAGGAACCCTAATGCAAGTGACTTCATCGACTTCTTACGCTGCTCCGCCTCACCACTCTGGCTGATGGTGATGGCGGGAAACTTTGCTTTCATTTCTGGGAAATATTCCTTTTCGAGCCTCTCTAGTACATCTGCTGGAGTAATTAGAGTTTTATCTACTGAGGCTTCCACAGCGACCACGCGTTTACTGTCGTAACGCTCTATTGAGGCGAGTGATTCTGAGTAGGTGGTGTTGGCTACTACGGAGAATGGGACGGCGGTTCCGTCTCCTTTTCGGATACGCATATTCCGTAGAGTTTCTAGTGAACCACGCTCCTCAAGTGGATAGCGAACCATGACTTTTACTTCATCACGCCCACGCTGAACTCGCTGAGCTTCTATACCGAAGAAGGCATCACGGACATTTCTGGCGAGGTCGCTTTTGGTGAGATTTGCCGCCTGCCCAGCTGGGGTAATGCTATAGAGAATCTCTGGTTTCCCGGAGTCGAAGGTGTCGTAGATATCATAGACTCCATTGTAGGTGGCGATGACTTTTTTGAGGTTATCTGCTGCAGCTTTGAGTTCTTCTAGATTATCGCTTTCTAAATTAATGACTAGATCACCGCCAGGAGGACCTGCACGTGACGAGAGTGAGAGCGAGCGTGAACCAGCTACGGTACCGATGGCCTGACGCCAGTCTTTTACGATCTGCGCGGTGGATAGATATTCGCGATTAGTGGATCTTGTTAGCTCAGCGGCAATGGAGGCTGTGGTATTAGTGGAAGCTGAAATCTGGAGTTCTATAAACGGGTTCTCACCATAAGTCTGCTCGTATTTTTTGCCGAGTTGTCTCGCGGTCTCGGCTATTCGCTCGGCGTTTTCATGGAGGTAATCTACCGACTGACCCTGCTCTAATTGTAGTAGGACGGTTGCGTTGTCTTGATAAATATTTGGGAAAAAGACGAAACGTAGCTTACCTGCCGGGAAGAGTGAGATGACTAGAATGAAGATACCAATGAAGGTCGATAGGACGGCGTAGCGCCACGGGATAAGGAGGCGGATGGCAGGACGATAGAATTTATCAATGACCGCCTGCAGCCCATTCGCAACTATTTTTTGGAACCGCGCCCAGCCTCGCGTGATGAAGTTGGTGGGCTTTTTATGGACGTTAATGTGGGCGAGATGCGAGGGTAGGATAAGCTTTGATTCGATAAGGGAAAAAATAAGGCAAAAGACAACGACGCTGGCGATCTGACCGAAAACATTTCCTAAACGACCACTAACCTGGGTGAGTGGCAGGAAGGCTGCAATGGTGGTGATGACTCCGAAGGTAGCGGGTGTGACAACTTTACTAACACCTCTAACAGTCGTGCGGAGCGAAGATTCTGGGTCATCTGGATGCTTAGCATTTTGTTTCTCGGAATAAATCGATTCACCAATGACGATGGCATCATCTACCACGATGCCTAACACAACCAGAAAGCCGAAGGCTGAGATGACATTGAGCGAGAGATCGATCCCTGGCAGAGGAAATAATATCATGGCTCCAGCGATCGAAACGGGGATGCCAATGGCGACCCAGAATGCGAGGCGGAAGTTTAGAAAGACCATCAGAATACCTAGTACGAGCAGGACGCCAAAGCCTCCATTTGCTCCAAGTAAGTAAAGCCTGTCACGGATGTTAGTGGCGCCATCTAACCATCCTGCGATGCTGACTCCCTCTGGTAGATCTGTGTATTCATCGACTACTTTTCTCGCCTCACTGACCGCATTCACGATGTCATCGTTGCCTTCGGTAATTATTTTGAGACTGACTGTGGGTTGATCTTGGTAGCGATTCAGAGTGTTCTGATCGATAAATGCATCTCTAACAGTTGCGACGTCTCTCACATAAATACGTGTGCCGTCAGCATTAGTCCGCACGGCGATGCTCTCGAAGTCTGTCTTATTATAAGCCTGGTCTCTGGAGCGGAGAGAAATATCTCCACGGTCTGAGCGGACCACGCCACCACCTAGATCTACGGAGTTGTTAGAGACGGCGTCAGCCAGTTCGGAAAATGTTAGCTGATAGAAGCGGAGCTTTTCTTCTGATGGCTCGATGGAAATTTCATAGTCCCTGGCACCGAACGTTTCTATCTTTGATATTGCAGGTTGACGGAGTAGTTCATCGCGGACTTTGCGGGCAGACTCCTTCAGCGTTGCTTCTGGAACGTCTCCGTAGAGTTCTACCCAGAGGACAATGCTTTCACGCTTTTTCTCAGTAACGACCGGCTTTTCTGCCTGCTCTGGGAAGGACGGAATAGCGTCTACCTGAATCTTAACGTCATCTAACAGTTTTGAAATAGGATAGTTTTCCTTTGCTTGGATGGTGATGGTGGAGATGCCATCTGAGCTCACTGAGCGGACGTGCTCGATACCATCTACAGATTCTAACGACTCTTCTATTTTTATGGATACTCCGCGCTCAACATTTTCTGGAGTGCCTCCACGGATCGGTACTTTGACGATCACGGACTCAGAGGCGAAGGCGGGGAAGCCTTCTTTCCTAACATTGAGAGCACTAAAAATACCGCCAGCTAGGATGGTGAACATCAGGATGTTCGCGACTACGGGATTGGTAGCGAACCAGGTGATGAAGGGATGTTTTTTGAGTGGAGACATCAGAAAAATTTATTTTGTAGGTTGCTGGTGAGATTCGGTCTCTTCTTTTACTTCTACCTCAACTCTGGTGCCGGAGCGGAAATTACTTAGTGGTCGGAAAACTACCTTTAGTGGAGGCTGCAAATTCTCTAGTTTTATTCTGACGTAGGCGAATGATGCATCGCTCTGGATGCGGATAGCTTCTGCGCGGACGAGATTTTTTTCTCCATCCACTAGCCAGACATACTTGTCATTCACGAGTGCTGATTCGGGAATTTTGTAGGCATTCTTGATCTCTGCTGTCGGGATAGAGATGTTGACAAAACTCCCTACCGGTAGTGGGGAAATTTTATTGGTGTAAGGATTTTCTATGGTGGCAATGGCGTAGCTTACTTGATTTTGTGGGTCGAGCGTTGGTTCCATGCGTGTGAGTCTTGCGGCCCACTTTAGGTTTGGTTGGCTAGGACTTGTTAGAGTGATTTCTAGCGGTTCGCCCTCTGAGAACTCGATGCGTTTCATCTGCTCAGCAGTGAGTGGGATACGGACTTCTGCTTTCTCGGTGGCGATGAGGGTCCCTAATGAGTTTTGTGCCGTCGCGTAGTTTCCTAGTGAAGCCGTGCGCGCGGTGACTACGGCATCATAGGGCGCCTTTATCATGGTCCGGGTGAGATCCACTTCGGCTTTATCGATGGCGGTTTGTGCGGCATCGATGTTCGCTCTGGCGGCGGCGAGCTGTGGCTTGCGCAGGACAAAGTCTGAGGCTGACGAGATCTCTCTGCCTGATGATTGCCAATCTTCTGAGGCTTGTTTAGCACGTATTTCTTCCTCAGCCAGCGCTGATTCTTGGAGGGTTAAAGTTGCCTTCTGCGTGGCTAGAGCAGACTGGTAGTCTGAGTCATCAATAGTCGCCAGGGTCTCGCCCTCGGAGATCATTTCTCCTACGCGGAACTGAGGAGAAACGGAGCTTATTTTGCCGTTTACCTCTGGTGTTAGCTGGGTCTCGAAGTAGCTCTGCACATTACCGTAGCTGATGACAGATGGGCGGTGATTTCCAAGCGGAACAAGAATAGAATTCACTCTTGGCACCACTAATGCGGGCATCCTGCTCTCCTGCTCTGGTTTTCCTGCAATGAGTTGTTTCCCAGCTAAATAGAATGCTGCGATGATGAAAACTGAGACGATAATTCTGATGATAATGTTCATGATAAGTTAAATATGTTAGAGTCCTTTCACATCTCTTTTCCGAGTGCGAGTGCTAGGCTGACACGGTTTTGAAACCTTAGGGATTTGGTATTAATGAGAGATTCCTCGGTGCTGAATGATCGGCGCTGAGCATCGAGCAAAGTAAGAATTTCGACTAAGCCATTTTCGTAATTTCGCTGAGTGCGGGACTCGGCGCTCCGAGCGGCTGTGAGAGCATTTTTATAGGCCCGCTGTTGGCTTTTGAGGTAGTATTCTGATCCGAGTGCATTTTCTACTTCTTGGAATGCACTCAGGACGGTGGAGTGATAATTTGCCAGCGCTTGCTTAGCACGAGCATTCGTAGCACCTAGCTCCGCGCGGCGGCTACCGCCATCGATTAGCGGCGCTGTTAGGTCTGCCACGATGGACCAGACGTTGAAATTTGTATTCGCAAGATTCTTGAGAACATTCGACTGCTGACCAGCGCTGGCGGTTAGTGGGAATCGAGGGTAGAGGTCTCGGTGGGCTACAGTGACTCGAGAATCGGCAGCGCGGATGCGCTCATAGGCAGCATGGATATCTGGCCGGCGTAGCATGACACCGGATGGAATCCCAGCGGGAACACTACGTCTGAGCGATGGATAGTTTTTTACCAACGCTCGCGCGCTAGTGTCCGGATAGCTACCTGTGAGAGCGGCTAGCTTGCGGGCTGCTTGATCGCGCGCGTTCGTGCGCTGCTCTAATTGAGCACGGGTATTCTCTAGGTCGGTCCGGGCGAGGGCGAGGTCACTGAGGTTGCCAGTACCTGACTCGAAACGGCGATTCACCAGTGATACCGTCTTCTCGAAGCTGGATAAACGTCGCTGCGAGAGATCTAACAATTTTTCGGAAGCGATGAGAGAAAAGTATGCCTGCATGGTCTGTGCAACGATAGACTGACGAGCCGCTTCATGATCTGCAGCGAGTGATACTTGATCACGTGATGCCGCATTGACACCTGCACGGATGCGTCCCCAGACATCGACTTCCCACTGGGCATCTAGCGTAGCTGAATAGAGCCCTCTACTCGACCCATTAAACCCACCCCCGAAAGCGGCACCGCCTGTCTTACTCCTCCCAAGAGAGGCTCCAGCGGTGAGAGACGGCAGGCCAAGAGCGTAGGATTTGCGGGTATTAAATCCCGCCTCTTCTAGTCTCGCGAGACTGGACCGGAGATCTGGATTTGCTGATAGCGCCTTATTTACGTAGCGTTTGAGCTGCGAGTCTGAGAACAGTGAGAGCAGGCCTTTCGCGACTTCAGGAACAGGCGGCGGGGTGGCGGAGAATCTATTGGGTATATTGACTGCTAGGTTCGCGTTTTGGGCCTTGGAATTCGGCTCCTTTAGTACGTTGCTACATGACGAAAATAGGGTCAGTACCGGTAGCAGAGAGGTGGAAATAATTAGCTTCGCGTTCATGGTATTTTAGCTTGTAAATTTTTTAGGGATTGCCCTCAACGCAGCAAAGATAGCTTCTATCTGATATTCTATCATCGAGTTAATCTGGCTTTGCTTTGGTTCTTTACTAAACAGATGCTCCTTCACAGCTAGAGGGCATTTTGAGATCATCGTAGCGAGTGAAATAAATATCGCTACCGCCCATCCGATGAGTTGCGGACACTTCGTTTCTAGAAATTTTGCTAATTCCAATGATAGATATTTCAGCTCAAAGTCCTCAACTTCGATTAAGATCATCTCCACTGGTGAGCCGGGCACATGCATGGTGCGGCTCATAATGCGGTTGAAATTCCCAGCTTTCCCTTCATCGAAGGAGCGTATCAGAACTGCACGCGCGACGGCGGCTATCTTTTTCTCCGCTGATGCTGAATCCGGTAGACCTCCCCTACTTGGGTAAATCTCATCAGCATCAGCAAATGCCTGTCTAAGTGCTGCTACGAACAACTGATCCTTAGACCCAAAATGGTAGTTTACCGCTGCTATATTTGCGCCTGCGCCCTTGACGATGTTTGCAATCTTGCCATCGCGATAGCCTTGCTCCGCGAAGACTTCTATCGCACTGCGGATCAGTTTTTCTTTGGCATCGAGTTTCATCTTCAAGGCAGATTAGACGAATCAAATCAAAAAATCAAATCATTTTTTCAAATTGCCATTTGAATCCATCGTTATCAAAAAAATAAGCCACCCGCTTCTCAGAGACTTTCATCACCTCGAAACGAATGGCTTCCACTTCACTTACAACAATAAATTTTACTGAACCACTAAAGTCTCCTTTGCGAGCGCTAGCTCCACAGACGCAGCGACTTTATTCATTACGGCCTCTGGCAATCCCATCTCCAAACCGATATTCCCTACATAGCTGGCTACTGCATCCACCAGAAAATCCACTCTCTTATTCAGTGCTCCCGATCGGTATTTTTGGCACAGACTACGCTCAGCGCATCGCATCACTTGAGTGCTTAGCTGATCCACTTCCTGAGTTGGAGCCTCAGAGTCGCTCAGTAGCGACTGCACGCTGGTGATGAATTTCTTACTCCAGGCAGCATACTCCCTGAACTCAATCTCAGCTGCTTTTGACTCGCGCGCTAACTCCGTGTAGGTAATGAGCTCTGCATTCACTAACTTGGTGATCACTTCATCAACAGATTGAGTTGAGTCTGGATTTTTTTTGGTGGCTAAGTTAGCAAGTGACTCGATACAGCTAAAAGCGAACCCATTGAGCTCATTTTTAGAAAGTTCATCCTCTAATTTCATCTCGTATTCTTCCTCTTTTTGCCATTTAGCGAGTGGCGTCATTGTGTTTTGTGCTAATTTTTCTTCTGGATTAGCTTTCATTGCTAAATTTTGGCTGATCCCACGTGGAATCCCACTTGTTCGCTTCCTCTGTAAACGGTTTGAAGATGATCCGTTAAGAGTGAACATGCTGTTTTTCTGATTAGTATGGTAGCGCTTTTTCATAGATAAGTAGTGTTGGTTCGTTTGAGTGATCAAAAATTACTTATACATGCTAATTTAGGCAAACTTTTCTGTTAAATAATTTTAAAAACATTATAGAATATAAACAAAATTGGCTAATTTAATTAAAATTGATTATCATAAAAAACTAACTAATTCATCTATTTAACAGTTTCATATAGATCGCAGGACGCCTCGAGTGCAGCTCAAAAGAAAAACTTGCTAATTTTTTTAAAATTCGCTAGTTTTCTAATATGTCAGACACACACAACATCCGGAACCTCACTCATTCACTGACGAATGCGCATGAGGATCTGAGCGTGGAGCAACTAGAACTCTACCAGGCATTCATCACTAAATCTCTAGAATTCCGTAAAGCTGAGGAGGCTCTAAACTCTGCTCTCGATAAGGAAGATGGTGGCGACCAGAAGACCTCTGAAACTCTGAGAGCAATCAGAAGATTTCTCGATGACCCCAGCTATCGCCTCTCCGGGAGCGAGTGTGTATTACTAGCTTGCCTCTATAAAGAATTAGAAGGCGAAGAACATGTGGAGACAAAACGCATCAACATTTACCTCCACAGCTACGATCGCAAGCCAGCGAACACCACTAAGATCGTGGATCATCTAGAGAAAAAAGACCTTATAAAAATCAACAGCGAAGGACTCCACTCACACAAGATGTATCGCCTTACCAAGGAAGGACAGGCCTGCACATGGACGCTGATTGATCGCCTCACTGAAGACGGCGGACGTGAGAGACTCGCTGTTATAAGTTAAAACCCTCCTGAAGTCATTAATTTGTTGATGATCCCGTAGCGCTTAGCTCCCCTTCCCTCCCTGATAAATAGCCCACATAAGTGGCTAGAATAGCGCAGAAAATGATCACGGAAAAAGCGAGCGACCATCCCCCAGCGGTGGTACTAATAAGGCCGATTAACCACGGTCCCGGAGATGATAAAAGGTAGCCACTGGCTTGGGCTAATGAAGATAGACTAGCCGCAGTCTCCGCGGTATCGCTCCGCAGCGCAATCACCAGTAGCACCATACCAAAGCCAGCATTGAGCCCCAAGCCTAGGACAATAATAGAGATAATCTGGAGCATCCCACCATACATGAGAATCCCTGTTAGACCAAGAACAGTCATACTGGAGCAAATCACTACCCAGCCACTCTGCGACTTAGATTTCCCAGCTAGTGTAGGGATGAATAAACTCGCTCCACACCCGATCAACTGCATCGTAACGACCCAACCAGCTGCCTCTATTTCTTGCATTCCCTGCGACTGAAGCAATGTCGGAAGCCAGGCTACGGTGGAGTAAAAAATGATAGACTGCAGTCCCATGAAGATGGCAACTTGCCACGCTCGCTTCTTCCGAGCGAGGACGAGAACGCCGGCTAGCGGATGTTCTTTTTTCCTAACTGCGGACGAGGATAGCATTTGAGGTATCCAGATCATGAAAGCAAAAAAAGCAAACACCCCAATGAGTGCTAACGAAACTCTCCAGCCCCCCGAAAAACTGGTCGCCATTGGCACCGCGACAGCGATACCCAATGCCGCCCCCAGATTCATGGCGGTTGCATAAAAACTCGTCATCAGACCAACGTGATTAGGAAAACGGCTTTTGACTAAGCTGGGCAGCAACACATTTCCTAACGCAATACCCGCACCGATTAACACCGATCCACTAATCCTCCAGATCAAATCTGCCCCTCCTGGAACGGAGCGCAGTAAACTACCCAGGCCAATAAGCAATAGCCCTAACCCCAATGCGCGCGCGAAGCCCATCAACCTGCCAAACCATCCCGCCCATAGCCCTACTACTCCAAAAAGAATAAGAGGGATAGTCGTCATCGTGCCGATACTTTCCCGTGAAAGCCCATCCTCACTCATTCTCTCTGCCAAGGCAGACATCGCTGAAATGGATGGCCGTAAATTCAGGCCGATCAACAAAATACCCACAAAAAGAACGGCATTTTTAAATCTTAAAGATCCTTTACTCATCTAGTTATAATTTGTGCTAAGATATCCAATTGAACCAGATCTCCATCTTCAATCACCGTATTTTCTGAATTTCTCATCAAATACCTTCCAGCATTCTAAGAAGCCAGTTGCAAAATCTTCTGGTCGGGCAGAGATCCAGTCATTGAGCTGATCCATGCCGAACCACAAAGTATGCTCCACTTCGCTGCAGGGAAATCTCAATGCTCCATCATGACGCGCTACATAGAGCCCAATGTGCTCCCAGCCAGTATTTCCACATGGCCTGACGTGAGCGATGTGCTGCAACTCAGCATCAATACCGAGCTCTTCCTTTAGCTCTCTATCAGCGCACGAATCATAACTCTCGCCCGCTCCCATATGACCTGCTGCACTTGTATCCCAGTGCCCTGGAAAGTTATCCTTGAGGACACTTCGCTTTTGCAGCAGCACCTCTTTCTTCTTATTGAAAACCAAAATATGCACCGCCCTATGGATCATTTTTTCAGCATGCACCACGCTGCGTTTTTCCTGACGTACCACCTCATCATTTTCATCTACTACATCGAGTAACTCCCCAGCACTTTGCGGAATACTCTTCAACGGGTGATCATCAAATGCCTGGGTAATCTTTATCCACTGATCGAGACTAATTTCCTCCGCCCTTGCCGTCACAGGTAGCCCGAGTGAAGCAGACACCTCCTCCCAGTTAGCCGTATCAGGAAACTGCTTCTTCACCTGCTTTCTACGCTGTGAAAATCCACGTCTCACTAGCTCATCGAAGAGCCGCTTATCGTAGACCTCAGAATTTACTGATGGTACGCAAGTCATGACTGTAGAATCAATCAACGGCCTAGGATGAAACGCTTCTGGTGGCACCGTCTTCACCGGCTTACTCTCCCACTCACTCTGCATTCGGAGCGAAAGCACTCCATATGTTTTAGTTTTATGCTTTGCCACAATCCTATCGATAAATTCTTTCTGTAGCATTAATACCGCGCGAACTACAGGAGTTGGACCCTTCATAAAATTCCGCATGATCGCACCGCCTGCACTGTAGGGGAGATTCCCGAGGAACTTGATCGGTGCGTGTTTGTATAGATTCCTCACATCGAAGCGCGCGCCATCGAACTGATGCACTTCCACATCGTCACGGTCACTAAATTTATCAGTAAGATACTCCGCTAAACGCGCATCGAACTCCACCAGAATAACGCGCTTCACCCTACCCACAAGATGCTCGGTAAGCGCCCCCGTGCCTGGACCCACTTCCACCACAGTATCTTCTGGCTGAGGATCTAGCTGATCCACAATCCAGCGTGCGACATTAGCATCACAGAGAAAATTCTGCCCTAACTTCTTACTCGGCATCACTCCGTTTTGTTTGAGGACTTCTATTATTTCGCGCGCTATCATTATCCACACATCAAACCCCCCTATTGACACAGGGTCAAACATTTAGCACTCTAAATATCATGAACAGATCTTTAGAATCCTTCATCATTTTACTGTGTGTCGCTGTATTCCTCAATGCATGTAAATCAACCGAGACAACAGAAGAGCCCAACACCAATACATTCAGTGACTACCAGTCAGCCGAAACTTGGATCAAACAGAATCACCAAGCCGAAACCATCACACCAGACTCCAGCCTCTTTAAAAACTAGAATACTACCCAGCAGAAAATACCGGCTATCTGATCTGTTACCTTCAAAGCATCACTCCTCATCAGAGGAGAACGCAAACTAAACACCACTCACATCCGCAAAACCACTGAAGCTCTAAACATAGATGCTAGACTGCTCATCTAAATCAAAAAAGCTTACCTCTCTATGAAGTAAGCTTTTTTTATCAGCATCTCTCTATAAATAAAGAAATGGCATCCCGCAGGGAATTCGAACCCCTATTGCCACCCTGAAAGGGCGGAGATGGCGTCGCCCAGAAAGCCGTCTGAATCAATTCGCGCTTTCCCCCATCGTGCCCAACTTCAAACGTTACGTCTTATCGCTAAAAATATCATTGGTGCTTTCAGTATCTTCTGGTAAAATATAATTATGTCAGAAGTCGCAGAATTAATTAAAAAAGCCTCAGTATTAGGTCTTGATGATCGAGCCGAGCTTGTTTCTTCTCTTCTAGAAGAGCTTGATCCGCATCCTCACTATGTCTCAGACCAAGAGGTAGAGCAACGCTTTCAGGATTTGAAGAGTGGCAAGGTGAAAGGATTAACTGAAGAAGAGTTTTGGAAAGCTTGCGGGCGCTCATAGTCAATGCGAGTCATACGCCATCCTGAATTAGCCAGTGATATTCGTGATGTAGCATTTCATTATGCTGAGATTTCTGAGCGTATTCATTCTGCGTTTTGGTTAGAGCTAGATCAAGTGTTGGCTAAGATAGAACGTAATCCAAGAAGTCATCACTTTGATAGCTGTGGATTTCGCAGAGCAGGGCTGCGGAGGTTTCCTTATCATTTGCTTTATGCAGTTGAAGATGACGATATTTACCTCGTAGTTCTAAGGCATGACAGAAGACATCCAGACTATGGAGTCGATCGTCAGCCATAACAAAAGCCGAGTCACCCACACACAAAAAAAGCTTATCTCTATATGAGATAAGCTTTTTTGTCTGCATTTCCTTTAATGATAAAGAAATGGCATCCCGTAGGGGATTCGAACCCCTATTGCCGCCGTGAAAGGGCGGAGTCCTAACCATTAGACGAACGGGACGCTGTAATGGGTGCGACTAGCGCGGGCGCAAAAAACCATAACCCTGAGCTTTCCGCAAGCTCTTTTTTGTAATTTGAGCAATTTTTGTGAAAACTAACCCATTTGTTGGACCAAGCCACTTCATTTTAGCTCACTCCCCCTCATCGGGTGATTCGCAGAGAGTTCCCCCTCCTCTACCAGCCCCATCTTGAGCGCCTCTTTCATTGGC
Source organism: uncultured Verrucomicrobiales bacterium (assembly GCA_963934155.1). Taxonomy (GTDB): domain Bacteria; phylum Verrucomicrobiota; class Verrucomicrobiia; order Verrucomicrobiales; family Akkermansiaceae; genus Rubritalea. Next base: position 4,866 of record CAWVXI010000017.1, on the reverse strand, counting down.
ACCGGCTTTGCCTGGCAGACCTTTTGCCAGTCTGGGAAATTCCATCTATTTGGAAACCCCTTGCACTGGAAAGGTTTCACATCCTGGATCGTGCAGCGGTCATTCTCCAGCATGATGCACTCATGGTTCTCCCGCTCGATCAGTGATAATCCATCGCGGTTCATCCTTAGTCGCGTGAATTTCTGGATGAAATCATCCTCATTCATCTCCAGAAATTTTGCAATAGCCGTCACCTCATCATCATCCACCCGCACATCACCAGGCCATTTGCAACAAGCAGTACAGCGGTCACATTGATACCATGTCTCTGAATCTGATTTAGTCTCTTTAGCCATCTTCCTAATCTCTCAATACCTGCACTCCTTTAAGATGCAGCAGATAATATCAACGCTGCGGATACTGCGTGGGTCTTGTTGCCGCTAGCGGCCTTGTGATCAGGTTATAATAAACCATCACCTTATCCTGATACGCTCTCCACTTCGCTCCTGGCCTGCCATGATCGAGTAAGAAATGCGGGCAGTTCTTATGTGGTGTGCTAGTTCCTGCGCGTGGCCAATGGTAATGAGGCACCACATTTCTGATTGGAATGCCATGCCGCTTCATCAGGAAGGCAGTCAACTTCGCCGTCCTCTCCAATGTCACGGATCGGCTATTTCCACGGTTCTCACACATTTCTAATCCTAGCGAATAATTATTCCCTGGACCATCGAAGTCCGCATGCTCGCCCTGCTCATTGTCTGGTAAATGCTGCACCACCCGGGATTCATCGATGCTGTAATGCCAAACTAGATAGCCTATCCTATTTCCCCCCTTGTGTTTATAAGCACGGAGCTTTCCGTTTTTGAGTGCTAAGCTATGCTTCCAAGCATCCGCTCCAGTATTATAGTTCTGCGTGCTATGAATCGTGATATACCGCGGTGTCATCTTGCGTTTATATTTCCTAGCGTGCCTACCAGAAGGGATCAGGTCGCGCTTTAAATTCACCTGCCTAAGTAGCTGGCTCGATGTCATCGCCGGACTACCCATCGCCATACCTGGCTGATTCATCGCCACAGGCTGCGAGTATGAAGGAGAATAGCGTGGTGGGCCAGGTCCACCACTGCACGAAGTCAGCGCAACAGTCATCACTGCTACAAATAAAATATTGAGGCTGAAATGAATAATCATATCCCTAATATCATTACCACACCATCGCTAGATAGCCAGAGTTCATTATCAAAAAAACGCGCCTTTCATCTCTCGCTCAAGTGTGCTAATAAATCCTCCGCTTGAAACACTCAGAACACATTCACTGCGCTCTTACCCAAGCACTGCAGCACTCAGACATAAGCCATGCACTGGCTTCTACATCATCATCTGAGCTGGCACCACTGTGCCTAGCAGATACAGATAGACACTCTGGTCTCTCATTCATCATCGCTGCCGCCGCCCACCAGCACAGCGGGAAATTCAATTCATCACGGGTTTGGTTCCTATCAGATCAACCCAGACTCAACCAAGCGCTCACCGCGGAACTCGACTTCTGGAACATCAAATCTCAGATCCTGTTAGCAAAAAACATCGATTCTTCCTCCACTGAGCTTGATGACCCAGAAGCGAATGCGGATCGACTCCACACACTCTCAAACATAGCCTCTGGATCACAGGAACTCATCATCACTTCCCATTTTGATTCTCCCTGCCCATCTCCTAATGCCATCTCTCTCCAAGACTCCACGCTAGCAACTGGCTCAGAGCAAGACCCAGAACTCCTCATTAAACTGCTCGAAAAAGCAGGGTTCGAACGAGTGGATCATATCCATAACCGTGGTCAATACGCCCTCCGTGGTGGCATTTTAGACATCTATACCTGGCAAGCACCCTATCCTGTTAGAGTCGAGTTTTTTGATACAGAAATAGACTCCATCCGCGAGTTTGACCTCAATACTCAGACTTCCATCCGCAAAATAACTAAAGCCCAGCTCCATCTAACAGAGTCAGAAGAAACTGCCACCGTAGCGGACTATATTGGCGAAAACGACCTCATCATCACCCTCAATGTAGAAGAGCTCTCCACGCTCTTCACCCATCACCTAAGAATCAGCTCAGACCCCCTCGCAGAAATATCAATCCACCCCTCACCCCTCGGAGCTTTCGAGGCGGGTGACTTCGTCCTCCAGCAAAACAAGCGTCACGCTTTCACCAAGCAGCTTGCCGAATGGAATACTGAGGAATGGAACATCCACCTCATCTTCTCTAACAACGGCGAGATCGAACGCTTTACCGAGCTCATGGGTGACTCCATTTTAAATGGAATAGAAACCTCCATCGGTGAACTTGCCCACGGCTTCACCATCCCATCTGTTAGACTCACCGTCATTTCCTCCGCTGAGTTATTCGGACGCTACCAAACCTCGAATAATCGCAAAAACACCCACCTCGAACACCAGCGTCGCGCTCGCGGACAGGCAGACATCCTAGACATCGAGAAAGGCGACCTCGTCGTCCACACCGAATACGGCATCGGCAGATTCCAAAATATCACCAAGGACCCCGATGGCACCGAAGAGATCAACATCCGCTACCGCGACAAAAGCATCCTCTCAGTCCCCATCGATCAAGCCCACTTACTCGCCAAATACGTCGGTATGGGCGGTAAGACCCCCACCCTTTCCAAGCTAGGCGATGCCAAATGGTCACGTGCGCGCAAGTCCGCGGAGAAATCCATCATGGACTACGCCGCGCAGCTACTCCGTCTCCAAGCCGAGCGCCAGGTCAAAAAAGGCATCGGTCATCCTCCAGACACCAAGTGGATGTGGGAGTTCGAAAACTCCTTCCGCTACACCGAAACCCCAGACCAACTCACTGCCATCGAAGATGCCAAGGCTGACATGGAATGCCCCAAGCCCATGGACCGACTCATCTGTGGCGACGTCGGATTTGGTAAAACAGAAGTCGCCATCCGCGCCGCATTCAAAGCAGTCACTGGAGGTAAGCAAGCCGCCATCCTCGTCCCCACAACCGTCCTCGCAGAGCAGCACTGGCGCACCTTCCGCGAGCGCATGAGCGACTACCCCATCCGCATCGAGCTGCTCAACCGCTTCCGCAAACCAGCAGAAGTCCGCGCCACTCTCAAAGGCCTCGCAGACGGCTCCGTGGACATCGTCATCGGCACTCATCGGCTAGTTTCAAACGACGTCCATTTCCACGATCTAGGAGTCGCCATCGTGGATGAAGAGCAACGATTCGGAGTGAAGCACAAAGAAAAATTCAAAGAACTCTTCGCAGGCATCGACCTCCTCACCCTCTCCGCCACCCCCATTCCCCGCACCCTTTATCTCTCCCTCATGGGCACGCGAGACATGTCTACCATCGACACCGCACCGCCAAACAAAGTCCCCGTCCAGACCTCCATCTGCGGCTACGATGAGCGCATCATCCGCACCGCTATCACGCGCGAAATGGATCGTGGCGGGCAAACATTCTTCCTCCACAACCGCGTCAAAACCATCGAAGTCATGCGGGATAAAATCCACGCTCTCGTCCCAGATGCCAAGATTGTCATCGGCCACGGACAGATGGAAAAAGACGAACTCGAGCAAGTCATGCGAACCTTCGTAAATGGCGACGCAGACATCCTCCTCGCCACCACCATCATCGAGAGCGGTATCGACATCCCCAACGCCAACACCATCATCATCGACCGAGCCGACCGCTTCGGCCTAGCCGACCTCTACCAGCTGCGCGGCCGCGTGGGCAGAGGGCCCCAGCAAGCCTACGCCATCCTCCTCATCCCACGCGATCTCACCGTAGGAGGCGATGCCACCAAGCGCATCAACGCCATCAAACAATACACCGCCCTGGGCTCAGGCTTCAAAATAGCCATGCGCGACCTAGAGATCCGCGGCGCAGGAAACCTCCTAGGCACCAAACAATCCGGCCACATTTCCAGCGTAGGATTCGACCTCTACTGCCAGCTCCTCCGCCAATCCATCGAGCGACTCAAAGGCAACAAAAACACCACCCGCATCGACGTCACCCTCCGCGCAGACTTCCTAAACTTCACCGAAACGGCGCAGCCACAAACAATCACAAATCACAAATCACCCATCACAAATCAATCGCTAGATTGCTTCATCCCAGCAAACTACATGACCGAGCCCACCATGCGTATCCGCTCCTACAAACAGCTCGCCGAAGCCGCCTCCGAAAAAGTAATCAATCAACTCAAAGAAAACTGGCAAGACCAATACGGCAGGCTCCCCGCCCCGGCCCAAAACCTTCTCCAAACCACCCTCCTAAAAATAGCCGCCGCCCACGCCAACATCACCAGCATAGAAATAAAATCCCAACGCCTCATGCTGACCAGAAACAACCAATACATCATGCTCTCCCAGACAAGATTCCCAAGACTAACCTGCGCAAACCCAAAGAGGAAACTCGCGGAGGCGACAGAAATGCTGAGAGGCATTTAAACCATTTGAACAGTGATAGTGGTTTGATAGAAAAACAAAACAGTGAGAGTAGCAAGGCAAGAGGAAGGCGCATAGTGGGCTATGCAACTGACGATTAACGCCGCTAATCTTACTCTATTGTTTTGCTCTTTCCCCAATCAGCTTTGCTGCACTTTTAAATCATTCCATCAAACTATCAATCCAGTATAACTGTGAGGATGGTATTAAACCTCTAGCTCTTATCTCTCTTAGAATATCTTGTCTTCAATTTCCCAAGAACCTGGCGGAAGAACAAAAACATATTTAGTCTGGTCGTCGCTTCCGTCTGCTCATCAATAATTCTCAATGTTGAGATCAGGAATATGGGTGAAGGCGATGCGCATGTTGTCATTATCTAAAGCAGCATGATCGCAGCCTAGATGCATGGCATTCT
>CAWVXI010000016.1:0-65906 GCA_963934155.1 uncultured Verrucomicrobiales bacterium | reverse complement strand
AGGGGGTGGAATTAATGTGTAAGGGGGTGGAATTAATGTGTAATTAAATTTATATATGCTAATGAATAATATATAATATAATATATAATATAATATATAATGACGAATGAGCAGTGGTCTGGCAAGGGGAAAAGCTAAAAAAGTAGCAAGTATTTTATGAGAAGGCGCTTTTGGAGGCGAAAAGTACCTCCGCACAGCCGGTTCGTTGTCCTATTTGATGCTCGTGGGCGCAGTTTTTCCGAGCCGCTTTGTCAAAGGGGCGTTTTGGCAGCGGTTGTTTTCGAGCCCTTTTGGGCGGCGTCAGGAATCTTTGAGAACCAGAGTGCGGCCATCGCCGAGTGGGATTTTGGTTCAATTTGTCAATTTGTTTGTCTCTTTATTTTCATCAAAATCCGTGATTCAAAAACGGTTAAAACTCACGGGAGCATGGTGGAATATTGAGCATGCTGAAAACGTAGTGCAGCTTAGAGTTATGAAAGCGAATAACCACGATTCAAAATTCTGGTCACAGAAATCAGCTTAAAACATAAATAACCGTCAGCTAAAAACACACCCAATAGTAAATTAGTAGTTGCTAGTTCATAAGGATTTCTTTTTATATGAAAGCATGAGTTTTCGAGCATATATTGTAGTCGCTAGTTTAACTGTCTTATTTTCCCTAAATGTCTCCGCAAGAGAATATGGAGGACGATGGGAAGATGAAAGCATCAGGGAATATTCCATGAAATTCATCAAAAATGCCAAGGAGCGCTTTGCCCAGAGAGCAGCTCAACTCTCTAAAGTGAATGATTCCCCATTGATGATCGAATACCTCAAATTTTCTGATGAACAAAAAGAAATGCATGAAAAATTCCTCAAAGACCGCATCAGCGACCGAGATCGCACAGCACTTCTTAGTGCTATATTAAAGGATCTTGAGTCTGTCCGAACCAAGCTCGTTGAGGCCGAAAAGATAGCGTTCACAGCCTGGGAAAAACTGCCAAAAGAAGCGAAAGCTAAAAAAAATGCAGAAGTATCTGGGGAAATCTATGGCACCAAAATGAGCTCATCAAGGTTGGGAGTATTGCTCGATAATTCTCCAAGTATGAGACCCTACCTCGATGCGGTTCGCGGTGAGATTAAAAAGTCTTTCCCTACAGCTCAGTTTCGAGAAGCTGCAGATTCTGGCTTGCACCTACCACGGAGGAGACCCCTAGATAAAAACGACCAAATTTTCGGAGACGCTTGGTTTTATGGGGAAATGCCAGCATCGGGAGTGAACCCCTTTGATCCTAAATGGCATCAAAACAAAATTCACGAGAGATTTGAACCTCATATTCAGCAAGTGTATTTAGAACGAAATGGCCTTCCTGCGCTAATCGCATTGATAAGATTACAAGAGGTCGATACAATCTATTGGTTTTCTGACTTCGAAGATGATATAGATCCAAGGGCCTTACAAATACTCAAGGATGCTATCGCCGATACGAAAGTGAAATTCTATGTTCACTCCTCAAAGCGCCGACCTAAAAAGGAACTCATCAAGATCATTGAAGCTTCTGGCGGAGAGGTGATCCGAAAGAGAATTCGATAAGCTAGGCTTTAAGCGAGCCACGCAATAGCGCTTAGTGCCTAGTGATTGCTAGGAATTTTATTTTTGAGGAGTGTTCCTGAGGACGTTGTTGGAGAGAGGGAGAGAGGGGGGTTGATCACGGAGGCCTTTTTTAAAATGTCATTTTCAACCCTGAGCTTAGCATTCTAACCTCGAAGTTAGGCAAGCTCTTCCGCTACGTCTTCTACGCCTGAAGCTTTGAAGCCTCCGCTACCGATTTTAGCCAACTTCACAGCGTTGCGCTTTCACACATCAATGAGATCCGAACCTAAGCGATAGGCAACATCGCCAATGAATCTTGGTAACCTAGATGAATACTTGCTGACATCTAGTTCGCGCGCATGGCTAAATAGACAACTGAAAATGAGAATGGCGAAAATTTTGAGATTTGATTGGCTGATTTTTTTGCGTCATCGTGTCAAGCAGATAGAGGGTTAAAATAGCGCATTTTTTACTAGATAGCCGTGGGTTGTTAGGTTAGACCATGTTTATGTCGGCAGAGCAAATTTTCTTAAGTATCCTCATTGTGGTGGTTTTTTCCGCCTTTGTGAAGGAGTGGGTTTCTGCCGAGCTCGTGGCGATGGGCGCACTACTGGTCTGTGTGCTCGCGGGAGTACTGAGTATGGAAAATGGTGCTTCTGATAATGCACTCAGCGTCTTTTCGAATCCCGCACCGATTACAGTTGCTTGTATGTTTATCCTCAGTGCGGCACTCGAGCGGACGGGGGTGATTGATAAGTTGGGTATTTGGTTTGAGAAGTTAGTAGGGGCTAGTCCGCTGAAGATGTTGGCCAGTTTGATTGTTCTTGTCGCGCTGCTATCAGGCTTCGTGAACAATACCCCAGTAGTGGTGGTCTTTATGCCCATCGTCCTCGCGATTTGTCGGAAGCAGGGGTTTAAGGCATCTAAGTATCTTATCCCACTCTCTTACGCCGCTATCGCAGGTGGCACCATGACTATCATCGGCACTTCTACTAATTTGATTGCCTCTGGAATAGCCATAGATAAAGGGATGAAGCCGTTTACCATGTTCGAGATCATGCCTCTTGGTCTGATTTTTGTGGCGGTCACCTTTATCTACTTGATGACCATCGGCCGAAAGCTGCTGCCAGACCGCGTCACGTTGGCCACATTGATCGATAGCAGTGAGAACAGAGAATTTATTACCCATGCATTCGTGAAGAGTGACTCGCCTCTTATCGGCACGGCTTATGTTGATACAGAAATGGGTAAACTCAAAAAGGTAAGAGTGCTAGAGGTATTAAGAAAGGGTAGAAGAGTCAAAGACCCGCTGCCAGAGATAAGGTTTGAGGATGGTGATGAGATCGTTTTTAAAGGTAAACTCTCCGCAGTGATGGGAGTTTCTAACACCGATGGAATGGATGTGCGGGGCAACGAAAAACTAGGACTCGAAGGAATGCGCACCGAGTCTGCCGTGCTGATGGAAGGTATCCTCGGCCCAGATTCTTCTTTAGCGGGGAAGAGCCTGAAGCAGCTGAATTTCCGTCAACGTTTCGGGGTGCTGATCCTAGCCGTCCACCGTCGTGGGCGGAATCTTAAAGACAGGTTCGAGGACGAGAAGTTAGAATTTGGTGATACGCTCTTAGTGCAGGGACCTGGGCAGAAAATGCGCAGGTTATTTGAGGAAAAAGATTTTATCAACCTCAGTGAACCACAGCAGGTAGAGACGAGAAATAAGAAATCTCCTATTGCCATTGGAGCTATTGTGCTGTTCATGCTCATCGGTGCGTTGAGTGCTCCGCTAGGGTTTGAAATACCTGTTGTGCAGACGGCGTTATTCTGTGCGATGCTAGTCATGATCACCGGCTGTATCAACCCGCAGGAAGCGTATAAAGCAATTGAGTGGAAAGTGGTTTTCATGATTTTCGGGATGCTAGGAGTCGGACTAGCGATGAGTGAGTCTGGCCTCGCGCAATTGATCGGTAGTAGTGTTGAGAGCTTCCAAGAGAATCCTCAACTAGTGCTCTGCTTAGTCTATCTGGTAGCCGCTGTCATGACCGAGTTGATCAGTAATAACGCCGTTGCCGCGCTGCTCACGCCCATCGCGATCTCGGTAGCGATAGGGATGGATGTGGATCCGAGGCCATTTGTAGTGGCGGTGATGTTCGGATCATCCGCCAGCTTCTCTACGCCAATTGGTTATCAGACGAATACCTTCGTCTATGGTGCTGGTGGCTATAAATTTGGAGATTTCTTCAAAGCAGGCTTTCCACTTGCTGTCATCATGTGGCTAATTGCGAGTTATATGATTCCGCTGATCTGGCCGTTTTAGATTTAAAGTCTAGCGGATTGGCATGAAGTATGGCTAGACTTGGATATGAAGTACATATTAACCACGGTAGTTATCGCAATTTTCGCAGGAATATCGGGCTATTTTTTAGGGGTGAATAAAAGTAACTTAGAGGAGGATCTAAAACGAATTACGGCGGTAGAAAAAAATGAGAAATCCACTTCGGAGACTATTTTACAAGTGAATCCATACGGGACGGTGAGGGGTGCTATGATGTCACATCAATTTTTTCAGACAGAGTTTGCAGTGATAAAGAGCCAAGAGAATCTGAGCAGAGCAATCGATGACTATGATCTCGAAAAGCTGCTAGGTAAGAATAAAGAAGAACTGATCAAAGAAATAGCGGGAAGTGTTGAAATAGCTCAAGAGCGAGGAACGGATTAAATCAGGCTCGAAGTATCTGCGGATTCAGAACTTAAGGCTCAGCAGATAGCTTATGCAGTTACGCAAACTTATTCTACCAGGCGCACCGAGGCATTAAATAAACGGAGGCTGGAAACAATGAACGTTTTTAAAGACAAGAGGAGAATTCAGGAAGACAAGGTTGAAGATCATAGAACGAGATTATACGCCTTATCGAAAAGGTTACAAATTCCTCACCACGGGGGAGATGCAAGGCTATCCGCAAATAGAGGCTTAGATGTGAATAAGCACGACGAAAAAGCACGGCTAGATGCTCGTAAAGGAGAGGGTGCTCTAATTGTATCCGCTGAAGAGAAAACGAAATTTGGTAAAGTGCGTGAAGACTATGAGAGAGAACATGCGATACTAGATGCTATAAAGGGGGCGGAATTCGCAGAAAAGATAGGAGAGAACCTGGAGAGAGATCCTCTAGTTTTTCACCTGCTTGGTTGGACTCCTGACGTGACAGCGCGATGAAACGAGCTGAATAATCCAAATGCCATTTCTAGCCCAACGGGCTTCGTCTGATAACCTAGCGTTCTTGATCCCTAGGTATCAGAGACATTGATTTTTCAATGCTTTAGGGATTGTGTGAGTGGGAGAATAGAGATTCGATGAGTCTAATGAGTTCTTCAAACGGAACCTCGTTGAGCTTATGCGATCAAGCATTAAAGAAACAAAAAATTGACAGCTTAAACTTTGGTCATTAAAAGTGTTTTCACTATGTTAGATTTTAATGAAATATTAAATTTGGTTGGCGCATACGCAACCACTTACGGAATCAAGTTGGTGGTTGCGATCGTCGTCTTTATTATTGGTCTAAAGGTCATCGGGTTCCTCTGTAAGGGGATGAGCAAATGGTTTGATCGTGCTGATTATGATGAGGCGCTTGAGGGCTTTTTGCTCAGCTTAACTTCGATGGCTCTTAGAGTGATTCTCGTCGTCACCTGCGCGGGGATACTAGGGATTCCGACCACCTCATTCGTCGCGATTCTTGGAGCTGCTGGTCTAGCTGTTGGCTTGGCTCTCTCAGGAACATTGCAAAATTTTGCTGGTGGTGTTTTGTTGCTGATATTGAAGCCGTTTAAGATCGGTGATTTCATTGAGGCGGAAGGCCATACTGGTAAGGTGATGGCGATCCAGATTTTTAACACGACTCTCAATACACCAGATAATAAGCGTATTATCTTACCAAATGGACCAATTGCTACAGGCGCAATCATAAACTACTCTGCTGAGAAGAAACGCCGCGTCGATTTTGTATTTGGTATCGGTTACGATGATGATATCGATAAAGCGCGTAGCATAATTCGTGGCTTAATTGATGCTGATAGTCGAATTGACCAAGATCCAGAGCCAGTGATTGTTCTCAGCGAGCTCGGTGATAGTTCGGTTAATTTGACGGTTAGAGTATGGTCAGATGCTGCTGATTTATGGGACATTAAATTTAATTTAAACGAGCAAGTGAAACATGCCTTTGATGCTGAAGGGATTTCATTCCCATTCCCACAGACTAATGTTCATATTCATAAAGGTCCAACGAGCTGATTTTTCACAAGGTGAAGCCCTAAATGAAATCATAGCCTGAACTAGCTGAGCGATCTCCTCACCGATACTTCTCAGGCTAGTTTAAATTAATGCAAGATTACTTGAACTGGAACAGCGATGCTAAATATGGCAGGCGGCAAGATTTTGGTTCATCTCTTGGGCGGGGTTTTCTTCGCTAGACTGCCCTACGATGATGGCGGGGACGCCGGCTACGGTGGTGTGTGGGGGCACGTCTTCCAAGACTACGCTACCCGCCCCGATCTTAGCTGCAAAGCCTATTTCTACGCGACCTAAAATTTTAGCACCTGCGCCGATGAGTACGCCTGAGCGGACGACAGGGTGGCGGTTACCTTCTTGTTTACCGGTTCCACCAAGTGTGACCTCGTGGAGGATAGAGACATTATCTTCTACGATGGCGGTCTCGCCAATAACGATGCTGGTGGCATGATCTAAGAAAATCCCACAGCCGATTCTGGCGGCGGGGTGGATATCTACACCGAAGACTTCACTGCTGATACTCTGAAAGTAGAGCGCGAGGGACTTTCTGTTCTGATGCCAGAGGTAGTGAGCGATACGATAGGTAGTGATGGCGAGGAAGCCTTTGAAGAAGAGCATGGGTGCTAGCATGTTCTGGCAGGCGGGGTCTCGCTCCACGATTGCCTGCATATCTGCCGCAGCACTAGCGGCGATTTTCTTATCAGCAGTGAAAATTTCTAAGAGAAGCGGCATGAGCTCATCTCTGCCCATGTCGTCTCTAGCTAGCTTGCGCGCTAGTCGGGCTGCAAGTGCTGTGTTGAGGCACTGGCGCTCTATGATAACATCAGAAAGCAGCGCTTGGAGCTGGGGCTCGGATTCTGCAAGATGGATGGCCTGAAGCTTAATGGATACCCAGCTCTGTTGCAGGTCTATGTGCGTTGCATGACAGAGTTTGTATGTATTGGAGTTAGAGTTGTGATCCATGATGTGATTGATTCGTCGTAGTGAAAATTTCCCAGAAATTAGAATACGCCTGTAGAGCGTCTGTGCAGCTAGCGAAGAGCACTGATAGCATACTTAGGCTAGAAGAGATAGCACAACGTGAGAATGTGTCATCGAATTTCCTCGTGCAGATACTAAATGCGCTGCGGTCTGAAGGGATTATCCAGAGCAAGCGCGGCAAGCATGGAGGATATTTTATGGAGAGAAATCCTGAGGATATTAGTCTCTATGAAATCATAAAGGCAGTAAATTCTGGAGTAGTGGCGGATGTGACGGTGAAGGATGGCGATTCAGCCGAGCAGGTAGCTAGTATTTGGAAATCGATCAGTAATGACATTGATGACCTGCTGAAGAAAACCTCACTCAAGGATATGATGGGGAACGAGGACACTTACATGTATTATATCTAGCTTTTACAAGCTGGATGTGTGATTCCCTGACTTGTTTAAATCATATTGAGCAGGTCTTCACGTTCTTTTTTTAAGTTGATGCGAGCTTTGAGTTCCCATTTTCTGATGGCATATGTGGTCTGGAAGAGGTTGTCGCGGTTGAGGAAGTTGGTAAGGACTCGGGCGCGGGCTTCGGAGTACTCTGTTATTCCTACCCAGCTGTATTCATTGCGGATTTTTTCTGCGTAGTCGTGGTATTTTTTTGGCTCGGACCCGAGGATGGAGAGGTCGATATCACACATGATTTCCTCTGCGTGCATTCCTTCGGTTTGCTTGTGTCTAGTGGCTAGGATGAGCGCGTGGCAGTCCGTCGCGAGCGGGTGCCCGCGGAGATAATGATTGGCGAGCGCAGCACTGGATTCTTCATTGTCTGCTCGCTGGGTGTCATAAACAATATCATGAAACCAGATGGCAAGCTCAATGGCATCACGGATAGTGTTAGACGGCTGAGATGGCCATTCGTCTAGTTTAGTGAGGCAGTCCTCGATGTGAACTAGGTTATGGTAGTGACGGTTTTCTTCAGAGTAGAGGGTTACAAAATTTTTCCAGAGTGTCTCCCGTTGTGGTATAGTGACTCGGGTGCTAAATTTGGTCCAGCGCTCCTGAAGAATAAATGGCATCTTCAAAGCGATAGTCAATTTATCCGCCCGCGGCGATATTAATGATCTCGATTTGATCATTTTCTTTAAAACAGATGCTGGGATAGTCTCTGGGGAAAATGGCGATTTTGTTGTGCTCTACGACTACTGGCTTACCAGCGAGTCCCAGAGAATCAAGTAGTTGCTGGATACTAGTGTCATTACTGACAGAAATTTCCTTCTCTTTACCATTGAGGCTGATTTTCATAGATCTTTTAGTGTTGTAAAATAGCTTCATCCCAGTCCTTCCAGACCGGCTCGTAGCCTTGGGTCTGGATCAGATGGGCGATGCTGGCAGGAGAGCGGGTATCGTCAATTGTGAACTGCTCGGTGGCTTTTTGGCAGGGTGTTTTGTCTGACTCGGCTATCTCTACGCGCTTACCTTTTACCGTGAGGTGGAGGTCATCATGCCCTGCGCCGGTGTATCCACCTGGTTCTGTCTGAGAACCCGCTGACATGTGGGTGACTCCCAGCGGTACGAGCGCGTCCCGGAGTGATGCCGGCTCACGGGTACTGAGGACGATGTTTACCTGTGGGAAACAAATGCGGAATGCGAAGAGGAGCTGCACAAAGGCTTTGTCATCGAGAAACAGATCCGGATTTGGGGTGTATTGATAATTTCCGGCGTAGGGGCGCATCCGTGGGAATGCGACGGAGAACGAGGCTTTCCAGCAGTGCTTGTAGAGGTATTCTAGGTGGGCGGCGAGTGCGATGGCTTCTTTTTTCCATGGTGCTAGCCCGAAAAGGGCGCCAATGCCGATGCGGCGGAAGCCGCCATCGTAGGCGCGCTCTGGACACTCTAGCCGCCAGTCAAAGTTCTTCTTTGGTCCTGCGGTGTGCAGCTTAGAATAGGCGTCACGGACGTAGGTTTCCTGGTAAACGATGAGTCCTTCAGCACCATGACTCACCAGCTCGCCATACTGATGATCCTTCATAGGACCTACCTCAATGGCGATGGTGGGGATGAAGGATTTGATGGCGTCAATGCATTTTTGGAGATAACCGTCTGAGACAAATTTAGGATGCTCGCCAGCGACAAGAAGGACACTTCTAAATCCTAGGCCATAGAGATGGCGTGCCTCGGTGACTACTTGCTCGATAGTAAGTGTGGTCCTGAGGATAGCGTTATCCCGCGAGAATCCGCAGTAAGAACAGTTGTTTACGCACTCATTAGAAACGTAGAGTGGCGCGAACATCCGCATGGTTTTACCAAAGTTCTGAAGCGTCAGGGTCTGGCTCTGCTGTGCCATCGCCTCTAGTTGCTCATGATTAGCTGGTGAAATGAGGTTTTCAAATTTCCGCAGTAGCGCAGATTTCTGTTCAGGCAGTTGGTTAAATGTTTCTACGAATGACATATCAGTTGATGGGGTACCCATGGCGCATGATGGTCATATTGTCAATGGAGATGAGGGGTGAAGGGATAGGCAGATTGATGATTTGGCTATTCATCTGCGATTACTCTGACTATAGATGTCTATGCAACCTAGCTTCAAAGTAATCGACTATCAGGATACCCCACTCGGCGCAGTGATGCTGCGCAAGCGCACGATGATGACGCTTGATAATTTAGAGGTTTACGAAATCATGTTAGGCCAAGATTTTCTGATGTCGTCTCTTTTCACGGTGGTGGAAGAGGCGCTTTCGACTTTGGGGATGGCCGCTACTGAAAAAGCATTTCCCGGAAATAATGAACTTAATATTGTGGTTGGCGGACTCGGCCTAGGCTACACTGGCAAGGTGGCGCTTGACCACGCTTCCGTGGGTGAACTCATTATCGTCGATTATTTACAACCAGTGATCGATTGGCATGAGCAAGGGCTCGTCCCACTCGGTGCCGGACTTACTGCTGATCCTCGTTGTCGGTATGAGCATGGAGATTTCTTTAAGCGCGCAGTTTCGGAAAATGGAATTGGCTTCGACTCAGGGGCCCCTGAAAAGAAATTCCACGCCATCCTGCTCGATATCGATCATTCACCAGCGCATCTTCTGAATGAACAACACGCGAGTTTCTATCATCTAGATGGACTGCGTAAAATGATCGATCAACTGCACCCTGGGGGGATCTTTGCCCTATGGTCCGACGATCCTCCAGAGGAGAACTTCATGAAAACCCTGAATGAAGTGTTCAGCAACTGTGAGATCCACGTGGTGCCTTTTAATAATCCGATCCTAGGAAGAGATTCTGAGAGCACGGTTTATGTTTGTTATTAAACCTTAGTTGAGGTTCAGCGGGCAGACTCGAAAGGGCTTCCTGTATTAGATCCCTCTAGTGTTGCCACAGGAGCAACTCTAGCTATAGAGCCTTCATTTGGGGAAATGGCAGTGGTGATTTTGGTAATGATCTTGCCGGAGCTAAGTCTGTGGATACCACATCTGCTGGATTTAGAGGAACCTCGTTCAATACAATGACGCTCACACCATTGAACAGCACTGATCCTGCTTACATTATTGACACCTTGTATTTTGACATTGGTGCACGCACCAATGGACCAGACGGGTTTTCACTAACTTAC
Organism: uncultured Verrucomicrobiales bacterium; assembly: GCA_963934155.1. Classification (GTDB taxonomy): domain Bacteria; phylum Verrucomicrobiota; class Verrucomicrobiia; order Verrucomicrobiales; family Akkermansiaceae; genus Rubritalea. Next base: position 55,476 of record CAWVXI010000016.1, on the reverse strand, counting down.
ACAAGTGGCGGTTTGGGGCCTGCATCAGTAATTATTGATACTTAAACCGAACTTCCGCAAAGCTCTTCTCGGACTCGGTGGGCTCGCTCTCATTCTCCGTCGTGTAGGTAATCTCGACATCCAGTTCGCTGGACTCTAACGGAGTCACCGTGTGCGGATTGTTCGTACACGAATTTTTTGTTTCAATGAAAGATAATTTGTAATAAACGTCTATTCACGGTCACATTGTTTTTTGATACTGACGCTTAATTTCTTCTATCTATTGATCACCCCATAATTATCATGAATTTTAATTTGCAGAAATCTACTCACACTGAGCCCACCGGCGTTCAGCAAACTCCTCGCCTATTGCCCTCCCGGGCGGTGAGATCTTTACTACCAGCAGCTGTAATCTCCCTGTTTTCCATGAATGCATCCATTGCTCTGGGTGGGGAAACATCAGGGTATCCATCCTATTACCATCAGGTTGAGGCGGGTGAAGCCAAGACTCTGGAATGCGAGGTGGCTGTCTATGGCGGAACTCCTGCTGGTGTGACTGCAGCGGTGCAAGCGGCTAAAATGGGGCGCAAGGTGATTCTATTATCGTTTAACAAGCACGTGGGTGGATTGACATCGGGAGGACTTACCGCCACGGATGTGGGGGCAAAGTCCTCGATCGGTGGGATGGCGAAGGGTTTCTATGATGAGGTCGGTGGGATTCTTGACTTTAGTGCTGTGAATGCGGAAACGCTTTATCGCAAGATGCTTTCTGATGCCGGAGTGACTGTTTTATACAATCGTTGTCTAAATGATTCGGTCTTAAAGGACGGAAAACTGGTTTCAATCAGCATGGAAACAGGGGAGACTATTAAAGCTTCTGTGTTTATCGATGCCACTTATGAAGGTGACCTGATCGCTGCTGCCAATGTTTCCTACCAGGTAGGGCGTGAGCCTGCTAGCACTTATGGTGAGTCGCTCGGTGGGCAGTGGCAGACTGTTTCCTGGAGGGGAGTCTATCAGTTCTGTGGGTTGCCAATCAGCCCTTACGTCATTCCAAGCGACCCCAAGTCCGGTCTGCTGCCTGAAATTTCAGCAGAGCCTGCTGGTAAGCCAGGGGAGGGTGACTACAATATCCAGGCATACAACTTCCGTATGCATCTAACTCAAAAAGAAGGTAAGGTGAAATTTGTTAAGCCGGAGGGCTATGACGCTGGTCAGTTCGCTCTACTGGCGAGATTTCTGAATTTTGATCCAAAGGTCCGCTGGACTCTGAACTATACGACTGCCCCGATGACCGATGGTCCTGTGCAGATGCGTGAAGGAGATAGTAATAATGCGGGAAGTTTCTCCTCGGACTACGTCGGTGGCAGCCACACCTGGCCGGATGGCACTTATGAGCCAGGCTCATTTGCAGAGCTTCCAGCACCACGCCGTGGGATTACAATGCCATGGCGTGAGCTCTACCAGCTACGTGAAAAGGTTTTCCAAGATCATGTGGACTACCAGCAAGGACAGCTGTATTTTCTGGCAAATGACCCACAAGTGCCCAAGGAACTGCAAGCCAGGGTTAATACCTTTGGCCTCCATCCAGACGAGTTTAAGGAAACGGCCAACTGGCCGCACCAGCTTTATGTGCGTGAGGGCAGACGGATGCTTTCCGATTACGTAATGACTCAGGCGGACTGTGAGTCCAAGCGCGTTGCCGAGGATTCTGTGGGGCTAGCATCGTATCCAATGGACTCACACTTTTGTCAGCGAGTCGTCGTTGTCGAAAAAGGGAAAACTACGGTTCGGAATGAAGGCGGATTTGGTCATGCATGTCCGAAGCCTTATCCTATTTCCTACCGCTCAATCGTTCCCAAGGAGAGCGAATGTACTAACTTACTAGTCCCCGTAATGCTGTCTTCCTCGCATGTAGCCTTTGGCTCGATCCGCATGGAACCAGTCTTCATGATTCTCGGTCAGAGCGCGGGAACTGCGGCAAGTATGGCCATTGAGGGAAATATTTCTGTCCAAAAGGTTGATTACACAAAGCTGAAAGAACGTCTGCTTGCTGATGGACAAAAACTTTGAGCTGTATCGATCATACATTCTAAGTGTGTCTGGGAGGGATTTGAAATCAAATACAAGTTGCCACCCACTCACTATGTGCCTGGCATTATTGCTCTCCCAGATCGGTCACTTCGACGGGGTGATAGGCGGTAAAGGATCTAGCTTCTGGCCTACCCAGACGATGGTCGTAAATCACTTCGATTTTGTGATCGTTCACGAGTTTTAGGAAGCGTTCACGATAGATCTTATTGCTGTGCCCAATGCGGGTAGTTTGGGCGTAGACGCTGCCCGACCCCGGTGCGCGATTTTTTAAGTCTTTGAGTCCTTTGGTTAGAAACTGGCGGTTCCGCCATAGACACAGACATCGGCGTTGTGACTCTCGCCATCAAGATAGTTGTCCATTTTCATTGATTATTTTATCTGAAGATTAGCCGTTTTCAGTATGGGGTTGCTGGCCCAAAACCTACCGCCGGAGTGGCTCACAATTCATCATTCACAATTCACTACTTTCCTATTGATCTGGAGTGATTTTTTTAGAGTTGGTTACTGTTTTTTTGAGGGGTTTTTGTGAGTTTTGTGTGTGGTTGGTCTTTACTTACGTTCGATTAGGTTTAGACCTTTTCTGGGGGTGATCAATAGGATTTTTTGCTCAAGTAAACGTGAAGAAAGATGGAGGAAGAGTGGAAATTTAGTTACCCAGATTTGCCTGTTAGTGGGGCGAGGGATGAGGTGATCTCAGCATTGAGAGATCATCAGGTGGTGGTGGTGGTGGGTGCTACGGGGAGCGGGAAGACAACTCAGCTGCCAAAGATGGCGCTGGAGTATTTACAGGAGATTTCTAAAGGGAGCGGTAAAGTTGTTGGTAAGCGTAAGCTGGTGGGGTGTACTCAGCCTAGGCGGATAGCGGCGGCGAGTGTGGCTAAGCGGGTGGCGGAGGAGATGGAGGTGTCGCTCGGTGAAGAAGTGGGGTATCAGGTGAGGTTTGATGATGTTTGTGGCAAGAATACGGTGCTGAAGTTCATGACGGATGGGATTCTACTGGCTGAGACGCAGGGTGATGTGCGGCTGGGTGGGTATGGTGTGATCATCATTGATGAGGCTCATGAGCGGAGTTTGAATATTGATTTTCTGTTGGGTTATCTGAAGCGCTTGTTATTGGAGCGTGCTGATTTGAGGGTGATTATCTCATCGGCGACGATGGATGCGGGTGGGTTTTCGGATTTCTATGGGAAGGATACTCCGGTGATCGATGTGGAGGGGAGAACATTTCCGGTAGAGACACGGTATTTGGAATCTCGTGCTGATGAGGATATTTCTCGTTGTGTGGCGCGGTGTGTGGATAGTATTTCTAAGGAAGGGGAACCTGGGGATGTGTTGGTGTTTCTGCCAGGTGAGCGGGAGATCCGTGAGTGTGCGGAGGTGCTGGAGGGGAGAATGATGGCGAGTACGGTGGTGTTGCCACTGTATGCGCGGATGGGGATGGCTGAGCAGCAACGGGTGTTTAATACGATCCCTGGGGTTCGGCGGGTGGTGATGGCGACGAATGTGGCGGAGACTTCGCTGACGATCCCTGGGATCGTCTATGTGGTGGATACTGGGGTGGCACGGGTGAGTAGGTGGAACCCGAGTCGGCAGGTGCAGCGGTTGCAGGTGGAGAAGATAAGTAAGGCGAGTGCAAGGCAGCGCAAGGGGCGGTGTGGCAGAATTTCTGATGGGGTGTGTTATCGGCTCTATGGTGAAGAGGATTTCGAGGAGCGTGATGAGTTTACTGACCCGGAAATCAAGCGGAGTTCGCTGGCTGGGGTGATTTTACGGATGAAGTTTCTGGGGCTTCCAGAGATAGATGAGTTTCCATTTCTCGACCCGCCATCTTCTAAGCATGTGGCTGAGGGGTATAGGACGCTGCGGGAGATCGATGCTCTGGATGAGGAGAATGAACTGACTGGGATAGGGAAGACGATCGCTAGGGTTCCGGTGGAGCCGAGGCTGGCGCGGATGTTGTTAGAGTCTGTGAGGGTAGGGTGCTATGAGGAGATGCTGGTGATCGTGAGTGGTCTGAGTGTGATGGATCCCAGGGAGCGTCCATCGGATAGACAGAAGGAGGCGGATGATGCCCATAAGCGGTGGGATGATGAGGAATCAGACTTTACCTCGCTGCTGCATCTGTGGGGTGATCTGAATGAATTTAGAGAGATGGGAAAAAGGGGTGGCTGGCAGCGGAATCAGCTGAGGAAATTTTGTAAGCGAAGTTATCTGAATTTCCGCAGGGTGATGGAGTGGGGTAATCTTCATAAAGAGCTGCGGCAGGTGAAGGTATCGCGGCAGGTGATCAAGGGTGAGCTCGGGGAGATGAAGGGCTGGGCTAGTCATGAGGTGTTGCATAAGGCGCTGCTTGTCGGGATGCCGAGGCAGGTGGGGAAGTATGATAAGGAGGCACGCGCTTATAAGGGGGTGAGTGCGCGGGAGTTTGCGATTTTCCCCGGGAGTGGGATGTTTGGTCAGAAGAAGCCTGAGTGGCTGCTGGCTTATGACATGGTGGATACGTCACGGCTGTGGGCGCGTCGGGTGGCGAGTATCGATCCGCAGTGGCTAGAGGAGGTAGTGCCTAATTTATGCCGGTGCAGATATCATAGTGCGAAGTGGGATAGGAAGCAGGGGGCGGTGTATGCGAAGGAGATTGTGATGTTCGGTCCGCTGATGATCGTGGAGGATAGGAGTGTGCATTTTGGTAGGATCGATCCGGTGGCTACGTGGGGGATTTTTGTTAGGGAAGGATTATTGGGGAATGGGCTGCATCGGACGCCGAAGTGTCTGGGGCGGCTGGAGTCATTGCTCGCTAAGGTGGCTGATATGGAGCAGATGCTGAGGAGAGTGGGCGGAGTGTGGAGTGATGAGAAGGTGTTAGAGTTTTTTGAGGCGAGAATTCCTAAAGAAATCTATACGGCGAAAGCATTTAATCTGTGGGAGACTGAGCATGGTGATGAGATTCTGTTAGAGATGCAGGATGTGATGTATGATGATGTCACTGAACTTCAGTATGAGCTGGCAGGTTATCCTAGTGTGTTGAGAGATGGTGGTGGGGATGCCGGTGATGATGGAGGCCAAGAGTATCCAGTTTATTATAAAGTAGCGCATGGTGATCCGGATGATGGGGTGACGCTGGGTGTTCACGTGGATCAGCTGTTAGAAATGAGTGATTCAGTCCCTGACTGGGGAGTGGAGGGGATGTTAGAGGAGCGGGTGTTTTTATTGATCAGAAGTATGCCGAAGGGGCAGCGGGTGGCTTGTAATCCTGCGGGGGCTACGGCGAAGGCATTTGTGAGTTACGTGTGTGATCGCAGGGCTTTTGGTGGTTTTGGGGTTGGTGCGCTGTTAGCGGTTTTGGCGGAGTATTTATCGAGGCAGACGGGCTTGAGCATCGATGCGGGGATGTTTGATATGCAGAAGCTTCCCGAGGAACTACAGACTAAGGTATGGGTGTGTGATGATGAGGGGAATGAGCTAGCGATGGGTAAATCTGTGGCTGAGATCCGGAAGAAGTTATCCCGCTTGCTGGATGCGAGATTTGAGAGAGAGAGTGGTGCGGAGTGGGAGATGAGTGGGATGCTGGGCTGGGAGTGCGGTGATCTGCCGGATCACATAGAGGTGCGTGGTAAGTATGCATTTCCTGCACTAGTGGATGAGGGTGATGCGGTGGGGGTGAAAGTTTATCTGACAGAGTGGGAAGCGGAGTGGAGTCACAGAGCGGGATGTGTGCGGTTGTTTCTTTTAGAGCACGCTGATCATGCTAAGTATGTGATGAAAAACATTCCGGTTTCGACTGAGGTGCGCTTGTATTTACCTCATCTAGGGCAGGCTGGCGGGGTGAATCAGGCTGAGTTGCTGCGCTGTGCGGTGGAGGGTGTGTTTGGTGCAACTCTTCCAAGAGATGAAGCGGACTACAGAAAACTTACCTCTGATGGTAGGGGTGAGTTGTTTGGCAGCTTGGAGCAGGTGGGAGCGATCCTTGCGGAGGTGATCAATGCGTCTCGCGAGGTGGAGGCCTATTTAGAAAAGAATAAAAACGATAAGCATCTGGACGAGGTGCTGTTTGATTTTCGAGGTCAGTTAGATTGGCTACTGAGGAAGGATTTCATGAAGCAAGTTGGCTGGTCTGGGCTGCAGCAATATCCTAGGTATTTCCAAGGGATAAAGGAGAGGATTAAGCGCTTGGCTTCATTGCCGTTGATTAAGGATCTAGAGAAGATGGACTTAGTCCATGACTATTTGGTGCCTTGGGAAAATGCTTGGAAGAATAAGCGCGAGAATGGAGCGCTTATTGCGGCTGGTTATTTATTAGAGAATTTCCGCCTTACTTGTCTGGCTCCGCGTATCGTGAATAAGGGCGCCGTGAGTGAGAAGAAGCTCGCTGAGGTACTTGCTGGGTGTGGTGTGGTTAAGCATTCTTCGTGATTCTGAATCCTACGCAGTCTTTAAGTGGGGCGATGTCTTCTTGAGTGAAGTTTTTTATGTGGTGGGATAGAGTGGATTCCTCGGTAATTTCTTCGATGAATTCTAGCACTTCTTGGTCTTCGCCCTCGAGGACGAGTTCGACGGAGCCGTCTGGGAGGTTGTTCACCCAGCCCATGACATCGAATCCAAGCGCGATTTGGCGTGTGGCGTAGCGGAAGCCTACTCCCTGGACGCGGCCTTCGAAAATAATGCGTTTGGTGATCATGGGTGTTAGGTAAGACGAAATGAAACAGGCAGGCAACCTTTATCAAGCAGGCAGCTTCTTTTTTGAAATGAGATGTCACAATATTTACCGTCGATGACAATAGTTAGTGAATGATGACTAAAGTTGTGCAGAATCAAGAAATGATAGAACGTGAAAAATTTTCCGAGCTCGCGAGAGAATACCATGGTGAATTCCTTATCTACGCTAGGTCGCTGACCCGTGAGGAGAATACATCCAAGGACATCGTGCAGGATAGCTTTGTGGCTGCCTGGAAGAATAAGGGTAAATTTGACGTCACGAGAGACTTCGGTTCATGGATGCGGGGGATTATCCGTAACAAGTGGCGGGAGTATTTACGTAAGAATAAACGCAATATTTCGCTCGATGACGAGGTGTTAGAAAGTATGGAAGCAGAAATGCGCGACTGGCAGTCGATGCGAACGGATGGCGGGCCATCTGTATTCATGAAGTTAGAGAGCTGCTTGTCTAAGCTCCCCGAGACGCTGCTGCAGGCGGTGAAGAGTTTTTATTATGAAGGGAATAGCACGGATGAAGCGGCTGAAGATTTATCGATAGGTGGAGCCACACTGCGTAAGCGACTACAGAGAGCGAGAGTGAGCTTGAAAGAATGTGTCAGTGGGGGAAATAACTAATTTAAAAAGGAGAAAGAAAATGGAAAACGAAAATAATTTAATCGATAGCCTGCTCAAAGAACATGCTAAGAATAAGGGAGTGGATGAGAAATTTCTCAGCGAGCTTGAGAATAAGATCGATGCTGCAGAGCGAGGGAACGTGATTCCCATCGACCAGTCATCTGGCGGGTCAGGCTCTAGCAGGCGAGGTCTGGGTCTGGGGATAGGAGTCGCCGCTTGTGCCGCGTTCTATTTAGCTGGGTCTACCTTATGGAAGGATAGCAGCAACTCAGAGGTGATCGCGCTGGAGAGTGAGGCGGCTGATCAGCAGATAGAGGATGCTAAGAATAGTTTACCAGAAATTCAAGGTGCTAGATACGCTCGGGAAGATGAGCCGAAAATGTCTAATGAGGTTAAGAATAATCCATCAGTGCTTAGTGCTGATAAGGCGAAAGCGATCACTAGCCGAGCCCCTTCTACAAGAGATGAGGTTGATCAGGAGGTGGAAATGCAAAAGAAGGAAGGCAAAGTTTTTGCGGCCACATCAAAGGATCAATATTTAGCTAAGGAGGCCTCTTTGCGATCTAAATCTGTTGATAAGTTAAACGAGATAAAAGGGAAGAGACAGCCGGCGCTTTTAGCAGGTAAAGCACTGTCTGAGGCTTCACCTATTGAATTAGCTGCAAGTTCCCGGTTCGGCGATTCAGTGGCTGAAGCAGGGCTCAGAAGAGGGCTTGATGAGAGGACGAGACAGAATGGGATGTTGCTAGGTAGAGGCAGGTCTATCGAGGGTATTAACGCTGAACAATATGGCAAGTTGATCGAGAATGATTTCACTGCGCCTGTCGATAAGGAGACTAAGAGATCTACCTTCGCGATTGATGTGGATACTGCTTCTTACGCTAATGTCAGAAGATTAATTACTGCTGGCAATCAAGTGCCTGCGGATTCTGTTAGAATAGAAGAAATGATCAACTACTTCGATTATCAATATGGAAAGCCAGTTCAAAATAGTAAGCATCCTTTCGCAGTTCATGTGGATGCGGCTGCTTGCCCTTGGAATGAAAATAACAAGTTGGTAAGGATAGCGCTGCAGGGAAAAGAGATCATCCGTGAGGAACGGCCAGCATCTAATGTGGTGTTTCTGTTGGATGTTTCAGGTTCTATGAATCGCGCTAATAAACTGCCACTACTCAAGAAGAGCTTGAAGTATCTGTTAGAGGAGATGAGTGAGGAAGATACGATTAGTATCGTAGTCTATGCTGGGGCTTCTGGATTAGTTCTCCCAGCTACAAAGGTGGACGATGCTGGCAGAGTGATGATTACTAAAGCCATGGAGAAACTCAGCGCAGGCGGCTCAACAGCAGGTGGAGCGGGAATCAAGCTGGCGTATAAAATAGCGCAGGAGAACTTCATTAAAGGTGGAGTGAATAGAGTGATTCTTGCCACTGACGGTGATTTCAATGTGGGTGTCTCAGATCCTGATGAGCTGACTGATCTAGTGAAAGAGAGAGCCGGAAAAGGAGTGGATATTTCAGTCCTAGGGTTCGGCACGGGGAACCTTAATGATAATATGCTAGAGCTGATCACGAACAATGGTAACGGGAATTATAGTTATATTGATACGATTAAGGAAGGGCGGAAGGTTCTACTTGAGGATATGATGGGGACGCTGGTGACGATTGCTAAGGATGTGAAAATCCAAGTGGAATTTAATCCTGAGAAGGTGAAGGAATATCGTCTCATCGGATACTCCAATAGAATGTTACCCAATGCTGCATTTCTCGATAAAAAAGCAGATGCTGGTGAAATAGGTGCGGGACACAGAGTCACTGCGTTTTACGAAATAGTGCCAGGGGTAGCATTGGATAAAAGCAAGCTAGATGGCCTCCGTTATGGGGCAAAAAATAAAGCTGAAGTAAAAGCCAAGAAATCAACTGAAGCACTTAAGCATGTGGACGAATTACTCTTCGTGAAGCTAGCGTATAAGCAACCCGAGCAGAAAGTAAACGATGAGAGCACTTATTTATCCGTTGCTTTAAAAGACAATGATAAAGCCTGGGGTCAGGTGGATGATGATTTTAAGTTTGCAGCGTCAGTTGCCTTATTTGGGATGGTTCTCAGGGATAGTGAGCACAGCGGTGATGGGGATTTAGATCTGGTCAAGCAGCTAGCGGAATCGGGTAAAGGTGCTGATGGAAAGGGTCTCAGAACAGAGTTCATTCATTTAGTGAATAAAATGAAAGAAAGAAAAATTGAGAAGCGTAATAGATAAGAGTAATAACATCGAATTTAAGTAAATTAGCTTCGTGTGTATTGTGTGTAGAGAAAAGGTTGGCAGTAGTAGGAGGTGTCTTACGCTGCCGGCCTTTTTGTTTTTATGAGAGACTAGCTTACTTCAATAGGGGTAAGTTTTCCGCTGAGGTGCTCAGCGGCTAGGTCTTCTACCTCTGAGAGGGAGGATACTTGGCAGAGTCTAGAGCGTAGCGGCTTTGCTCCTGGGAATCCTTTGCAGTAGGCCATAAGTCTGGCACGCATCGCCATGATGGTGTGCTTTTCTTCGCCGCCATAGCGGGTGCTCTGGATGGCAAGTGAACAGTGTCTAACGATGAGTTCCCAGCGCTCTTCCATCGGGATAGGTGGGAGCTGTTCGCCAGTCTTTAAGTAATGTTTGGCCTCGCGGAATACCCACGGGTTTTGCATGGCTGCGCGTCCTATCATGACTCCGTTTACATCGGTTGTTTCTCGCCGATGTTTGACGTCAGCTCCGGTAGCGATGTCACCGTTTCCTACGATTGGGAGATCTGTTACTTGAGTGCATTGCTGGATGACGTCCCAGTCAGCCTCGCCGCGGTAGCCCTGTGAGCGAGTTCTGCCGTGGATGGAGATGGCTTGCATCCCAGACTCTTCGAGAGTCTTGCATACTTCTGGTGCGTTGATGGTTTCTTGATCCCAGCCTACTCGGATCTTAGCGGTTACAGGGACCTGATCGCCCACTGCTTTGGCTACTCCCGATGCCACGCTTGCCAGAAGTGGGCAGTCTCTGAGTAGCGATGAACCGCCATTTTTTGAAACTACTTTGTTCACTGGGCAGCCGAAGTTGATATCGATGAAATCTGGTTGTTTCCAGTCGATGATTTTTTTAGCAGCCTCGCCCATGCGGGCTCCATCTGCGCCAAATATCTGGATACCGAGCGGGCGTTGTTCTTCGTGGAATTCGGTGTATTTCTTGGTGTAGGCGTCACGCTGCATGATACCTTCGGCGGAGACGAATTCCGTTACCACTACATCTGCGCCAAGTTCTTTGCAGATCGTACGGAATACCACGTCAGTGACACCCGCCATAGGAGCTAGGTAGAGTGGGAATTTTCCGTTTTCAAACCAAGGTAGCATTGTGAATTAGTGATCGGTTATTAGTTGATTGTTATCTGGGAGTGTGGCTCTGGGGAGTCATTTTTTTTAAACTGAATAGAGGAAACAGCCGCAGTTCTCGCATTGGCTGAGTTCTTTTTCCTGAATGGTTTTACTCACGGTGTCAGAAATGACTTTCATATGGCAGCCGCCACATTGATTTTCGTGGAGTGGACACACGGCAGAATTTCCTTTTTTAGCAAATACGCGCTCATACATCGTCAGCGTCGTATCTTCAACATCCTTAGCTATAGTAGCACGCTCTTCGTTTAGCTCGGCTATCCTGATGGAGTGATTACTTTTCTTTTCTGTGAGTGCTTTGACCTCATCCATCATCCCGGTTTTTATTGAGGTAAGTTTTTCGTTCGCCTTGGTGAATGTTGATGTCAGGCCATCAGAGTTCTCCATGTATTCGAGTTCTTGAGTCTCAAGCTCATCGACCATATTCTGGTAACGGATGATCTCGGCTCCAAGTGCTGCAAATTCATCATTTTTCTTGGTTTCAAACTGCTGGACAGTCAGTCTTTCGATCGTGTTTTTACGTGTCTTACGATCGAGGTCAATTTTTTTAACTGCGAGCTCATTTTTCTGAATGCCTTCACGGGCTATATCGAGTGCCGATTGAGCCTCAACGAGTCTACCTTTGATGGCGGCGGCATCGCGAGGTATTTTTTCCAACTCGCTCTGTAGTGTCTGGATCTGATGGTCTCTGTCTTGAATGACGAGTAGGGATTCGATTTGTGGTAACATACGAGTTTATTAGCTGTTATGAGTGAAATGGGCAAGGCGAATTAGGATTTGAATTGAAGTATTGCCACTAATTTATGGGCTGGCATTTGCTTGATTTAAATCATTTTCATCGCTAGGATAAAGATCAGATGCTATCCGACTCAAAATCTTCTGCACTAGAGCCACCTAGATTGTTGGCGGGTGTTACGTTACTTTACTGGGGAGCGATGACGGGCGAAGCATTTATCGCTCTCATCATTGCGGTTCTGCTGGAAGGTAAGAATTGGGTCAAATGGAGATGGGATTTTGATGCGATGTCTTACGTAAAGGCATTTCAGTTATCCTTAGGCCTATTAGGCTTAGTGCTTTTTCTTGTCTGGCTGGATGAGGTTAATCATAATAGCTTATTTCAGGTGATGAAATGGTTTCCGCTTTGTTTTCTTCCTGTCGAGTTATCCCAGAGATATGGGAAAAACGATAAGATGAATTTAAATACATTCTTCTATTTCTCTAGGCAGCGAATGAGACAAGATCTCAAAGAAGGGAGGAGCATTAACCCTAAAAAAATTAACACTGGATATCCTTATTTGTTTGGTGTGTTGGTGGTGGCGTCATGCACTAGTAAGATGAATATCTACGTACACATTACGATGTTAACCCTAATGACGATAGTGATTTTATCAGTATCGATCAAGCGTGGTCTGGGCTGGAAACGTCTAATCTGGGCGTTGCCGATGATGTTGCTCCTCTCCGTGTGGATGCAGTCAGAAACCGCCGCTATCTATAAATCCTACGCGGCACATGGGAGCGCACACAAAGACCCAGACCTGGGGGAATCTAACCCTCACCGATCCACTCTAGGTCAGCTTGGTAAGATGAAGCTAAACTCCGATATTCAATGGAGAATGTGGGGTGATGATGTTCCAGAATATCTGCGCCTGAATAGCTACAATAAGCACCATGGAGTATTGTGGAGTTATTACTACAAATCGCCTGCTGATGATATTAATACGATGGAGGACGCCTTTGATAGTAGAATTGGAATCGAACTGGGTAGTGAAGGCTCTGGGCTTTTTGTTTTTAATGCTGAACACGAAGCAATCATGGAGCGTTCAGGTTCCGCACCTAAAATGATCAAGCTGCGAGGTAAGGGGCAGTCGGATACGATAGAGAGCATTGTGCCAGCGGCAGAGGGTTTAGTGGCTGTTAGCGAAATGGCTGGTGAAGATGTTAAGGCGGCTGTGCATCCATTAGGTGTTCTGAAGCTAATCAATAGAAAGGCGATTATAGATTACCAGTTGTGGAGCACGGATCAGAACCTTCTAGATAGTGAGCCAGAAAATACTCTCGATCTAGCGATCCATAAAAGCTGCAAAAAAGCAGTGGCATTGCTCAGTGATGAGATGCAACTAAGCAGCTACGAATCTTCAGGTGACAAAGTGAACGTAATTAGAGATTTTTTTATGCAGGAGTTTACTTACGCGCTTCACTTCGATGTCCCAAAAACAGACTTTCAAGGATCGGATATTGAGCGCTTCATGCTTACTGATAGGAGGGGACATTGTGAGTATTTTGCTACCACTGCGGCACTGCTTCTCCGGCAGCAGGGGATTCCTACGCGCTACTGTGTCGGTTATGTGGTGCGGGAGAAGAATGCGGACACATGGATCATTCGCGGCTCCCATGCGCATGCTTGGTGCAGTGCTTGGATCGGTGGTAAATGGGTCATCGTAGATTTGACCCCACCGGATTGGCTATCACTAGAGAGCGAGAAAAATGGGGTGAGTTGGGCGCAGGATTTCAAAGATTGGTTCCAGAATATAAAGCAAGATTTCTTAATCTGGAGGAGTAACGAAGAAAATAAATCTCTGATGAATTTAGTCATGTGGGTACTTGGTGTTATCCCGCTTCTCTGGTTTAGCTACAAACTATTTAAAGTCCGTGTTAAGCAAGTAGATAGCGAAAATCTCTCTGGCTCAGTATCGAGTTTCACAGTACCGGAGGAATTTGAAATTATTGAAAACAAGCTATCTTTAGTGATCGGTAGCAGACCCGTCGCGCAGACTTACCATAGCTGGGTGAATAGCGCATCTAGTAAAGTAGATGAGAAGCTTTTTGTAAGGCTTGTTGATTTAGTGACGCTGCATGAGCAATCCAGGTTTGGTGGTGTGGATAAAGCACAAGAAATCACCAGATTGAGTCAGGAAATCAAATCATTACTAAATTAATATTAAATATAAGTCATTATGCTTAAAAGTGTTGATATGTTATCAATTAAAAACATTAGTTTTTTAGTTGTAAATGAAAAGTTTTGCGCTAGTTTGCTGTTCAAAGACAACCAAAACGATATGGCTAGAAAGAAAACAACATTAGCGCTTAGAGTAAACGGAGACAATCCTAACCACCACCTATGGAATAATAGGGGTGTATGGTGGTGCCACCTCACAGTTCATAAATCAGATGCCACAGCTGAACGTCTCAGATTCTCATTAAAGACGAGAGACGTGGACCAGGCGAGACATCGCAGAGATAAAATCTTTGATGACATCGCTAAGCATTACGATATCGCGGCCTAGTTCGCTATTTTAGCGAGCACGGCCTTCTGAGCGTGCAGTCTGTTTTCAGCTTGCTGGAAAATAGTGTCTGCATGCCCTTCCAGCACTTCCTCGGTGATTTCCTTGCCTCGGTATGCTGGGAGACAATGTAGAACAACATGGCCATCATTGGCATGGGCGAGTAGTTCACTGTTCACTTGGTAGGCACCAAATAAAGCCTCCTTCTCCGCCTGTCCTTCCTGTCCCATAGACAGCCAGACATCGGTATTGATAATATCAGCGTTCTTACATGCAGCAATTGGGTCATCGGTAAGAGTGACGTTGGGCGCGTTGACTTTTTCCATGAACTCTAGGGGCGGCTGGCAGCTCTTAGGTGCGGCGATGACTAGTTCAAAGCCAAGATACTTCGCCGCCCATATCCATGAGCGTGACATGTTATTATCACCATCACCGATAAAGACTATTTTCTTCCCGTCCCAAGTTCCTAGCTTTTCTTTCACCGTGAGAAGGTCTGCTAGGATCTGACATGGGTGCTCCTCGTCGGTGAGAGCATTGATCGTCGGGATATTTCCGTATTGTGCGAAATCCACCACATCCTGCTGCGCAAAGGTTCTGATGATACAACCATGTACCATTCTGCCGAGGACTCTTGCGGTGTCTTTGATGGGCTCGCCTCTTCCGAGCTGGATGTCATTGGATGATAGAAACATGATCGATCCTCCTAGTTCACGCACGCCAACTTCAAATGATACGCGTGTTCGTGTGGATGACTTGGTGAAGATCATTGCCCACGTTTGTCCTGTTAATGGGAGCGAGCTAGGGTTTCCCCTTTCTGCTTTGAGCTTTACGGCAGAGTTCACAAGTTCATTGAGCAGTTCTGCGTTAAGATCTTCGATGGAAAGTAGGTGGTTCATATTAAGTAGTAGTTTGGTAATAGTAGATTATATCGTCTAATAACGAAGTTAGGAAACAAACACGGGCAGGGAGTAAATGTCTAGTGTTTTCTGGTTGTGTAAAGTCAGCGGGCAGATAGAACTAAGCACAGATGAGATTAGATAAATACCTAGCCACGCATTCAGACGCCACCCGCACGCTAGCCAAGATGGCGATCAAGACTGGCAGAGTCGAGATCAACGGCACTGTGATCAAGGATCAGGGTAAGAAGGTGAAGCCAGATGACGTTGTCTCCATCAATGGCAGAGAGCTCAAGGAGTCTGGTGAGGTCTATCTGGTGATGAACAAAAAGGCTGGGATTATCTGCGCTACTCAAGATGAAGAGCAGGATACGGTGCTAGATTTCTTGGATGGATACACTCACAAAGAACTTCACATCGCGGGCAGGCTCGATAAAGACACTACAGGTCTCGTCCTCATCACCAGTGACGGAAAGTGGTCTCACCGCGTAACATCACCGAACTACGTCTGCGAAAAATCTTATCTTTTAGAAACGATCTTACCTATCGAGGAATCTTATGTCGAAGAATTTTTCAAGGGGATCCTACTGCGGGATGAGGTAAAGCCAACCAGGCCTGCTAAGCTAGAAATAATCACTCCAACTTCAGCCAGGCTGACTCTGACAGAGGGTAAATACCATCAAGTGAAAAGAATGTTTGGGGCAATGGGGAATCGAGTCACCAAGCTCCAGAGAGAGTCCGTAGGTGGGGTGAAGCTTGATGGGCTGGAAGAAGGGGAGTTCCGTGAACTCACCGAATCGGAGGTCGCCTCCTTTTAATCAGGCTAGAGGTAAGTTTTTACCTCGTTACGCCGCGCTCGCTTTTCTCTAGGAAGTCTATCAGATACTGCACGTGCTTGTTTTCAGCGCAGTCTGCTTGTTTCGTCTCCTCAATAGCTTCTTTGAGGTTCTTTTCTTTCTTGAAAAAGAGTCGTTTATAAGCACGGCGGAGTGAGGAAATGTCATCCTTAGTGAAGCCACGTCGCTGCAGTCCTATCTGGTTAATCGCTCTGGTCACAGCTGGGTTTCCATCTGCGATGGTGAACGGCGGGATGTCTTGCACCACCTTAGTGAATCCACCAATGATGGAATGCGCGCCGACGCGACAGAACTGATGCACACCAGATAGACCAGAGATGATCACATAGTCTTCCACGACCACGTGCCCCGCGATGGAGCCGTTGTTAGAGAAGATGCAGTGATTCCCGATCACGCAGTCATGGGCGACGTGAGAATAGCAGAGAAAGAGGTTGTCATCACCGATCGTAGTAGGCGTCTCTGGCGAGGTAGAGCGGTGAATGGTACAGTTCTCACGGAAGGTATTTCTATCGCCAATGATGAGATAAGTAGGTTCTTCTTTGTATTTTAAATCTTGTGTAAGCTGCCCGATCGCCGCGAACGGGTAGAATAAATTATTTTCACCTATTGTTGCGTGGCCATCGATCACAACGTGTGACTTTAATGTAGAGTTATCGCCAATGCTGACATGATCACCAATGACGCAATAGGGACCGATGCTGACGTTTTTTCCGATGATGGCGGAATCTGAAATGATGGCGGATGGGTGGATCATGTAGTTTGTAAATGGTATGTTGATTACTAAACTTAGCTTAACATCATTTTAGATTTCTTGATAGCACTAATGAGGCTGGCGACATCTTCTTCAGTATTATAGACAGCAAATGAGGCGCGGACGGTGCCTTGAATGCCGTATCTAGCCATTAGGGGTTGGCAACAGTGGTGTCCAGTGCGGACGGCGACTCCCATTTGATCCATCAGTGTGCCGAGGTCGTAATGGTGGATACCGGCAATGTTGAACGATAGCACTGCTGACTTTTTCTCTGCTGTGCCGTAGATTTTCACGCCGTCTATTTCTTTGATTGCCTCTGTAGCGAGATCTAAGAGGTGATCCTCGTGGACTCCTATGGCTCCTAGACCGATCTCATCGATCCAGTCAAATGCAGCTGCCAATACGATGGCACCTTCGATGTTTGGGGTGCCAGCTTCATATTTAAATGGGAGCTCATTGTAGGTAGTTTTCTCAAAAGTGACCTGTTTGATCATCTCGCCGCCGCCTCTATAAGGTGGGAGTTGGTTGAGGATTTTTTCATTTCCCCAGAGGACTCCGATGCCTGTGGGGCCATAGCATTTATGCCCAGAGAAGACGTAGAAATCACATCCAAGTGCCTGCACATCTACCTCCATGTATGCTGCTGACTGAGCGCCATCGATGAGAGTGAGTGCACCCACTTGCTTCGCTTTTGAAATGATAATATCAATCGGGTTGATGGTGCCTAATGCGTTTGAAATATGATTAACCGCTACTATTTTTGTGCGTTCTGTTAGGAGGGTATCAAGCTCTGCCAGTTCCCATTCTCCAGCATCTGTGATGGGCAGTATGTCTAGTTCGGCGCCAGTGCGCTGACAGAGCATCTGCCAGGGGACAATGTTAGAATGATGCTCCATCGCGGAAATTAGAATACGGTCACCAGCATTAATTTTTCCAGAAAAGGTGAGGGTGCTAGCGACTAAATTAATTCCATCCGTGGTGCCAGAGGTGAAGATGATCTCGTGACTGTGAGCCGCATTGAAGTGCTTAGCGATGCTGACGCGAGCCGCCTCGTGAGCCTCAGTGGCTTCTCTGGAGAGGAAATGTACGCCACGGTGGATGTTAGAGTTGATCTCAGAATAGTATTTAGCAGAGGCATCGATCACTGCCTGTGGGTTATGCGTGGTAGCTGCATTGTCTAGATACACGAGCGCGTTACCATTGACCTTCTGCGAGAGAACAGGAAACTGTGAGCGGATTTCTTGGATATTCAGGATGGAATTGGTTTCTAGAGACATGAGCCGTTAGTTGAATTATTCTTCACTAAAAAGGTCTGTAGTGAGGAGTTTGTAAGTTGCAGGAGTGATCATGAAGTAGTCAGGATCATTGCTGCTTTTGGCATAGTAGTAAGCTGCTAGGGTGGCTGTTTCGCTGGCTTTAGCGACCTTAAGAGTGTGCGTCAGCGTTGAGGATGGCATGGCTTCTGCATCATATAGCTGACTAGTGATACTAGCACTAAAAATGGGATTTTCCAGTGCTTTTTGAGCCTGTGAATCAACTGGTCCTAATCTACGTCTGGCATTGAGTTGGCTACAGGTATTGATAAAGTATTTCGCTTGGAGTGGGTTGATTTTATTGCTTATGTCCCTTGCTTTCATTCCTGATTTAGCTGAGATCGTGTCAGCCATGTAATCATAGTTAACAGTGATTTTTTCCTGATCGCAGTGCTGAACGGAGAACTGGATAATGTCGTTCTTTAGTAGATCCCAGACGATGTTACTTTTCCACTCCCACTCATTTTTAGCGATACGTATGAAAGAGGCTGTGTCTATCTCCCAAACCACGCTGAGGCCTTGTAGGTTTGCGTAAATACGATCATCCTTACGTGAGAAAAATAATCTCTGACTGATCCCGGCTAGGGGGCGGATGTCTAGTGTGAGAATAGGATTATGGAAACCATACAGGCTGAGATCTGTGGCGGCATCTGTGACGAATGCTTTTACTGGCTCTCTAGAAACAACGGCGATAAGATTTGCAATAGAGATTTCATTTGGTGCCGCTCTTTTCCCATCAATGGTGAGAAGCTCGTAGTTAGATCCTGCCGCAGGACGTGCGATGATGATCGGTTGAGCGTAGGGTTGTCTGATGACGAATCCGCGGATGTTTCCTCTGGTTAGATTGAGCATGTTACGCGCTCGTAGGGCGTTCACACTCGTCGGGAGAGAGGCGATGGAACTCTTATAGCCTTCAATAGGTTGAGTAGGGAGTTCGAAAATCACATCTCTGTTACTGATCGTAGCATACGCAGTTTTAGCATTTTCATCCAGTGGCGGATAGACTGTGAGCGTGACTTCGTCCGCGGACTCAAAATTCTTAATAATAACCTGGGTGAGATTGTTAGTTTCCTGAGGCAGCGTGATAGAGTCTTTTTGGTGTAGCTTGATAGCGGTTAGGTTTGAAATATCTACCAAAAGCTTAGATAAAGCTTTGGAATCTACCCCTAGGTCGAGGGGTTTGGAGATTCTCCATGGAGACTCCGGAGATGAGTGATCCAGCACTATTTCTCGGCTGGCTTGTTTGATACGGATTTCCTCCATATATTTCCGATTGAGAGCAAACGGTCGGTGGTCGCGGAAGTTCTCAAAGCTATTCTTAAAGAGTGAGCGGATTCTAAATGTAGGATCTGCCACGAGATAGAGAATATCATCATCCTCAGCGTCTTCCTTGATCACATAAACAGTGGGGATATCAGTAGCGACTTGCTGACCACGGTCATCTTGGGTCACGACTCGGTGTTTCCAGGCTGAATCGATGCCTATCTTATAGCTCGCTGCGATCTTGTTATGAATGTCTCTAACAACCACCTTAGTCCAGTTGTCTGATAGTCCGTAGTCTTCTAGGTTGAGCTGGCTCAGTGGGATGGACTCCACCACTTCTGCGGCTATGGTGAAATCTAGCAGCGGTTTTAGATAGAGGATGCCAGCGGCTCGATCTTGGTAGGGAGAGATACAGTCCCAGCGAGAATGGCGGTTTAACTGAAAGATGTGCTCATCTCCGCCTTTGTTAGAAAGAGAAATGGAATGTCTGTCGAGCAGTGCAGGGTTATCAAACAGCCGGAAGCCAGAGGGAACCGCGCCACTGTCATCAAGTAATGATGTTTCCTGCTGTTCTTGAATGTCCAGATAGAGCCAAAAACACAAAGCCGCAGTGCAGAGGGTTAGGAATATGGTGGTGAGTATTCGCACTGTCTTTCTTGGTTATTAATGGAGAAGGTTATGAGCGGCAATTCAACCAGACGATGAATGCTAGGATTGCAGCGAAGCAGGGGAGGCCAAATAGAATCGCGAGGTTGATCTGAGACTTCTGTTTCTCAGGGATGGTGATTTTCTGACTCTGCACCGGCTTTTGTCCGATGCTCCCTACGAGATCTTCTCTGCCAGCGAGCCAGTTGATAGATGAAACCATGAAGTGGTTGAGTTCGCCCCGCATGTTGTTAGGTCTTAGGAATTGAGTGTTTCCCATGACGATCATCTTTGAGGTGAGATGCTTAGTGCGATCCAGGTTCTCCTTACCTCGCACCACCGCCACGGCAAGCGACACGGGCTTGGCAAGAGGACTATTAGGATCTGAGCCATTGTCTTTGCCTGGGTCAAACTGAACTTCGCTTTTCTGGTAGCCAGTTTCGCCCCACCAGCCGGGTGCGGAATTCAATATCGAGTGAACGTTGATGTTTTTAGTGGCGAGTTGGTCCACGTTGACCAGAGAAAGCGAGCGCGACATTCCATCTAGCTGAGTCGCCTGGTCACCAAATCCCTTGGTGATTTCATTTCCCCTTACGAAGATACCGCGCGCCTTAGTGAGTTTGCGTCCATTAATCATGCTCGTGACACGGTCATTTTCCGCCATGACGCCGTAGCTCGCTAGGAATCGGCGGATCTTTACCAGCTTAGCCTCAGGTTTGATTGTGATGAACATTGTGGCGCTATTTCTGCCCCAATATTCATCGAGAACGTCGATCTCGTTGTCATCGAAATCAACATCGAGGCCGATAATCGCTACACCCTCAGCATCGGCTGGGATGGGTTTGTTGGATGAAATTTGATAAGGTTGCAGCTGGATGTTTTGGCTATCTAGTAGTCGGCTAAAGGTTCTCCATGCAGGAGAACCATCACCAAGATCATCGACCTCGCTTTTATCCACGATAAAGTAAAATTTCCTAGGTTTACCCTCAATAGCACTGAGTAGGTAGGTAGTGATTATTTTCTCATCCTGCCAAGCGGCGATGCGTGATCCATCTTCTGAAGTCACGAACAGAGCATTGATAGGGAATTCCCTGATGCGTTTCAGTGAGACGAGCTCTTTAACTGGCTGACTAGGATTGCCGGCCAGAGAAGAAGCACTAGGTGCCTCTACCTCAGTTTTATCAGCCTCAGTGCGAGCATCGATCAACACACTGTCAGTGTGAAATGATTTACTGTATATGGCGGAGATCTCGTTGAGTCGGTTCGCATCCTTCACGCGGTCGATGAATTCCACTTCTATCTCAGCGGCTGAATTACGGCTGTATTCCTCGAATACACTCCGGAGTCTTAAACTATAAATGGGGGTTTGCTGAGAAATCACGAAGATCTTGATCGTGTCCTTATGGTTCTTTAGCAGCTCGCTATTGAGGAACTTCATCGAGTAATCAGAGAGCGAGTACTGTCCACCAGAAGTGAGATCCTTCCTGATATGTTTATTAGCGGTGAGATAGTTCACCAAGCAGACGCAAATGAAGGCTAGCACCACTTGAATTAAGATAATCGCCCCGATGTTTAAGCGATTGATCTTAGCAGTAGATTGAGACTTTTTCTTAGCCACTGGGGGTGAATTTTCAGTTGTAGAAAGTTTCTCAGTGGGTGCGAGTATTTCTGAGTCTGGGTCTAGGATAATGTCTGGTTTTTGAGACGGCATAGAGTTAGGAAATTAGTTTTTCCAGCGTCGGTAATCTACGACGTGGTGTGTGAGCAAAAGAGAGAACAATGTCATGGAAATATAATACACAAATGGCCTGGAATCGATCAGACCTTGCCCGAAAGTGCTGATGTGCTCGTTCATGTTAATATAATGGAAAAATTGTGCGCCCGCAGCTCCGTTAAATGAAGACTCGCCCATGATCACCGGGACGAAGCCGAGGAACATGTGGAATGCTAATAATCCGAAGGTCACAATCGCGGCAATGATTTGGCTAGAAGTGAGCGATGAAGCCAGGCAACCCACAGCAATGAAAAACGAACCAATTAGAAAGAGAATCAGGAACACTCCGGTCATTTCTCCCCAATCAAGAGGTATAGGAGTGCTGGAAAAGAAGTTGAAAATCTTGATGTGAAAGAAAAGAGGAATCCACAGGCAGCAATAGAATACGAAGGCAGCAAAATACTTAGAAAGCACTACCTGCCATGTGCGGATGGGCGCCGTCATCAGAGTCTCCAGAGTCCCGCTCCGCTCTTCTTCAGAGAAGAGCTTCATGGTGATCAGTGGAAAAAGAAATAGGAAATAGATCGTGAAAATCGGGTTTGTGAGGCTATCGAGTAGGATGTTATTCACCACCGGGCGTTTCTCATACTGTTCTAGCACAGAGGAAAGGCATAAACCCTGTAACAACATAATGATAGCAAACACCACCCAGCCAAATGGCGAGAGGAAAAATTGCTTAAGTTCTTTCTTAAATAATATATGTAGAATACGCATAGTAAAGTCTGCTAAGCAGTTGGTAGATGAGTAAAGCACACATTCCAAGTGCAAAGAATACAAAGATCCAGAAATCCGGTATTAATTTACAATCTGGTTTGAATGTAGATTATTCACTGCCCGAAGAAATGACGTTTTTCTGGGGATAAATTCCACGAGCTTACTCTTCCTCGATAACCAGATGAAATGTAACTCATTTCACCTGGAATCTCCACAATCGGACACCCAGCAAGATGCTAGCGATCGTTAATCCAAGGGCGAGTCCC
This sequence comes from uncultured Verrucomicrobiales bacterium, assembly GCA_963934155.1. Lineage (GTDB taxonomy): Bacteria > Verrucomicrobiota > Verrucomicrobiia > Verrucomicrobiales > Akkermansiaceae > Rubritalea. The sequence continues at coordinate 32,904 of CAWVXI010000016.1, read as the reverse complement.
CACCAGATACCCACGGCACCAACGTTGGTATGAAATGCTAGCCAGTAGCCGAAGGGGATGCCGATGATCCAGTAAGAGAAGAAACCGATGACTGCTGGCTTGGTGGTGTCGTGTAGCCCGCGGAGCATTCCGATGGAAGCGACTTGTTGGCCATCGACAATTTGAAAAACGCCCGCTACCATCAAGAAGCTGGTGGCGTAAGCGATTACAAGAGGCGCATCATCGATAAACTGCTGCGCCATTTGCCCTCCGAAAAGCAGGAAACTCATCCCGGTCAGTATCGAGAATACCAGTGTTAACGACCAGCCAGAGAGGTAGATAGCATGAAGATTAGATGTCTGATTTCTCCCCACTTTTTCAGCCACACGGATGGTGAGGGCGATGGAAATTCCGAGTGGAATCATGAATGCGATGCCAGCACAGACTAGGGCGATTTGCTGTGCAGCGAGCGCTTCTTTGCTAATCCAGCCCAGTATAATACCACTCATCACGAAGGCCCCGACCTCTGTGAGAGTCTGTAAGCCTGCGGGAAACCCCAATCTTAGTAAGGATTTTATTTCCCGCGTATCTAGCCGTGTAAACCAGCGGTAGGGAGTCCATTTTGCTAAACTGGCATCTTTAGCGAACCAGACTAGCATCGCTAATACGAGGATGGTCCGCGAAATAAGTGTGGCATAGCCTGCACCTTCTAGACCCATCGCAGGAGCACCGAGGTTTCCATAGATTAGCACCCAGTTGAGAAAAACATTAAGTATGACAGCCGCGATGCTGATCGTGAAGGCGGTCCACATTCTGTCCAGTGCATCGACATGGTTTTTGAGGGAGATAGCAACTAGGCCAGGGATCAGGGACGCACAGATAATAATAAAATAACCTCGCGACCTACTCGCCACGATAGGATCTTGTTTCATGTGCTCAATGAGTCCATTTCCCACCCATGCCAAGAGGAAAAATGCCGTACCTATCATTAGAGCTAAGTAGGTGCTATTTCGGCACACCGAGCGGACTTCTGCTGCATTTCCTGCGCCTTTTGCTGTAGAAACACGGATAGAAACACAAGTCATGATGCCAATACCAAAGATGAACGGGACAAAGAAGAGGTTATTCGCCAGCGTGAGTGCCGCCAGCTCGGTGACCCCGAGCTTTGCCACCATGACGGAGTCCACGAGGCCGAGCAGCATTTGCCCCACCTGGCCGATGATTAGTGGCAGCGAGAGGAGGAAGATAGTCTTGCTTTCTTTATAAATAGTCATTTGAAATCCCGATGTCAGTCTCTACAGAAAATCCCGATTGCCAAGCCTTAGTCTTCTGTCGTATAACTGAAAACGATGGACAAGCTAAATCATATTATTAAAAACAACATCGACTGGGTAAACTCCATCCAGGCAGAGAAAAAGGACTTCTTCAAGAGCCTAGTAGAGCAGCAAGAACCCGACTACCTCTGGATCGGGTGCTCAGATAGCCGTGTCCCCGCGAACCAGCTCATGGGGTTGATGCCGGGCGATGTCTTCGTGCACAGAAATATCGCTAATATGGTTGTTCATGCAGATTTCAATACTCTCGCTGTGATCCACTACGCGGTTGAGTATTTAAAAGTAAAGCACATCATTGTCTGCGGTCACTACCTCTGCGGCGGAGTCAGATGCGCGCTTTCTGATGAGAGGTTTGGCAGCCTAGATAGCTGGCTGCAGCACATCAAGGACGTAGAGCGGCTGCATCACGATGAATTGTCAAAGCTAGAAGGCCAAGCCAAGGAAGATCGCCTCTGTGAGCTAAATGTCATGGAGCAAATGTATAATGTCTGCAAATCCCCACCTGTCCTAGACGCTTGGGAAAGTGGCCAAGAACTTCATGTCCACTGCTGGATCTACGGCATCGCCGACGGCAAACTCCAAAAACTCCAAGCTTCAGTCTCTGGCAAAGAATGAAAAAACACCCAGGCTAATCTGCTATGATTACCCTCGTAAGGGTATGATGCATTAGTGCACTGATGATGATTTCATGGGATTTCAGCAGTTTGTTCCCTAACCAGTAAATCATCTAAGGTATTGATCAGTGAGTTCTCAATTTAAAATAATCTGACTTTGACCATCAAACTTTTGATGGGAGATATTGCAGAGTTCTTTTAAAGATGGTTAGATGATTCTAGTAAACAGGAGATTCTCGATTAGCTCAACTAGTTACTGACTCATTTTCTTGAGAAAAAACTTCGCATCCTAGTGCATCCGTGTGTAATATAATGCAACGATGAAGTGCCAATTCTGTGAACAAGAAGCGAATGTGACTTATACCAAAATAGTGGGTGATAAGTCTCAGAAAACCCATCTCTGTGCCGAGTGTGCGGACGAGCAGGGGATTACTAATCTAGATAATTTTAGCCTATCAGGCATTCTGATGAACGATGATCAATCTAGCCACGCAGAGGAGAATGTGGCCGCAAACCTCAATGAGTGCAAAGAGTGTGGATTCACGCTCGAAAATCTGCGCAAGATAGGCCGGCTCGGATGCAGTTCTTGCTATGATGTATTTGGTAGTGAAGTGAAGAGTATGATCAGTAATATGCATAAAGGAACCGTGCATACAGGCAAAGTCCCAGAGGGGATGCTCAAGGTCATGGAGGCGAAGACAAAGTTGAAAAATCTCCAAGGCAAGCTCGAAAAAGCAATCGTCAATGAAGAGTACGAAAAGGCAGGAAAGCTTAAAGATGAGCTGGCTAAATTTCAGGATTCCTTAGCGGTAGAAGTCGGAGGTGCTAAATAACATGATGAGGTTTTCCACACTGGTGAAGCATCCGGCAGACTGGATGACGGGTAAAAGCAAGGACAATGCGGTGGTCATCACTAGCCGCATTCGCTTAGCGCGTAACCTCCGTGACTTGCCATTCCCTGGATGGGCGATGAAGGAGGAGCGGAAAGAGATTTTAAAAACGATCCTGCCGGAAATCAAAGGGCTCAATAAGATGAAGAACGGTTTCGCGCAGGAGTTATCGGAGCTGGATTCACTCCAAAAACAGGTCATGGTAGAGCGCCACCTTATCAGCCGCGAGCAAGCCGCTAGGGGTGATGGATGTGCTGCCGTAGTGAATAGAAAGCAATCGCTCTCATTGATGGTGAATGAGGAAGATCATCTGCGGATGCAGTCCATCTTCGCCGGCATGCATCTGCGAGAAGCTTATGATCTGTTAGACTCTATTGACCGACAGCTAGAAACCAAACTCAGTTATGCCTTCGATGGCAAGCTAGGCTACATTACTGCATGCCCTACTAATTTAGGCACTGGGATGCGTGCTTCTGCGATGCTTCATTTGCCCGCTCTAGTCCTTACCGATCAGATCGGTCAGGTACTTCAGGCGGTGAGTAAGATAGGTCTTGCTGTTAGAGGTCTTTTTGGTGAGGGCACGGAGTCTCTTGGAGACTTATTTCAGATTTCAAATCAATCCACACTGGGCGAGTCCGAGGAGGTGATCATTGATCGATTAGAGCGTGTGATCAATCAGGTCGCGAACCATGAGCGCAATGCTAGACTCAAAATGATGGAGGAAGAGTCAGACCAGCTTACCGACAAAATCGGTAGAGCCTATGGGCTCCTCAAGCATGCTCATCTGTTTGATTCTAAGGAAGCATTCACGCATATTTCTCTGCTCAGACTTGGTGCAGATCTCGGTTATTTTCCAGAGGGCACCATGCAGATTTGTGATGAGCTGATGATGGAAATTCAGCCGGCGCATCTGCAATTATACGCCGGAAAAGAGCTAGAACCTGAGAAAAGAGACCTAATTCGTGCAGAAATTATCCGTGATCAGTTGCAAAATCTTGATCCCCCTGCTAATAGTATAATAGAAAATGAAGTAAACAACATCGATGCTGGTGATGAGCTTCCCATTGAGCCACCCACAGACTAAAGAAGAATGAATAATTTCACTCCAAGAGCACAACAAGTACTCGCACTCGCCCGTAAAGAAGCGGAGAGGTTTAACCACAACTATGTGGGCACCGAGCACGTGCTGTTAGGTCTCATCAAGTTAGGCCAGGGAGTCGCTGTCAATGTCCTAGAAAAGATGGGGCTAAAGTTAGACACCGTCCGCGTAGAAGTCGAGAAGCAGGTCGGCACTGGCCCAGATCAACCTATTTCTGGTCAGATCCCTTACACTCCAAGAGTGAAGAAGGTCCTCAGTCTAGCAGATAAGGAAGCCAAGCAACTCAACCATTCTTATGTAGGAACCGAGCATCTTTTGTTAGGGTTACTTCACGAAGGCGAAGGCGTGGCTGCAAGAGTTCTCAATAGCCTCGACATAGATATCCAGAGCGCCCGCCAGGAAGTTCTCGCAGAGATTGATCCTAATTTCGACCCAGAGGATAATGATGAGGATATCTTTGAAGCATTTGAAGATGATGAAGAAGAGGAAGAATCTAAAGATGGCAAAGAAAAAACCAAGACGCCGGCACTCAAGGCATTTGGTAGAGATCTTACCTTAATGGCAAAGGAAGGAAAGCTAGACCCAGTCATCGGTAGACAATCTGAGACTGAGCGAGTGATCCAGATTCTTTGCCGCCGCACTAAAAATAACCCCGTGTTAGTGGGTGAAGCAGGTGTGGGGAAGACTGCAATTATAGAAGGCCTCGCACAGGAAATTGTTACCGGAAATGTTCCAGAGCTACTCAGGGATAAAAAGGTCATCACCCTCGATCTAGCCCTCATGGTGGCCGGCACTAAATACCGTGGTCAATTTGAAGAACGCATTAAGGCGGTGATGGATGAGATAAGAAAAGTCGGAGACGTCATTCTCTTTATCGATGAGCTTCACACCATCGTGGGTGCAGGCTCAGCGGAGGGTGCTATGGACGCATCAAATATTATCAAGCCAGCACTAAGTAGAGCCGAACTGCAATGTGTGGGTGCGACCACATTGAATGAATACAGAAAATTTATCGAGAAAGACTCAGCTCTTGAGCGACGTTTCCAGCAGGTCAGAGTGGAAGAGCCATCGCAGGAAGACACCGTGAAAATCCTCCACGGACTTCGTGAGAAATACGAGTCTCACCACAAAGCGAGATACACAGAAGCCGCGCTCGAAGCATCAGTGAAACTCTCTTCAAGATATCTAACTGGAAGATTCCTTCCGGATAAAGCGATCGATGTCCTCGATGAAGCGGGCTCTCGTGCGCGGATCAGTCAGATGACTCGCCCCCCAGCACTAAAAGAGCTAGAAGCAGAAATCCAGCAGATCAATAAAGCGAAAGTTGGCGCTATTGATGAACAGGATTTTGAGAAGGCAGCCTCCTGCCGCGATGAAGAAAAGAAAGCCAAGTTAAAGCTGGAAAATATCCTCGCTGAGTGGAAAGCGGAAAGTGATGAGAGCATCATCGAGGTCAATGAGGACGACATCATGACCGTCGTTGCTAAGTGGACTGGTATCCCACTCCAGCGTATGGAGGAAAAGGAAGCCGAGAAATTACTCAAGATGGAAGAGGATCTCAAAACCCGAGTCATCGGTCAAAACGAAGCTGTGATTGCCATCAGTAAGGCACTCCGTCGCTCTCGTGCAGACCTCAAAGACCCGCGCCGACCGATCGGTTCATTCTTATTCCTAGGACCTACTGGTGTTGGTAAAACTTACCTTGCACGTAACCTTGCAGAATTCATGTTTGGCGACAGCGATTCACTCATCCAGATCGACATGTCAGAATACATGGAGAAATTCTCAACGAGCAGACTGATTGGATCACCGCCGGGATACGTGGGTTATGAAGAAGGCGGCCAGCTTTCAGAAGCAGTTCGCCGTAAGCCCTACTCGGTTATTCTGTTTGATGAGATCGAAAAAGCTCACCCAGATGTGATGAACCTCTTGCTCCAGATTCTCGAAGAGGGAATGGTGACTGATAGTTTTGGACGTAAGATTGATTTCCGAAACACGATCATCATCCTCACTTCAAACGTGGGTGCTGCAACTGTGAAGCGTCAGACTTCATTAGGCTTTGGTGCCATGAATGAAGACGAGGCGGACTACGAAGGAATGAAAGCCAAGACGCTTGATGAATCTAGTAAGTATTTCAAACCAGAATTTCTCAACCGGCTTGATGAACTCATTGTCTTCCATGCGCTTGAGAAGAAGGATCTCGATGTCATCGTGGATCTAGAGTGCAGCAAGCTCTATAAGAGACTCGAAGAAAAAGAGATTACGCTTAAGCTCGATAAATCGGCCCGCGATTTACTCATCGAAAAAGGCTACGATCCTAAGTACGGAGCCAGACCGATGCGCCGTGCAGTGGAACGCTTCATGGAAGACCCGCTTGCCGAGGCACTCCTAAAAGGAGACGTAAAAGAAGGCGACAACGTCAAAGTCACCCGCAAGAAAGGCACAGAAGAACTCAGCTTCAAGCCACTCAAGCGGAAGCCAAAATCAGACGAGAAAGCATCTACGAAGTAAGCTAACAAATCATAATAAAAGCCACTCAGTCTTCTGAGTGGCTTTTTTGTATTTGGCGTCGACTACTGGTCGATATCACTGAATCGGCTACTTTAGGTCAAAGCGATCTAGGTTCATCACCTTGTCCCAGGCTTTGACGAAGTCTTGGGCGAATTTTTCTTTGCTGTCAGATGTCGCGTAAACTTCTGCGATGGCGCGTAACTCAGAGTTTGAGCCAAAGATGAGGTCGACTCGAGTTGCTGACCATTTCGCATCACCTGTGGCACGGTCGGTGCCTTGGAACTCTTGTTCGGATGGTGAAGTTTCTTTCCAGGTAGTGCGCATATCGAGTAGGTTGACGAAATAGTCATTCGTGAGTGCTTCTTTATTTTCAGTAAAGACTCCGTGATCAGATGCATCGTAATTGGTATCTAGCACGCGCATTCCACCTAGTAGGACGGCCATTTCTGGAACAGTTAGGGTGAGGAGCTGCGCTTTATCAATGAGAAGTTTCTCGGCAGTAACGGTGTATTGTGCCTTAAGGTAGTTTCTGAATCCATCAGCCTGTGGCTCAAGAAAGGCTACGGATTCCACATCAGTCTGCTCGGCGGTTGCATCTGCTCTACCTGGTGAAAATGGGACTGACATCGTTATTCCTGCATTCATTAAAGCCTTTTCTACTCCCACGCATCCAGCTAGGACGATGAGGTCTGCGAGTGAGACTTTTTTATCATCACTGTTAAATTCAGATTGCACAGACTCTAACTCGCCTAACACTGTAGCGAGCTGGAACGGATGATTGACTTCCCAGAATTTCTGCGGAGCTAATCGGATACGTGCGCCATTGGCACCCCCACGTTTATCTGACCCACGGAACGTAGATGCAGACGCCCAAGCAGTGGAAACGAGCTGGGAAACAGTGAGTTCAGTAGCAGAGATTTTTTCTTTCAGTAACGCGATGTCTGCGTCATCGATAAGAGGGTGATCAACCGCTGGGATAGGATCCTGCCAGATTAGTTCTTCATCTGGGATGTCATTACCCACATAGCAGGCTACTGGTCCTAGATCACGGTGGATGAGTTTGAACCATGCACGGGCAAATGCATCGGCAAACTGGTCAGGGTTCTGATGGAAACGACGTGAAATTTTCTCGTAAACAGGATCTTCTCTGAGTGCGATGTCTGTGGTGAACATGAAAGGGTGAGTCTTCTTGTTGGAGTCATGTGCTTCTGGGACGGTGCCTGCTCCAGCACCGTTTTTAGGGCGCCATTGATGTGCTCCAGCAGGGCTTTTAAAGAGTTCCCATTCGAAGCCGAAGAGGTGATTGAAGTAATCATTGGTCCATTTTGTAGGCTGGGTGGTCCATGCGCCTTCGAGTCCACTGGTGATGGTGTCGCCAGCGTTACCAGTGCCGAATGAGTTCTTCCAACCGAGCCCTTGTTCTTGGATCGGTGCGCCCTCTGGCTCTGGTCCTACGTATTCATCTGGATCTGCGGCTCCATGGCTTTTTCCGAAGGTATGTCCTCCTGCGATGAGTGCCACAGTTTCCTCGTCATTCATCGCCATACGTCCGAATGTTTCACGGATATCTCGCGCGGATGCGATGGGGTCTGGGTTACCATTAGGCCCTTCTGGATTCACATAAATAAGGCCCATTTGCACTGCGGCAAGCGGGTTTTCAAGTACCCGGTCACCTGTGTAGCGCTCGTCGGCAAGCCATTCGCTTTCAGGCCCCCAGTAAATATCCTGTTCAGGTTCCCAGATGTCCTCGCGTCCACCGGCGAAGCCAAAGGTTTTGAAGCCCATAGAATCCAGAGCCACATTTCCAACTAGGACGAGCAGGTCAGCCCAGGAAATTTTACGTCCGTATTTTTGCTTGATTGGCCAGAGTAGCAGGCGCGCCTTATCTAGGTTGCCGTTGTCTGGCCAGCTGTTGAGTGGTGCGAAACGTTGTGAGCCGGTGGATGAGCCACCACGTCCATCGGCGGTACGATAAGTGCCGGCACTATGCCAAGCGAGACGTATGAAAAGCGGGCCGTAGTGACCGTAGTCTGCTGGCCACCAGTCTTGAGATTCTGTCATCAGATCTGTTAGATCTTTTTTAAGTGCTTCTAAATCTAGCGATTTAAATTCTGCAGCGTAATCGAAATCTTCATCCATTGGATTTGAAAGTGATGAATGTTGACGCAGAATACTAAGATCGAGCTTATTAGGCCACCATTCTTGGTTGGTCTTCCCGTGGCTATGTCCGCCTGCGGCTTGTCCGTGATTGAATGGACATTTGCCTGTGCTGTCGCCTGGGCTGCTATCATTTAGTTCAGATGTTTCAGTTTGATTTTCCATAAATAAGATGTTTTGATTATTGATTTAGCTGTAAGTTAGTAAGAGTGCTGCCAGATGTAAAATAGGTAGATGAGGTGATATTAGAGGTGATGTCTGAAGATGTAAAACCCTCATTTTTTTAGGTCATAAAAGATTAATTCAGAGAGGATTGCAAGCGAGTAATGAGGGCTATCAGCCATTGTCGTGCTGTTCCACTCATTTTGTTAAATTACTTTTGTTTGTTTTCTTTAACTCTTTCTTCTGGTGTGTCCTTCCACATGAAGAGTGATTTAAAAATCCCTCCGATTCCGCTTGGCTGGTGCATTTCAAGATTGAGTTGGAGCGCTGCCTCATCGTAATCACTGTTAGCGCTTAATTCATTTTGATAGTCACCGAATAATTTAGTGACGTTTTCATCACTGTCCATCAGGCGCATTTTACCAAGTTTAGCATACATCCGCATGTTATCCATCTGGTTACGGATAAGATTCCAATGTTGCTGTTGGTTAGGAAGGAGTGTTTGTTCAAATAAATCTAACTCTGTTTGTAATATTTGGTCACGCTCTAGTAATTTCCGAGCATTACTTTCCATATTATCATTTAGATGTGATTCAATTTCTTTGCAAATAGCGATGTTTTGATCGTTCATAGCATTAATTTAAACTGGCATCATTTTCTAGCAAGTAGTTTTTATTAAGTAATTCACAGGATAAAGACCAAAAATCTAACAGCTTTTGATCGCTGCTAGCTTGTTTAAAATGATAGATTAAGTTTTAGATTGCATAGCGGTTGCTTGCTCAATGAGTTTGCGAATGTATTTGGCTGGGATGGGGATCTCGATGTTCGGGATGTTGCGTCCGACTTCTAGGCTGATAGATGGATAATCAGTTACGAGTAACCCTTTACCTATGCAGGTAACATTTAACAAATAGGATGAATTTCAAGGAAACGTGTGAATTTACCACGCTTCATGAAGAGCACGTCGTGGACATTTTGTTCCCTCTCTGAGTATTCTAGTTCTTGCTCCGTCAGCACCATTTTAGGGACTCCTTTGTAGTTGATGGAGAAGGATGATGTCGTTCTGTTTGATGGGCTCGTTAAGCGCATACTTAGCGATGTCTGCGGTGATTGCACCTCCGAGCGAGACAAGACCGATCACCTTAATATCAATGATTTCTTAGAGGTGAGCTTTTACTTCTCACGCGTCAGTGCCAGCAGCGCTAGTCTTTTAGCTTGGGTAGTGATTTCTTTTACCTTGGCTTCGGATGGTTCCTCGTCTGGGGCGAGGGTCATGGTGACTTTGAGTCCTGCGCAGATTTCTCTGATGGCGACGAAGGTGGGCTTCTTTGAAATACGTGGTTCTAACCCGCCGATGGAGCCCTCATAATAGTCAGCGATGTCTTCTCTGAAGAGCTGGTTGGCGCGTTCTTCGGTAAATTCTTTGTTTACTGCCGCGGAGGCACATTCGAGCGCGCGAATCCATCCACCGAGCGAAATCAGGTGCGCTAAATCGGCATCCTTAAGCTGTACAAGTTCCTTCTCCACATCTTTCTGAGTCGCAGAGAGCTCGTTCTTTAGAGCCTCGATGTTCTTTTTCTTAGCGTTTTCTAGAAGTGATTTAGCGTGGCGGTTTACTCTGTCACCTGCGCCTAGTGCACGGCCATATTTAGAAAGGTTCTTAGCGATTGGTTCGATGTCCTCGATGTGTCCATGCTGTACGGCGAGGAATCCATCTGCGATGAGAAAGCCGATTTCTAATGCAAGATCGGTGCGGCTGAGCGGCATACGCTCTGGTAACACGTGCCTTGTCTCCCTAACCGGCATCGGCGTTAGCTGGTCTAGGTCATCAAAAATGAGACGGATAGAAGGTGCTGTGAATTCATTGATGCCGAGCTCCTCGCGAACATGTGGATCCTCGATAAGGTCTTTAGGGATCTCGGCTACCTCTTCTTCGATTTCTGGCGCTAGGGCAGGTTTAGCAGGTGTTTCTGGCTGTTGTGCCATAAGGGTGCTAGGCATACTGAGAGCGGTGATGAGGGACGCTGAGATGCTGGTGAGATAGTGACTTTTCATTGCTCATAAAAGAGCATAGAATCCGCAGTTTGGCAATGATAGAATCCTACTCGTTCAGATAGGTTCTGGTGACGCGTGGGGTGATTCTGGTGAGGATTTCCCAGGAAATGGTCCCGGCATTTTTGGCGACCTCGGTGACGCTGATATTCTGACCGAAAAGCTCTACTTCATCGCCAGCCGTCGCTTCTGGTAGTCCGCTGACATTGATCATGATTTGGTCCATGGTAACTCTGCCGATAATGGGACAGCGAACGCCACGGATGATGACTGCCGCATTGTTCGCTGAAACCGAGCGCGGGTAGCCATCGCCATAGCCGGCTCCAATGGTGGCGACTCGGGTGGGCTTATCTAAGAGCACGGATCTGCCGTAAGAGACTCCATGGCCAGCGGGTAGTTCACGGATGATGGTAATCTTTGATTTGAGAGCCATCACTGGCTTTAGCTGGCTCTGGTATTTTTCCATCGGAGAAACTCCATAGAGCATGAGGCCAGGGCGGCAGAGATTACAGATATTGGTGACGGATGTGGAGTAGTCTAGAATGCCCGCTGAGTTGGCTAGATGGATGTATTTAAATGGATAATCACATTTTTCTACAATACTGTTGAATGCTTTAAACTGCGACAGGGTGAATTCTCGGTCTTCATCCGCTGATGGTAGATGAGAGCCGATGCCCTCGACTATGATGTTCTTAAGTTTTAAAATTTCGCTAAGTGCGGAGCTGAGTGTGGTTGGGAGAAACCCACCTCTACCCATGCCTGTATCGACGGTGATATGGACTGCTAGTGGTGAATTGCCAGTGTTTAATTCGCTGAACTGCTGAGCCTCTTCTAGACTCGATATGCATGGAGTCCATCCATGGATCACTACTTCTGCCCGCTCATCCGCGAGCGTGGGACCTAACAGATAGATCCTAGCCTTACTCCCTGTGCTATGGATGCGGCGTGCTTCGATGACGCTGGCCACGCCGTAAAACGCAATGTCTTCTTGGTCGAGAGCTTGGGCTATCTTCTTGATGTCATGGCCATATGCGGCGGCCTTGAGCACGACCATGATCGACTGGCCAGAAATAGCGCGTGCTACCTGAAGATTATGTCTCAGGGCTGAGAGGTCTATTTCTGCCCATGTCCGGGGAGGTGATAGCTGGGAATCAGACATAATAAGTATTTTTAAAATCTCTTAATGGAAAAGGATACGTTGATTAGTCCGTAAGGTAAGGTTTAGGATTCTTACTGTTGATGCCTTCAATTAGCCAGCTGAATAGCTTGTTGATCTCATCTGAGTCATTGCGAATAGAGTCGAGAGCGGTCCAGTCTATGTGATCACGCGAGACTGGGCTAGCGATACGGTTGATCTCTAGTCTCTCCATGAGTGCCTCAGTTTCTCTCGGCTGAGCATTGAGGATTTCTGCAGGGCGTGGGAGATCATCAAGCTGGGTGGAGCTGAGCCCGAAGCTAGTGACCCCGATACCGAACTTAGCATTCAGCCTGCGGTAAGCCTCAGCTAGTGCTTCATCTTCTATGGGCCCTGCGTAGTAGATCTCGCCGGCATTAGCCCACTCTGATGAACTCAGTGCTTGGAAGAAATCTTCACGGAATGAGTGTAAGCCCGCCTGCATATAGAGACGGGATGCGATGAGTCTAAAAGCTGGTAGCTGGAGCGTGCTCTTAAGCTGGAATAGGGGATCTACTTCGAACTGATCCATAGCACCTTCCCAATCAACCATGACCATTTCTGGGAATTTCCAGAGGTTGCCTATAGGGGCGTTTGCCTGGAACGGTTCTCTAAAAATGAATGGCTGTTTGCCATTTACCTCTGCCCAGCGATGCACGATAGCGCGAAATTTCTTCACCCGCATCAGTGCGATGTCGATGACTTCCTTGTTCGCGCCAAAGTCCTCTAAGCGACCTTGTGATAATGATAAAATTTCTTTAGCGCTAGATAAGACGGGTACAGGGGCGGTGCGTCTGTAGTAACCTTGACCTTTCTCCACTTTAGCGATCGGTGAGCCGGGATCACATGACATGATGGAAAAATGGTAGCGAAGCGAAGCGTCTGAATAATTCCCTTCGATCTTGAGTCGGATAAGGCGAATGAGTTCTGTGCCTTTAATCGCATTTTTGGGGTTAGCAGGCAGGATGTCCGGTAATGCTCCGTTTAGTTGTTTTCTGAGGCTCATGGTGTGATTGGTTGGTAAACTTAAATCTTAAAAAAATTATCGCTTATAAAATTACTTAACAGCAAGAGATAAGTGATGATTTTTAAGAAAAATAATCTTAGTTTTTATTGAGCATTAATGCAACTGAACTAACCTTTTTAATAATGTGTATAAGTTTTCGAGATATCTCCATCCAATATTAAAAAATTTAAGCAAACTAAATGATTAAATTTTCCATAGTATCTCGTAAATCATATAATGGTTAGATTTTTTTAAAGATTTGGGTTTCACCATTCTTTTTTATGGCTCTGAGATCGATGATAAGATCTCTATCGATTCTAAGTCCATAATTTTGAGCCGCTAACTAGGGTTATCATTGTCTCAGAGTAAGAAATGAGAGCCGCAAAATCAGATTATCTAAAAAAGTCTTGGAAAGAGTGAATGGGATAAGGTAGAAAGGGGCATGAAAATTGAAATTGAATACTGAGGGATGTGAAACTATCAACCTAATGCGGCTAGTCTAGCAGCAGAATTAAAGGAATCATTTAATGTGGACTCAGAACTAAACGCAGGAAGCGGGGGTGTCTTCATCGTCACTGTGGATGGGGAGGTTACCTATGATAAGAAAAAAACGGGGCAATTTCCAACTAAGGGAGAAGTTACGCAAATCATCACCTCTTCTAACTAGCTCATCAGTCATCACGGATTTGAATAAAAAAGCTATAAATGACTTGCATCTCTGGTGTGTTTTGCTAAATGACCCATCCCGCTTTGCGCACAGTGCGCATAAACAATCTGCGGAGCACAGTTATTAACCACGAAAAATAGAGTATCATTATGGCACGTATTTTCGGAATAGAAATTCCAAACGAGAAGCGCATCGAAGCTTCTCTCCAATATATTTACGGTATTGGGACCACACGATCAGCTAAGATCTTAGATCAAGCAGGCGTAAGTCCAGATATCCGTACAGGCAAGCTTTCAGAAGAACAACTAGTGAAGATCGCGTCAGTGATTACTCAAGAAGTGTTCATCATTGAAGGTGACCTTCGTCGTGAACTTCAGGGCAACTTGAAGCGTCTTCAATCCATCAACTGCTACCGCGGCCAATGTCATAAGCGTGGACTTCCTGTAAGGGGTCAGCGTACTAAGACAAATGCACGCACTCGTAAAGGTAAGAAGCGTTCAGTTTCTGCACCGGGCAAGAAGTAAACCCATTAACTAGAGACCATTTAAACTAATGTCTGAAGAAAATAACAAAGAAGCAGCTGATACGCCGAAACCTGAAAAGGAAGCGAAAGCAGTAGCTAAACCTGCTGCCGCTGCAAAAGAGGCACCTGCTAAAGCACCTGCAAAGGATGCCGCACCTAAAGCAGAGAAGAAGGCCGAGGAAGCTCCAGCCACTGATAAAGCCGCAGCCGATAAGGTAGCAGCTGAAAAAGACGCTCCTAAGAAAGATGAGAAGAAGAAAGATATCTTCGCTGAAATCGCAGGTGGTGAAGAAGAGTCTGTAAAGATTCACAAAGCAAAAGGAAGCAAGAATGTTGCGACAGGAATCGTCCACGTAACAGCTACTTTTAACAACACTCTCGTTAGCGTTACTGATCCAATGGGTAATTCCATCGGTTGGTCATCCGCTGGTAAGATGGGCTTCAAGGGTTCTCGTAAGAGCACCGCATACGCAGCTCAGGTAGTATCCCAAGACGCATGCCGTCAGGCAATGTCTCACGGTCTTAAGACTGTTGAGGTGCGTGTTAAGGGACCGGGCGCAGGTCGTGAGTCAGCAGTGCGAGCAGCACAGGGACTCGGACTTGAGATTTCGAAAATTAAAGACGTCACAGCAATTCCTCACAATGGCTGCCGTCCTAAGAAAGCGCGTCGCGTATAATTAACTACTTAACACTAACTACTAACAACTTTTAAATTATGGCACGCTATATTGGCCCAAAAGATAAAATCAGTCGTCGATTCGGAGTAGCACTCTTCGGTCCATCAAAGGCACTTGAACGCAGAAACTTCCCTCCAGGACAGCACGGATTCCGCGCTGGACGTAAGAAGAAGTCAGAGTATTCAGTCGCTCTCGGTGAAAAGCAGAAACTACGTTTCCAATACGGAGTTCTAGAGAAGCAGTTCCGCGGATATTACCATGAAGCAGCACGTCGCCGTGGTGTAACTGGTGACGCTATTGTTCAGCTTCTTGAGACTCGTCTTGATAATGTATGTTACAGACTCGGACTCGGAAACACTCGCTCAGCTGCACGTCAGCTAGTGAACCACGGTCACATCACTGTGAATGGCACTAAGACAGACATTGCGTCTTTCCAGTGCAAGCCAGGTGACGTCATCAAGGTAGGAGAGAGAGCAGCTTCACAGCAGCTTGGACTCCGCGCCTTAGACCTCACTCAAGCAGCTCCACTTAAGGAGTGGCTCACACTCGATCGCGATGCAATGGCAGGAACAGTTGCCCGCATCCCTGAAGAAGAGGACATGGATCACGGTGTAAACGTTCAGCTCGTTGTTGAACTTTACTCAAGATAATCTCCCAGAGATTTACCACACTATTTTTAGAAAGGCGCATCGCTTACGATGCGTCTTTTTTTTGTGAAATTCTAGCTTATAAAACTAGCTCGAACGTCTTATACCATCCTCACAGTTATAGTGGATTGATCGTTTGATGGAATGATTTGAAAGTGCAGCAAAGCTGACTGGGGAAGAGCAAAACACGATCACTGTTCAAATGGTATGATGGCAGTCAGATCCATTATATGGTTATTGGTTGACCTTGCTTGATAGTTGAAAGACGAAACGAACCGAGAAGTCAGGCTTCATTCTGGAGGATCAATTAACCAATGACCAATCAATGCGCTGCAAGCACAAAAAAACGCAGCTTCTGGTTAGAGAAGCTGCGTCCTGAACTAATGTTCAGTATGACATGAAACATTTACTACCAGACATGGTGCATTATTTTCATGAGAACCAGAGTGCTCGTTGTAATGAGCTTAAAAGAACATTCTGTATGCAAGCCAGAGAGTCGTTGCATCGACGTCTCCATCTTCAGCTGAGAGTGTCTCATATTCTACACCTGTCATGATCTTGCTGTTATGACCACAGAAGAAGTAGTTTAGTCCAGTATAGATACTATGATGTGAATCTCCACGACCACTACCCAGATCTGTAGCACCTAGCTCTGCACGGCGAACGTAACGAGAATTGGTACGAATCCCTTCAGCTTCGGTAGATCCCTGAAATTGGTAACGAGCAACAAACTCAACCTTATCTTCGACGATGTACTTTGAAGGCATGACCACGAGACCGTAGAATGCTCCCTCACGGTCTGCATTGCTATCATCTCCGTTATCACCTATTGCAAGGTTAACCATGAGATCCCAGTCACCGATGCTTCCGTCCCAGGCAGCCGAAGCCACCCACTCGTAGCCGACACCTACTTGATCGTCTGCAGTTCCCTGGTCTAGATTATAGAATACGTCGAGGAGGACATCACCGCCCATAGCTTCGAAGCCTGTGCTAGCATAGATTGCATTTCCTGCATCCCAGTTTCCTACGAAGTCGCTTTCATCAAGGCTGAGTATGGCGAGTGTTCCTTCCATGCCGCCGCGCTCAGCTTCAAGCATGAAGCCAGTGTAACGGTTGTCATAGATTTTGTTGGAGAGCGAAGAACGTTCGACGGTTTTGATCTTCTTAGAAGATGTGTGTGACTCGTGTCCTACTTTGATCTTGTGGCGACCATAGGTAAGCTGAAGTGAGTCAAACCCCATTACGTCCTTCATCTGGTATGAAGCTTTAAACTGATCAAAGCTCTGATATCCAAACTCACGATCACCGCCAGTTGGTTTATCATCATCTTCAAGGTTGACGTTAGCTTTGAGCTGGAATCCGTTGAATGCTTTAATTTTTATACCTGCACGGAGACGGCGTACTTCCTCGAAGTCGCGGTTGAAGTCTTGACCATTTACATCAGACCCATCAACATAGGCATACTGTCCTTGAAAGCGACCGAAAACAGTTACTTCCTGGATGTAAGGATTGCTTTTGTCTTTATAAAGTGTCCCGAAGTTCTGCAGTGTGTTGCAAAAGTCTCCTCCATTTGTGGTTGGTGTTGCTACTGGCCCTACTGCTGTATCTGTAATAGGTCCTGCCATTGCTGCGCTAGATAAAGCTACAGCACCGATCATTGTTTTTACTACTTTGTTTTCCATGGTTGTTGTTGGTTGTGATAGAAAATGAGTATGAATATTTGTTCTTCGTGAACTAATTCTCTTCATACCTGCGTTTGTTTTGTCAGATTGGATCAAATATAGAATTTTTTTAATGTGAAGAAACAGTCACATCCTGGTTTAGATACTTTCAGATTTACTTTCAGATTGATCTGTGAGGACTTAGCGTATTTCGATAATGCTGACTTCTCCCTTGCCTGGCTTGCCTTCATCGCCTGTTAGGACGTAAGTTTTACCGCCTTGCTTCTGCACGATGATACCTTCTGGTCTGCTACCCACGGGGATGGTTGCTACTTTTTTAGGTTTAGCTGGATTTGAAATATCCATGATGAGGACTCTATCAGCGCGTTCTATCGCCACAGCGAGGTAGAGTTTGCCACTCTGCCTGAACATATAAACACCCTCGGGATCACAGCGATCACCTTTGCCACTGAGAGCTCTCACATTCATTCTAGTGATCAACTGCGGTGCTTGGTTGAGATTAGTAGGATCCATCATATAGATAGATACGGTGTCAGTTCCTTCTTCTGCGATGCTGAGGAGGATGCGTTTTCCATAGTTAATGAGATTTACTCCATCTGGAAGTGATCCACTAGGTAGCTTGATGACACTAGATACCCGAGGGCTGGAACTCAACGGGACGATGACTATGGCGTTGTCATCCTGGCAAGCGATGGCGGCGAATCTGGAATTTGAGTCAATACAGACAAACTCAGGTTCCACTCTTCCGGCTGGTCTACTGAGGGCAGATGCTAGGCCTGGCACTTTATAAACTGGCAAGCGGTCGGTAGTTCCTAGTTTGGAAATATCCATCAGAAGTATTGCCCCAGCGGTGCTGCTACTGCCCTCTGCTTCATCCGCGATCACTACCCATTTGCCGTTTGGAGAGATGGCGATGCTGTCAAGATGGATGCCGACTTCTTGATCGAGAATAAATTTAGTTTTCCCTGATTTAGCAGCATTTAGGTCAATGGCCACGATCCTACTCGATAGACCATTGACAGCTGCAAGTGCGATATTTTTATGAGGATGCACCGCCACGCTCGTAGGCTCTCCATTAGTATCTATTCCTTGGATACCAGATTTGTCTGGATTGATATCGATAGGGGTAATTTTTCCTGTGCTCAGATCTGGAACGGAGAGAACGCTAATATCCTTAGAGACAGAATTCGTGGTGAGCAGGAGTCTTGTGGGGGCGGAGTATGAAATAATTTCACTGCATCTTCCTGGAGTGTCGTAGGTGATTACTTTTCTGACATTATTTTTCTGAAACCCAGATTCCGCGGTGGAGTTTTCAGGAATGTTAGGCTGCTGAGCACATTGGGTAAGGGCGAGAACAAGGGGGGTGACGAAAAAAAGACGAGATAGTTTCTGATACATAAATGATGAATAATGTATCCGTGATGACTGATATATTATATTTAGGTGATAATATTGTCACCTGAGCAATGGGCTCGCTACGCTGCCTTAGTCAGTAAGAAAAACTGCCAATCCTTTATACCTAGTGCATTTTTCAAAGTAAGAGTCACTGGTATAGCTTTTGGCTCGCGTGGTGTTTTGCGGAGTTTTAGCCCAGCCTCGGCAGGGGTCTTATCTCCTTTTTGCGAGTTGAGGAGGCGCTCGCAGAGCACACAATTCTCCCAGCTAGTCTCACCGCCTCGAGACTGCGGCATAACATGGTCAATACTGGCCTCTGAAA
Source organism: uncultured Verrucomicrobiales bacterium (assembly GCA_963934155.1). Lineage (GTDB taxonomy): Bacteria > Verrucomicrobiota > Verrucomicrobiia > Verrucomicrobiales > Akkermansiaceae > Rubritalea. The sequence continues at coordinate 14,013 of CAWVXI010000016.1, read as the reverse complement.
GATTCAATGTTTTACCAGAATACTGGCACATGCCACCATCGCGAAGCCACAATGCCTTGAGTCCAAATTTAGGGCGGAAAAGCGGAACCTTATTAAAGTGCTTGAGGATAATAATAGTCGGGATCCTGACAGCCCCATGTGGTGTGCCTATGGAGTGGTCACGATCGCGGATGCTTAATTTCATCCAAGCGTTCCAGGCGATTGGTGCCATGTTATGATCACCATCTATTTCTAATCCGTCAGCACTTCCTGAGACAATATGAGAAAATGCGTCTGCCGGACTGATGACTGAGATGGCTTGCCAATTTCGGTTCAAGACCAAGACGCAATGGTCATGGATCCGGCTTCTAGATTGAGTTTGCGAGTTACTTTGCTGATTCATTTTAAGTAAATGTAGTTCGGTTTTAAACAATCTGTTAAGACTTACTAACATTTAGCCATTTATTACAAATCAGTGCAACGCAAAAAATGTGACGGGTTTGAAAGATTTCTTTTTTACAGTGAAGCCAATGATTAGGAACCAGCAGTGATCTTAATATTTCTTGGGCAGGCAGGTCTAGCTTCAGAGAGCTACCCTTTCAAAAACTCTCTACTTCCCCATAAATAATTCCAGCCAGAAATGAGCGTGAGTGCTACCGCTCCCCAGAGGGTGATGGGCATGAGGTAGTTGTCTGGATTAGAGAGGGTGTAGAAAAGTGTGGTGAACCAGTTGTTGTCCTTAATGGGTTCGAAGGCGATGTAGGTGAGGCAGGTGATGATGAAGGTGAGCTGGAACGTGGTTTTCCATTTACCGAGTTTGTCTGCTGCGATGACGACTCCTTGCTCGACGGCGATTTGGCGCAACCCTGTGACCATGAATTCTCTGCCGATGATCACGCAGCTGACCCAGACGGGGCAGAGGCCTTTGGTATAGAAGTTAGAGCTTAGGTAGATGAATCCCGCGGCTACTAAAATTTTGTCAGCTAAAGGATCAAGTAGTTTTCCCAGTGAGGTGACGAGGTCTAGCTTGCGTGCGAAGTAGCCATCGAACCAATCCGAAGCGGCGGCTACAATGAAGGTGATGAGTGCGAGTATGTTCGCCCATGGCTGCTGCATGGTGATAGCTGCGATGAAAACTGCAGTCAGGACGAGTCGGAAAGCTGTAATTGAGTTAGGTATATTCACGGGATCTGTAGGTAGTCTGCATAAAGTATGACATTTCGGCAACTTCTCGTTGCGTAAAAAATGAACTTTGTTGACAATGCCAACATAGACAATACTAATTCCCACAACTTCCAATAATTTTCAACCAATAATAATTATGAGTAATACTAAAAAAAGCGACTTCGGCCTGATCGGTCTAGCAGTGATGGGGCAAAACCTCGTTCTCAACGTAGAGAGCAGAGGCTTCCAAGTTTCCGTGTATAACCGCACGACTTCAGTGATGGATGAATTCATCGCAGAAAATTCAGATAAAAATTTAGTAGGTGAGGAGACTCTCGAAGGCTTCGTAAATAGCCTAGCGACTCCCCGCAAGATCCAGATCATGGTGAAGGCTGGTGGACCTGTGGATGCAGTGATCGAGTCACTGATTCCTCTATTGGATCCAGATGACATCATCATCGATGGAGGGAACACACTCTACACAGATACTGAGCGCAGAGAAAAGTATCTCTCAGAAAAAGGCTTCAGATTTATTGGTGCTGGAGTTTCTGGTGGTGAAGAAGGTGCACTCAAGGGGCCATCCATCATGCCGGGCGGACCAGAGAGCACATGGGAAATCATGCAGCCTATCTTTGAAGCCATTTCTGCGAAAGTAGATGGCGTTCCATGTGTGACTCATATTGGCGAAGGTGGCGCAGGTCATTTCGTTAAGATGGTGCACAACGGTATCGAATACGGTGACATGCAGCTCATCTGTGAGGCTTATAATATTTTCAAAGCAGCAGGATTTAGTAATGAAGAGCAGGCAGCAATTTTCGCTGATTGGAACGAGGGAGACCTAGAGTCATTCCTCATCGAAATCACCGCGAATATCTTTAAGCAAAAAGATCCTGAGACAGGCAAAGATATCGTCGACCTTATTGTGGACAAAGCTGGCCAAAAAGGAACTGGTCGATGGACCGTCATGGAATCAGTAGAGCAGGCAGTGCCATTCTCAACGATCGTAGGATCAGTGGAAGCACGGATTCTTTCCTCACTCAGAGATCAGCGTAAGGTAGCTTCAGGTATCCTCCAGGGGCCAAACAACTGGAGCTTTGAACTTGATGGACTCAGCAAGGAAGACCTCGTGAAAAAAGTGCGCAGCGCACTCTACGCATCGAAGATTGTCTCCTATGCACAGGGGCTAGATCTCATTGCTAAGGTAGGTAAAGACAAGGGCTGGGATCTTGATCTCGGGGCGATCGCGCGCATCTGGAGAGGTGGCTGTATCATCCGAGCACGCTTCCTAAACCACATCACAGAAGCCTATGAGGCAGATGCTAATCTCACTAACCTGATGCTCGCTCCATTCTTCACTAATGTTTTAAATTCAGGTCAGCAAGACTGGAGAGAAGTGGTGGCTATCGCTGCTACAAATGGTATCCCAGTCCCATCATTCGGTGGATCACTCAGTTACTACGATGCTTACCGTGCGGAGAGACTCCCTGCGAATCTCCTCCAAGCGCAGCGTGATTTCTTCGGTGCTCACACTTACGAGCGTATCGATAAGCCAGAAGGCGAGTTCTTCCACACTGAAGACTGGCCTGATTTGATCTCCTAATCTGATTTCGTAGTTGCTAGCTAGCGACTATCTTCATTATATAAAGCCCACTTTGGATAATCCATCGTGGGCTTTTTTCTTTTTAGCTAAAACAAGTATCATGAGAAATCTAATCACAAAAATAATATCCACCGGTTTGATCATCGCCACCACTATGACCGCTTCCTATGCTGAAAGTCCGTATTTTGCCAGTGGAATCAAAGTGGGTGAGGTGGACCAGAGCTCTGCGATTATTTGGTGCAGGCTTACTAAAGAAGAGACAGCTAAGTTTGGACTACTGCCCATTTTTACAGAAGGGCTCAAAGATAAAGACAAAGATGCAATAAACATGCCTCTCGAAGTTGTGCCAGGGATGGAGGGAGAAGTAAGGGTTCTGTATTGGAAAGTAGGGAAAGCAGTGACGGAGCTGAAAACAGAGTGGGTAAAAGTCAAAGCGGAGAATGATTTTGTTCATCAGTTCAAGATTGAAGATCTCAATGCTCATGGGAAATATGAATTTGTAGTCGAGGCTAGGAAAAATAGCGATGCGCCAGTTTCCTCTAAAATGACAGGTGAGTTTAAAACTGCTCCCACGAAGGATCAAGCTCCACCAATTCGTTTTGTGGTGACTACTTGCCAAGCTGTTAGAAGTGTTGATTCGGGTGCTGATGGGCATCTAGCTTATAAACAGATGTTAGATTTCGGGCCTAATTTCTTCGTCCATACAGGAGATATTCTCTACTATGATAAAGCGCCATTGTGTAAAAGCATCCCTCAAGCAAGAGCGAAGTGGAACATCATGTTTTCCTATGGACATAATAAAAAACTACACCGTCATGTGAGTTCTTATTTCATGAAGGATGACCATGATACGCTGAAGAATGATTGCTTTCAGGGACAGACTTATGGAGACATGAGCTTTGATCAAGGTCTCGCTATTTTCCGCGAGCAAGTGCCAATGGGCGAAAAAACTTACCGGACCTATCGATGGGGAAAGGACGTTCAAATCTGGCTGACTGAGAACCGTGACTTTAGATCACATAATGGAATGAAAGATGGACCAGATAAAACGATTCTAGGAGAGGAGCAAAAGGCGTGGCTGAAAAAAACCATCGCGGAGTCTGATGCTACCCATAAATTCATCATCACCCCTGGCCCTATCGTGGGACCAGATAAAAGAGGAAAGGCAGATAATCATTCTAACAAAGCCTTCTTTAATGAAGGGCAAGAGCTAAGAGATTTTATAAAAACACAAAAGAATACCTATGTGATCTGCGGTGATAGGCACTGGCAGTATTGCTCTAAAGATCCTAAGACAGGGGTGTTGGAAATGGGATGTGGGCCGATCAATGATCAGCACAAATATGGAGGAGCTCCTAAAGCAGATCCCACTATCCATAAGTATTTCGGCAAAAGAGGAGGCTTTTTAGGAATAAGCGTCGAAGATGGTAAAGCAAAGGCAGAATGGTTCACTACCAATGATGTCGACCCAAGTACCGGTAAACCAAAGGTCGGTCATACCGAGAGACTCGGTCTTTAAGTTCCGCAAAACGTCTGCGTCACACGTTCATCTGGCAGTGGCGCGAGTTCTAAATATGCGTGATCTGGATTCTCTGAGAAAGGAGCTTTCCAAGCTTCATGGAGACGATGGAATAGCGTGTAATCTCCTTTGTAGGCAAGTTGAATTGCCGCTTCTACCTGGTGGTTTCTCGGAATGATAATTGGGTTTATCTGTTGCATAGCTAAAATTTTATCACCATCAAGATGAGTGCGCCAAGTTTCTGCCCAGTCAAGGCAAGCTTCGCTGTCTAAGAAAAGATCTGCGAGCTTTGAAGTTCCAGTTTCCTTATTTGCCAACTGAGTCAGTCTCCTAAAGAACAGAGTGTAGTCTACCTGCTGATCCGCTAACAAGCTGAGCGTTTCTTGGATGAATTCTATGGGAGCATCATCTGTTAGAGCAAGTTTCGCTTTAAAATGGCGATGATACAAAGCGATGAACTGTTCCGAGTAGGCATCCAGTGCCGTCTCCGCTATCTTCATTGCCGCATCTTTGTCAGGATCGAGCAATGGTAGTAAAGTCTCTGCTAAACGGGTGAGGTTCCAGTGCGCGATCGGGGCTTGATTTCCCCATGCGTAGCGCGCATCACGATCAATGGCGCTAAACACACAGTTCGGATGAAAGTCATCCATGAATGCGCAAGGGCCGTAGTCGATAGTCTCGCCGGAGATGCTGCTATTATCGGTATTCATTACTCCATGAATGAAGCCGATGGACATCCAATGCGCCACTAGCTTGGCCTGGGCGCTGATCACTTGTTGTAACAGCGTTAGGGCTGGGGAGTGTGAGATCACTGCATCAGGGAAATGTCTGTTCAGTGCGAAATCGATCAGCGTTTTGACCGCCTCTGTGTCGTTCCTAGCAGCGAAGTATTGAAAGGTTCCTACCCGCAAATGGCTAGATGCCACGCGAGTGAAAATACCACCATCGGTGGGTTCCTCACGGATGACTTTCTCGCCAGTGGCCACCGCAGCTAGCGCGCGTGTGGTGGGGACGCCTAGTGCGTGCATTGCCTCGCTCATGAGATACTCGCGGATCACTGGACCAAGAGCAGACTTACCATCTCCAGATCTAGAAAATGGCGTTCTACCTGAGCCTTTGAGCTGAATGTCTTTTTGCTTTCCGTTTTTATCGATCACTTCGCCTAATAGAGCAGCTCGACCATCACCTAGCCGTGGTGAAAACCCACCGAACTGATGCCCAGCATAAGCTTGCGCCAATGGCTCAGACCCAGCGGCAATTTTATTTCCAGCAAGCACTGCTAGCCCAGCATCTGATCTCAACCATTCGGGATCAATCCCTAGTTCACGAGCCAACTCATCATTCACTGCAATGAGTGCAGGGGAAGGGACTATAGCTGGTTCTACACGTTGGTAGAAATGCTCAGGTAGTTTTATGTAACTATTAGAAAATGGGATCATTATTTCACTCGATTTAATTCACAGGCATGGGCAGAAAAACCGGCTCCGAAGGTGCACATCCAGATGCTGTCTTCAGTGGTTGCTTCATCTAGAAACATCTCAAGTGCCACCATCACACTCGGGCTGCTGAGGTTGCCATATTTCCTCATGACTTCTCTGGCGTAGCTTAGGTTTTCTATTTCTAGCTCAGACTCAAGGGCAACAATGACATCTCTGCCGCCTCCGTGGGTGATTTCGGTCGCTGTGGTGTCGCTGCGTTCCTGATAGAGTCGTTTCACCACGCTCGCTGCTAGAGCTGGGACATTTCTATCTAATTGATTGCGGAGTTTTCCGGCGGCATTGGTAAATCTTATCATTTCACGGCTTTCTGGACAGTGGAGTGATTTGAAATGATTGATACTCCACTCACCCTCGTTTCTGCCATCTCCAGACCAGACCGCAGCACTAGCTCCATCGCCAAAGATACAGGTGCTAATCAATACTCCAGCATCATCTTCGACATAAAATGCTGCCGAGCAGATTTCCACTGCTACGGTAAGTACGCGCGATTTTGGGTGGAGTGTTGTGTAGCCAGCGGCTGCTTCTAGCATCGGGATGGCCGCACCACAGCCCAGTCCTGTAAGGTCTTGTAAATACGCATTCTCTCGCATCCCTAGTCTCTCAGCCACATAGCTACTCACGCCAGGGCAGAGGTAGCCGGTACAGCTACAGACGAAGAGTGCGTCTATTTCAGTGATGTTTAATCCTGTCTTCTCCAGTGCAGCCAACACAGCTATTTCTGCGATTGCTGGTGCGGCTTGCTCGTAGTAGAGATTCAACTCTTGGGCATCTCTTTTCCATGCGTCGGTGAGATTCGCTAAGGCAAACCTCCGTTCATCAATCCCTCCTTCACTCTGTAAAACTTTCTCCAACAGTCTGCGTGATCCCTCTTTCAGTTGGTTCCAAAATTCCGCTTTACGCATTGCTTCCAGACACTGTTTTTGATCATAGCGGTGCTCGGGAAACCCACTGGCAATAGAAATTAATTTCATCTTCGAATAGGATACGAGCATAACTTTTAGACACAAGTATTATTCTGAATTGTGTTATTTACCTCAGTAAATAAAATAGACCTCGGAAGGGGATGAGTTTACATTTAGCGAGGGAGCTCAGGCTCCATTTACCTATGGGGTGAAAGAAAAATGGATGAATGAATCTGGCGGCGATGAGCCGCTTGCGGAACTTTCTGCGCATTAAGTAGAGGTAATTTTTTAGCACCTTATTCCAGTCGGCATCTTTCACATTACGACAATATGGTAGCAAGCACTGCCCAGCTAAATGCGCACTTTCTAGTGCGATACTCATCCCATTTCCTGTGAATGGAGGAATGAGTACTGCCGCATCTCCTATCGGTAAAACACGTGGTTGATCATCAGTCAAAATTTTCTGATGACCCAAGGAGAACCCTGCTACGGCTGAGAATGAATCTTGATCAATCGTCGCGGCCGCTAGTCGGTTAGCAAGTTTTACTAGACCCATAGATACGAGGTAAGCATGGAACTTATCCGCACCTTTTCCGGTCACGCTTTTGTTAACCTCAAAAAGACCACAGAGATTTATTCTACCATCTTCCACAGGAGATAGCCCCACGTAGCCACCTTTAACGGAGTTTCCCCCAGTGTGCATTTCTAGGCCATCAATATCCATCTCTGTGACATGCATTTTCATTCCTAACCAGCGCTGGGCGTCATTCCCTTTGCCGTGTTTTTCCTTTCCGCATGCCCAGACTATTCCTTCTGGATGGCCATCTAGATACTCAGATTTATTCACTCGATCTTGTAGGATCGTACCGCCTAAACTTCTAAATAATTGTTGCAACTTATCATCCAAGAGAAATCTAGATAGCCCCGTTCCGTGGTGAGGTAATTTTTTATCTAGCACCTGTTCATCAGCGATATGCCACTTGATATTTTTAACAGATTCAGCAGTTTCAAATAGCTCTAGGATTCCTAGTTCATCGAGAGTCTCATCGCTCACGCCACAGATGAATTCTCCACAGACTTTATGTCGCGGATATTTACCTTGCTCGATGATGGTCACACTCACGCCATTTTTTTGCAAATAGCACCCTAGTGCGAGTCCAGATAGCCCGCCGCCGATGATCGTGATAGGGCGGTTCATTTGATTTGTTTTGAGATTGAGCGGATGCCACCTAAGGCTGCATGTTCGTCCCAGTGCCAGTCCACATCGATCAAGCCGGCTAGCTCGCCGAAGCGGAACCCCGCATCGATACTCACCAGCATATCATGTCTGGTGACGCGGTTGATCAATGGGAACATGAGATAGCCGAGCAGCTTACTAAACCAATAGCGATGAGGCTCAGCCATGATGAGGGCACGACAGCTAGAAATCTTCTCACCAAGCTGAAAAAGCTTTTCATCGTCTAGGTGATGGATGAATAAGTTAGCGACGACCACCGTATCATCATCAAAGCAATGACTCTGCATTACATCGCCAGTTTGCCACTCTACGTTTATCGGAACGCTCTCTGGGCGATCTAGCAGGTCAACAGCGATCACGGTTACAGCAGGAAATTTCTCTTTAATCTTTGTTGCTAAATGACCATCACCAGCACCTATTTCTACTACCTTACTTAGATCCTTCATTTCTACTAACTGCTGCAGAATCCATGCCTCACCGCGCATGAACCAATTGATTCTGCGAAGGTCTGTGCGACTCCTGATCGCAGCTGGATCACTTGGATCCAGGCTGTCTAAAATTTCAGGGTTCACCACTCTCTCTGTCATACATGGGGACATTAGCCGAGATTACCTAGATTTCAATTTTTGATTTTTTGGTGGCTTAAATCAGAATAGAAAACTATTTCACAAATTGATGAAAACTCTCGCAACTTTTTGATTTGGACGTGATTTAACAGGGTGTATGAAATTAAACAAACTACTACTAATTGGCTTCAGCAGCATCCTACTCACAGCAGTGGGTTCAGCTGAAGATGAAGCTCCTGCTAAAGATAAAAAAGGTCCTAAAGGTCCACCGAAATCATTCGAAGAGCTCGATGCAGATAAAGACGGAAAAATCAGTGAAGTTGAATTCATTGGAAAGCGAAAAGGTAAAGGAGAAGAAAAAGCGAAGGCACACTTTAAGGAGAAGGATAAAGATGCTGATGGATTCCTCTCTAAGGAAGAGTTCGCTAAAAAAGGCAAAGGTAAAAAAGGACCTAAAAAGCCTAAGAAAAAGAAGAAGGACGAGTAGTCTCATCGACTTTTAAAACATATTGCTATTTAAAGAAAATGCCTCAGAAGATTTTTAATCTTCTGAGGCATTTTTGATTTTGACTTCATGAGGTGGACCCCGAAAAGGAGGTCGATCTCGCGGTTTAAGCTACCGCGTTGCGGATGAGTTCTAGGAAGGATGCTGCCTCTAGTGCTGCTCCACCTACGAGTGCTCCATCGATGTCTGGCTGGCCGAGTAGTTCAGCGGAGTTAGCTCCCTTGACTGAACCGCCGTATTGGATGCGAACTGCTGCGGCTGCGGCTGCTCCGTAAAGCTCTTCGATGACTGAGCGGCAGAATTTATGGGTATCCTGTGCTTGTTGAGCGGTGGCTGTGACGCCGGTGCCGATCGCCCATACTGGCTCGTAGGCGATGACTACGTTTGAGATGTCGCTGATGCCTTCGAGTCCTTCTTTGATCTGTGATCCGAGGACTGTTTCTAGCTGTCCGCCTTCGCGCTCAGCGAGAGTTTCGCCGATGCAGAAGAGGGGAGTGATGTCAGCTGAGAGTGCTTTCTTGAGCTTTGCATTGATCTGCGCATTGGTCTCTCCGAAGATGCTTCTCCGCTCTGAGTGACCGATGATGACGTAGTTGACGAATAGCTCCTTGAGCATATCAGTGCTGGTCTCTCCTGTGAATGCTCCATTATCACTCTCTGACACAGTCTGTGCGGCCAAGCCGACAGCAGGGTTGATGTCATTGATAAGCTCTGAGGCTGTAGGAATGGAAAGTGAGTTTGGTGCGATGATGAGGTCGGCTAGATCTGTTAGATCAGCAGCTGCTGCGAGGAATTCTTCTAAGAATGCTTCTGTTTCAGCTGGGCCTTTATTCATTTTCCAGTTAGCGGCGATGATTAGTTTGCGGGACATGTTGTGTTGGTTATTGGTTAATTGTTATTGGTTAAAAGGTTGTGATTTGTGGCACTAGGGAGCCAGTTTATTTGTTATAGTAGTAAAGGTTGTTTGTAGTTAGTTTAAAGGTGGTAGTAACGGATGCTCTCTACTCTCTACTAGCTACTGAAAAATGCTACGCATTCGTAAGTGCCGCTACTCCTGGGAGTTCTTTGCCTTCGAGGAGTTCGAGCGATGCTCCGCCGCCTGTGGAGAGAAAGTCGAAGTCGCTAGAGCTACAGAATTTGTTAGCAGCGGTGACTGAGTCTCCTCCGCCTACGATTGTTAGAGCATCTGCTTTAGCGACTGCCTCTGCGAGGGCGATGGTGCCTGCTGCGAAATTGTCCATTTCAAAGACTCCCATTGGTCCGTTCCAGAGGATGGTGCCAGCTCCTTCGACTACTTTGCAGAAGTCCTTTATGGCCACGTCACCGATGTCGATGCCTTCCCAGTCGTCCGGGATCTCGCCTCCTTCTGAGTATGGTGCAGTGACTCTGGTCTCCGCATCATTTGCGAACTCTTGTGTGATACGAGTGTCGGCAGGGAGATGGAATTTGATACCTTTTTGCTTAGCTGTTTCGAGGATTTCTTTAGCGAGTGGGATGAACTCATCTTCTACGAGTGACATACCAGTCTTGTATCCTTGAGCCTTGAGGAAGGTGTAAGCCATGGCGCCTCCGATAATGAATTCGTCTGCCTTGTCCATCATCGCTTTGATGACTTGGATCTTATCAGAAACTTTCTTGCCACCCATGATCGCGAGGAATGGCTTGGCGGGAGTCTTTAGCTTGTCTTGGAGGAATTCTAACTCAGCAGCGATGAGGAATCCCATGGCGCTTTGAGCTATGTGGTGGGTGACTCCTTCTGTGGATGCGTGAGCGCGGTGAGCAGTTCCGAATGCGTCATTGACGAAGATTTCAGCGTTACCTGCAAGTGCTTTTGCAAACTCTGGGTCATTGGCTTTTTCTTTATCATCAAAGCGGGTGTTTTCTAAGAGAACTGCATGACCTGGCTCCAGCTGAGAGCGGAGCAGAGTGGCGTGATCGCCGATGGTGTCGTCTGCGAAAGCAATCGGTGCGCCGAGGATCTCAGAAAGGCGGAGTCCTACCGGGCGGAGTGAATACTTCTCCTCTGGCTTACCAGCCGGTCTGCCCATGTGTGAGCAAATTACGAGCTTAGCTCCGTTTTCTAACAGGTGCTTTATAGACGGGATAGCTGCTTGGATACGAGTGTCGTCAGTGATTTTTAGCTCGCCGTTATAAGGGACGTTGAAGTCGCAACGCATGAGGACTTCTTTGCCGTTTACTTGAATGTCTGTGATGGAAAGTTTCATTTTTTAAGTAGTGAGTAGGTAGTAGAGAGTAGAGAGGGGGAGAAAGAAACAGGGGAGACTAAATTTAGCCTCCCCTGTGGAAATATTAGTTCATTCTAGGAATGAGATTAGATAGAAGCTCCTAGCATTACGAGACCTTCTGCAGATCTGCTTGAGTAGCCCCACTCGTTGTCATACCATGATGCTAGCTTTACCATTGCGCCGTCTACGATAGTGCAGCCTGAGTCGTAGATTGAGCTATGTGGATTAGAAACGATGTCTTGAAGGACGATTGGCTCGTCTGTGTATTCAAGGACGCCTTTCATCGGGCCGTCGGCAGCTGCTTTGAATGCTGCGTTTACTTCCTCGAGAGTGACTTCTCTCTTCAGGATGCAGACGAAGTCTGTGATAGATCCTGTAGGTGTAGGCACGCGGTATGAATTACCGTTTAGCTTGCCTTTAAGCTCAGGAATTACCATGCCGATTGCTTTAGCAGCTCCAGTAGAGGTAGGGATGATGTTCAGAGCTGCTGCACGTGCACGGCGGAGGTCGCTGTGTGGCAGGTCAAGAATTGACTGATCGTTGGTGTATGAGTGGATGGTAGCCATCATTCCTTGAACGAGTCCGAAAGAATCGTTAAGAACTTTCACCATTGGTGCCAGGCAGTTTGTGGTGCATGAAGCATTGGAAACGATGTGGTGCTTAGAAGCGTCATACTGGTCATCGTTGATACCAATGCACATCATGAGATCTGGATCTGGAGCTGGTGCTGAGATAAGAACTTTCTTAGCGCCTGCGTTGATGTGCTTTTGTGATCCTGCTTGGTTCGCGAAGAAGCCTGTTGACTCTAGCACTACGTCTACTCCGAGCTCTTTCCAAGGAAGTTGCTCTGGGTCACGCTGTGCTGATGCGAGGATTTTATGGCCATTTACGATAATGGAGTCGTCATCATATGAGATCTCTGCATCAAGCTTGCCCTGCGAAGAGTCATACTTTAGAAGGTGAGCGAGTGTCTTGTTGTCTGTGAGGTCGTTGATTGCGATTACGTTTGTGAGTTCACCGTTTTGGATGAGTACTCTTAAAACGTTACGCCCAATGCGTCCGAAACCGTTAATTGCGTAGGTTGCCATAATATAATAAAATTTTGTGTGTTTAAGTGAGTGACGTCCTTTTTGAACGGCGAGCGGATTATGCCCAGATCAGGCGAGAGGTCAATAGGTTGTTACTGAAAATCTTGGCATCATTTCTCATACTGGGCAGAATGAAAGAAGTGCTTAGGCTGTTTCTAGTAAACTGAGCTCTAAAATCTCTAGTATTTCCACAATATGTTCAGATTCTAGTGCTCCGATGGGGACTAAGAATCGTAACCGAGTAGGGTTTCCTCCAGCGAGAAATGCGATGACGCCCTTCTCATAAAGGTGGTGGATCAGCTCGACGACTTTAGCCTGGTCACCACCGTGGACAGTACAGCCTGTCATGGCTCCGAGTCCGTATGGACCGGTGAGTAGTTTTGGATGGCGGCTGGAGATCGCCTCGAACCCTGCCACAAATTGTTGGTGAAGCTTGGCTGTCTTGCCATCGGTTCCGAAGTAGCTGCCGTTATCTAGCTCATTTAATATGGCAATCGATGCGGCGATGGTGGCTGAGGAAGCGGTGTAGGTTTGAGCGATGAGTCCAGGACGTGGTAGATACTCCTTACTAAAGAGTGTGGCGCAGACCTGGGCAGCTTTTCCAATCCATACAATATCAATAAGGTCGGTTAAATTAAACTCCTGGAATGCGAATGGATGATGGGTGCGGCCGAACGTCTGGACTTCGTCTGCTAGGACCGCGACTCCATGTTCCTTACAAATCTCCATTAAGGTGCGGTGGAAATGCTCACTACCGAGGTGAAATCCACCTTCACCCTGAATGATCTCAAAGAACATGGCTGCATATTGCTTGGGATAACGGGTTAGGTGACTTTTTAGCGCCGCGACAGCTCGTGCGGTGCTGCCTTCTGGATCCTCTACATCATAGAAAGGGACGTAATCCACGCTGAGGGTTTCAGGGAGGCCATCGCGGAATGCCGGCTTATCGTTGATTTGTGAAAACGCGAGTGAGCGACCGGCGAAGCAACGCTCGAAGGCGAGCACGCGTGAGGCGGGTGAGTTTTTCTGCATCGCCATTTTGAGCGCGTTTTCGCCTGCCATCACACCCGATGAGCTGAGGAAACAGTGAGCGAGTTTACTTCCTTCTTGGCGTTGTGCTAGCTCTAACAGCTTTGTGCAGAGAGTCATGCTGGCAACGTTCTGCTGGAGATTTCCCTGCATCGTGACGTCTTCTAAGCCAGCTTCAATACTGGCTTTCATGACAGCTGGATGACCATGTCCCATAATGTGGACGCCAATTCCACAAGTAAGATCGTATTTCACGCTGCCATCAGCTAGCTCTACGAACGGGCCACTTCCGGCGCCTGTGGATAGGTAGGGGAAAAATAACCCGCCACCCCGGATTTCTGAGAATGCGTTAATGGAGTCATCGTAGCTTTGCTTTAGCTCAGATACGGCTGGCTTGATCCCAGTGATTTGAGATTGTATTTCTTGGCAGCGACTAAGAAGTTGATCAATCGTGTTGGTGATGACGGGATCTGACTTTATTTGATCTGAAATAGTTTGGTACATGTCGTTATTATATTAATGGCTGCTAGGACACTAAGACGATTTAAGTTTTTCTGCGAGTGCAATATCTGCTTTTTCTGCTAAAAACTGAGTGTCGGTTATGATTACAAAAAAAATCTTTAATTTTACTAAGGACAAGCAATAGGTTTTGTGAAAGGATGCGCCCGTAAACGGATTA
>CAWVXI010000015.1:0-68663 GCA_963934155.1 uncultured Verrucomicrobiales bacterium | reverse complement strand
AGATCGTTTACGAGGAAGCTAGCAAACCCGTCCGCAACATGTGCTGACTTGGCTTTCTGTTTCTCTCGTCCTCCCTTTGGCAGGTGAGGCGAGGCGCAAAATACATTTTTATTACGTTTCGTCAATATCTTTCGGTTCTAATTTTGTTTTTATTTCCGAAGTAATTTTTGAGTGCTTACTTTTAACGACTTAGCGGGGTCATTTTTTGCAGTCAAAAATGGTAGGGATCTAGATTATTGAGAGATTTATAGTAACTAACTGCTCTCAATCTAAGTTTACGCTTCAATCCTCATCATTTAGATGAATCTAGTCTGGGCATTATACTCAATCATCAAACCATACGATTTGATGACGATGGCATGAATTCATTATGGATTACATCTAACTCACATATCGCTTCATCGCTATTGATGCTTGGTTCGCGACCTCTAGACTATTCCTTTACTAGACCAATAATGCTGGAGCGGTTAATGTAAAAGCTGATCTACTTTACATTTGCCCTGAAACAAAGATGACTTCTTTATTATGGCTATATTTTACTTTCTTCTCTTATTGCCAATAACATACTCGAACGATCCTTATAACCATAGCAATACGACTAGCATCGAATTCTTTTTCTTTTGCTAGGGTGTAAGTTTTTGTTAGAGTGATTTATGGGATTTGACATCAAGTGCTTCGTATCGGGTAGTGGTTGGAGATTGCGCCGCTGCTTATCGAGATGGTGGCGACATGAGCATGCCGACACCGCGGCGGCTTTGGCCTTTTATTCACTGATCTCTTTAGTTCCTATTCTTATCACAGGTATTTCAGTAGCAGCTTGGCTGGTGGATGAGGAAACTGCCAAGCGTAGCCTGCTGGAGGGAACGAGTAGTATTGCAGGATCTAGCGTGGCTAATTATTTCGCATCACTACTGGGACAGAATATCCGCTGGGCAGGGAGTGGGTTCTCTCCAGTATTAGGAGCGCTATTTCTGGTCTACGCAGCGACTAAGGTGATTACAGAACTACGTAAGTGCCTAGGAAAAATATTCGGTAAAACCAAGCGGAAGGGTAAGAAAAGAGCGGTTGATACACTGGCCAATCGAGGAGTCGCAGTGGTTTTATTATTATTTCTGGGGATCTTTATTGCTAGCGCGGTGGTGGTGGAAGCGATGGTGGGTATCCTAATGAGTGCGGTAGAGGGATCTATACTTATGGTATGGCTAACTCAAGTGGTTGCACCTTTGTTAACCTTTGTGGCGATGGTCTTGTTAGCTGCGATCGCGATACGCTGGCTACCACAGCGACCACCGAAATTTACAGAGGCTTTGCGCGGAGGAGTAGTCAGTGCTGTGTTATTGGTGATTTTAAAGTTAGGGTTAGCCCTTGTTTTGAAATATGCTAATATTGGAAGTTTTTATGGCTCAGCGCTGACTTTAGTTTTAGTGTTATTCTGGATTTACTTTGCGATGCAGGCATTTCTATTTGGTGCAGAATATGCTGCAGAGCTGGTTAGAGAGCGCAGACTAAAGCAGGCTCCTGCCAAAAGCGATTGAACGATAACACCAAATAACCGATGATATTTTCTACTACAAACAATGGTTTAACCTAATTTACATTGGGCTATTCTTGACCCTGTGTATTTCAGTGCTATGTTGAAAATATACACATTAACATGCAAACTTTTCTCATCATATCAGGCATTACTCTAGCCGTTCTATTGATTATTTGGTGGCTGTATCGTGCGATACGCCAATCTATCTGCTGCGGCACTTGCGGCTGCAATCTGGTATCCGATAAGCAGAAGAAGAAAATGCTGGCTAGGCGTGAAAAGCGATCGATTCGAAAGAATAAAAAAAATTGCGCAGCCTGCCCTATTAAAAAGTGATCGTCAGCAGAGGCGGCATGGGGAAAATTAGTAGAGCTTCACTGACGCGATTACTAATGCGAATCATTACTCTTACGAGTCTTTCTGAACAGATTTCCTGATCTTATGCTATTTTCACACCTATTATGGACTAGTAGGTATGCTCTGAGTCTTTTGTGATTAAAGCAAAGTTGGTTTTACAGGGCGAAGTATTCTATCAGCCTAAATGCCGGCGGGCTTTATTATTCGGCTGCGCAGCAAGGTGATGATTCTTTGTCACACTGTTTAGCTGGCGCTTCCATATTAGGATTTGGCTGCTTGGCTGACAGTCCTAGCTGACTAATTAGTTGCAGATCTTTTTGGACGCTTGGGTTAGATGCTGTTAGAAGCTTATCTCCATAGAAAATAGAGTTTGCGCCAGCGAAGAAGCAGAGAGCTTGACCTTCTGCTGATATCTGAGTGCGACCTGCAGAAAGGCGAACTTTAGCCTTTGGCACAGCGATTCTCGCGATAGCTATCATTCTGACGACATCAAATATAGTGACAGGGTCTGAGCCTTCGAGAGGAGTTCCCGGCATAGGCATGAGTGAGTTGATAGGTACTGACTCAGGCTGAGGGTTGAACTCTGAAATAACTTCGATAAGCTTGAGGCGGTCATCATTAGTCTCCCCAAGGCCTAAAATCCCTCCACAACAGATAGACATTCCTGCGTCTTGAGCGTTGCGGATAGTGGTAAGTCTGTCGTCGTAGGTGTGGGTGGTGACGATGTTTGGGTAGTATTCGCGGGAGGTGTCCAGATTGTGGTTATAGGCGGTAACTCCGGCCTCTTTCAAAATGACTGCTTCTTCCGGTCCTAGCTCTCCGAGGGTGACACAGACTTCCATACCAAGTTTTGAAACATCACGGATAGTGTCTACTACTTGGTCAAATCTTTTAGTCCCCTTTCTGACTCCGCGCCAAGCTGCTCCCATGCAGAAGCGAGTAGAACCAGTGTCTCTGGCGATCTCAGCACGCTTGAGAATTTCTTCTTTTTCCATGAGACGCTCTACTTGAATACCAGAATTATGGCGAGATGATTGGGCGCAGTATGAGCAGTCTTCTGAACAACCACCCGTCTTAATGGAGAGAAGTGTACAGAGCTGGATCTCGTTGTCGCTCCAGTTTGCATCATGGACTTCTCTGGATTTCTTGATGAGGTCGAAGAGAGGAAGGTCGAAGAGTGCTTTGAGCTGGTTGAATTTCATTTGAGAAAGATTAAAGTATAAAGATTAAAGTGTAAAGTTTGGTGTGGTAAATTCTATCTTGGTGCGCGCAGGACCCATCTTCCGCTGATGGATGGCATCTTTCCTTTTGAGAGTGCCGTATAGTCCGTCTTGCCTCGTGCTCCGATGATTTCTCTGCCGATGGCGGCTCTCCAGTATGCGTTCATGGACTCGCCAGAATGGCACCCCCAGGACTTACAGATGGCTTTAGGGGAAAATACGGAGGCTTTTATCTTGTAGAGATCCTTTTCGTGCAGCCATGCGGTACAGGCTCCGATGATTTCTGATGAGTAGTCGAGTAAAAAGCAGTGTTTGTTTGAGTGGCCGAAGAAGTCAAATGTGGTGATAGACCTGTCTGGGCGGGAGTTGATTGCCCGGATGACGGATGGCCCACCTTCTACCCAGATGAGCTTGGCTCCACGTTTGGTGGCCTGCTCGTTGATCCAACTAGTGTATGGTTTACCATCCTCTCGGGCGCGGGCTACGTAACCTTTTCTGTGGACTAGCCAGATGATCTTAGAGTCAGGGCCGTAGGCAACGCGGATGTTGTCCATGCGCATGGTGGACGCATGGATAAAGTTTGCCCACCAGCGATCATGACGGTCACTTTCTACACGGAGGTTCTCCCACTTCCTGAGCGCAGGACCACCGGCTAAGATGACATGCTCAGAGGCCTGTACCTGCTGCGGAACGAGGCTAAGGATGAGGGTGAATACTAGGATCGCGAGGAGTGATTTCATGAATTTTGTAATTCAGATAGTGTGTGATACTGGTGATTTTTCAAGGCTTTTTATTAGTTGGTGGCTTCTGATCTCGCCTGGACGGCGAGATCAAAGGCTGCGCTTTCGCCGTAGCGCCTGATGGAAAAATTCACACAGCAGCGCTTGCCAGGCTGGGGGGAACAGGTAACCTGCCAGAAATGGTAAGTGGCGCCGTTAGCGGCGTTGATGGAGGTCTTGGAAATACCAACTACTCCTGAGCTATTGCGCATTGATCGGGTCCAGATGCTTGCTTGATTTGGGCTAGTATTTCTAGCTCGCTGACTAGCTGATCTCTAAAATCTAGGGCACTTACCAGGGCAATACTTGAGTCGCAGTATGAGCTGTCAGAGAAAAATTTACCATACTTGATACCTCGTCGCTAGAGCCTACCCTGCCAGCCATGGGTGCGTTGACCCGGAAAGTCAATACGCGCAATGGCGTAGTTTGGTGTATTGCCAGTCAAGTCTTGTGACATCTTGTTACTCTGACCCTGTTTTTAGTATGTGTCTGGTGTGTTCTAATGTTGTGTTTGGTTAGATTTATGGTTTATTCCTATGAAATGAAGTGCCCTGAATGTCTAGAGAGAATCCATGATCACGCTGAGGAATGCCCTCACTGCGGAATGACTCTCGGGCGGTTAAGTCCATGCTATGAGGGTATCAAACTAGAGGTAAATGAAGGCGTCCACGACATTGCGGGAGTACTGAGTCTAGAGATGCTCAAACAGATGCGGACGGCAGTGATGGAGTGCGAGAAGCAGTTTGTAGGGGTGAGTGTGGCGGTATCATTTGTGGCTCTGAGGGACACTCAGACGCTGGAGGGATATGGATTTTGGCTACTAAATAGCGGCGGTTTTTATAAAGGACGCGTGTGGCAGTCTGGGCTAGAAGATGGACGCGGACGGGTGATCCTGGTAGTGGATGTAGAGAGCAAGCGCGCGGCGCTGAGCTATGGGTATTATTTTGATGGTTATGTGCGGGAAAAGGAGAGCTTCAATGTGCTTAGCACAGGCCATGCGAGTCTATTAGAAGGTAATCTAGCATTTGGGTGTGAGCAGATATTGATCGCACTGAAAGGTCTGCTGAAAAAGGCGGTAATTCGATCTAGGAAGGGAGGGAGAAAATGAGAATGTTCATCACTCTGATATCCCTATTTTTCTGTCTTAATGGCTTAGTATTCTCTCAAAGTAGTAGATCCGATGTACTCTACGGCACGAGGGGATTAGAAATGACAAAAGAAATTCTAGCGGAGCTGGTTCTTCCCGTCTGGTGCTGGGATGGCGCGCATGTATTTGAGAATGCAGAGTGGAATTACAGGTTAATGGATGGGGAAATGTTAGAAGAATTTTTTTCCACAACTCCTAGTAAGGGACTAAATGATCCACAGCATATCCTCGATGACAAACAAAAGGGAAGGATCGAAGACCTGATTGCTGCGCATGATATGAAGTCTGCAATACCTTTGTACGTGAATGTGCTGGCAAATGGCCAGAAGCTATCGCTAATGGAGGAGGAGTTGAAGATGAGGCTGCGCAAGATGTTTAAGAATAGAAATGCTATGGTGATCTTCTATTATTATGGATATGCACGCGGAGTAAAAGGCTACGTTCTGATTGATGAACTGGGATTCATCGAGGACTGGGAGGTAGATGAACTCTTCCTAAAAAGTGCAAGAGATGCTAGTGTGCAGGTGGAGGATTTCCCTGAAATGGAAAGCTTTGTCATGGATGTATCTAAGCGATCTTACTGGCTGGAGCAGAGACTAATGCCACCGGTGATAGCGAAGAAAAGTAACAACACGGAAGGCAACGAACAAAAAAGGGGTGGCAATTCGGATGATTGGCTGTTGATCTTATTAGATCACACCTTGACCTTATTCCTCGCTTTCTGGCTATTGACTGCTGCTGGTTGGTATTATTTATGGTCTAGAAAATGGCGTAAATTTGTGATTCCTGATGGCGATGTGCCTGTAAGGTTGAATGCTGATTACGGTGCTAATGTAAGTGACGCTATCGAGTTCTCAGAACCTAAATCTTCTCTAACAGAGCAGTATGAAAAGATAAAAAACAAAGAATTATAATCATGTTAAAGGTTAGCTTTTTTTCATCATAATTTCATATAGAATTCATCAAGTCTTCACAGAGTGGATGCATCTTATGGATTATGAAAGTAAGCAATAAAGTGAAATTTGAGGTAGTAGTGGCAACTCATTACGGGATGTGTTTTGGTGTGAAGGCGGCAATAGCAACCGCACAGAAGCTAGCGGCTAGATCTCCTGTAACCATACTTGGTGAGCTGGCGCATAATGCCACAGTGAGGCAAAATCTGGAATACGAAGGTGCGCATCACGGGAAGCTGGAGGGTAGTGGCGCGGAGACGAAACATGTCATTATCACTGCGCATGGCGCATCTGATAAGGAGCGGAAACGATGGACTGAATTAGGTCACCGAGTGACTGATACGACCTGCCCGCTAGTACACAAGGCACACGCCGCTCTCAGAAATCTGGTGGCTACTGGCTACACGCCGATAGTAATAGGAAAGCCGGGGCATGTAGAAGTCCGTGGACTGGTGGGAGATTTTAAAAACGCTCAAGTGGTGCAAAATATAGAGGATATCCGCGGACTAAATATCGTGAGTAATAAGATAGGAGTGATCTCGCAGACGACTCAGCAGATCGATGATGTAGAGGCATTAATGGCGAACCTCAGGCAGAGGTTCGCTGGTGCCGAGGTGAAATTTATAGACACCGTGTGCCGACCCACGAAAGAGCGACAAATGGCATTGTTAGAGTTATGTTCTGAAGTAATCGTAGTGGTAGTAGTAGGTGGAATGAACTCTAATAACACTGCTCAGCTAGCAGAGAAATGTAGGACGCTGGGTTGCACATCTTATCATGTAGAGAAGTCTGATGATGTTCTTGATGAGTGGTTTACAGGAGTCGATAAGGTGGGTCTGACCGCGGGGACTTCCACGCCAGCTGAGGATGTGGCGTGTGTAAAGAAGAAGCTGTTAGAGATCTCCAAAGGATAACTTTTCTACCACCGGGGGCTGTGTTTTCCCCAGAAAATAAAGAGTTCTTTTTTGGGATCATTCAGGCCGTTACGGTCCAATGTCTTAAAATACGCCCTCGATACCTTTGGGGCTTCCAGCTAGTCTTGCCTTAGCACTAGTCTTACATCAACTTTCGCCGTGGTCTGTCTGAAGAAACTGGCGTTAAAAATTTACCGGTTATTGAGTCTCCAGTAATCAGTGGTGGAATAGGTTCTTTATCAGAGGTAACTTTGACTGATTCTGGAGTCGCTTTCACTGACTCGACTTGGAGTGGCTGGGTAGGTACAGCCTGGGCTAGAACTGGCGCTAATACTGATGAACTGGCTGCGATTTTTATGGGTGATGCCGTAGCCGCTGTTTCTGCCTCAACTGCGTTAGGCTGTAACGCTATTGGAGTGATTGCTTGCGCCGGGACTGGAGGAGAAGCAACGAATGAGTTAGGGCGTATAGTAGCCTGATCCTCTTGAACTACCGGGATTTGTATATTGTCTGTTTGAGCTAGCCCAGCGAGCTCCTCTGGGATCTCGACGGGGGTGATTGTCCCTCCATGAATATCCTGTCGAGGAACATCGAGTGGCGGCTTAAATTCTGGATCGCTTTTTTGCCACTCATCAATCAGCCTGTTAGAGTCATCCAGCCAGAGAGCCTGGCGCTCAAATCCTAGATCAAAAAGCGATGGCTCACTTGCTAATGCTGCACCATAAAATCGCGAAGCCTGCATGTACATACCAATTTCATTGAGAGCACGTGCTACCGCCATATTTTTGGCTGGTTTACCATCATTTCTTCTGACGATTTCATAGATCATACGAATCGCTCTATTAGGCCGTGCTCGTGAAATTATCTTAATAGCAAAAGCCACATCTATATCAGTAGATGGAATTTCTGGAGCACTCCACAACACATCTGCGGCTTCAACATACCGCTCTTCATCAAAAAGAATTTCTGCCGTTTTCTTCCTCGTCTCCCATAATTCCGGATTAAGCTCAAGTGTCTGAATCAGTATTTTTATCGCGGCTTTATTATCTCTATCGGGCATGATTGATTTATTGTAATTAGAGACTATTATGAGCTTTTTTATTAAATAATGTAAAGAGAATATTAGCCAAAAATAAAAACGTGTGCAATTGATGAGCTTTGGGCTATGAATAAGTAAAATTTATGAGTGAACAACCAGCAAAGAAATCCGAAGCCAAGAAACGTAAGCGCGTCAACGTGAGAAAGCCGGACGTTATGGCAAAAGTGGAAGCAGAAGTGAGTAATCACTATAAATCTTCAGTCGTAGAGAAGCTAAGAGAGCATGGCGGTGAGGTGAAGCTCGGCAAGACCACCATCAAACTAGCGCAACAATTTGGCTTCTGTTACGGTGTAGAAAGAGCCATCGATCTCGCCTACGCATCACGTAAGGTTTTCGAAAATAACCCAATATACCTCATCGGCGAGATCATCCATAACCCTGAGGTGAACAGGCAACTCAAGGAGATGGACATTGTGTCACTACCTTGGGAAGAAATGAATGAACAGTATGATACCCTGACAGAAAATGATGTGGTTATTGTGCCCGCCTTTGGAGCCCCTATATCGTTTATAGAAAAGATCGAGGAACGTGGTGCGTCTATTGTTGATACTACTTGTGGCGATGTGATGAAAGTCTGGCGGCGTGTTAGAACTTATGCAAAAGAGGGATACACCTCTATTATTCACGGTAAAGCGGGACATGAAGAGACTCTCGCAACGGCCTCGCACGCACTAGGTAAAGAGAAAAATGGTCACTATTTGATCATTCTCACACTCGATGATACGGACTTTGTCTGCGACTACATAAGTGGTAAGATTTCTGATGCGGACTTTATGAGTAGATTCGGGGAAAAGAATGTTTCAGTAGGCTTTAACCCCTCCACTCACCTAAAACAAGTGGGTGTTGCGAACCAGACGACGATGCTTAAGAGCGAGACTGAGGAGATTCAACGTCGTATCATGGCCGTAGTCAATGAGCGCGATGGTAGCGCAGGAAACTGTCAGGTCTTTGACACTATTTGCGGAGCAACTCAGGAACGCCAAGACGCCCTGTTTGAGATGCTAAAGGATCCTATGGATATCCTGTTAGTGGTAGGTGGATATAACAGCTCTAATACCGCGCATCTGGTCGAAATTGGGCAGGAAGAGCTGCCTACATTTTTCATAAGAGACGCTGACTGTATCGAGTCGCTTGAGCAAATTGTTCACTTTGATCTGGAGCAGAAATCAGAAATCACCACAAAATACAATAATCTGTTAAATCAAGATAAACACGTCGTCGTAGGGATCACTGCAGGAGCATCATGCCCCAATAACCTGATAGAAAACACTATCCTCAGAGTCTGTCAACTTCGTGGTATTTCTAAATCTGAAATACTCGATCGATAATTAATTTACCAATCATATCCGGCTGTATTCTAGCTACTTGATTAAGTGTAAGCTCAGAAAGAGAGTCGTTATCGATTGTAATCGACTCCAAACTCCGCCCCCACTAAAACTACGATAGGGTAGCCAGCGACCACAGTCTTTGGCTAAAGCGGTGGTAAAGGCCGGAGCATTCCTAACTAGGCTAGAAAATACCTAAGAACCTCTTCCGTTTAACGGATCGTTTGTATTCATCATCTCCCACACTGAGCACCTCTACTCGGCATCTTGTGAGACCATCTTCCTTAAAGCCTAGCTTTGAGGCTCCTCGAGGGCTCAGATCGATGATTCTGCCAGGAATGAATGGTCCCCTATCGTTCACTCTTAGCTTGAGGGTCTTTCCATTTTCCAAATTCGTCACCTTTACCCTACAAGGCAGAGGTAAGGTTTTATGAGCGGCTATGACGTGCCATGGCATCACCTTTTCTCCGAGAGATGTATTACCGCGTTTCAGCCCCCAAAAAGTGGACTCATTAAACCAAGAAGCTATTCCCACATCATCATATTGCAAAGCCTCATCCACACTCATAGGTTGGTAATGAATTCCTCTTATCGTATAAGGACGAGTCATGTACCCCTTATATCCAGAAGGTGCTGCACAAGAGCAAACCCCTAAAATCACTACCGCTATGAGCAGTCTAAATGTGCTCGATAATATCATCTTTTCCATATCTGACTTTTGCTAATGTTTCATACTTATCATCACCACCACGGTATCCCATAGGGCAGGCTAGCACGGTGGCATATCTCCCATCCTCAAGACCTAATAGCTCATCATACTTTGCTGGGGTGATCCCTTCCATAGGACACGCATCTACCTCTAACATCGCGGCTATGGTCATTAACTGTCCCAGTGCGATATATACTTGGTTCCTGGCCCAAGCATGTTTTTGCGCCTCACTCATTACCGCTAGAAATCCATTCATCATTCCCTTATATGGATCGAGCGCGATCAATTCACCACCGCGCTTAACATGTGTATCGGTTATAAATCGCTCCACATCTGCCTCATCTAAATTCTTTAGAGCAGTGAGCACCACTAAGTGCGAGCAATCAGTCACCTGAGCTTGATTCCAAGAGTGCTCTAGTAGTTTTTCTTTCATCGTCTGATCCGTGATCACTAAAAACTTCCAAGGTTGCAAACCAAACGAAGATGGCGTCAGTATCAACGACTCTTCCACCTGTTCCCAGAGCTCCGCTGAAATCTTCTTTTCAGGATCAAATACTTTTGTTGCGTAGCGCCATTTCAATCTCTCTAATACATCCATTTTCATCATAATTTTATCCAATTAATTTTCTTTCTGGTCTATTGTCAAGGGTAGGTTGATCGAAGGAAAATCCTTCAGGGTGAAACTCAGTAATACGCTCAACTCATCACGGTTACGGTTGTCCCGTTTCAGCACACCTAGCGATGCTATCCAGCTATCGAAATCTCGATGGATTCGATACTGCTGCATTTCAAGTGTATTATCATCCAGTTCCCATTGTTGGTATATATCAAACCCCCAAGACTCGTTCAGCCTCGTATAGACGCGCATATCGATCCTGTTACTATCTTCAAGCGTAGGATGGCCATTCAGTAATCGGTAATTAAATGAAAACTCCCAGTTCTCATTAGGCATCAATTTTATTCCTGGAGCTAACTCCGTGAATCCCGAGCCACCATCCAGAAGAGGAAACTGCATCTCCATACTCGCCGCCATCCACGGTAGTGGGTGCCAGTATATATCATTATATAAATTAGAAAACGTCCTGTTCTGCTCCGGATCTTGCATGAAATAGTCCAAATAAGTATTCATCGTCAGCCAAGCATGTGATCCCCCATCGCGCCGCGTCAACAGCTTATTATAGAACCCCAGCCGCGCGATCGACCAGCTATTCATCTCATCAATCGCAGAGAATGATCCCACATCTATCGTCCGCAGACGAGTCGTGGGGGTTAGTCTGTCAATTCTGGTGAATGAACTATCCAGTTGGTTTGTCGATAAGAATGAGAGATTAGTATACGGCTGAATCACATGCATCAGCCCATCCAGCCCCCATCTCTTATTTATCACTGCCGGGTACTGCTTCACAAATTTCAACGCACTATCAACGCCCACATAAGCAAGTCTCCTACTCGCCCCCTCATCATCAGCCCCCTCCTGCCAGTAACGGGTGTATCCCAGCCCCGCTCTGGGCGTAATCGTCACCCCGTTAACTGGTCTAAATGTACGGCTCACTTCATGCCAAGTATGAAATCTCAAGAAGTCTCGCTTTGCTAAAATACTATCAATTTCTGCTATCCTCGGATCACCACTAAATAGACCACTCTGAATTGCCCTCAACCGATCCTGCGCGAAATCTGCCAGATCCTCTCGGTAGAAACCCATCGATGTACTGCCTTGATAAAAAACTTTACTCTCCAGAATAGGTTGCCGCGTTCTTTCATAAAACACCTCAGGTAATCGGCTGTCTGTCTGGTGAAAATCATTCAACCGAAACCTCCCATACACTCCAGCCAGCGATCCTTCAGTCTTACGAAACAACCCAACTATAT
Source organism: uncultured Verrucomicrobiales bacterium (assembly GCA_963934155.1). GTDB lineage: Bacteria > Verrucomicrobiota > Verrucomicrobiia > Verrucomicrobiales > Akkermansiaceae > Rubritalea. The sequence continues at coordinate 56,760 of CAWVXI010000015.1, read as the reverse complement.
TATCAGGCTGTGGGTTATAGGTGAAAGTCCTAGGCTCGAAATCCTCTAAATAATACCTGTCGCTTAGCCACGTCAGATTCACATCAGCATAAATCGTAGCTGCATCATTCACCACACTCGCCTGTTCGAACCTATCTTTAAATTCCACCCTATAACGGTCTTCATTCACCACCCCGCGCACTTCACCAGATCTAGGCTGCGATGGATCCAGATCATTAGTGTAATACATTTTCAACCAGCCTAAATTCTCATTTTTCTCTAGCCTCTTATCATAAAAATCTACACCCACACCGATCCCTCGCTCATAACGAAAATCGAATAAAAACTGTGCCAGCAGCCATGCATCCTCGCGCTGCTCCGTCTCCTTATCCAGCTCACCACCCAGCATCACACCATACCTATTCATCAGAAATGGGCCCCAATTAGAGCGCGATCCGGGCAGGAAGTGATACCCCAGATCTTTATCTAGCGATTGCGAAAAATACGGTAGCCACAAGATAGTCCGCCCCCCTGCCACAAAGCTCAGCTTATTAAATGTCACCTTCTCTTTTGGGTAGATCGTGATCTTATCCGCCTTCATCCAGTAGTTTGGATTCTTCACATCATGCGTTGTTATTGCCGCTTCCCGAGCTACGAAGATATCCCTTCCTTTATACTTCGTCTGCTCCACAGATTTCGCCTTCAACAAAATAGGATCCAGACTGATAATCAAATCTTTAGTATCTAACTTACTTTCATCATAAAAATAACTCGCCTTCTGCCCTTTATACACCAGCGCACCCTGATAAATTTCTACATTTCCGAACACGCGCACCACTTTCGAGTTAAAGTCCAACTCGGCTCGGTCCGCAAACATCTGTAATCCATTATCCCCAAAAATCTGCACTAGCCCTTCATACTTTAACACTTTCTGCTCATTCTGCCAGCGGAAGAAATTTGCCCGTATCCTTATATTCGTTGGCATCTCAGGCATCACTGGCGCAATCTGTATATTCAGACCGCCCGGTTCTAAACCATTACCTAAGGCCTCATTCTCGCGCACATTATCCTCTAAATTTTGAGACATTCCCAGACCCGAAACCCCTAACAGAATCGCTGCCAATATTATCCTCATTTTCCCCCATGTGATGCCACCTACCATTCGCATCAAACAATGCCCAATCCAGCCTTCTGAGTAAAGGTGAAAGTCTGTAACTTTACTCACCATTTCGCATTACTTGTTCGTTCTTATAAATAAGAGACTGCTAGCCAACTACAAATAGAATATGTATCCTTTGTTTATTCCCTGTAACCATGTCCCTATTACATCTAATGAAATACAAATTCTTACTTCTAAGCTCTCTCACCCTTTCCATTTCACATGCAGCTATCACCTCACTCGGCGCAGGCAGCTACCGGACTGATCTACCCGATACATCAGACGGTAAACCTCGCCGTTCCATCCAAGTAGAACCTCTTGTTTCTAACAACATCACAGGAACTATCCCAACGAATGACTGGTGGTCATCCTTAGTATGGCCCGCGTATTCCCCGCACTCCATGCCGATGTTCCCCCATCCTCTTGCTGTCCAAGCACATGCGGACGGACTGGCAATAAGCTACTCCAGCAAGCCCACCGTTAGTGATCATTTCAAAGACGGCAAACCATTCCAGAAAGGAACCAACTATCGGTATCCATTCCGCGAAAGCATGCGCATCGGTCTTCAAGGAATTGAGACAAAAGATACCGTGCTTGATGCCTTCTCAGACTGGTCAGTCACGGCACTCTGGAAGAAAGATACTGACACACTTCGCGCAACATTCGCCCATGGAAGCCCCTTCGTATTCTTTGAAAAAACCAGCCATCGCCCGATCCAAATCAAATTCAACTCAGCGAAAATCAATTCCAACCAAGAACCAGTAGACCCACAAGTAGTAGAATGGAAAAAAATCACCGCTAAGCACAATGGAAAACCTGCCGACATCAAGCTATCTATCAACGCTGGTAAATTTGTGGGTATTGGCACCAAGGCGCGGCTCGTCTATGATTTTGATGGCGATGGTAAAACAGACCGCACTGAAACATTTTCGCTTTTCGCAACTGACCCATCCGAACAAACATGGGAAAATTACAGCTCAGAAAAACAAGCACTAGAACCACAACTGACACAGGGTGAAATGCGTGATTTCAACAATGGAACTATCCGTCTGGAAGTCTGGAAATGCTTCGGCAAAGGCTTAGTCACACTCAGAGCTAGCGACAGCCAGATCACATTACCAGATGGCTCCAAACGCGGGTTAGGTGAGAAAAACCTAGTCATCGGTGAGGTTAATCCTAATGCAAGCATCGCAAAAACCTTCTACCATAAAGGAAACATTCTTGGAGTCACTCTAAACGGTAGCCACTTCGGCATCTACGCTCCATCTGGCACTGAGCTCATCATTAAAAAAGATCTAGTTCTAGCAGGCATCCCGTTCCTCTCCATCGCAGTTCTCCCTGACTCAAAAGAAGCTACCATCAAATACTACGAAAAATTCGCCTACGCATTCATCCGCGATACAAAAATTACTTACGCCTATGATCAAGAAAAAGCGATGGTGACCACAAACTATTCAGTGAAGACCCAGCCCATGCAAGGCTCTAACAAGGAAACCCTATTCGCTCTCTACCGCCACCAGCACCTCCACGCTACCGATAAAGAGAGGTTTGAGAAATACACCTACGCTAGTCCTCGCGGAGAAATGAAAGTCATCAGTGGAGAATCATTTTCCACTAGCATCCCCTTCCTAGGAGTCCTCCCTGCCCTTCCTAACGCGAATGCAAAAGACGCCACTCTCATAGAAACCCTTAAGAAAGACACAAAAGGCTTCACTTTTAAGAAAGATGATACCTATTGGAATGGCAAAGAATTCGGCAAAGTCACCGAACTCATTCAGATCGCAGACCAGCTCCAGCAAAACGAAATCCGTGACCGCCTGCTAGGATTACTAAAAGCCCGCCTCGCCGATTGGTTCGACGGCAAAGACAAGTACTTTTTCCACTACAATAAACGCTGGAACACCCTCATCGGCTACCCAGACAGCTATGGCTCCGCTGAGCAACTGAACGATCATCACTTCCACTACAGCTACTTCATCCGCGCCGCAGCCACCATCGCCCAGTATGATCCAGACTGGACCCAGCCCGAGCGCTACGGAAAAATGATAGACATCCTCATCCGCGACTGCGCCAGCGATGACCGGGACGATAAACTGTTCCCCTGGATGCGTAACTTTGACCCCTACGCAGGTCACTCCTGGGCAGCCGGCCACGCTGGATTCGCCTCTGGAAACAACCAAGAATCCTCCTCAGAATCGATGAACTTCGCCACCTCACTCATCCTCTACGGACAAGCCACCAAAAACAAAAAAATCCGCGACCTTGGCATCTACTGGCACAGCACAGAGGCAGAAGCCATTAAGCATTACTGGTTTGACCTAGACAGAAAAGTATTCCCCACCGGCTACCAACAAAGCTGCGTAGGAATGGTCTGGGGCGATGGCGCTAGCTACGGAACATGGTGGACAGCAAACCCAGAGGAAATCCACGGCATAAACTTCCTGCCCATCAATGGCGGCTCCCTCTACCTAGGACGCGATACAGACTACCTCCTAAGAAATCTAGAAAACCTCAAATCCGCAAACCGCAGCTTCCACAAAAACGGCTTCGAAGGCGACCCAGAAAACTATGATCGATGGCAAGACATCCTAGCAGAATACTTAGCGCTAGCTGATCCAGCAGCAGCGAAAAAACTCCTAGGAACCATGAAAGAAAGCGAGCTCGGCGAGTCTAAAACCCACTCACTCCAGTGGATCTCCTCCCTGGAAAAACTCGGATCACTTGAAGAAAAAATAAGCGCAAACCACCCCACAGCCATCGCCTTCAAAAATGGCTACGCCATCTACATCCCAAAAATAAGTAACCAACCAGTCACCGTAAAATTCTCAGACGGAAAAACAATCAAAGCACCACACGGACTCACATTCACCGCTAAGTAAAATACAACCCCAAAGTTTAGCGGATATCCCCGTCTACACAAGCTATCGGTGAAATAATGATGAAGAGAATGTGAAAAATGGGTAAAATATATTTAAATCAGACAAAAAACACTACCTCCGCACCACACCCCTAAAAAGAACATCATCGCCCAGCTGCTTCACCTGGATCTTTTCCAGTGCCAGACTTTTCTTTAAATGCTCACCCACCCCGAAGCCGAAATCTCCGCCACCAGTCAACATCGGTGCGAAGAAGACTGCCACCTCATCCACCAACCCCTGCTCCAGAAACTGCCGCATCAAAACTCCACCACACTCTAACAGCACCGTATTACAACCTCGCTCTGCTAGCTCCCTCAAACTAGACTCTAAACTCATATCCTCGTGGATTAACGTCCTATCTTTAAATTCATCCGTGAAAACCACCGCATCTACAGGTAAGTTTTCCCTCCCACTATGCGTCAGCACCACCCGCCACGGTTGCTCTTTATCAGACCGATACGCCTCTCCTCTTATCGACAGACTCGGATCATCTCTGCGCACCGTTTTACCACCCACCACAATAGCATCTACCTCGGCGCGAATTCTATGTGCTTCCACGCGAGCCTCCGCTCCCGTCAGCCACTGCCCCTCGCCCTCAGGCCGGGTGATTCTTCCATCCAGACTCATCGCAGACTTCGCGATCACCCAGGGTAATCCCATTAACATCCGCTTGCTGAATCCACGGATCAACTCCTCGCACTCCTCCTCAAGTATCCCGCTCACCACCTCTATCCCTACCGATTTCAAAATCTCATCTGCCGCCCCAATATGATCTGGATTCACATCCCTAGAACCATAGACCACCCGGCTAAATCCCGCCTCAATGATCGCGTCCGTGCACGCTGCTGTCCGCCCACAAGTGGAACACGGCTCTAGTGTCACATAAATAGTAGCGCCTGTTAGATTTGTTCCCTCGCCAGTATTCTTGATTGCCTCACGCTCCGCATGCGGCCCACCCGCCTTCCTATGCCAGCCTCTACCGATGACTTCACCATCTCTAACAATCACCGAACCCACTGGTGGGTTCGGACACGTTAGTCCCAAACCTTTCCGCGCCTCAAACAGGGCCAGCTGCATAAAATTTTCATCCATCATCATATCGGAATAGTCGTTTGTAAAATTAGCGTCTCATCCAGCACCCGCAGCGTGCTCGCTCCTCTCGGCAGAATCATGAAATCTCCTGCCACATAACTATGCCCCGCTTCATCACTTAATTCACCACTCACCACCGTCACGATAGAAAATTTATCCTTATCAAGGTTCCCCACCTCCATGCCAGAATGCAATTCACGTTTCTCTACCTTAAAATATTCACAACTAGCCATACCCTCACCACTAGCTCCAGATGGCACGGTCATACTAGGCTCTGTATCGGTGAAATCTATACATCGCATACTCTGCTCCACATGCAGTTCACGCGGCACCCCATCTAACCCCATGCGGTTCCAGTCAAACACCCTGTAGGTGGTGTCCGAGTTCTGCTGAATTTCATAAATCAAATACCCTGCCCCTATCGCATGCAGCCTTCCCGAAGGAATAAAAATACTCTCTCCCTTCTTCGCCTCTATCGCATGGATCTGCTCCTCCACCATCCCATCTCTAAGCGACTGCTCGAAGCTTTCCTTCGTCACTCCTTTCTTCAGACCAGCATAAAGTTTCGCTCCCTTTTCCACACCGGCAATGTACCACATCTCCGACTTCGCCTCACCACCCAGCTCTTCGGCCAGCTCCACCGGAGGATGCACTTGCACGGATAAATCCTTCCTACAATCCAGAATTTTGATCAGTAATGGAAATCGATCCCCTTTCAACCCGTCCCCAAAAACTTTACCTCTAGTCACCTCATCGCTCCAAAGCTGATTCAACGACATCCCCGCAAAATCTCCTCCCTCAGAACTCACGATCGACTGAGCCTCACCACGATCAGATATTTCCCATGACTCACCATACGGCACATCCTCGCAGGGGAGCAAACGGCCATAGACGCTCTCCAGCTCTCGACCGCCCCAGACTCGCTCTTGATAGATCGCCTTAAACCTGATTGGTAACATTCCTGCACTATCCCCAACCGACCGCCATCCCACAAGCCGAAAAAAAAGAATTGCCACCAGCCGTCAACATGGCTAGTTTGCCGTCTCGTTCGACAGACAACGATGAACTTGCATACGGGCAGGTGGCAGAGTGGTCGAATGCGCACGCCTGGAAAGCGTGTGAGGCAGTAATGTCTCCGAGGGTTCGAATCCCTCCCTGCCCGCCATTCTTTATAACGAACACTCTATTGAGTATCTTTTTTCTTTTAATTTCAGCACTTTAGCGGAAGAACTATGTTATATCACTTCAAGTCATGGACAACCTTTTCAACACCGCTATTGCTAAACGGATGCATTTACTCAACGAAGAGACGGATGCTTTGCGTCTTTTAGATGGCATCGGTGACGGGTTGGAGGATACTTTTCTAGAGACTTTTTGTGATCACTGGGTCATCTCCACGCGGGACAAAATGCTGCCTCGTGATGTGGAAATGTTTCTTAGGTCATCGGGGAAAACCGTTTACTGGAAGCAGCTGGATCAGCACCAGAAGGAAGATCCCAAGCATCTATGCGGCCCTAATCAGGATGAAGCATTCATCGCGAAGGAGTCTGGGGTAAACTACCGGATTTCATTTCAGAGCGGCTACTCGCAAGGGATATTTCTGGACCAGCGAGATAATCGGGTACGGGTACGCGAGGCAGTAAAGCCCGACGATGCGATATTAAACACCTTTGCCTACACAGGCGCCTTTTCTGTCTGCGCTGCACTAGCTGGAGCCACCACGACCACACTGGATCTCTCGCAACCCTATTTAGAATGGGCTAAGCAGAATATGCAGGCGAATGAGATTGACCCCGCTGCGCATTACTTCTGTAAGGGAGATACTTTTCATTGGTTAAAACGGTTTGCCAAACAGGGCAGAAAATTCAACGGTATCATTCTCGACCCACCCACATTTTCTAGAGATGATAAAGGTAAAGTTTTCCAGGTGGAAGCTCACTATGACCAGCTGATCTCGCTAGCTGCAGCGTGCACAGCACCTGGTGGCTGGATACTGGCTTCTACCAATTGTAGAAAACTTACCCCTGAGGGCTTCAATGTCCTCGTCAAGCGCGGCCTAGCTGGGTATAATTCTGTGACAGCACTCGATATGCCAGAAGAATACACTGGCGAGTCTTATCTCAAGAGCCTGTGGATCTCACTATAACAATTACTAACAATTAAAAATCATGGCTAAAAAACCACTAAAACCTCGTAAACCAATCCCCAAAAAAGGGAGTAAAATCATCTGTCTAGACGACATCCAATACCGCTGGATAGCCTACGCCACTCAAAAAGGAACTGAGGTACGAGTGGTCTATAATGAGGCCATTGATGGTCAAATGCTGGTCGCTCAAGTCCCTAAGGTTTTTGATCTCAGATGGCTGGAAAAAATGATCGACTACGGGCTCGAGAACGGCTGGGATCCATCTATTGGCGCTGATGAATTCACTATCCGCAAGACGAAGGAGTCATACCGCATCATCACCGATGAAGATTAAATCTCTTAATAACACATTCAAAACATCATGATAAAATTTCTACACACTCGCATCCGCGTTTCAAATCCCCAGGCATCGATAGACTTCTACACTAAGGTTGGCTTCAAGCTAGGACAGCAGAAGACATCGCCTCAGGGAAACCAATTGGCGTTCATGCACCTGCCTGAATCTGAGCATTTTCTAGAGCTCACATACTCACCAGATTACGATGTAACTGTTCCAGAGGATCTCATGCACACCTGCGTGGGCGTTCCGGATGTGATCGCGTATTGTGACACGCTTGAGAATGACGGCATCGAAATCTGGCCAGGAAACTGGAGAGAAAAGTTCGCAGACCCTGCGAACAGGCATATGGCATTCATTACTGACCCGGATGGCTATGAAGTAGAAATCTTACCTCTAAAATAATCCATCTACCCTCCTTAAGACCATGCATATCTCTATCCTAGACCTCTTCAGTATAGGTATCGGCCCGTCATCATCCCACACAGTGGGTCCGATGAAGGCAGCATGTGCATTTACTAAGCAACTCGCCGAGCACCCTAGATATAGCGATGTGACCACCGTGAGGTGCAACCTCTACGGCTCGCTCGCCGCCACCGGAAAGGGACACGGCACCGGCACTGCGCTGATCTTCGGTTTCATGGGAGAAATGCCAGACACCATCGATGTGGCTACGATGGATCAACGAATCGCCAACCTAAAAGAAACGCAAAAACTTACTCTTTCTGCACCTGCCGGAAGAGCGGGGAAAGAAATTCATTTCTCTGAACAAGAGCACATAGATTATCATCGGCTCCAGCCATTACCACTGCACCCTAACGGGATGCACTTCTACGCTTCTGATGTTGAAGGCAACATCGTTCATGAAGAGATTTATTACTCGCTTGGCGGTGGGTTTATCTCCACCGAGTCTGAGCTGAAGACGCCCGCTCCTCACCAAAGTGTGACCGTTGACTGCCCGCATCCATTTGACTGCGGAGATGATCTGTTAGAGCAGTGTCAGGGTATGCACTGCTCTATTTCTGAGCTGATGTTAGCAAATGAAAACGCACTGCGCCCAGAGAAAGAGACACGCAGGATGTTAAATAATATTTGGAACACGATGCAGCAGTGCGTGCAAAACGGAATTTCTAATACTGGTACTCTCCCTGGCGGACTCAAAGTGAAACGTAGAGCGCATAACCTCCACCAAAAACTACTCCAGCGCGGTGAAGCACTACCCGCAGATCCCCTATCCATCTTAGACTGGGTGGGACTGTATGCTCTAGCGGTAAATGAGGAAAATGCTGGCGGTGGTAGAGTGGTCACGGCACCCACAAATGGCGCGGCAGGCATCATCCCCGCGGTACTTCACTACGCCACACGTTTTGCATCCAGTCCTTTCAAAGAGGAAGACGCTATACATCGATTCCTACTTACCGCTGCAGCTATCGCTGTACTTTATAAGAAAAATGCATCGATCTCAGGTGCAGATGTCGGCTGCCAGGGTGAAGTCGGTGTGGCATGTTCCATGGCCGCTGGCGCCCTAACAGAATATTTAGGTGGTACTCCTGCACAAGTAGAATGTGCGGCGGAGATAGGTATGGAGCATAATCTAGGGCTGACGTGTGACCCCGTTGGCGGCCTAGTGCAGATACCTTGCATCGAGCGGAATGCGATGGGATCGGTCAAAGCGATCAAAGCATCACGCATGGCTCTTAACGGCGACGGCTCTCACTTTGTCTCACTAGATAAAGTGATCAAAACAATGTGGGATACAGGTAAGGATATGCAGGACAAATACAAAGAAACTTCTCGCGGCGGACTTGCCGTCAACGTAGTAGAGTGTTAAAGTCGCAATTTTAAAAGCTAACCATTTCTAACCTAATTTATGCTTACCAAAGATTTTGATTTTCATCTGCCAGCAGAACTTATCGCCAGCAGACCACTGGAGGACCGCTCTGCTTCACGCATGATCGTGGTGCACCGTAATACTGGTAAGATAGAGCACCGCAAGTTTACAGATTTCCCAGAATACATGCAGCCTGAGGATCTGCTTATCTTAAATGATACCAAGGTTATTCCTGCGCGATTATTCTCTAATGACGGAGTGATAGAGATCGTGGTAACTGATCGCATCAGTGATACGGAATGGGACTGCATGGTGCGGCCTGGTAAAAAAATGAAGGTAGGACGCATCATAGAAATTGGTGATGTCATCGGTAAAGTCGTGGCCATCCAAGAAAATGGTAACCGGGTAATCCGATGGGACAAGCCGCTAGACATCCACGAGCATGGATCGCTCGCACTACCGCACTACATGGGCAGGGACAGTGATGCCAAGGATCTGGACCGATACCAGACCACATTTGCACGTGAGGAAGGAGCCATCGCAGCACCTACAGCTGGGCTGCATTTCACCCCAGAAATGCTGGCTAATCTGAACCATGACTTCCTAACACTCCACGTGGGTGTGGGAACATTCAGACCAGTGAAGGCGGAGAATATTCTGGATCATGAGATGCACTCAGAAAAATACACGCTCTCTGACAGCACTGCTAAGAAAATAAATACCGCACCCAAATTAACTGCTGTAGGAACCACAGTGACTAGAGTGTTAGAAAGCCTAGGGAGAGAAAACCCACATCTGACAGAATGCTCAGGCGCGACAGATATTTTCATTTACCCTGGATTCGAGTTCAAGATCGTTGATAGGCTCCTAACTAATTTTCATCTACCGATGAGCACCCTGATCATGCTAGTAAGCGCCTTCGCTGGAAAAGAATTGATCTTGGAGGCTTATAAAGAAGCCGTCGCCGAAAAGTATCGCTTCTATTCCTACGGTGACTGTATGTTAATCTTATAAAAAGCTCAGTAAAAAGTCTTTTTATTAAAGTAATATCGATTATTATATTCTTCATGCGATGCAAACTAAAAGTATGTGGTGTGACACAAGCAACAGATGCAATCCGACTAGCAGCATTGGGTGTAGACGCTATTGGAGTTAATTTCTGGAAAGGATCAAAGCGCTATATAGACCCTCAAGATGCCAAGCCTTTTTTGAAAGAGGTTAGGGACAATATTCACCGAGTCGGAGTTTTTGTGAATGAAGATATTTCCCGGATCAAAGAAATTTATGATGAAGGATTAATCGATTCTGCACAGCTTCACGGAGACGAAGATACTTCTTATTATGAAGAGATGATTCGCTATAATATAGATTTTATTCAAGTAATAAGAATCCATGTCGAAGACTCGGCCATTCAACCGCCCACACTGCTCAGTAATAGAATTTTGCTCGACACCTTCGTGCCAAACTATGGAGGAGAAGGTAAGCCATTTAACTGGAAACTAGCAGCAAAATTCATCTTAGCCCATCCAGAAAAAGAGGTGATCCTCGCTGGGGGCATCACTCCTGATAACGCAGCTCAAGCAGCATTGATAAAACCATATATGCTCGACGTTGCTTCAGGTGTAGAGACCTCCCCGGGGCTGAAAAGCATAAGCCTAGTCCAAGAGATGTTAGCTATAATCTGAAGAAACTAGAATTACCTCACCTGAGAAAAATGTTGTCGCCTCCTGCACCAACAAACGCTGTTGCCAGGCTTCTGAAAACTTTAATTTCTAGGTTGATTGTTATGGTTTATCTAGGTTGATTATTACGGTTTACTAAGTCCAGCACGAAGGTTCCGCGTTCAGTGACTTGAACACCATTTGCCAACCCTGTGATGAATGGGATTTTGTGCTGGATAGTGATGAATCTGTATTTGTTCAATTCACTTGTTGTCGGCTCTCGAAAGCTAACTAGATAGCTATTTTCTTGAGCAAAGTATACTCCTCCCATTGACCCCCTTATTTTGTCTCCCAAATCAGAGGTCACTTCGAACCGGTATCTACGTTCAATAGTAGAAAGAATCTTGAGAGGATCGTCAGGATCTATGATGAGAGATGCACCTGAGGGATTGAGCAAATCAATGACTTCTTGGAGTTCATCACTTGTGAAATCGGCCTCTTCACGCAAAATTAGCTCCCTAAAGCGAGAGCTCAGTGTGACTGGCTCTCCAAGAAGGTTGTCAAGAGGGCCGCTTAATTCTGTACCTCCGCTCTGAGTAACAGCGTTCAAATCAAAGCGCTGAGAAGTCACTTGGCTATATTCATAATTAATAGACGTAGTAGAAGTTGTTGCTCCAGTCAATGTAATCTCTTCGAGAAATGGCCCTGCTTTGCCGTCTGTGTTAGAGAATGTAATCGTGTCGCCATTGGCGGGGACCGAGAGAACCGTTGCTAATTCAGATTCATCAACTCCGCTATCTAAAGGTGTATTGGAGTCACACGAAGTAAATAATACGGATGTGCATGTCAGTAATAATGGTAGAGTAATTTTCATATTTGCTTTCTAGGTATGTTTAAATTAGAGCGAGTTTAATTGAATCTCAAACGTGCCAAGTATTATATCTGATGATAATGAATCACCCAGAATTATAGTCCATTCGTCACTTACGGGGTTTCCGTTTTCGTCAAATTCAGATTCGAACAAAAGCTGCCTCCAGAATTTAGTCATTAACACATTACCAGTTATTTTTTGCTCATCGACTAAAAGTTGATTACTCGAGGTCGCTGTTAATCTGTAATGTTGATCTGTTAAAACTCGAAAGAATCTGCTTTCATCTTCAATTTCAGCTGTATGACCTTGAGATTTAATCGCGTTTAGAATGACCCTAACTTCGTCGTTTGTAAATCCCACCAAACCACCTTCAGTAATGGTTTGATCAATCAATAATGCCTGTTTTAATGAGTCAATCCCAGTAGATGTCTGTTGAAGCTTTGCGAGAGCAGATACGAATTCCCCATCGTCCTCAATTGAGTGATCACTAGAGCGGTAAATGATCGCTTCGTCATTTCTTGTGACTGATATATCTCTTAATGCAACGCTTCTTTTACTAAAATTAAAACGAAAGTTTTCTATGAAAACCTGCCCTGAGGACCTCACCTGGCTTTCAATGTTTTCATCAGCATCAATAAAGCCTTCAAGAATAACTTCTTCCCCGCTTAGTAATGAAGCTGGGAATGCAACTGTGGCTCCAAGATTGGCATCTAGATCATCTTTAATATACCTGTTATCCACATCGAAATTAGCATTTGGGTTAACGGTGAGATCAGTGCTAGAATCACATTGACTTAGCTGTAAGCTCACCGCTACGGCAATGACTATTTGGCTAGATTTTCTTAAGAACGTTTTGGTAGTATTCATATTAGAATTTATTTTTTAAAGGTCTGAAGCCCCTAAGTCAAGCACCCTAGATGATAAATTAATAAAAATTTACAACAGCCACCTTTGACTCCTTAGCCATTAAGAACACTTAATAAACATCCCGCGCATAGCGCTTCTCTTTTTTCAGCTGCTTGATGAACTCCTTTGCATTAGCCTCTGAGAGCCCACCATGCTTCTGAGCTATTTCATGTAGCGCTGCATCCACATCCTTAGCCATCCGAGACGCATCACCACATACATAGAAGTACCCCCCCTCATCGTTAAGCCACTTCCATAGCTCAGCACCATTTTCTAGCATCCGGTTCTGAACATAAATTTTTTCTGCCTGATCCCGAGAAAATGCTAGGTCCAGCTTCGTCAAGACACCATCCTTTTGCATCTGCTCAAGCTCATCCTTGTAGAGGAAATCTTCTTTCTCATAAGGATTCCCGAAGAACAACCAGTTCCCACCTTTAGCACCAGAAATCTTGCGTTCTTCTAAGAACGCCCTAAATGGAGCCACACCTGTCCCTGGCCCAACCATGATCACCGGCTTATCGCCATCATCAGGCAACCTAAATGCATTATTCGAATGAACGAACACCCCAGGCTGGATACCCTCAGAACGATCACACAAAAATGTAGAACACACACCACCGCGATCGCGAAAACTGCTATGATATCGCACAATCGCCACGGTTAAATGCACCTCACCAGGATGGGCATTTGGGCTAGATGAGATTGAATACAACCTAGGCTGCAGTTTCTTCAGAGCACCCACAAATTCCTCAGCATCCGAGAAATCCGCAGGATGATCTGTGATCAAATCAATTAAATCCCTACCCCAACAAAAATCATCGTAAGCACTCTTATCATCAGCCTCAACCAGTGATCTCAGATACGGAGAACCACTACGCGCCTGCCAACTCTGCAAGAACCGCTTATTCAGACTACGAACATCATAATGATCAATCAACGCCTCGCGCAAGCTCGCCTCACCACCTCCCGGCAGCGGCACTTCCTCAGTAGGCTTAAATGGCAAGTTTGATAGCATTTCATCCACCAGCGCCTCAGAGTTCCTAGGCATCACGCCCAGTGCATCCCCCACCTCATACTCAAGCCCAGATCCCTCTAGTGATAACTCGATGTGATACGTCTCTCTCTCAGAACCAGCCTTATTCAGATTCACATTCTTCAAGATAGTTGATGGATAGGGGTTCTTCTTCCCATATTCATGACCATCCTCAGCCGCATCATCATACTCATCCACCGTCCCGGCAGATCCTCCCAGCGCATCCATCACGCCAGTCTTCCACGTTGCGAAATCATCATCATACTCAACATCACAATCCATCCTAGGGAACACCCTACGTGCCCCAAGCTTCTCAAATGCCTCGTCAAACTCGATCCCTGCCTGACAAAAATCTGGATACTCCGTATCACCCAGTGATAACACCGAATAACTCATGTTTTCAAGCCTTGGAGCGGCCTCACTACGGACATACTCATGCAGGTCCGCGGCACTATCTGGCGGCTCACCATCACCATACGTAGAGGTAATGATCAGCACATTCTGCTCCTCCGTGAGACGCGCCTTATCATAGCTGCCCATATCTACCACCTGTGGCGCAAAATTCATCTTTGCCATCGCCTTAGAGAGCTTCTTAGCCAGTCCATCACCATTCCCCGTCTGCGATCCCACTAAAATGGTCACCGGCACCACTGCTGCACCTCCATGCCCTCCGATACCCTTACCCGATGTCAGATCTAAAATAAAATTTCCTACCAACTGGTTCAGCCACTGACGTTGTTCGGCATTAAATGGGGCATCTTCTGGGATATAATTGGATTGTGACATCGTTTTTCTTTCGCTTTCTCTTAATTCTGCTAATCTTTCTCCTGGGTTTTTCAGGAGAACACAAAATGACCCATTATTCCCATTATGCAAGCAACTAGTGAGACACCTTAACTAAAAATGACAAAAACCACACCACCACCTTTATCCTTTATCCTTTCCCCTTTATCCTCTAACACCATTACATGAGCGCCGACTATCACACCCACACACCCCTCTGCCTACATGCCGAAGGCACACCCGAGCAGTACATCGATGCTGCCATCGCCGCAGGCCTCACAGAATATGGCATCTCTGACCATGCCCCACTCCAGAAACCAGACGGCTCAGAACCCTACGATAACTGGCGTATGCTAAGCACTCAGATCCCCGACTACATTAAGTGGATCGATGCTGCCAAAGCTCACGCAAACAAACACGCCGCCAAAACTGGAAATAAAATTACTATTCGCAGCGGATTAGAATGCGACTGGCTCCCGGGATCATCCAACGGACCATGGACCCAGCACCTCCGCACCCTCCACCCCTGGGATTACCTCATCGGTTCTGTCCACTACATCGCCGAGACCAGTTCGGACCCCTGGGACTTCGACAACCCAAAATGGCTGGGCAAATGGGCCAAAAGCGAAAAAGATGGCGACATCCACCAAGCCTGGGACCTCTACTGGAAAGCTTACACTGCAATGGCAGACAGTGGCCTCTACGACATCCTAGCCCACCCAGACCTCATCAAGAAATTTGGCTACAAGCCAACAGGCGACCTCACCCGCTACTACGAACCCGCCATCGATGCCATCGCCACCGCCGGTTCTATTATCGAGCTAAACACCGCCGGCCTCCACAAGCCCTGCGCAGAAGTTTACCCAGACACCGTATTCCTAGAACTTGCACGCGATGCCGGCATCGACCTCATCATCTCCTCGGACGCCCACCACCCTAGCGAAGTAGCCCGCGATCGCGACACCGCCATCGAAATAGCCAAAGCTGCTGGCTACACCCACACTACCCTCATCAACCAACGACAGCGCAGCTACACCCCTCTGTAAACAGGAATTAGAAATTTGGGATTTATGATTAGCAAAACAACAATTCAAGCACCCTTAAACTTCCCCCTTAAATCTTTAAACGGCACTACCCCCTATCCTCCAACAGCGGCGCATACATCATGATTGCATCATTCTTTACCAGTAGCCGCTCACTCTCATTCCCCTCCCGATCCGTCACCACCTGCACTATCTCATTATGCCGTGAATACCCGCCCCAGAACTGCTGGCGGATCAGATGATTGCGCTCCTCCACCCGGTATTCCCTCTCCAGTGGATTCTCACACAGCAGCCTCCCATAGAGAAACTCGTCATCCAGCCACAACTCCACCTTAAAATCATCCAGCGTCTCGTTCAGCACCTGAAGGTCGATGTAATTGTAAGCTAGCGTAGCACCCGCCCCGAATGGTACCTTCCTTCCCACATCCGGAAACACATCAAACCCATGCCTAAACCGCTCAGTCACCTGCAGCGGACTGTGCGCGAATAACCAGAAAAGCAAATTTCCCAGCTGGCAAATCCCCCCGCCCACGCCACTCGCTAGCTTCCCTTGCTCCAGCACCAGCCCTTCCAAATACCCCTTCCGCCGCGTAGGTCTCCCCACATTTTCCCAGATAGAAAACGTCTCCCCTGGGCGGATCACCACATCATTTAAGTGCACTATCGCCAGCTCCAAATTACGCCGTTTATTTTCCTGTAGCTGCATATCCACCCCCGCCAGCTTTCGTAAAATGACCGATTTGTGCTCAAACACCACGTTCTCAAAAAATTCACCCCCAATATCACCATTATACTTCACCTGCCGCGCCCAAACCTTCCTTCCCAGTAGCGCATCCACCCGCCACCCCACAGCACGCCGAGCCCTATAATATTCCTTCCCCAACAATCTGCGAAGCCTCCCCCGCTTCAACGGCTCACTAATTTCAGTCTTCATCATTATTAAAATCCATCATTCAAAAAGTTTCCATCAACCCAAGCCTTTAACCTTTTTCCTTCACACTTTCTCCTACTCCAAAAACCCAGTGCCACGGCTCATACAAGAAGCCATAGGCATTCCCCCGCCCATAGGTCATCGTAAATCCAAACCTCCCAGCATTTTCACCCAGCCAGCCAAACGCCGCAGACCGCTCAAACTCCTCCTCCAGCGCCGCATACTCGGGCGTAGAAATATCCACCGCTCTCCCCGTATGATGCTCACTAAACCCAGGCGGAGCCGACACCGCAAAAATCTCCTCCGCCCCCTGGCCCCTTAAAAACTTACCCCTGACGATCTCACTTTGCCTCTCCACACTCCGATAGGCAGACACCATCAACAACTCACAACCATCAACTGACGCAGCATCCATCATCATACGCCAAGCCATCGCCGCCCCAGCAACTAGTTCATGCTCACGTCCATCATCATCCACCTGCACAACCACTAACTCATCACCAGTGACCGCTACATCGTCAAACCTCACCATCCCCCGCTCAAGAAAATAACCCTCATCCACTCCCAAATTCTTTAATAATGAAGCCGTCTCTCCTACAGTAGCCATGTCATTCTCGACGATCTTAGACGCTAAATCATTATCAGAAATCTTCTTCATGCTAGAAATCTAGCATAAAAAACCTTAACCTTACAAATAAAAATAATTAACTCATTAATCAATATGTTTATCCATTCTATAAAACAAATCAAATAATACTTTTTTAGTTGTAACTTATTGAAATTTTAATCGTATTGTTATAACAACTCTTTAAACTAAATTGAATGTGACGCTTAAATAGCCACTTCGTACGAAAATTAATCAACCAATTAAAATACATGAAAAAAATAACCTTACTCTACTTAATACTCGCGATGGGCATACTACACCCTACCGCAGATGGCCGCGAGTGGACTAGTGCTGACGGCAGTAAAACCTTCGAAGCTAAACTGAAATCATACGATGAATCCACCGGAGACGTAGAAGTAACTAAAAAAAATGGACGAGCGATGAAGTTCAATCAGTCTATCTTATCGGCTGCAGATATCGAGTTCATCAAAACCGAAGCAAAAAACCTCACGCCAAAAGTAGCGGACACAAAAACAATTGTTGCGGGGAAGCTCCCCGATGTACTTCCAGATCCAGATGGTAAAGAAGCGGACATGAGCAAGCCAGTGCAGGTTTTTGTTATGATGGGTCAATCCAATATGCTTGGCTTTGGGAATGCAGGGAGCCTTAAGGGAATCGCTGCAGAAAAATACCCATACCTTGTGGATGATGGAGGTGCCTGGAACGTGCGGAAGGATGTTCGCAATACCTTTTTCTGTATGGGAGGATTAAGATACAATGATTGGTTAACCGCTGAAAATGGTAATGGTAGTGGAAAGTTTGGCCCAGAAATCGGCATTGGGAATTATCTGGGTCACGTGATTGACGCGCCAGTCCTAATATTGAAATCATGTGTGGGCAACCGTGCTCTGGGTTGGGACTTGCTACCACCCAGTGCGGTAGGCACTGGAGCTGGGGGAAAATCATACCAAGGAGACTCGGAGAGCTCGAATCGGAAAGTCAAAGCTGATAGAGGGAAGGATTGGTATGCGGGTCTCCAGTATGACCAGGACGTGGGTGCTGCTCAAAATGCACTTAAAGATTTAGCCACCTATTATCCAGGTGCCACTAAATTCGAAGTTGCGGGATTTTTCTGGTGGCAGGGAAATGCTGAAGGCAAGGGAAGTGTCGAGAATTACGACAAGAACCTGGCTTTTCTGTTCAACGACCTGAAAAAAGATTTTAACGCACCAAACGCCAAGTTTGTTTGTGCCACATTGGGTGAACACGACAAGAGCGCAACTCTTTCACAAAAGATGTTTACCTTCGCTGAGCTTCCAGAATCCAAAGATAAGGCCGCGGTGTTCTATTCGAAACCTGTATCCAAGGGAGGTAGCGGAGGTCACTACGGTGGAGATCCAGATACCTACATGAAAGTAGGAGAAGGGATGGGCAAGCTGATGGTAGAATTGCTAAGTAAATAAAACATGATAAATCTCGCATTACTTTCAAGCCGACCCAACCTCACCGTTGGGTCGCTTTTTACATACACCATGCTGATGGTGGCGCCCTGTCTTGCTGAAAAGGATGCTGATCACGGAGACTTCAAGGTAAGCCCTGAGATGAACAAGATGCTCTATGCTAACTGCTTTTCCTGTCATGATGAGTATGAACAAGAAGGAGATATCCGCCTAGATCAGCTAGAGAAACTCACGCTGGATGAACGGCTGGATCTCATGAATAAGATGCAGGAGAAAATCCGCTTCAAGGAAATGCCCCCTAGGGATGAGACTGAGCAACCAACTGATGCCGAACGCACAGGTATGGCTGACTGGCTTTCCGCGCAGCTCAAAAAACACAACGCCTCCAAGCTAGAAGATAAGCTACGGATGCCAGAATACGGTAACTACGTGGAACATGAAAAATTATTCTCAGGAGATTACCAAGACCTCAAAGCCTTTACCCCAGACAGGCGATGGCTCATCAGCGAGTTCATTTTCAATGCCAAGTTCAACCGCATCATTGAACATAAATCCCACAAAACAATAGATGGCAAAAGGGAATACGTCATCGGCGATAACAACCGCCGCATGAACCTGACTAACCCGTTTCTCCTGCCCACGAAGTCCGGTGTGCGATACTACGCCAATGCCACTCTCAACGGAGGTCACCTCCTTACCATGCTCACCAATGCCAAGAACGCGTCCATTTACATGACGGATCATCTTGCCAAGAGGAATAGCAGATATCTCCCTTCCTTTAATGCTATCATGGCGGCGGATTATAAACGCGAAGCCACCCTTAACTCACGGGAAAATTTCCTCAACAATTTCATCAAGACAGTTCTCGTCGAGACTTATGGAAGCAAACACAACGCTCTCTTACCTGAATTTAATAGCATCGCTGCCACAACAGCGGCAACCAATAAAGAATCAACCACGAAAAAAGCACCTTTCCACGCTGCAAACCCAGGGAGAAATGAATTGGTAATCGTTTTTCGCTCCATGCGCAGGCATCAAGAGAGCTGTAAAACGGATCAAGAGCTCATCGGAAAATGCGAGCAAGAATGGTTCAACCACGGACATAATACCAACAAGATCCGAGCGCGTATTAAATTCCTCCAGGGTTACATGCCAGAGTGGCGCGAGCAAATTAAGCAACATAAATACGATGAGCGGAATCGAGCTTACGTTTACAAGCCTCTCGCTGAAGCAGAGATGGAAGTCATCACTAAAACGATCCTAAAGTATAGAAAGCAAGGTGATAGTTACCAAGCGATCATTGACAAATGTAAGGCAGACTGGAGTGCAGGATTTGAAAAAGAACGCATCGCAGCAGGTCTCCCAAATGGCGATCTAATCGATAATTTAGTCAGCGAGGCGTTCATGAAAATACACCAGCGTGGACCAACCAGTGAAGAAGCCGAGAAGTATCAAAAGCTTACGAATTACTACATGGAAAACCTCGGTAAAATAGCGGGTGTCCAGAAGATGATACAGACGTTAATCCTCCGTTCAGATTTTGTGTATCGCTCAGAATTCGGTTCTGGAGAAGCAGATGAGCACGGCAGGAAAACACTCTCACACCATGATGCCAGTTATGCTCTCTCCTATGCCATCACAGATAACAGCCCGGATAAAGAATTGGCAGATGCAGCTAAAAACGGAAGACTCAATACACGAGAGGATTACAAACGTGAGGTCACCCGCATGCTGAAAAAGCGCGATCAATACTACGTGATCGATGAGGCTGTACAACGTCTAGGAGATACAGCTAGCATTACCAATCAGCCTATCAGAAAGCTGAGATTCTTCAGAGAGTTTTTCGGCTATCAAAATATGCTTCCCATTTTTAAAGACAACAAGCGCTTTGGTGGAAATTATGACAATGCAAAAGGTCGCTTAGTAGGAGAGGCTGATCGCCTAGTGGACCACATCCTAGAGAATGATCAGAAGGTCATAGAGACTCTCTTAAACACTGAGGACTTCTACGTTTACCACTCTGGTGACAATGAAGCGATTACCAAATCCACTCAACGCCTGCGTAAAATCTATGACTATTTCAAAGATAAAGATTGGCAGAATTTTGAAGAAAAAGACCTTATTAAACACAAGAAGTTTCTTACTGAAGTGAAACTCCACAGCGTTGATCTTAGCGCACCAGTCCATAAGAAACGCGACAGAACGAAAGTCTTCAAACAACACATGGAGAGCTTCACACTTCGGTTTGGAAAGGGGCAAAAAAACGCTGCCCCATACGCTGCGTTTAGTTCCCACGGTGTCCATAATGCCTCCACACGTTTAGGGCTCAAGTTCCGCGCTGAAGAAGTAACAAAGTTCTTTAACATCCGCCTCGACAACTGGGACTACCCGCCCGTCCAGCCCGCAAAGGTCGCTGGACGCAAAGGGATGTTGACCCACCCTGCATGGCTCATCGCCACCTCGCACAACACAGAGACAGACCCTGTGGTTCGAGGGAAATGGGTGTTAGAAAAACTACTTGCAGGCACGGTTCCCGATACACCTATCACCGTTGAAGCAGTGGTGCCTGAGGATCATCACAACACCCTACGCACACGTCTCGCCAAAGTAACAGAAGCCAAATACTGTTGGCAATGTCACGAGCGTATGAACCCACTCGGATACCCCTTCGAGATGTATGATGATTTCGGCAGGCTCCGCGAAAAAGAATCACTTGAGCACCCTGATAATTTAATCAAGAAAGGGCCAGAAAAAGCCGCTCCGCACGTTGACTTAAGAGACACCTACAAAACTCTACCTATCGATAGCAGCGGTCGATTATTCGGAACTGGAGATAAGAACTTAGATGGGAAAGTTGACAATGCCATTGAGCTTGCTGATCGTCTCTCAAGATCTGCTCACGTCCGCCAGTCCATCATCCGCCATGCATTCCGCTACTTTATGGGGAGAAATGAATTCCTATCTGATTCCAAAACTCTCATCGATGCTGACAAAGCATACATGGAGAGCGGCGGTAGCTTCGATGCTGTTATCATCTCATTACTAACATCAGATTCATTCATCTACCGGAAAGCCAACTAACACCCTTCCCCTCAAGTCAAAAAAAATAAAATCATGAACAACAGAAGAGATTTCCTAAAAGCATCCGCGCTCACCTCAGGAGCCATGTTCCTACCCTCAACGCTATCTGCACTGACTACAGGTAAACCCACTGGCTTGGCTCCGAAACGCTTCATTTTCATCCGTAAGTCAAATGGCATACGACCTAACGAAGTAGCTCTACCCACATTTTCTGAAGAAGAAAAAGCCCTAGATAAGAAGAAATTACCCATGGAAGTGGATCTAGATAAACACGATCTTCCCACCTGGCTTCGCCCTCTCGATAAACACAAAGCAAACATGTCCATCCTTCAGGGGCTCTCCTGTAAGATGAGCGAAAATGGTCACTGGTCCTATTCATCAGTCATGGGTGCCTACAAATCTGGGCGCAACTCACTCAGCGGCATCAAGCGCGCCACCATCGACTTCGAGCTAGCAAAACTTACTCCATCACCCTTTGAACACGTAGAACTATCGCTCACGGGTAACTACAGCACATTCAGGTCTGGTATCGTCGCGGGATACTCAGCTCCCGGACCTCACCAGAGAAACTACTGTTATGCAGATCCTCAGACCGCTTATAATGAGCTGTTTAAATCTGTGCTCAATCCAGGTGCGGTCGATTCAGATAATGCGATGCTAAAATTCCTACAAGGCGAAGAAGATTTCAAATCTGGTAAACTTGTAGGCTATGAGAAGCTCAAACTCAGCAACCACATCAACTCGATAGAAGCCATCCGAGCACGCAACAAAAAGCTCGAGAAAATGTCTGACTCCATCGCCAAGCATCTCCCGAAAATAGACCCCATTCATGACAACGGTGGCCTGAATGCCAGCAGCCCTCAGAAGCAGAAAGCCATGACGGATATCCTCATCGCCTCACTCGTCACCGGCCTAACAAATGTCGTAACTTACACCATCGATGAACTCTCCACCCCTATCAAAGGCATGCCCGGCAACGAGGGAGATCACATCTCGATCCACGAGCTAGGCCACAACGGCGGATACAGTGGTGTTCCAGCCGAAACAATCCGCGAGAAAATCCGCGTCGGGCACATGGATCAGGTCGCACACATCGTCGAGAGCCTCAAAGCAGCCCCCGAGATCCAGGGCAAAGGCAGCATGTTTGACAACACAGTCATCATGTATTTCCCAGAAAATGGCGAAGGCCACCACAGTCACGGCACCGAGGCACCAGTCGTCCTCCTCGCTGGTGATAACTGTAAACTCAACATGATCGGCCGCTACATCCGCCTCCCTTACCACGGAACGGAAGGTCACAAGACCATCGGCAACTGGTACACCACTCTGCTAAATGCCTACGGAAATCCAATCGAGCATTATGGCGACCTAGACCTAGAAATGTCCCGCAAAAAGTTAGATCAAATCGGCGCCATCAAGCAGCTCATTATTTGATCTAACAGACCTATAACAGACCTCTAACAAAGTAATCCCTTATGAAAATCTATCAGTTCATCTTGGCACTCTCGTTAAGCCTTACCACCGTCTCTCTAGGGCAAGCAAAAATTACCGTAGGAACCAAGAAACTGCCGATCGAGGGCGAGTCCTTCAAACTCAATGGCCGCGATGCATTTATCATCCTGCCGAAAAAAGTAACCGCAAATACCCCCTGGGTTTGGTATGCGCCGACCTTGCGCGGACTCCCGTCCAAGGCCGAAGTCTGGATGTTCGAGAGGTTTCTCGCCAAGGGCATTGCCATCGCCGGAATCGATGTCGGCGAGTCCTACGGCAGCCCGGATGGACGCAAGTTGTTTTCAGATCTTCACCAGTATCTCGTCACTCAACGCAAATTTTCCAAACAACCCTGCCTACTTGCCCGAAGCCGTGGCGGACTCATGCTCTACAACTGGGCCGTGGAAAATCCCACCAAAGTCGGTGGCATCGCCGCGCTCTATCCAGTCTGCAATCTAGAAAGCTACCCCGGACTCAAAAAGGCTGCAGGTGCCTACAAGATGACTGCTGAGGAACTAAAGGCAACGCTGAGCGAGCACAATCCCATCGAACGGATTAAGCCCCTCGCAGAAGCCGGTGTCCCCGTTCTACATTTTCAAGGAGATAGCGATAAAATAGTCCCCCATGAAAAAAACACCGCGATTTTAGCGGAGCGCTACAAAAAATCTGGCGGCTCAATGGAAGTAGTGCTGGTCAAAGGCCAGGGTCACAACATGTGGAAAGGCTGGTTCCAGTCAGAAAAATTGACCGCCTTCGCCATCAAGTGTGCCTTAGGCGCGCCAGATAAATCGCTCAAAAAGCTTAAGCTCCAGAAGTAGGGCGAAGGTGATCCGTAAATTACGTGATTGAACACTCAGGTTTACCCTTGTTCCTTCACAAAGTCGGATTTGTACATGAATTGGATGCACTCGCTACATTGCATTCACACAGCAATTGGGTATTGTGCGATATGCTTACTGAATAACATGAGCTTAACAGCAGATGAAAAATAGAACATTTTCCAAATTTTCCTCGCTAAAATCACTACACTCCTAACGTAAAATAACATCATGAACAACGAAGAACTAAACAACGAAGAACTAAACAGCGAAAACATCATCGAGAACTTGGAACAATCCGGCATGTCACGCCGAGGTTTCCTACATGGAATTAGTGGCGCAGGAATTGGCGGCGCGGCGGCATTCTTGGGAATGGCAGCTAGCGCGGGGGCTGCCAAAGAAGCACCCAAGGATGCTGATGGAAAAGTCATTCCAGGATTTGAAAAAACCAAGGACGATCCAAATGCGGCCAGAGGCTGGCAGTCGGTTTCCGATCGCAAGATCAAAGTGGGCATCGCCGGATACGGCCTCTGTAAATTCGGCGGGGCATTCTTTTACCAAAACCACCCCAATGTCGAAGTGGTCGCAGCCACCGATCTAGATCCTGGGCGCTGTGCAGCCTTGGCCAGAGCAGTAGGTGCCAAAAAGACTTACCCGTCCTGCGAAGAGATGATCAAGGACAAGAGCATCGAGGCAATCTACATTGCCACCGATGCCCCGAGCCATGCACGCCTGGCAATCATGGCGCTGAATCACGGCAAGCACGTCGTCTCGGCAGTACCAGCCGTGTTTGGTTTTGAAGCGGAAGACGAGGCAGAAAAATTATTTAACGCGGTGAAGAAGAGCGGCATGAAATACATGATGAATGAGACCTCAATGTTCCATACCGACCTCTACGCCAAACGCATGCAATACCAGGCTGGTGCCTTAGGCAAGATCATCTACTCAGAGGGTGAATACTGGCATGACTTCGGTCCCAAGGGTCTACCAGGTTACAACCCCAAGAACGGTAAGATTGATCTCAACGGTTGGCGCAAGGCCCTCCCGCCAATGTGGTATCCCACCCATGCGACGGCCTACTACGTTGGTATCACCGGCGGACGATTCACCGAAGTCTCCGGAGTGGGCACAGCCGGTCACTACGCCGAATACAATAAGGGTGACAACCAGCACAAGAACCCATTTGGCACGGAAATAGCCATGTTCAAGACCAGCGAAGGTGGTATCTCGCGGATGGGTGGCAGCTGGGACATGAAAGATGCCCACGGTGAAAAAGGTCGCGTCTACGGAGAAAAGCCACATGATAAAAAAATCAGCGGCAAGCGTCCACCAATGCCACCAAGCGTCAAAGGCGGCGGTCACGGTGGTTCTCACGGGCAGCTAACTAACAATTTCATCGAATCTATTCTTCTGGATAAGAAGCCGATCGTAGATATCGGCGATGCTCTGAACATGACCCTCGGTGGCGTGATCGCCCACAAGTCAGCCCTCAAAGGTGGCGAGTGGATGAAGGTTCCCCAGTACGACTTGTAAACCTATCAATAGCGCGCCCTTGGTTCAAGGCCGTCAACATCCACGGGAGTTCAAAAGAAAAAGCCCTGATCATGCCACTTGATCAGGGGTATTTCGATCTTAGCGAGGTCATCACGATTCTCGCTGAGATAGATTATCCCGGTCCGGTTGGCTTGTTCTGTTACAGCATCCGCGGGGATGCCCGCGAACACCTCAAGGCATCGATGACCAGGTGGATATATCTAACGAAAATATAATGATGATAAAACGAATGGCTCAAAAAATAGCGATCGTAGCAGGATTACTCGCGACCCTCAGTCCGGCTTGGGCCGCTGAAGGTCCCCTGCGTCTCGAGAACCCGCGCATCGCCGTGGAGATCGACCGCGAAAGCGGTGCAATTCATTCGATCCACGACAAAAAACAGGACGCACTCTACCCGCAGACCGGAATCGGTTTTGAAGTGGTCACCAAGAAGGGAACTTTCCGATCCAAGAAAGCCACAGCCGTCAGCGCCAAAGCGGGGCAGGCAGAACTTCGTTTTACTGGCAACGGGCTGAACATCACGCTCCACTATCGTCTCGGTGCCGAAGACCATTTCATCGAAAAGTGGCTCGAGATCAAATCCGCCGACGGCAAACCCTACTTCCTCAAATCCATCGCGCTGGAAGACCTAACAACCGAGGCATTTGAAGGAATTCATTTTCACGATGACAACACGATCTGGCAATGCCCGATCAATCTGTTTCTACGCGCTGAAAAAGGCGGCTGTTTCGCAGGGCTCGCTTACCCCTACTGGGATCTGGAGCAGAGGGAGGAGGAAGGCTTTCGTCTCGGCTACACGCCAAATTATCAAGTCGCTAAAGATGAAATCAACGTCAGCGAGAAATACTTTCTCGGCGTCTTTCGCAAGGAAGGGATTCACCGTTTTTCACAAGGACCCTATCCGGGAGCAGCACCTTCGCCTTACATGGGTTTTGGCGGGTCCGGACTTGCGCAACATTTCAAAGGGGGTATCCCGAAAGCAGCGATTAAATCGGAGATCCTCGACTGGGGCGAGGTCTGGGCGATGCAGGAATTTATGCTGCATGCGCTGCCCGATGATCTGGGCTTACCTGAAAAGGGCTACTGGGTCTGGCAGAACGGCTGGTGGGCCAAGCTCTGGGATATAAAACCTGCGATTCTGGATCAACTCAAACAGGCAGGCATTCATGACATCATGACGGCTCACACCTGGTATGGCCGAGGAGTACACCCCCTCAGCCCCCCTTACATCGATCAGATGCGAACCAAACCATGGGGCTTCCCCAAGGACAGCGGAGTTGCCGGAATGCCGGGACCAGCCGGTCCCACGGCCGGACTTCATGCCGACCACTCCAAGGTCAAACTCGACAAGTTTTTGCCCGGCAAGTTCACACCGGAATTCAGCGCACCACCCGCCATGGAAGCCTTCCATGCCTATGGTCAGAAAATCGGTGTCAACGTGTCGAGCTTCACCTTACCTATTGTCTATTTCAAGGATCACCCGGAGTGGGGAGCGCTTGATGAAAATGGCAAGGTCAACGAGTATCTCTTCGGCCGTAAACTCTCATGCCCTGGCTGCGATGACTACATGGATCACATGCTGGAAGTTGTTGACCATGTCATCACCAAATACAACGCGCGCTGGTGGGGATTTGACGGACGCTGGCTGAGTTACTGGGAAGTTCCCAAGTACAGACCCGGACCGAAGGGCTTGGGTTTTGACCTTTGCCACGCCAAAAACCACGGACATTTGCCCGGGGACAACCTTTATAAGGAATGGAAAAATATTGAGAAGTTCCTTCGCGAGCTACGTCGTCGCCACCCCGAGATGTGCCTTGAGCAGT
Source organism: uncultured Verrucomicrobiales bacterium (assembly GCA_963934155.1). GTDB lineage: Bacteria > Verrucomicrobiota > Verrucomicrobiia > Verrucomicrobiales > Akkermansiaceae > Rubritalea. The sequence goes on along the minus strand of CAWVXI010000015.1, from coordinate 29,236 downwards.
ACTATGGCATGAAGCGTGGTGGCCCATGGGCGTTGCGTTATTTCAATGCGGATGAGAATTACTACGAGACCAATGGCGTGATCATGAATCGCTTCCAAGCTTGGCATAATGGGAACGACCGCTTCCGTCCGGTTTATAAAAACATGTCCGCCGTGATCGGCAAGTCAGTCAAGGATTTCCGCAACAGCCTACTCACCACCATCAGTGTCACCAGTTACGCCAAATTCGGCGAAGGCTTTTATGGCCTCGCGCTGGAAGAGAACCGCACCTTTCTCAAGACTTGGCGAGCTTGGGCGACCGAGAACCATGACTATCTAAAGGTCAAACGTGATTTGTTCGGTTGCCCGGGTTTCAAGCCCATCGATGGCAGTGCGCACATCATCAAGGACCGTGGATTCATCTTCCTCTTTTCAAACAATCACAATGGCTATCCGGCCCGAGCTTCGATCCCGATGAACCGCTGGATTCAGTTAGAAGAAAACCCGAAGGCCGTTTATCAGATCAAAGAGGTCTATCCAAACAAAGGAAAGGTCTTGGCGACCGTTCGTTACGGTGAGGATTTCCTCTATGACATGCCCAAGAACTCAGCGGTTGTTTTAGAGATTGAGCCAGCTCCGAGCGGAAGTAAACATTCTCCTGCGATGACGGGCAATCCGCAAAAAAACGTGCAGACTATTCGCGCATTTTCATCGGCCGCTCCCACGAAATCAAAGAAAGCCACCTATTGGCATTGGACCTTTGATGCACTCACCGAGAACGGCACATCTACCCCAGACTCTTCACCGAACAAGCTCCATGCCCAGCTCTCGGGACAGGAACTATGTGATGGTGTGGTTGGCAAAGCACTGCAATTTAAAACAGGGAGTAAAGGAGTAGTCGTCGGTAATCTTGATTTCCAGGCGCCGGCAACCGTGAGTTTCTGGCTGAAGTCAAACGGCGAACAAGCCGACGGGCGGATCTTCTCTCAGCTTGAAGGAGAGACGACCCAATCCGGCAGCTTTCGTCTTGCTGGGTCAACCCTCCAAGTCTGGAACGCAAAGGGATGGCCCGTCGCAGTGGATGGCTTGAACAACAAAGGCATCTGGCAGCACGTGGCGCTGGTCTATAAAGCAGATGGCACGGTGACTGGATATCTTAATGGCAAAAAGGCTCACACAGTCGAAAGCGGATTTAATTTCTATAGTGGCAAGGCTGGGATTTGCACTCCGTTCTTAGGCAAATGGGGCTCCCCCTTCGTTGGCGCTCTGGATGACTTTCGTGTCTCCAACAGAGCCCTGAAGGAAAAGGATATCAAGGCCATGGTTCCGCCAGAATTGCTCAAGAAAACCGAAACCGCCGCACCCTAACATAAACATATTACACAAAGGTCGCGAGAGAGGTTTTAGCATAAACCGTCTCAATGACCTCACTCTTTAAAATTTATCAACAAAAGAAATGAAATCACAGACTAACAAAATATTAATCGTAGCAGGATTACTCGCTACCCTCAGTCCGGCTTGGGCCGCTGAAAACCCACAACCTGCCACGAAATCTGTCACCAAATCGTCAGGCGAACCTGCGAAGGATGATTACCGAATCGCCCTTCGGCCGGGAGTGCCAGGCAAGGCACCATTCTGGAATATCGGCTCCCGTCGGTTTATGTACGCACCGGCCTTCAACTTCAAAGTCATCGCCGGGGCAGACCGTTATCGGTTCCAGGCGAAAGCATCTGATGGCAAGACGCACACGTTTGAAGCCAAGGAACCTTATGCGACGCTCGCACCTGTCTGGCTCGAAATCCCCGCCGGTTCAGTGCACCTGAAAGTGGAAGCGTTGAATGACAAAGGTGGGGTCATCGGGCTTAGCGGCGCACGCTCGTTCCAACGCACGCCCATGTATAATGGACCTTACCTCAAACAGATCAAAGACTATCAACAAAGTGCCCAGGAAGGTTTGAACACCTTATTCAAAAGGCGCTACTTTGTTGAATGGATGAAACCCGGCGTCAAGGCATCCGATTACAGACGGACAGGTGACGACTACAAGCATGCCGGTGCCGCCTACCCAGCCAAGCTCATCGGAGCCGTTGTTGCCGGTTCTGCTTTGTACGCTCAAATGGACCCGCGCCCGGATGATGCGGACAAGGTGATCGCCATTGGTCGTAAAGCAGCGGATTACCTGATCAGCCTCAGCTTTCCGGCCGGAACACCTGTGGAACATTTCCCGCCCACCTATGATAAACGACGGGATGTCATGATGAACTATCCCGCCGAGGCAGCCATGGCTTACCTGGACTTTTATGAAGTGACCAAAGAGAAGAAGTATCTCGATGCAGCTGTAAAAGTCGCGCAGACTTATCAGAAGTTGCAACTGCCTAACGGAACCTGGTCGACGGTGATCAGGCCTACGGGCAAGGGTCATGGTCCATCCATGTTGAATGGGGTGGAGCCTGTTAGGTTCTTTGAACGGCTCATGGAGCAATATGGTCATAAGGAATTCAAGGAGATGCGCGACAAGGCGTTTTCCTATTTGATGACCCATCCCATGAAGACCTACATGTGGACATCACAATTTGAAGACGGTCCTCCAAATCATTCGTACAAAGCGTTATCTCCTGCGCAGGCGTGTGAACTGTCCATGTATCTGTTCGATCACCGCAAGGATAACCCGCAATACGTCGATCAGGCCATTGAATTGATGCGCTGGTCGGAAGACCAATTCGTTACTTGGGAAGTTCCAGGGAATCCGAAATTTTTGGGTCATAGCTGGCTCAAAATCCCCTGCGTCATGGAACAATTCGGATATATGGTGCCCGTTAATTTTAGTTCCCAGCACTTGATAGACACCTATATCAAGGCTTGGCAGTCGACTGGCAACAAACTCTATATCGCAAAAGCCAAAGACTTAGCAAACGGGTTGCTGCACGCACAGGAGAAGCACAAGGGAGAATATCCCACCTACCTGTTATCGCCATCTGCGGATGGCTCGTTTGAGTTCACACAAAACATCTGGATCAACTGCGGCGTCTATACCATTCGTTCCGTGATGCATTTGTCGGATGCGCTCAAGTCGGAAAAGGGCAAGAAATAACCCCATGTGCCCATTTACAATCCAATCACCAAATCACCAAATCACCAAATCACCAATGAGAACAAACATGAATACATTATCAAAGAACCTTATCTATGCGGGAGTCTTCACTCTCAGCATCTCGGCTGTGTCCCAGGCTGTAGAACCCAAAACAGCACCTGCCACCATCGTCAATGGCACCGACTGGAAAGATACCGAAGGCAATCCCATCGTCGCCCACGAAGGTGAGCTATCACGCTTCAACGGAGTGTTCTACTGGTATGGCAGCAGCTATGCCAATAACCCCAAGGGCAAGTTTGGCATCGCCGTTGGACCGGTCTGGAATGGTGTGCTGGTTTACCGTTCCACCGATCTGAAGAACTGGGAGTACAAAGGTGTCTGCCTACCGCGCCCTAAAAAAGGTTGGGGAGTGTTGGGTTCCAGCGGGCGTTCGCACGTCATGTATAATGAGAAAACTAAGAAATACGTCATGTGGTACCGCTGGTATCTGCAAGTGCCCGCGTCAGTTTTGATGGTCGCCGTCGCCGACAAGCCCGAGGGCCCGTTTACCTCTCTCGGTCCGCGCGAGATGGGCACACTTAACGGCTTTGCCTCGGATATGAACGTCTTTAAGGATGACGACGGCAAAGCATACGTCATCTACTGTGACCACGGTGGGCACGGAGTCCAAGGCCAAGCCTCCACCTACACGATACGGATCGATAGCCTGAGCGACGACTACCTAACAAGTAACAAGGACGGTGCCGTTGTTTTCGAAAAAGGCTGCGAAGCTCCCGCCATGGCAAAACACAAGGGCAAGTACATCGCGTTGGCATCCGGCGTGCATGGCTGGGCCGGATCAGAAACTGTGGGAGCGACCGCCGAATTACCCTTGGGTCCGTGGAAGAGTCAGGGGCACGTCAGCGAGAAAAAAACTTGGAGTTCCCAAGTCACCGATCTTATTTATCTGAAAGAATCCGACACCGTGATGGCCCTCTGCGACCAGTGGTGGATTCCTGATAAAAACGACATCAACAAGTCGCGCTTTCTGTTTCTCCCGTTGCACTTCGATCCGAAAACCGGCAAATTGAAGATGGAATATCGCGAGAAGTGGCAGCCATTAAAACCTTCCAAATAGAACTGAGAAAGTGAAGATGTCGTCCATGATCAAACAACTCGCTACGGTTCTTTCCTCCCTGCTTTTATCCTCTACGTTACTCTCTGCCTCAGAAGAGGTCAGTTACGGAACGCCTGAGATGAAGCTGGTCAAGGAGTCCGAAAAAGGCGGTCGCAAAATCCTGCGCTACCAGCACGACAGCATCCCTGAGTGGGGGTATGAAAAGCCACAGCAGGATTACTTCCATGTTCTTCCCCTCGCTGGTAACCCTGGGCAGAAGCCGCTGCATGTGATCCTGCACTCAGCGGGTGGCAGTGCTGACATTGCCATAGATTACGCCTCGAAGAATCCAGGTTGGTTTCACTACGTGGGGCTTGAGGATCAAGTCATCCTCTACCTAGATTGCCGCAAGAACCGCAACGACTGGTGGTGGGGTGCACACTCGATCAAGCGGGAGCCTGAGAAATATGCGGAAGCGTATTGCCCTACGGAAAAACGGATTCTTACGACGATCGAATGGGCGATCAAGACCTATCAAGTCGATCGCAACCGCGTGTATCTCAGCGGCATTTCAATGGGCGGGAGCGGCAGTCTCGGGATCGGCATGAAGCGTGGTGACATCTTTGCGGCGGTGAACGTGATGGTGCCAGCTGGAGTCGAGCACATCCAACACCGCATGTTTGGCAAGGACATTCCGGATCCACCTATTCTCGTCAATTTCTCCGCACCAAATGACAACTGGAGTAAAGGACAGGAGAAGTTGATTGCCTACTTCGAGGAAAAAAAATTCCCTCTGATGTTCGCATGGGGGCAGCATGGTCACAATAGTTCAACCGCCGGATACCACCCTGCGGCGCAAGTTTTCCCATGGCGATCGATCCGCAAAAACGAGGCTTATCCAGTATTCTCAAATTCCAGTACGAACAACAAATACCCGGGTTTTAAGAACGCGACTGGTGGTGATAAATCCGGCCAGATCGGCGCCCTGTTCCGATGGAAAACCATTGCTGATAGTCCCGCAAACTTTCAGATCAACCTCCGCCTGGTCAACAAAACAGAACTCAAGCCCGCAATGAGGGAGAAGGTCAATCTGCCGAACTCCACGCACACTGCCGTGAGTTTCCGTCGCCTGCAGAAATTTAAAACCGAGGCGGGAAAAACTTACCAATGGTCCCTCAGTCGTGAGGGAAAACCCGTGCAGTCCGGTGCCACAAAGGCGAACGAAGCCGGTCTTCTAACCATCGAGAAACTACATCTCAGCGATCAATCAGCACTGCTGGAGGTGCAACACTAGAACAAAATGACAGCCATGAAAAAACTAACATCACTGATCCTTGTATTCACTTCATTCGCCATACACGCGCAGGCTTGCGTTGCGACACCAAATAAAGAGGATGCCCCTCATCTGCAAAAACCCTTTGTGAATCCAACGGATAATCCGGACTTGCCCAATGTCTTGATCATAGGAGACTCGATCTCTATCGGATACACCATTGCAGTTCGCAAGTTGTTAGATGGTAAGGCGGATGTGTTTCGCCCTGCGGGAAACTGCATGTACTCGGGTCATGGAGCGAAAACCATGAAGGCATGGGTGGCTAACAGAAAGTGGGATATCATTCATTTCAATTTTGGCATCTGGGACACCCACTACCTGCATAACGGCAAACTCATCATGCCTAACAATTTGGGCAACTACAAAATAGCAGATTTGAAACGCAGATACACTCATCAACAATACATCAAGAATCTCAAGAGCGTGCTCAAAGAAGTCAAGCGAACCAAGGCCAAACTGATCTGGGCCAGCACCACACCATTTGTCTCGTATGGGAAAGACACCAAGAAATTTCTTACCGAGAACAACAAGCTTGCTGCGAAGTTGATGCAAGACAATCGCATCGTCATCAATGACCTCTATGCGCTTGCTCGGCCAAAATTAAAACAATGGCAACAGAAAGACGGCTGCCATTTCAATCCCAAAGGATACACCGGTCTAGCCACTCAAGTGGCGGCAAAGATAGCCGCAGAAATCAAGCCTAAGGCAAGAAAACGATAACCATCATGAGCTACATTCCATTCGGCCAGCTCGCGTCACGGATCGATGGCGAACTGCACACCGGCAGCACTCTGAGGCGGCTTTATGCCACAGATGCTTCGGAATACCAGGAGCTGCCAGTCGGTGTGGTTCTGCCCGGGAGTGAGGACGACATCCGGGAAATTATTCGGTTTGCCAGCCGCAACAAACTCGGTCTGATCCCGCGCGCGGCCGGAACGTCGCTTGCCGGCCAGTGTGTCGGTAGCGGTCTGGTGGTCGATATCTCGAAGCACTTCACCCGCGTCCTCTCAGTAGATGAGGAGACCCGCCACGTCCGCGTCCAGCCCGGGGTGGTGCGTGATGAGTTGAACCGATTCCTCGCCCCTCACGGGATGTTTTTCGGTCCGGAAACTTCCACCGCTAACCGCGCCATGATGGGTGGGATGGTGGGGAATAATTCCTGCGGCTCGAACTCGATGGTCTATGGCAGCACGCGCGATCACTTGGTGTCGGTGCGCGGATTTCTTAGCGATGGTAGCGAGGTTACATTTGGCCAGCTCACGCAAGCAGAGTTTGAGGAAAAGTGTGCCGGGCCGGATACGCTGGAAAATCGGATTTATCGAAAATTTAAATCGATGTTAGGCGACTCCGAAAACCGCCAAGCCATCACCGAGAATTTCCCGCGTCGCTCGATTCCGCGTCGCAACACCGGCTATGCGCTCGACCTATTGATGGACGCCGAGGTGTTCGATCCCGCATCCGAGAAGCGGTTGAATTTCTGCAAACTCATCGCTGGCTCGGAGGGCACGCTGTTTTTCGCCACCGAGATAGAGCTCGCCTGTGATCCGCTGCCGCCCGCTCACGCCGCTCTCGTCTGCGGTCATTTTGAAACGGTCAAGGAGTCCCTAGAAGCCAACCTTCTCGCCCTGCCTCACGCGCCGAGCGCCTGTGAGTTAATCGACCGGCATATTCTAAAGTGCACGGAATCCAACCCCGCTCAGCGGCGCAACAGGTCATTCGTGGTCGGCGATCCTGGAGCGATTCTAGTGGTGGAAATCCGCCGCCACACCCGCGCTGAGGCCGAGCAGGTGGTCGATGCTCTCATCGACGATTGGAAAACCGCTGGACATAGCTACGCCACGCCGGTGCTGTGGGACGATGAGGGACAGAAAGTCTGGGAACTCCGCAAGGCTGGCCAGGGGCTGATGAGCAACGTCGTAGGCGACACCAAACCTCGCGAAAATGTAGAAGACACCGCTGTGGATGTGCATGATTTACCGGAATACATTGCGGAGTTCGATGAGATACTGCGCACGAAATATGACATCGAATGCGTTTACTACGCTCACGCTGGATCGGGCGAACTTCACACCCGCCCGCTGTTCAATCTGAAGACACCGGAGGGGCTGAAAATGTTCCGCGATGTCGCCACTGACATTGCGCACCTTGTCAAAAAATACCGTGGTTCCCTGAGTGGTGAGCATGGTGACGGGCGGCTGCGTGGAGAGTTTATTCCGTTAATGGTCGGCGAGCATTGCTACCAACTCATGCGCGAGGTGAAGGCGGCTTTTGATCCCGGTGATCTTTTTAATCCCGGCAAAATCGTCGATACGCCGCCGATGGATACCTCACTGCGCCACAGCCCAGAGCAAGGGACTCCGGATTATGAAACGGTCTTCGATTTCAGCGATGTGCTCGGCATAGTGCGCGCTACCGAGAAATGCAATGGCTCCGGCGACTGCCGCAAGGGGCCGCAGGCAGGTGGCACGATGTGCCCGAGCTACATGGCCACCCGCGAGGAAAAGCACACCACCCGCGCCCGCGCTAACATCCTGCGCCAGATGCTCACCAACCCGCACGACGCCAGCAATCCCTTCGATAGCGAGGAAATTAAGGAGGTCATGGATCTCTGTATGTCGTGTAAGGCGTGCAAATCTGAGTGCCCGTCCAGCGTCGATATGACCAAGCTCAAGGCCGAGTTCCAGCAGCACTATCACGATGCTAATGGCGTGCCGCTACGCTCGCGGATCATCGCACATTTTGCCGGTAGCGCACGGCTCGCATCGTTCGCCCCGTGGCTCTACAATGCCATTCTACAAACACCGCTTCTGCGCCGCATGGCTAACAGGCTGATAGGATTCCACCCAGATCGCAGCATGCCAAAGCTGAACAAGATCACACTCCACCGCTGGTTCCAAAACCGCACTCCCCTGCCCTCTCTGCGTGGCGAGCGTCTCGGCCGCGTCCATTTGTTTTGTGATGAATTTACCAACTTCAACGACCTCGACGCCGGCATCGCCACCGTCGAGCTACTTGAGCTGTTAGGCTATGAAGTGAACCTGCCTGACCACGCGGAAAGCGGTAGGGCATCGCTTTCCAAAGGTCTCGTCCGCCGCGCCAAGAAATTTGCCAATGAAAACGTCCAGCAGCTCGCCACCATCGTTTCCGCCGAAGAACCGCTCATCGGCATCGAGCCTTCCGCCATCCTCGGCTTCCGTGATGAATATCCCGCGCTGGTCGATGAATCACTGCGCGAGACAGCCCGCCAACTCGCACCCCACTGCCTGATGCTCGATGAGTTCATCGCCCGCGAAGCCGATGCCGGACGGATCGACAGTAGTTGTTTCACCAGCGAGAAACGCAGCGTCCACGTCCATGGCCACTGCCACCAGAAGGCACTTGGATCAGTGAATCCTACGCTGCAGATGTTGTCACTACCAGTGAACTACACCGTGCAAGAAATCCCCTCCGGCTGCTGCGGCATGGCTGGCTCATTTGGCTACGAAAAGGAACATTACGAAGTCTCGATGCAAGTCGGCGAGCTCGTTCTCTTTCCCCATCTGAAAGAACTCGACGCCGAAATCCTCATCGCCGCCCCCGGCACCAGCTGCCGCCACCAGATCCACGACGGCACAAAAAAATCCGCCCTCCACCCCGCAGAGATCTTCAGAAATGCACTGAGAGACAGCCGAAAACCCACGCCCCAGTGATGGGGAGTGGGGGTTTTCTGTGGCCGGGGCTTCCAGCCCCGTAGCCCAAGCGAACGTAAAAGAGGTTTCCAACTTCTTCTCTTGAAGCGCAAAGAGCTTATAAAGCTCTTCTACGTGAGAACTCATGCCATCCGCTAGGCTCCTAAGTGGCTATTTTCATGCTGACTTTAGACATTGTCTGGCTTGGTGGATCTCGTAGTTGAGCTGAGCTTCTAGCCAGATATTGGCTTTGATGCCTAGGAATGCTTCTAGTTTTAGAGCCATGTCTACGGAGATACGTTTCCTGTCATGGAGTATATCTGAGATCATTCCTTTTGATACTGCACATTCAGCGGCAAGTTGGGTTTGGCTGATGATTCTGTGTTCGAGCTCGTCCTCGAGTAGTTGGATAGCAGGGTTGATTCTTGGTATGGTTTTCATATTTTTTTACTGTGTGTTGGAGATTCTAGTATTAGTGAGTGTCTTCAATTTTTACCAGGGCTAAGTCTTGGAGCTCGTCATCATGCCAATGAAAGGTGATTCTCCATTTGGATTTTCTAGATTCGGCATCGATTAAATATCTGCCATTGTGGAGGGTGTGGTAGTGATATGAGGGAGTGAGTAGAAGGTCTTTTTCTGAGGAGATGTTTAGTATATCAAGTCTGGCGAGCGCTTTTTGTAAATTTAGGCTGCCAAACTTGCGAGTTCTTTCTTAGTGAGCGGCTGATTACGAAAGATTTTTTCAGTGGTGGTATCTGAGAAACTTTTTATCATGGGTTGAAAGTATACTAAAAGGTGAACTTTGTAGTTTTCGAAAGTTTATGACGCAAAATGGAGAAAAAGGGGACAGGCAGGAATGGCGTAGCTCGGATTGCCCGGCGGTCAATCCCTACCGGGCGAACCTTCGGTTGCCCTGGGTAGGGCACGATCGCCGAGCGTGCCGCGCTACTCCTGAAATCTCACTAACTACCATTCAATAAACCGGAGCCCTGAGCTCCATGATCTGAGGTCGATGGTTCCGAATTAGTTTCAGGTAGAAAAATGATGGAGTTTATGATGTACCCCAAAGGGGCCGGGTGTTGGGAAGTAAATAGATTGACCCGTAATGCAAGCGGAGGACAGGATGCGAGCCTTGCAGAGGCGAAGACGTGACTGCAAAACGCATTTCTTTCTGGGAAATGAAGTTCGTCTCTATAGAATGGATGGCAGAGCTAGTGAAGAACCTAACAATCTATGAAAATAATCAGTAAAAACATCCTTTGTCTCATCAGTGCATTGGCGATCAGCGTTGGCGTTCTCTCCTCTTCTTACGCGATGGCTGCGCCGGAGAAAAAAACGGTGCCTGGCGGTCTGAGCAGCAAGAAGGGCAGTGGAAAAATCTTGCCGCCCAATGCAAAGTTACTGAAAATAGCAAGGGCATGACTGCTACTTGGCCCTTCCTAAACAGCCGGAGGGAGTAAAAGCCAGGCAGAAGACGCCGTGGCTATGGTATTGCCCTAGCGACTACAAGCTGCCGGGGAAACTCGAGCAGTGGATGATGAAGCAGTGTCTGGACAATGGCATCGCTGTCGCCGGGATCGATGTGAAGGGTGATTTTGGAACGCCGGCTGGAAGGGAAATTTTCACCGCGTTTCATAAAGAACTCACCGAGAAACACGGTCTGACCAAAAAGGTGTGTCTTTTAGCACGCAGCTACGGCGGCACGCAGATGTATAACTGGGCTGCGGAACATCCTGAATCGGTCGCTTGTCTGGCGGGTATTTATCCGGTCTGTAATCTGGCGAGTTATCCCGGGATGAAATCCGCTGCGGGGAAATACAAAATGCCCCTGGAGCAGTTCACCAAGGTTCTGAAGGAGCACAATCCCATCGACCGCCTGGCGCCGCTGGCCAAGGCGAAGGTGCCTATTTATCATAACACCGGAGACATCGACACGCTGGTGCCGCCGAAGGATAATTCTTTCCTGGTGGAGAAACGCTACAAGGCGCTCGGAGGAGACATGACGGTGACCATTTTCAAGGGCCAAGGTCACAACTACTGGACCGGTTTTTTTGAGGATGAAGCGATGGCCGCTTTTATCATCAAGCACGCCAAGACGACCGCAGGTCTCGCCACGTTACCCAAGGTATTGATCATTGGCGACTCGATCTCCGGTGGTTACAGCAAGCCGCTGATCAAAGCTCTTAACGGCAAAGCGGAGGTGACCAAGCTTGGCGCGGTGGCGGGATACCGGATTCAGAAAGAGACGTTCTGGCATTCGCGGGGGGCAGCAAAAAATCTCGATTTTGGCAGCGCCAAGGCATGCATCGTGGATTTCGAACGCTTCAAGAAACATCTGGAAACCACCCCATACGATGTCATTCATTTCAACTTCGGTCTGAACGACATCTTTCGCGGCAGGAACGGAGCATGGCACAACTCTGTCGATCAATACGCCAAAGACTTGGCAAAGATCGTGACCTTGCTTAAATCCAATGGCGCCAAAGTCATCTGGGCCAATATCACTCCAATCCCAGCCAATACCCCACATAATCCCGAGGGCGATGACCTCATCTACAATGCTGCGGCAGCCAAGGTGATGAAGAAACACGGCATCCCGATCAACGACCTGCACATCGCGGTGACCAAGTGGGATGGCTACGCGAAATGGAAGAAAGGCAATGACGTGCATTTCCCCGGAGCCGTTTACTCAAAGCTGGCTGAGCAGATTGCCGGAAAGATCTTGGCGGAACTTGAAGCATCTGAGAAGCCAGTTGAGAAATGAAATTTTCTATTTATAGAGCGGGATCATGTACTGTGGTCCACGCTCTTGTTTGAAGCTGCGTGATGGTAAGTCCTCGGCTTTTAACAGGCTGGTGCTCGCCAGCACCCTTGGAAATTGAAGATTCCTTGTTGGCTGTTGGATATTCAATTTGTCTGGTAGGAACAGCACTCTTCAACGTACAATCTATCTTTAGCGCACATTAAATAATAATATAGCCGACGGATTTTAATTGAGATTGAAAATTAGCAGCAAAGCTGATTTGTCAGAAAGGTGTGGTCTTTTTATTTAAAATGCACTAATCCATCGGAGGAGGGTTGCATTTCAGCTTGTTTCATCGTCTTTCAGTTAATCTGACAGCTCAAAGGGTATTAGCAGGACATAGAAACCCGAGACTCGTTTGAACCCGTTTGTAATGTCGCCTGATAAACCACATTCGCTAGCTAGAGCTTCATAAGGCTTAGACCAGAATTCCGGTGGAGCCTCTAATGATGAGGGCAAAGGGTGGCTATTTCTCCGGGCGAATGTTTTTTCAAGGGCTCCCCGGAGACGGGCAGACTCAAGTCCCAGATCGATCAAGAGAACCATGTCGATGAGATCCTTGACCCGTGAATTGCTGCGTCCCTCCCGTGGGCGTGTGTATGCGTGTAATTTCTCTGCAAACTGCTCTTCCTTAGAGATGCCGCAAAATTCACCTGGAGCGATACCGGCAAAACCTAACCAATCTGCACCCGTGAATTTTTCAAATGGCTTGGCACTCGCGTCACCAACACCGAGATCTAGATGAAACTTCACGTAGAGTTTTTCGGCCACCAGGGAGGTTACAGGAAACCTTGCACCCCCGTAGGGAGCGGCATCCAGATCAAGCATGGGGGTTCCAATCAAAAAGGTAAAATAATCCCCGAGGTCATTATCCGCCGCATCCTGAAGCATTCCATGCAGGAGTTCGTTTTGATTACCATCGTCTCGGAGAATTCCGGCAGGAAGTGTCAAATCAATATCCTTGGTCACTCTGGCTGTTTGGATGCGTAATTCCATCGCATATCCCCCTTTGAGAAGCCATGGTTCTCCGCCTGAGACAAAAAGCCTACACAGCAGACGATCAAAGGCCACGCTACGGCGGACACGCTGGAAATCAGTTCCCTGTTCCTGACTCTTCACTTTCAGGCGATCTTCCAAAGCCCTGCGGAATACTAATGGTGTTTTATATTTTTTACCTGTCATATGCTAACAAAAAATGGGCGTGCCCAGTCTGGAAAAGCAGCCGAATCAGAGGCTTGCCTTTTTTCACGTTGGGTAATCAGCCCCCTTTTGATGCCCTCGCTCACAGCCTGCGCGATGAGATCCCGCGAAACAGTTTCTTCCCAACACAGATCAAGGATAGCCTTGATGGGTTTGGTCACCTTGTAACCTCCACGATCCTGCACATGCAGATCCTCCAGTTCGCCACGATGGAGAACGAGTTGATCTGGGGTTTTACAGTTTTTACGGAATGTGGAGGGGACTGTCATGTGAAGCTTGGAAGGGTTCAGGTCTGATAGATCAAACATCGAGAGCGCCGTGTCGTGCGAGTAAACTCCTTGAGGTTGGTCGAGTCGGTTGCGTGACCAGAGACTCCAAATCACATACTCCGATTCCAGGTCAAAGTGGTAATGAGCCTGCCTGTAGATGCCCCGGCACTCACGAATCCAGTAGCCCTTCTTCACCTGATAAGGATGGGTGTTCCTATCATACCCCGCATCAACAGCTTGCTTAGTCGTAAATATCCCATGCTGGGATTCTACAATTTCAAACAGACTATCTCGTTTGACTTTTATCACCATATGCACAATAGATTAAATTATTTAAGTAAATGTGCAATGTTATTCTTGATCTTATCGAAAAAGGTATGTTCTGTAGTTCACGAGGGAGAGGCAGGATGCTTGTTCAGCAATGGCGGAGACGTGATCGTAAAAAGCATTTGCTTCTGAGAAATGAAATTTTCTATTTATAGAGCGGGATCATGTACTGTGGTCCACGCTCTTTTTTGAAGCTGCGTGATGGTAAGTCCTCGGCTTTTAACAGAATGGTTTTGCCTTTCTGGATTCTGGTATGGCGGATGGCGTTGCGGAAATAGGCTGGTGCTCGCCAGCCGTGGGTGGCGGTAGAGAGGCGCAGCTCGGATTCCTCCGCGATGAAGGCTGTGTCAGCGGTGTTGCCGACATTGACCACTCCGCCGATCACTTCGCTGCGTCCACCGTTTATCGTGTGCACCACGACTCCTTTGCCTTCGCTCTTATAGCCCATCAGGACGAGATCTCCGCCATCGTTGAGGATCTCCGGTTCACCGCGTTCTGGGTTGAGCTGGCGCGCCCAGGCTTTTTGCCCTTTGAGTGAGACCGCACAGCGGCCGTGACCATGCTCACCGGGGCGGGCGCCGGTGGCTGGAGACTAAGGGACAGGTCTCTGTGAAATTGTCTGTGAAATTGGCGGTTTACTCGGCAATCAAACCCTACTCTCTTGCGCAGTCACTTTGCGTTTTTTGTGCCTTTTTGTGGCTAATCTGTCCCCATCTTGATCGCCCTAAACTCCCGTTCCCAACTTTCCACTCTACAAATCTTGATGTGGGTGGTATGTACCATTTAGAAATGACTAATTTACCGTATCACCACGATTGGAAACCGCAGTTTGAGACTTCTCTCGGGTTGCAGGTGAAGTGGTTTGGTCGCTGGGGTGAGGACCCGGACTGGTGTATCGAGCCATCGCGGCTCGCGGCGGATCTTATCTGCTTTTTCTATCTTGAGAACGGCTCGTGTACTGCGGTGGTCAACGGTGTAGGTGTGCCACTGAAGCCGGGTGAACTGGTGGTCATACGTGGGGGTGATGTGTTCTCGTTCACTCAGGAATCGTCGCTGCCACAGACGAGTTTGTCTGCCTGCCTCTCGCTGAATCGTGATGATAACTCGAACGTGCTGCTTCGGCACGCATACGAACGTCATTATCTGTTAGAGGACAGAAAGGGCTACGAGCAGCGGTTCACTACCGTGCTAGATGCACTAAAAACTGAGAGCCGCTGGCGTATTCTGCATGTCACGGGTGCCATCTTTCACTGGCTGGCGGAACTCCAAGAGGCGACGAGTCCTAGCCCTGGTGCCGCAGAGGGCAATCAGAAGACGGTCCAGCACGTACTCGCTGCTCAGAAATGGATCCAGCAGCGTCTCGAAGAGGATGTTTCCATCGCCGACTGGGCCAAAGCCTGCGAACTCAATGTGGATTATTTCAGTCGCTTATTTAAGTCTCAGACCGGAATGCCCCCGAGGGCTTGGCTGATCGAGGCGCGGCTGCAGCGGGCGTCACGTCTGCTCGCTTACCCAGAACGGACGGTCGAAGACATCGCCTTTAGTTGCGGGTTCAACTGCGCATTCCATTTCTCCCGCAGCTTCAAGACCCGCTTCGGGCTACCCCCCGCGAACTACCGTCACGTTCGCCAAGTTCGAGGGTTTGTGGATCCTTGATACCACACCGCAATGAAAAAGAGACAAATGAGAGTTTCTAAGGTCTCAGAAAATGCGCTTTGCGGGAGGTGAAAATTCCGAGTGAATTCATCTCTTCTTCGTTCCTACTTGGTATAAGGTCGGATTAGTACATGATGTTCTCAGCTTAAATGCATTCCATTCAATGGAAATTTGCTCTATAAGCTGGGTAGTGCACAGCACATCATTTCATGAAAATCGAACGTATTGAAACTCACGTCTGCCATGCGCGTATGCGCAATTGGATATTTATCAAAGTCATCACCGACCAACCTGGGCTTTATGGCTGGGGGGAGGCCACTCTCGAATGGCACACTCGCGGAGTGGTCGGGTCGGTGGAGGATATCAGCCAACTTCTGATCGGCGAGGACCCGCGCCGCATCGAACACCTCTGGCAGATGATGTTTCGCCAGCATTTCTGGCATGGCAACGGCATCGTCCGGGGTACTGCCATCAGTGGTATTGATCTGGCGCTGTGGGATATTCTTGGAAAATTCCACGGAGTGCCAGTGCACCAGCTTTGGGGTGGCCCAGTGCGCGATAACATCCGCCTCTACTGCCACCTCGGTGGTGGCCGCATGGAGGATTTCTATGAGACCGATTGTTCCGATGCCAAACGCTTCGGTGAGCTGGCTCAGGAAGCAGTGGAGGATGGTTTCACCGCCTTTAAATCCATGGCCGTGCCACCTACGATGCCCCTCGAAGGCTCGCGCCCAGTGCGCTACGCCGCAGAATGTGTCGAGGCGATGCGCAATGCCGTGGGCCCGGACATCGACATCATGGTTGATTGCCACGCCCGCCCTTCACCTCGGATGGGAATGCAGTTTGCCAAGGCGCTCGAGCCGTATGATCTCTACTTTCTTGAAGAACCTTGCTGGCCGGAATCGATCGATGACATCGCCCGCATTCAGGATGCAGTAAAAACGCCGATCGCCACTGGCGAGCGGCTTGTGACCCAGCATGCTTTCCGTGAAGTTTTGGAGAAACGTGCTTGCTCGGTTCTCCAGCCAGACATCACTCACTGCGGTGGGCTTTCCGAGGCGCGGCGTATCGCAGCCATGGCGGAGGCTTACCGAGTCTCGCTCGCACCGCACAATCCGCAAGGACCAGTGAGCACTGCAGCGTCTATCGAGCTTGGCTTCGCCACTCCCTCGTATGTTATTTGTGAAAGCGTCCACAACGATGTGCCGTGGCGTGAGGATGTGGTGCAGGAGGGCTACAAAGTTGATCCAAAAACCCGCACCGTGACACCTAACACATTGCCCGGCCTAGGTGTCGAGCTCGACGAAAAAGAAATAGCCAAGCATCCTTTCCAGCAGGAAAAACTCCAGCGCGTGTTCTACTCTGATGGAGCCGTAGGTGACTGGTAATAGAAAATCTAACAAACAAACTATCATGAAATCAAAACATTCACTCGCCGGTGTGCTACCGGTTCTACAGTTACCTTTTCTCACCGATGAATCGATCGACTGGGACACGCTCTCAAAAGAAATCGACTGGGCCTACGAAAATGGCGCGAATGGCATTGTTGCCGCGATGGTCACGGAAATCCTCCGGCTCACTGATGCTGAACGCGATGAGCTTGCTCGGCGTATGGTTGAAATGAATGCCGGACGTGGACCGGTGGTGATGAGTGTCGGGGACGAGAGTACGGTGCAGGCCGTGCGGCATGCCCGCGCTGCTACGGAAGCTGGTGTGGATGCGCTGATGGCGATCCCACCCGCAGCCACCCGTGCCTTACTTTCTGAAAAAGTCCGCTACTACGAAGCGATTATTGCCGCCACGGATCTGCCTATCATCGTGCAGGATGCCAGCGGATATGTAGGCGAGCCGCTACCAGTTGATACGCAGGCTGATTTATACAAACGCTTTGGCGACCGCGTCCTATTCAAGCCTGAGGCCGAACCGCTCGGGCCGAACCTCAGTCTGCTACGCGATGGCGGTGGCGCTGGTCTAAAAGTCTTTGAAGGCAGTGGCGGTATCGCCTTGCTGGATTCCTACCAACGCGGAATTTACGGCACCATGCCGGGGACAGAAATCCTCTGGGCCATCCGTGCCGAGTGGGATGCCTTGGAGTCCGGAGACCTCCAGCGCGCTACCGAACTTCAGGGACTCATTGCCCCGTTGATCTCCCTCCAGCACGGACTCGACGGCTACCTGAGCGTGGAAAAAGCACTGCTACACCGACAGGGAGTTTTCCCAAACCGCATCATCCGTGGCCCAGTTGGGTTCACCCTCGATCCGGAAACCGAGCGCGAGGCCTTCCGCTTGTTTGACCTTCTTTGCGCAGCTTGCGGGAGATCTAACTAATTCAACAACCAACTCTTTAACCTAACAAAAAAATCATGAAACTCATTCGCTTTGGACAAGCCCAACAGGAAAAGCCTGGCATCGTCGCCGAGGATGGAACTTGGCGCGACGTCTCCGCATTTACGCCTGATTACACCGAGGAATTCTTCGAGAGTAACGGCATTGCTCGCCTAACAGAATGGCTGGTCTCGCACGGTGACTCGCTACCAGAAGTGGCGCAATCGGAACGCATCGGGCCACCGGTCGCTCGCTGTGGGAAAATCATTTGTGTCGGGCTGAACTTCGTTGATCACGCTGCCGAGGCAGGGATGGATTTACCTGAAGAACCAGTGCTTTTTTTCAAGGCAACCTCCGCGATTTGTGGACCTAACGATGGGCTGTTAATGCCGCGTGCGGCGGAGAAAACCGACTGGGAAGTCGAGCTGGCGGTAGTCATCGGGCGCACCGCGAGCTACGTCGATGAAGCTGACGCGATGGATTACGTCGCTGGTTTCTGTTTGCACAATGACTACTCTGAGCGGGCATTCCAGCTTGAGCGCAGTGGTCAGTGGGTGAAAGGAAAAAGCTGTGACACCTTCGCGCCACTCGGTCCGTGGCTAGTCACCCAGGACGAAATTTCTGATCACAATCAACTCGGCATGTGGCTCACCGTGAATGGTGAAAAGAAGCAGGATAGCTCGTCAGCGCAGCTCGCATTCAAGGTGCCTCATCTCGTCAGTTACATCAGCCAATTTATGTCGCTTCAACCTGGCGACATCATTTCCACCGGCACACCTCCAGGAGTCGGCATGGGTCAAGATCCACCGCAGTATTTGAATGCCGGTGATGTGGTCGAGCTCGGGATCGATGGTCTCGGCACCCAGCGGCAGGACGTGCGCGCATCAATCTAACAACGATAAATTTATGACAAACGAACGCTTTAAAGATCAGGTCGCCATCATCACTGGTGGGGCCGATGGACTCGGCCTACACATCGCAACCCGCCTCACTCAAGAGGGTGCGCGGGTGTGGATTGTTGACCGCGATGAGAAACTTGGAACAGCTGCCGCAGAGCGGATCGGCTGTGAATTTGAGCCGATGGATGTGGCGGATGAATCCTCTGTGACCACGGCATTTGAAAAAATCAACGCCGCCGCTGGTCGCCTCGATGTGATGGTGAATTGCGCCGGAATCGTTGGACCAAATGGCGTGAAAATCGAGGACGTCACCTTGGCAGGATTCGAGCAAGTGCAGGCGGTCAACCTCAACGGCTCATTTCTAACATGCCGTGAAGCGGTGCGAAACATGCTGCCGCGCAACTACGGCCGGGTGCTGATGCTAGCTTCGATTGCAGGCAAAGAAGGCAACGCCGGTATGGTGTGCTATTCATCCAGCAAGGCGGGCGTGATCGGCATGGTCAAATCTGTCGGCAAAGAATATGCCGAGACCGGCATCACGGTGAACGGCCTAGCGCCGGCGGTGATCCAGACGACATTGGTCGATAACATGGAGCCTGAGCAGGTGAAATACATGACCGATAAAATACCGATGAAACGCTGCGGCACGCTCGACGAACTAGCAGCAATGGCCTGCTGGATCGTCTCCCCTGAGGCGAGTTTCAACACCGGATTCACCTTCGACCTCACAGGAGGCCGTGCGGTATATTAAACGCTAATCCGTGCGGCTCGAATGGTAAAATATGCTACTATAAATTTCACCGGCTGGTGAAAACTTGTAAATTAATGAAATTAATTGACTATTTTCACTCTTCTGCTAGTTTTCACCAAACTGTGAAACCACTACCAGATATTGAAACCGCAAAACGGAAAGCCCTCGATGTGCTCAGCGAAACGCTGGGACGTTGTGGGACATTATTGGAGCACCAATGGGTTGGCAGAGATGCAGGAACGCCATCCGACCCGGGCTATGATCTGAAGTTGCGGTATGAAGCCGGGAAAGGTCCTGGCCGCGGACAGATTTGGTGGATTCACGTAGTGATCAAGACGATCGTTCACCCCAAGCAAGCCAGTCATGCGATATGGGCGTTGAAAAAGAGTCTGGGCAACACCGTGGGGGGAGATCCTGTTTATCCGATCCTGATCGCGCCGTTCATTTCGAACTCGGTAGCCGCCAGATGCGAGGAGGAGCAGATCGGCCATCTCGATCTGTCTGGAAACGGCAACGTTGAGATAGGTTCGGTCTGGATTGAGCGGCATGGCAGACCGCGCAAGTACAAGGAGGTGCGGAGTCAGAAGTCTCTCTACACGCCCAAAGCCTCCCGAATTCTTCGTGTCCTTCTTCAGGGACCGCTCAAATCTCACAAGGTCGAGAAACTGGCAAAGGCGGCGGGAGTGAGCCTAGGTCTGGTCAGCAAAGTGCGACAGATTCTACTGGATGAAGAGCTCGCCGAAGACGGCAAGGAGGGCATACGCATCAAGGGGAGCATCGGGGCGCGGACTATTCTACGCGATTGGCTCCTAGAAGATGATTTTTCCAAACGAACTCAAATAAAAGACTACTCCATCCTTGTCTCCGACTCAGCGCTTGCGGAGAAGCTAGTGAACTTCTGCCAAACGGAAAATTCCCTTTCCGAGAAGGGGCCGTTGTTCACTTTGAATTTCGCAGCCTGGCTTCGCGCACCCCACAATGTGCCGACGACCGTCTCCGCCTATCTTGACCATTTTCCGGACGAGAGCGATTTCCTGCCATCGCTTCAGGGTCGCCCGGTTTCCCGAGGTGCTGGCAATCTCCGAATCATTGTGCCCAGCGATTACAAAGCAGTGACGATCGGCCGGCAGCATGTGAAGCACCACCCTGCATTCTCCCTTGTCTCCGATCTCCAGATTTTTTTGGATCTCCACGGCGGTGAGCCCAATGGCCCAGAGCAAGCCAACGTTCTGCGTGACCATGAAGACTTCAATGGAGGATGGTCATGAGCAATGATCTTAAACATCTGGACGACTACCCAGCGCAGGGCGTGGTTTCCGCCGAAGCAGCACTGGTCAGGGCATGGTCCTCTCTGGAAAACTACCATGCCGATCTGGTCGTTGTCGGCGGTCTAGCGGTGTATTTCCACACGCGTGACAAGATAGACCCACTCTACCGTCCGACGGCAACACTCGATGTAGATTTCGGAATCACTCTCGCGGCAGACGCAGGGCTTGCGGCACCAGCGGCATTTGCACTGAAAATGGCGGGATTCGACGAAGATAACAAAGGACTCAGTCTGCGGTTGCGGGAAGATCTGGTGACTGTTGGGCGAGCACTTCTCCATTCCTGAACCATGCCTAACGATTACAGCGAAGACCACCTAGTAGATCAACCCGCGCTCCAGCGTGGATTGTCCTTATTATACGCCAGCCGTTCTATGAAAACATTGTTTAATTACGCCAGCCCCATTTCCCACACATGATCCGACACACCCGCTTCCCCGGCCTACGCGCACGCTACGGGGTGTCCCGCTGGGACATCACACCCGGGCTTGATGTCGGAGTGAAAAACTGGGGCGCTACCGACCGCTGGTTCGCCTCAGGTGTGCACCGTCCGCTCACCGGCACCGCGCTGGCCATTGCAGAGGGCGCGGAAAATTCTGCCCCTCCCCTACTGCTGATCAGCCTGGATCTCGGCTGGTGGCGTGCTCGGGCTGATGCCGATCGGCTGCGCCTAGCGCTGTGCGAGGCGCTTAGTCTGCCGGAGGAAAACCTGATCATTCACCTCACCCACACCCACGCGGCGCCATTACTAGATTCTGAGCCGCCGCCGGAATCGAATCCGGAAGCGACCATTGCCTATCTCGAAACCCTGCGCGAGGCATGCATCGCGGGTGCGAAGGCTGCGGTCGATGACCTGCGGGAATCCTCACTTTTATTTCACACCGGAGCCTGTGAACTTGCCACTTACCGAGACTTTCCCGACCCAAGCGACCCGCAGCGCATTTTGACCGGATGGCATCCGGATGAGCCGGCCGATGACACCTTAGTGGTGGCGCGCATTTTTGATGCCGAGAACCGCACCCGCGCGACCTTGGTGAACTACGCTTGCCACCCGACGACACTGGCGTGGGACAATGATCAGGTGTCCCCAGACTTCCCCGGCGCAACGCGTGAGCTGATTGAAAATTCCACCGATGCCCCTTGCTTATTTTTGCAGGGAGCCTCCGGTGAGCTTGCACCCGCCGAGCAGTATCTTGGAGATCCGGCTGTGGCAGACCGTCATGGTCGCGTGCTTGGCCATGCCGCGATGAGCTTGCTAGAAATGCTGGCTCCAGGAAAAAGCGACATGGTTTTTGAAGGTGCACTGGAGTCTGGTGCGCCTCTCGCTTTGTGGAAACCAGAGACTGGTGAGCTTTCAGAAACGGTCACCGCCAGTGCGCCCGCGATTGATTTACCCTTGAAACCGCATCTCCCCAGCCTCGCTGAGATCCGTGCGCTGATGGCGGAAACGCCCGCCGGGTTTGCTTACGAGCGTCTCGTCCGCCAGCTCCGCGTGCGGGAATCTGTTGGCGACGGCACAACATCCACCGAGCGCATCTGGGCCTGGAAACTAGGTGCAGTTTCCCTCGTTGGCGTTCCCTTCGAGGCCTACTCAGCCCTCCAGACCGAACTCCGCGCGCAGCACCCACATTGCCTAGTGCTCAATCTCAGCAACGGCAATCACGGCTACCTCCCCCCCGCACCCGTCTATCACGGCCGGTCCCTCTACACCGTCTGGCAGACACCCTACGCCGAGGGTTCACTAGAAGCCATCACCAAGCTTGCGAAGAATACAGTGAGCTGAGATCAGACCGCCGTGGTTTCATGCTTACTTGGATCTCTATTCACGGTCATCATTGTGAAGCATTCTACCCGATCCTCCGGTCAATGGAATGTAGTTACTTTGTCAAATTGAGGTAGAAATCCGACATTTACGCAATTGGCTATTTTCGGGAATAGTCGGATTTATACATGAATTCATCATCTTCAGTACATTCCATTCGGGAGGATTTTGGGTAAGATGATGGCCAAGCGCATATGAATGTTCATTTCAAATGGAGCTTGTTGAAACAAACTATTATAGAAACCACCTAAATGAAAACTACCACACTAACAAAAACAACACTACCCTTCGCGGCGTTAGCTCTTCTGGCGGCGACGGCGCAAGCGGCGGTTATCAACGTCGATATCCAGGGGAATAATTCTGGTGGCTCAGTTGCAAACTACACCGGAGAGAGTGCGAACGGGCCGATTGCATCGGATAACAACTGGAACTACTTCAACACAGTGGGTGTTCCAGACGCAGGAGATTCCATGACGGTGTCAGGGGTGACCTTCGCGTTTGGAGATGACTGGTTGAGCTCGTTCGCAGACGGCGCACCCAACAACTTGCAGGGCGATCGGGTTTTTACCGCCAATGGAGTCACCGGCACTTTCACGATCAGTGGGCTTGACACCAACATGAACTACAACCTCGCATTGATTGGTGCGAGCCAACCTACCGGAGGCTTCGCAACGGACTTTACCATTGGCGGTACGACGAAGACGGCAACCGGTGAGCACGAAACTGGCACTAACGCCAACGGCGCACTTACGTTTGTCGAGGGATCTTCGCATGTGCTGTTCAGCGGAATCAGCGGCAGCACCGGCAGCATCACGTTTACAATGACCGATACGACTGCCGGCACTAACGGCGTCTTGTCCGGGCTGCAGCTTGAAGGAGTAGCAGTGCCCGAGCCATCCACCACAGCCCTACTCGGCCTCGGCGGACTCGCCTTGATCTTGCGTCGCCGTAGGTAACGACCGACTCACAAATTTCAGGCCCGGCCCGCCGAAGCGCGGACCGGGCTTTTTCATTTACGGGCTGTGTTACTGAATCCCGTTGGTATTCCTGGGAAGTTTCGTTCAGTCAGTATGCTCTGGATCGACCGGGCCCCGTCGAGGAAGGAGTCCACGAGGGTTGCACCGGTGAGTTGGTTTAAACCGACAAATGCCTTGTTCACGCCCGCCATTCGGAGGGCGGTGTTCATGGCCGGGAGAACCTCGCGGATTTTGATCGCCTGGGCATGGACGGAACGGTCGGTCCCTCTACACCGTCTGGCAGACACCCTACGCCGAGGGCTCGCTGGAGCTCGTCACCGAGCTTGCGAAGAACGCAGTGAACTGAGATCAAGCCGCTACCGAATGAAGAATCAGGCGCTTGTTGTTAGGGTGGTTATTCATGGCTCCCTTCCGTCACTTCTTTTTTTGTGGTCTGGTTGTCTCGCGAACGGCGTGAAAGGTGAGTTGCCGACTCTTGGGGTCCATGTAGGCGAAGAGAATTTTGCGGAAGCGGGGGTTGAAAGGCCAGTTCTCACTGCTGGCCAGCTTCCATTTGTTTCCCGACTTGTAGCTGACCAGCACCGGTAGGCTTACGATTTTTTTGCCGGGCGGCTTCTTGAGGATCTCCGATTTACTAGGAAGGATATGGATGGCTGCCGTGCTGCCAAGCCGGATCGCGAGTTCAGTCCGTGTTGCGTTGACGATGAGCCGATCACCGCCTTTGAGCCGTTCGCGCGGCGTCGGGATTTTGAGTATGCCGAACCCGTCTTCGCGCGGAACGAAAACAAGCAGCAGGTCTTTGTGTTCACCGGGCTTGATGCGGACTGAGATTTCGGGCTGCTTTCCTTCACCCCGCCAGAGATCGAGAAAGCCCCCCTTACGGAGAGTCGTCTTGAATGGACCTGCGATGTAGGTGAGCGGGACCTCAAACCCCTTGGAAGCATTGCCTCCATTAGTACGGAATTCCGGTGGCCGGCCGTCCAAGGGATCGAATCGGGTGACGCGGAATTCCACTGTGGACGAGGAATTGGGAGAGTCCTGACCGTGGAGCATGAGCGGCAGGAGGAAAACTTGGAGAATGATGGTAAGGTAACGTTTCATGGGAATCGAGGATCGGTTAGGAGACGTTCGGCGAGGACAACCAGCGGAAACCTTTGATGACGAAACGGCGTCCGAAGTTCCGGTTGACCGAGGATTGGATGGCGGCCTGCGGAACTTCGGGGGCGTCCGCAGTGGCTTCGAGATAGTCCGCCACCCGTTGCACGACCGCTTCGCACCAGGCGCGGGCCAAAACACGCGTGCCGTCTGGGCTGACCGACTCGCCGTAACCGCGGACGACAAAGGTATCCGACCGGGCCTGGATGATCGGTGCGATCGGCGTGAGGATGTCGGCTTGGTTAATATACACCGGCGTCCCTTGGTAGCGCGAACCAAGCGCAGCGGCCGGGAAGGAGTAGTTGGTCTGCTCGATATCCGCGGCCTTGATTTCCTTCCCATTACCCTGGTAGTCCGCATTGATCGACACCTCAGGATCCTCAAGGGCAGCCTGCACGGCTCCGTAGAGCGCGAGGTCCTCGTCGGTGGTCAGGCGCCTGTTGACGAACTCGCCCAAGGAGCGGAATGGCCCGCGCTTTTTGACCTGTCGGACCACGGCCTCGGCAAGCTCCCGGATCTCGGTATCGGTCAGTTCTCGGTAGCCGAGCCAGCGTGAGTCCTCCGAATCGTCTGCGACGACGGGATTAGGATTACGACTGATGACCTGCGAGCCCCGGCCATGGTCTCGAAGTTCGGAGCCACCCGGCATCGAGACCGGGTGCTTCTTCCGCGCGGCGGAGAGAACGGCTGTCCACGCCGGGACTGAGGTAGAATTGATATTGAAGCCACCCTCGGCGATCAGACTGGCCGCAGTCTTGAGGTGGGCGTTGGGGGTCGGGTTCGCTCCGTGCATAAGCGAATCGATGGTGGTGGCGGAATCAGTGTCGGCGGAGTGATACGGCCGGTAGGCGGTGATAGGCAGCGGTTTGCTGCCGTCGTAAAAGTCCGAGACCACATCGGGCAGGGAGCGCTCTGATCCATACTGGCGGAAAACCGGACCTTCCTGCGCCGCCATTGAAGAGAAGAAGTAATCGTCGAAGAGAAGATGGTTGGCCACGTAGCTGCGATCCACCGTGCGGGCCGGAGCGTGATCGGTGGTGTAGTCATCGTTCACAAACCAGGACACATTCTGATAGAGGTCTCCAGCCGCGTCGCCCCCCTGGACTTGTACGTACTTGCCGAGGTGGAAGGGAAAGGACCTGCGCTGGACCTCGTCGGGATACAGCCCCGGAGAGGCGAAGGAGTTGCCGATGGCGAGGTTCTGGAAATAGTAATTGCTCCAGTTCAGAGAATCCATCGGCAGCAGGGGAAGGTTCTGAAGCTGTGCTAGCGAGGTGATGGGCGCGAGCGGGATGGGGGTCGCAACGATGCGTTCCTGTCCGCCGGGGCGATTACTGGATCCGAAGAATGGTCGGTTCTGGAAGACGCCCTCGACGTTGTTCACCTGCTTAAAGGTGACGTTGTAGGGATGGGCGAAGAATGTCGTCGCCTCATCCACCCCACTGCCACTGTGCTTCGTGGTCGAGGTGGCCGCAGCGAAAGGATGAGCGGGAATGTTGTGGAGCCAGTTCTTGTTAGGAAGGAAGGTGTCGTCGAGGGGCTTAAGGCGCACGTCGAGCAAGAGGAACGGCGTCGGGTTGTGGTTGAAATCGCGGAGGGTGGAATTGGGTAGGTTCCACTGGGAAATCGTATCTATCTTCGGATTAGATGCTTCGTGACGCCAGGCGACCTGGCTGGAGAACATCTGCTGTGTGAACCGGTACTGATGGCCGATGTGGGTGGGTCGGGGTTCCGCCCTGACCTCGAAGGTCATCTGCGACAAATTGCCGCCGAGGGAGGTTCCGTTGAGGATGTCGCCGCTTACTTCCCAGGTGGCGAGGGCAGAGCCGATGGTAATGCGGTCCTGCTCCTTGGCGTTGATCGTGCCGAGGTAGTGCTCGCGTCCGGGTTTGGTCGGGAGCCAGGTGGGCGCAGCCTCGACCATTTCATACTGGCCGCGGGGTCCCGTGACCGCCCCTTCGTGGGAGAACAGGCGGGCCTCGCCCGGCGCCATGGTGACGGCGGGGTGGGCACCGCCGATCGCGTTGCAGTACATGGCGGCGCCCCTCCAACCCCAAACGAAAAGGCCTCGCTGGATACCGCGGTCAGGATTGTGGCCGAGGTCGTGTTTGACGCCGTTTTTGTAAATGGTGTTTTCGAGCGGGAGGGAGGCCGTCGCGCAGTGCCAACCCTCGACCCTGAGAGGGACGTTGTAGGGGTTCCAGAGAGTGAGAACGGGATAGCTGTATAGGTAGAGCCGGTAGTCGTCGGTCTCCTCGATGCGTTGGGTGCCGAAGGAGATGAGCGCCTGTTTGTGAACCAGCACGGGGCTGAGGCGGAGGTTGCCATTGTTCCACCCGGGGTTCGAGATGGGATCCGGGGCAGGGGTGGTGCTGAGAATGGCGTTCAAGGGCAGGTTTTTGCGATTACCCATCTGCACCCGGTGCATGCGCGACCAGTGGTGCAGGGTCTTCCAGGGCAGGACGTCGTAGCGGAGCGGATCCCCCAGGCTCAGCAGGCCGTTGGGCCCGAGTGGACCATCGGGCAATGCTGTAGCTCCCTCGGCTCTGCCCCAGGGGTGGGACCAGTCGATGTCGTTGCGTTCGAGATAGAGGCTGAGATCCTGGCGCAGACCGCCCCGTGTAACACTGGCGAGCACGCTCTGCGGATAGGGTGAGATGTCGTGGAAGAACCTTTGTCCATCTCCATCATGGGGGTCGATCAGGTCAAGGGTGTTGCGGGTGACCAGCTTGTCGCTCGTCGGGGTATTGGCCGGGAAATCCGCGAAGTCGTTGAGCGCGGGCAAACCGTGAGCCCCCGGCGTGGCGAAGCCGGCGAGCAGATCGGCCACGGTGGCATCGTCCTCGCGATCCATTTCGTCGCGGGGATTGACGAGGGCCTTGCAATTCTCGTCAGCCACCCACCATGCCAGTCGCCCGCCGTTTGCGGTTGAAATGCGACCGGCGCGCACGGGATCTGCGTCCGGCGTATTACCCGGAGCCATGTCCACCGGATCCGACAGCACGCCCTCGGTGGCGAATGACAGGTTCTGTGCCTGAGCTTCATCGGAATTCGAAACCAACCAACGCCGGAACGACGGTTCGCGGGTGTAGTCAGGCGTCTCGTCCAAGGTTTCCTGGCGCGCATTCCAGACGCCGGTGAGGTGGCCGAGGTTTACCCCGTCCAGCTGCTCAGTCTCAGGAGCGGTATCAAGGATGGCGGACGGTGCGGTGATCCTCTGATCGGGGCCGACCTCGGACTGCAGCCGACCGATCGCCAGCATGAGTGCCAGCCGCGCATTGGCCTGGGCCACCGCCACCGCCTGAGTATTCTGGTTACTCCGCGTCTCAATGGTACTCAGGCTCAACATCGCCAAGGCGATCATTACCAGTAGCACCATGATGAAAATCGTAGCAATCAAGGCGAACCCGCCCCGGAGCGCCTTTAACGCCGTGGTTTCGTTCTTACTGGATCCTCTATCCATAGAATTTATTCTACCCGATCCTTTTTTTAGTGGAATGTAGTTACTTTGACAAATTCATGCAGAAATCCGACATTTTTGGCCGTGGAGGCTTCTCAGGAAAAGTCGGATTTATTCATGAATCCGTCGGTAGAAGTACATTCCATTTTAGAGGGGTATGGGTTACTATGGTAGTCCGCTGCGGGTTAGTATTCGATTCTAACGTCGCTGATTTTAACCACCTAACACACTAAAAATATGAAAATGAATACACTCACAAAAACAACACTACCCTTCGCGGCGGTAGCTCTTCTGGCGGCGACGTCGCAAGCGGCCACGACTTCCTTCGATCACTTCAGCACCGATCCAAATATCGGCAGCGAGTGGACGGAGTACACCTTCCACAACACCGACCTTATCACGTCCACATGGAATTCGACCGACCAGGATCTGGATTTTGTCAGTGCGGCAGGGTCAGCGGCGAATACTTCCCTCATCGGGCTCTATCGCACCGGTACCTCACGGTCAGCGACAGACGCCGTGACGGTGACAGTCAATTCGTTCACCCGGACAGGCGGCACTTTCGGCCAAGTAGGTCTGGTGATATCCGACGTCACGTCACCAACGCTCCTCGGTTCCGAGGAGAAATATGAATGGCACATTGGAGACTTTAATGCGGGTAAACAATTACGCTTGCGAAAAGATGTGGGCACCGGCAGCTTCGAGCTGTTTTCGGAAGCGTTCACTATGACCGGGTCGGTCAAGCTTGATATCGTGCGCGTCGGCGCTAACTATGAGTTCTATGCCAACGATGTGCTCAAGCACACGGCGAGTTCCTACTCCTCGGGTGTCCATGACACGTTGGTGAACTACCAGATCACCATGGGCGGAGACGGCCCCGCAACCGCGACCGTGGATAACTTCGGCGTGATAGCCGTGCCCGAGCCATCCACCACGGCCCTACTCGGCCTCGGCGGACTCGCCTTGATCCTGCGTCGCCGTAAGTAACGACCGACTCACAAGTTTCAGGCCCGGCCCGCAGAAGTGCGGACCGGGCTTTTTCATTCACGGGCTGTGTTACTGAATCCCGTTGGTATTCCTGGGAAGTTTCGTTCAGTCAGT
>CAWVXI010000014.1:0-71993 GCA_963934155.1 uncultured Verrucomicrobiales bacterium | reverse complement strand
AAGCATAGCAATGCTTCTCCATGATCTTCATCGCCTTGTCCTTTAGGACGGTGGGATCCATTTTGGGCTCCGATGAATCGCTATTAGATGGCGCTAGCACGGTTTCTCCCTTGGCCTCTATCTGAAAAAGAAAGAAAAAACCAATGACAGATCCCGCTGCGATCACAGTGAGCGCACTAGGAAGATAAGTTAAGCGATAAGTAGAGAGAATGGATTTCATTAGTTACTGGAATTTTACTATATCTAAAGTTTACTAGACTAGTCTTGGAATTCTTTCAGAATATATTGCCTAAAGCAACCTCCGGTAACCAGCATTGTCGCCGTGAAAAACAAGTAACTGTTATTAACTTTTTTTGGAGAAGGGCAAAGGGGCCCGTGAATTGTGAATAGTTGTAGCTGTTGATCCTTTATCCTATATGGAAGAATGGATATAGGGTTTTAGTCTTTCAGAGTCAAAGAACAAATCTCTTCCAGACCAAACTCCAACGCCCTTCACGCTACCTGTCACGCTGCCAGGCTTTCAGTCAGCTCCTATCGTTGAGATACATTATTGTAGCGCCTAGTGACGGTGCCTCACCGAGCCACCCACATTGGTGAGCACAATGACTAGGCAGCATCTACACTCATCACCTAAACTCATCACCTCATCGTGATCCCCCCTACCCCGTGTAAATCACCACGGGTCCTACATTCCCGCCTCCCTGGACGCTGCGGAGTTTGTTTACTGCTTTGATGATATGCTTTGCCGCTTGCTCTATTTCTTCCTCGGTGGTGAAGATGGAGAGTGATATTCTGAGGCTGCTGTTGGCTCGTTCTTTGCTGAAGCCCATCGATTTTTGCACGTGTGACGGTTGCTGCTTGCCGGTCATGCAGGCTGAGCCAGCGGAACAGGCTACGCCGTATTCGTCTAACAAGATCAGCAACCCCGATGCCTCGCAGTGCTCGAAAGCCATGTGCAAGGTGTTCGCGATGCGGTGATCCACAGCACCGTTGATCTGCACGCCTGCTAAATTTTCTAGCAGAATTGATTCTAAGCGATTTCTCAAGTTCGCGATCCCTGCATGGCCATCAGCATTGAGCTTGTTCCGCATAATCTCGGCAGCCTTTCCCATCCCAGCGATCGACGCCACATTTTCTGTCCCACTCCGCACCCCGTGCTCCTGGCCTCCGCCTCTAAACATCGGGTTAAATCTCAGTCCACTTCTGATATACAGAGCACCTACTCCTTTGGGAGCGTGGAATTTATGGCCTGAGATGGACAGGAAATCCACCGGCACCTCACGCACATTCACGGGAGTCTTACCCACTGCCTGGATGGCATCGGTATGAAAGGGAACTTTCGCCGCCTTGGCGATGGCGCATGCCTCTTCGATAGGCTGGATGATTCCGGTCTCGTTATTCGCCCACATAATGGTCGCGAATGCCACTCCTTCCTGAGAAATAGCCTCTTCCCATGCGGCTAAATCTAGCCTACCGCCAGCATCCACTCCTACCTTATCAATGATGAAACCCTGCTCAGCAAGGTGCTCGCAGACCCGCAGGATGGCACTATGCTCGATCTCGCTAGTAACGATCCTACGATTTCCACCGCACATTCCAGAGAGCGAATACAGCACCGCATTGTTCGACTCAGTCCCGCAGCCGGTAAAGTAAATTTCTCGTGCATCTGCCCCGATCAAGCTAGCCACCTGCTCACGCGCCGTCTCGACAGCCTGCTTCACCTGCCTACCAGCACGGTAACCGCTGGATGGGTTATAGCACTGATCAGTGAGATACGGCAGCATCGTCTCCAGCACCTCTGGGTGCACCTGCGTTGTCGCATTACTGTCTAGGTAAATCATATCTGTAAGCTAACTGATTATCGGTACATGACAACCCAGCAAATTGAAACTTGCAAGTTTATGAGGACATGCCAAATCATAGGAAACAAATTACAATTCACTCTAGAAGATGGCCGAAACCCAAAAAGACAAAAAGGACAAAAAGAAACCAGACAATTCCCTACTCGACATCGTCGTCAACGTGATCGCGCCCGTGATGATCCTCAGCTTCATGAGCAAGGAGGATGGCAAATTCTGGCATCTAGGACCTGTCATGGCGATGAGTATCGCGCTGGTCTTGCCAATCGCTTTTGGTATCTGGCATTATATTAAGCACCATAAACTCAACTTGTTCTCCTGCGTCGGCCTCTTCGCTATCCTGCTCACCGGCCTCATTACTATCTACCTGTTTTATAATGAGTCTGCACGCCAGCATGTAGGGATTATTTTCGGAATCAAAGAAGCCGTCCAGCCGCTCGTCATCGGGTCACTTTTCCTACTCACCCATAAGATGGCGTCACCACTATTAAATACCTTTCTCTATAATGAGGCGCTATTTGATGTGAAGAGGATCGAGAAATCTGTGCAGGAAAAAGACACCCATCCAGACTACAGGTCGTTACTCTGGAGATGCTCGCTGATCATGTTTGGATCTTTTTGTGTCAGCGCTGTGGCTAACCTCGCGCTCTCGCTCTATTTCTTCAAGGGACTCAGCCCGTCGCTCGATAACTGGAAGGTGGAATACAATGAAATAGTCGGTAAGATTACTGGCTGGGGATTTCTCGTTATCGGCGCGCCATTTTTCTTCGTCATGGCATTCATCCTCTACTTCATGCTCAATGGTCTGAAAAAAATCACTGGTCTTGAGACAGACGAAATCTTAGTAGGACGATAATCTCCAGAATGAAAATACCACCCAGCACTCTACTCGCTTCACTGATCGCTTTTGCCTCAGTCGCTGGTGCTTTGATGTATTCTAACAAGATGGGAGCAAATCTCTCTAACAACCCCGAGCAAATCGAGAAAATAGTGCGGCTTCAAAACCAGATAGACATCCTCAAAGGCGAGAATGAAACGCTGAAGAAACTCCAGGTCAATGGCGCTGAAATCACCCTCCCGATCAGTCATTATAAGTTTGTAGAGAAAAACCTAGGTCTCACATTTCCCAAGCACGTCGCGGCGAGACGCGTGGACGATGAAAGCCTCGCAAAATCCGTCAGCTACCGTTACACCCAGCAGTTTGGAATAGAAGGGATGGAGATGCGCAAGTATGCCTTCGAGAAGCTTGGCATCATGCCGCCTAACCAGCATTTGATCAACCAACTCGCCATCGCAGAGACCTCTGGCGCCGTCGCGATCTATGATTCTAGCGCGAACGAAATCCTGCTCTCCACAGTATTCGACGAAGAAAACCTACTCCACAGCACCAGCATCATCAAGCATCTCTCTATTGCTCTGTTAGAGCTAAATTTCCCGCTCAGCGAAAAAAACAAAGCCAATCTAACAGACGACACCTACCACGCACGAGAAGGTTTCATCAAAGGCAGGGCGAGCTCCATCGCTCAACGCTACAGGAACATCACCGCATTAAAAGGCGGGCATGCCAAGCAATTCAAACCCAACCTCGAGGCCCAGGAAACCTTTAATTCACTCCCTCTACTCATCCGTGGCTTGACCACCTTCCCCACCATCCATGGCAAAACCTACATTGAGGACATCATGCTACAGAACAACACAGTTTTCCCTGAACTGTATCAAAATATACCCAGATCTACCTCCACGATCTTTGCTAAGATAATGCCTCTAAAAGGTCCCCTAGCAGCGACAAAGCCACGCGCTGAGAACCAGCACTTGGATACCGAACTCGGCCAACTATTCATCATGCTCTACCTAAAACAACTGGGTGATCAACAGGCTGATCAATTTAAAAAACTTACCTCTGACCACCTCACCATTACTCAGAAACAACGAGCGTTCACGATCACCTGGGATACCGAATGGGACAGCGAGGTAGATGCGCAAACATTTCACACACTAGCCAGTGAACTTAGCTCCGTCCCGGAGCAGAAGCCCATCGTAAGCATCTCAGGGAAGCAAGTGACCATTCAAATCATCGACACACATAACAGCTAATATTTTTTACCATGACAGAACAATTAAAAACAATAGGAGTAGGACTAGTAGGATTCGGAACCGTCGGCACAGGAGTATGGGAAACTATCCAGAAAAATGGCCAACTCATCAGCGACCGATCCAACAACCAGTTTCAAATCAAAATCGTTAAAGCCGCGGTCAGAGACATCAATAAAAAGCGGATAGAAGACGCACCGGCAGAACTTTTCACCTCAGACTGGCAAGATGTGGTTCAGAATGAAGAGGTCGATATTGTCGTCGAACTCATTGGTGGCACTACCACTGCATTTGACATCGTAGCCGCGGCTCTCAAGCTCGGAAAGACCGTCGTCACAGGGAATAAAGCACTCCTTGCAGAGCGCGGTGCTGAGCTTTTCGCACTCTCGCAGCAGCACCATGCAGCCATCCACTTTGAAGCCGCAGTCGCAGGCGGAATTCCCATCATCAAAGCGGTGCAGGATAGCTACGTGGGTAATGAAATCGAGTCCATGGTCGGGATCATTAATGGCACATCAAACTACATTTTAGAACGGATGACCACTGCCGGTCTCGGCTATCCAGAAGCACTGAAGGAAGCTCAAGAGCTCGGCTACGCAGAGGCAGACCCAGCGCTCGATGTCAACGGCTGGGACGCGGCACACAAGGCCATCCTACTTGCCTCCCTCGCCTACGGATCAGTGATCGATCCAGCAGATGTTTATGTCCGTGGTATTGAGCGCGTGACCAGCACTGATATAGCATTCGCTAAAAACCTCGGCTATAACGTCAAGCTCCTCTCTGTAGTAGTAAAGCATGCAGACGGACAGATAGAGCTGCGCACCCAGCCATCATTCATTCCAAAAAGCCACATCTTATCCAGCGTCAACGGCGTCTTCAATGCCATCGCACTTAAAGGCGATGCCAGTGGTGATGCGCTCTTCTACGGCAGAGGCGCGGGTAAAGAACCTACCGCTAGCTCCGTAGTAGCAGACATAGTCGATGCCGCTTACACCGTCTCCACCGGCGCTCCGCACCGAGGCTTCCTCCCCTACTCAGAGCACACCCAGGTGAAGTCTATCGATGAGACCTCCACTCCCTATTACGTTAGATTTGACGTCACCGACAGACCTGGAGTCATTGCAGACATCGCTCAAGTCCTCGCCAATGACGGCGTAGGTATTTCCGGCACTCACTCACCAGTCGACCCTGAAAACCCTGATAAAGAATTCGTCGACATGGTATTTTTACTCCATACTTGTGCGTTCGGAAAACTCAAAGCCACGCTGAAAAAAGTGCTCGCTCTTGATTCTGTGAACTCAGAGCCGGTTGTCTTCCGCATCGAAAATTTATAACCAGTAACTAAACGATGGGAGACCAAGATAGAAAACGCTACCATAACAACGAACAGGAAGAGCGTCGTGAAATACGTCGTAAGCCGGATAAGTATCCCGTAGAGCGTCTTCTCACACCAGCTGTGGCCACGAACAATCCCACATTCTCACTTGCAAAGTGATCATCCCGCAACCTACATTACTTCATGAGCGAATTTGAGAAAAAAGTGAGGGAAACCCTCGCCAATCCTAAAAACCAAGGCGAGATGAACGATGCTGATTCTGTGGGCACCGTGGGCTCTCCTGACTGCGGTGACATGCTACGGATGTGGCTGAAATTCACCGAAAAAGACGGCAAAAAAGTGATTGATAAAGCTTCCTTCCAGAGCTTTGGTTGCCAGACCGCCATCGCCGTGGCATCGATGGCCACAGAAATGCTCAAGGGAAAGACCGCGGAAGAAGCCAGTAATCTTAACGCGGCAGAGCTCTCTGGCGACCTAGGCGCATTACCGCCCATGAAAATCCACTGCGGCCAGCTCGTAGAAGGCGCGCTAAAAAATGCTCTTGGAGAAGATCCCAAGACACCTAACAATGAGAACACCTCGCCCACTCTAGCCCAATCTATTTCTCAACAAAACAAACCCTCCGGCACCATTAAAATAGTGAAACTAGACGATTAGCAAGAATGCAGTATTTTTACTCCAAACTGGTGCGGAAATCCTATCGTGCACTCAGACACCGCCGTATCCGCAAGGTTACCTGGTTGAATAGAATTGTCGTTAAATTATTCAACCGCGACATGTGGAGACCCTGCATGAGAAGTGTTGCTGTCGGTCTCTCAATCGGGCTTTTCTGCGCCATGCTGCCGATTCCACTTCAGATGCTCATCGCCGCTGTCTGTTGCTTCATCGGCCGTGGAAATATTCCCATCGCCATCGCCGCCTGCTGGGTTAGCAATCCCTTCACCCAGATCCTGCTCATGCTATTTCAAGAGCGTGTGGGCGCTAAGATCCGCGGTATCCTAGACCTCGGTTGGCTAGATTTCATCGACATCGATGGCACCGTCCCATTTATCAAAGAAGACTTAAACCTAGCAAACTTTGCTGTAGGCGTAGGAGCTACCGCCATCTTCCTAGGCATCATGGCATACCCCATTATTTTCTGCTTCTATACCATAGTGCCTAAAAAATACCTTCAAGGTGTTGCCATCTTAAAACGAAAAATCCCTGTAATCAGTCTGACCACCACACCAATGAAAAAAATTCCTACAGAAGTATTTGAAGACAAACAAGCCGCCGTCAACAAACTCGCAGCCGAGACTGCCGAACTAATCCGTAGCAACGATGCCGTAGCCAAGATCACCGTCCTAGGACTCGCCACCGGCAGCTCCCCTATCGATTACTACAAATCACTCATCCACCTCCACAATACCGATGGACTCTCTTTTCAAAACGTAATCACCTTTAATCTGGATGAATACGCAGGCCTCGACCGCGAGCACCCAGAGAGCTACTGGCACTTCATGCATCAGAACCTTTTCAACCACATCGACATCAAGCCAGAAAATATCAACCTCCCGTCAGGAATGATCGGCGAAGCAGAAATCCCAGCTCATTGCGCCCAATACGAGCAAGACATCAAAGACGCTGGCGGCATCGACCTCCAGATCCTTGGCATTGGCCGCACCGGCCACATCGGCTTCAACGAGCCAGGCTCACCAAAAGACTCCCTAACCAGAGCCATCGAGCTCAACCCCATCACCCGCGAGGACGCCGCCCCATCCTTCGGCGGCATTGACAAGGTCCCCACAACCGCCATCACCATGGGCTGCGGCACCATCCTTGCCGCAAAACGTATCGTCCTCATGGCATGGGGAACCGGCAAAGCATCCATCGTCAACGAAGCCGTCACCGGTCCCGTAAACGACATCGTCTCCGCCTCCTACCTCCAAGACCACCCCAACGCCAGCTTCTACATTGATAAGGAAGCCGCTGGTGATCTAGAGTAGTTCAGAAACGACATATCTATGTTTGAATCCATCCAGAGACAATTTCAATGAGTCGTTAGAAAAAGCGGCTACCGTCGCAGAGAATGCACCTCCTCATAACTCTCGCGACACCGATCACGACATGATGTCGTAATCCATCATCAGGAAGATTTAAAACAAAAAATCACGACAATGGACGCAATCAAAATCAGAGGTGCTAGGCAGCATAATTTACAGGATCTCGATGTGGATATTCCTCGGGGTAAGCTGGTGGTAATCACTGGTCCTTCTGGCTCGGGCAAGTCTTCGTTAGCGTTTAATACACTGTATGCTGAGGGGCAGCGGCGGTATGTGGAATCACTATCGGCTTATGCTCGGCAGTTTTTGGAGCAGTTTGAAAAGCCGGATGTGGATTCTATTGAGGGACTCTCCCCAGCCATCGCCATCGAGCAGAAGACGGGCGGCGTGAACCCTCGTTCGACGATTGCTACAGCGACGGAAATATATGATTATTTGAGGATTCTGTATGCAGCGGCAGGAACGCCGTATGACCCAGTAACTGGGGAGAAACTTGAGAAGATGACCTCTGCGGATATCGTGGAGGCACTCTCTAGCAAACCCGAACGCAGCAAGCTCATCATCCTGGCTCCTATCCCCCTAACAGAAGCTCAGGAACCGGAGCGATTACTGGCGGATCTTCAGCGGCAGGGCTTTATTCGTATTCGCATCAATCGCGATCTAACAGAAATAGAAGATGCGCAGCAGAACTGGCCAGATGTCGTTACTTCGTTGGAAATAGTCATCGATAGACTGGTCATCCGCGAAGGGACCGAGTCGCGTCTGGCTGACTCTGTGGAGCTTTCATTGCGGATCTGTGGTACGGAGACAATGGCGCTGGTGATGACTTCTGAGGCTGATGACTACGAGGAAGTTTCTTTTCTCACCAGCTATAGGAATCCTAAGACTGGTTACCAACTCCCTGCTCTATCGCCGAAGCATTTCTCATTTAATTCGCACTTAGGAGCCTGCCCAGATTGCCACGGACTCGGCACCCAGCTATTCTGCGATCAGACCCTCATCGTCCCTGATACTAGTAAATCGCTCAAGCAAAAAGCGATCCAGATCTGGGGCGGCACCAAGACTAAGAAAGGCTGGGTGCAGCGGCATGTGGAGGCGGTGGCCGAGCATTTTAAAGTAGATCTAGATAAGCCATTCTCAAAACTCACTAAGAAATATAAAGAAGCACTCTTCTACGGCCTAGGTGATCAGCAAATCACCGTGATCGGAGAACGCGACGGGCAGCTAATCCCGTGGAAAAAGACTTATGAGGGACTCTGTAATACCGTCGAACGCCTCTACCGTGAAACTGAAAGCGATGGAGTGAAGAAAAGCATGGGTAAGTTCATGACATCTCAACAATGTAAGACTTGTAATGGCCAACGCCTCAAGCCAGAGATCCTGCATGTAAAGATTGGCGATCTCGGGATCCAAGACTTCTGTGAACTCGCGGTGGAGGATTCACTGGTGACTTTAGATCAGCTCGAACTCCCAAAAGAAAGTGCTGATGTCTGCCAGCATCTCATCAATGAGGTGCGTGAACGATTAGAATTTCTCAATAACGTGGGGCTAGGCTACCTCACTCTCGACCGCAAAAGCGGCAGTCTTTCCGGTGGTGAATCCCAGCGCATCCGCCTCGCCACTCAACTCGGAGCAGGCCTCGCAGGAGTGGTTTATGTGCTGGATGAACCATCTATCGGGCTTCACCAGCAGGACAACGCGATGCTCATCGCGGCACTGAAAAAACTCCGTGATGCCGGCAATACCGTCGTGGTGGTAGAGCATGACGAAGAGACCATCCGCGCCGCAGACTGGGTCATCGACATAGGTCCAGAAGCCGGACTCAATGGAGGTCAGCTTTTGTTCTCAGGAACTCCAAAAGACCTCCTCAAATCAAAGACCTCGTTGACCGCTAAATACCTGAGCAAAGCGAAGCCACTCCTCACCGATCACCGATCACCGATCACTGATCACTTTCTAACCATTAAAGGAGCCACAGAACATAACCTTAAAAATCTAACCGTTAAAATACCCTTAAACCAACTAGTTTGTGTAACCGGCTCATCAGGTTCTGGTAAATCCACGCTGATTCACAACATTCTGCATCGAGCCTTAGCGAGAAAATTTCATAAGACAAAGGCGATCCCGGGAGCGCATCAATCAATTGAAGGCATGGAGCACGTTGACCGTGTTGTCGTAGTCGATCAGACTGCGTTGGGGAAATCTCCACGATCGAATCCAGCAACCTATACTGGTGCGCTAGATCATGTCCGTGCGCTTTTCGCCAAACTTCCCCTCGCCCGCCAACGTGGCTATAAGTCAGGAAGATTTTCCTTCAATATCAAAGGTGGCCGCTGTGAAAAATGCTCGGGTGATGGCGCACTCAAGATAGACATGCACTTTTTAGCCGATGCTTATATCCCATGTGATTCCTGCCATGGAAAACGCTATAATCGTGAGACACTAGAGATCACTTACAAAGGAAAGAACATTTCCGAGGTGCTAGAGATGACCGCTCAGCGGGCCTCAGAATTTTTCACTAAAGTGCCAAAGCTCGATGCCATCCTCAGTTCACTGGTAAAAGTAGGTCTGGGCTACATTAAGCTAGGACAGCCTGCTAACACACTCAGCGGTGGTGAAGCTCAACGGGTGAAGCTGGCTACTGAACTCGCGAAGACATCGATGGGAAACACCCTTTACCTGTTAGACGAACCTACCACTGGGCTGCATTTTAAAGATATCGAAGTCCTACTCACTGCCCTAACAGATCTACGCGATGCGGGGAATTCACTCATCATCGTGGAGCATAACCTAGACATCATCCGCCACGCTGACCATATCATTGATTTGGGGCCAGGCGGCGGGAAGCATGGTGGTAAATTAGTCGCTGAAGGAACTCCAGAACAAGTGGCTAAAGTGACAAAATCACTCACAGGTAAGTGGCTGAAGGGTTGATGGAATATCCGTCTGATCAGACGGATCGCTCGGATCCCCACTTAACTTCTCCACACCAGCTTCAACCCGTCTAGCCTCACTCTAGCTGAGTTGATCGCGGTTTCTAGGTCGGTGATTTGTGACTTAAGTTTGTTTATTTCTTTGCTGCTGACAGCGGTGTTGATCTCTGCCAGGTCCTCTAGCCGGCTGAGTTCTGCCCCCATTTTTTCCTGCATTCTTGCTACACCTTCTTCTGCGATGATTGCCATCTTAGTTTCAGCGAGTTTTTCGCACTTTGCCATCATGGCTGGCATAAGCTTTGTTTTCAACATCTCATTACCCAGTAGTTTGCGGAGGTTACCTTCTCTAAGCCTCACTTTTCTGAGTCCAGTGTTCTCACTAGCATCTGCTAAGTTGTGATCTACCGCCACTCTAACAGGTTTGGCAGAGAGAAATCTGTCCACGTTTAATGATCTAGGGGCTATTACTTCAGCGACGTAGTATGCTTCTAAATAAACTCCCTTTTCGCCACTACCTTCCCAGACTCCGAAGCTTGCGTTACCGGATTCTCCAGCGAGCATGACATCCAGTGCGCTTCGGACTAGCGGGTGATCCATGCTGATGAATCTCACTTCCTCGCGGCTTAGCGCGTGGTCTCGGTCAAAGGTTACCGGCAAGCCTTCATCGGGAATATCAGCGGCGAGGTCTGTCTTCAAGTGGCTGACGGTGAGCAAATAACTACGCTCACCCATATCCTCAATCCCTACACCGAGGTGGTCTAACAGCTTGAGCACAAACTTCTCAAATCCTGGATCATCATCAACCGCTTCGATCCTATCTATCATTTTTTGAGAATCTTTGATGCGGTAAGAATTTAGCGCCAAGAGTTTTTCCTGACCACTCATGAGCTTCTTTTTCACTTCCTGCATTTGCTTTCTTGAAAAGGTGATTAAGTCATCCATTCCTTCCTCGCTAAACATCATTTTCAGCAACTCTAACATCTCGCTACATGCTCGGTAAACCTCGGTGGATCCATGGACATTATGCTCGAAGGCGTCTAGACCTTCGTGATACCAGCGCGCTAAGACTTCTCCGCTCGTCCCAGCCACGTATGGCACATGGATATTGATCTCCTCAGTCTGCCCTATTCTATCTAGCCTACCGATCCGCTGCTCTAACAGCTCTGGGTCTTCTGGTAGATCATAGAGCACTAAATGATGGGCAAACTGGAAGTTTCTCCCCTCACTGCCGATCTCGCTGCAGATTAGAATTTGTGCGCCTTCTTCATCTGCGAAGTATGCCGCATTTCTGTCGCGCTGGATCAGGGTGAGATCCTCGTGGAAGAGTGCTATCTCCACATTGATTTCCTCCTTAAGTGCCTGAGCGATCTGTTCCGCCTCTGCCCGCGTTTTGACAATAAGTAAAATTTTCTCTCCGTCTTCACCTAGCCCAAGTTTCTTCACTAAGCCAGCGAGCCACTTCACTTTCTCACCGTCTACAACCTTTACTAATTGAGCGTTTCTAACAGGAAACCCTGAGAGATAGTCACGGGTATTTCTGAACATGACTCTACCTGGCCCAAAACCATCTAAAAGATCCTCGATCAGTTGGTTTCTGGCACCTTCATCACCTCCGCTGAGACTCTCCATGCCCACTTGCACTCGATCCGAGTGCTTACCAAATTTCTTTATCTCAGCGGTCGTGGGCAACTCCCCTTTACTTAGTTTACTGAGTAGTTTGGCGATAGATTCATAATCTTTGCTCTCCTTGAGGTAAGTTTTCAGGTTAGAAAAGCGGTCGCTATCCAGCAACCTGAGTCTTGCGAAATGCCCTTCTGGCCCTAGTTGTTGTGGCGTAGCAGTGAGGAGTAATACCGCCTCTGTTTTAGCTGATATCTTATCTACTAGCGCATATTCTGGACTAACTTCTTTCTCGCTCCACTGTAAGTGATGCGCTTCATCCACGATGAGCATATCCCAACCAGCTTCGGACAATTGATCAGATCTGTTAGAGTGCTTTGTTAGAAAATCAATACTAGTAATAACCAGCTGACTATCGAGAAATGGATTAACCGAATTATGCTCTTCAATCGCCTTACAGCGCTCTTCATCGAAGATACTAAACATCATATTAAACCTGCGCATGAGCTCCACGAACCACTGATGCACCAGACTCTCAGGCAACACGATGAGCACTCTGTCTGCGCGACCTGTTAGATGGAGTCGATGCATGATCATGCAGGCTTCGATGGTTTTCCCAAGCCCTACTTCATCGGCTAGAAGCACTCTAGGATGGACACGCTTGGAGACCTCGCTGACGATAGACATCTGGTGAGGGATGAGATCAACACGAGCCCCCATAAAGCCACGGAGGACACTACCTTTGATCTGGCTATTTCTGTAAAGTGACTCCACCCGCAGGCGGAAATTCCTATCATCGTCCACAGCGCCACCCAGTAGTCGGTCGTGCGGTTTATTGAGCGACATGCTATCACTGAGTTCCCCCTCCTCCAGCACGCGATCTGAAGTGACGTAGAGGACGACATCGCCATCCTGCTTCACCTCTATAATTTCTAGTTCTTGGTCATCATGTGTGAGGACTTTATCGCCTTTGCCAAAGATAACACGCCTGAGCGGCGCGGTATCGATGGCATACATACGTCTCTGCTCTACTGCGGGGAAAAGAATATCCACCACACCATTTTCGATATCCAGTACCATGCCTAGTCCCATTTCTGGCTCCGAGTCACTGACCCATCGTTGCCCCACTGCTATTTCCATGTAGTTCTAAATTATTTAAGATTTATGATTTGAAATTTGTGATTTTGTATCTGTTAGAAGAACGGTAGGAGTTTGTTCAGATCAGGGATAAGTCCTCCGTCTTTCTTTTCACCTTCTTTTTTCTCTTTTTTAGCTCCAGTGATCCCTTCGAGTAGTTCTTTTGCTGTATCCACTCCGCTCTCGATGACTCCTTTGTCGCCTTTTAGCACGCCTTCAAGATTTTTGAAGGCGCCTTCGCCGCCCTTTATCAGATTTTCTAAGGTTTTGGGGTTGATGGCTTCGCCGCCCATGCTAAGTGCTCTGCGGATCATTTCCTCAGTAGCTGCCATGAGTAATCGATTTGATAGGTCTTCGGTAATATCATCGAAGTCGCCACCTATTTTTACTTTTGTCCAGAGCAGTTGGTCTCTACCAGGCTTAAACACACTGGTCTTGGCTCCGGGGATTTTATCTAGATAAAATGCTGGCACTCCTACATCAAATAAACCATCGATATTATTACCATCAATCTTGAGGTCACCTTCTATCTTTACCAACTCGCGGCTAGAGAGCACGATGTTGCGTAGATGGGTCTGGTCTCTAAATTTCTCAAAATCACACTCGAATTTCTGAAACTTAAGGGTGCGGTATTTTGGCTCTGCCAAATAGTAAGACACTTTATTGAGGATCGGCAGTGCCTGCAATGTTCCATCTATTATTTCTAACGAGCCGAGTATTTGAGGCTCAGTACCCTGATGGGGTTTGATCTTAAACTTACCCCGCACTTCACCAGTTAAATGACGGTGCCAGTCATCGGGAAAGATATCCTTACACCTGAGACCAGATAATTCGCCCTTCATATCATAGAGATACCTGGCTCGCGGTGCTAGGTCGATGACTCCGTTGAGTGAGATCGTGCCGCTCTTGAAGATTTTGAGTTTGGTATTCTTAATGTAAATTTCCTCATCCATCTGGCTGATTTTTCCTTGTTCTAATCTAGCTGAATTAAGAAATGAAAACGGTAGATTCACAATACCTCCATTTATAGTAGCATTGTAGCCATCAATGTCCTTTATCGTCTGGAGCTTCACTCCGCTGATGGTATAGTCACCTGAGTCGGCGTAAACGGTGGCATTGATAGCACCTATATCAGCATCTAACAGCTCTACTTCATCTGGTAATAAGCTCTCGATAAATCCTTTTTCTTTTTCCACTTTGTCAAAAGTCAGGAAATCTCTACGTAGATCCAGCAGCAAATCCACACTACCAACATTTACATTTTCAAGCCTGAATTTATCTCTTTTAAAGTAATCTAACCTCACGTCTAACGCGATGTCTCTTGCATCAATTGAGGCAATAGCACCATCACCGGTCGACTCAAATCTATTATTTCTAGCACTCAATCCGTCCCACTTAAAATCACTGAATGTAACCACACTTCCAATCTCGGCGCCTACCTGAACAGAAATATCCTCTCTAAAGTCGTCACTGTGGAGAAAAGCGACGACTCTGTTATAGGCAAAAAATACACCGGCGACGAGAAGGGCTATTAGCCCCAGAAGAAGCTTCCACCAAAGCCTCTTGAACTTAGCACAAGCTTGATTTTTCTCTTTCTTTCGGGTGCTGATTTTCTTTCGTTGCCTACGGGACATGGGGACAAACTACTTACATTTTAATATCTCTCAAGGTTTCTTCTCGCCAAAATAAAAAAAATACGGTTTTGTAACCATGCTACTCAAACCACTTATAGCTTAATATCGTGCTAGAATTAAAAGACTTCTGTTTCACCATAGACAAGGACGGCGAGCCACTCAACCTGATCGACCGTGTAAATCTCAAAATCCCTAAAGGCCATTTCATGGCTATCGTTGGCCCATCTGGCTGCGGTAAAACCACCCTGCTTAATACCATAGCAGGACTGAATGAAATGTCCGAGGGATACATCTACTGGAATGGTCGCGATCTTGAACAAGATGGCGACCTCGAACCAGCAGAACTTGGCTACGTGCCGCAGTTCTCCATCGCTTATGATGAGCTGACAGTGGATGAGTCCATCGAGGCTGTGACTAAGCTCCGTGTGAAGACGCATGACCTGGATGACCTCGATCTTCGCATTGACCGCGTGTTAGAGGAAACTGGACTTGCGCCTATTGCTGACC
Organism: uncultured Verrucomicrobiales bacterium; assembly: GCA_963934155.1. Lineage (GTDB taxonomy): Bacteria > Verrucomicrobiota > Verrucomicrobiia > Verrucomicrobiales > Akkermansiaceae > Rubritalea. Next base: position 56,834 of record CAWVXI010000014.1, on the reverse strand, counting down.
GCATGGTGAAAGTCCTCTCCGGTGGTCAGAAGCGCAGGCTTGGACTAGCAATGGAGCTAGTCACTGACCCTACCCTACTCCTTTGTGATGAGGTGACCTCTGGCCTAGATCCGCGTTCGGAGCGGGACATCGTACGCAGACTACATGATTTATCGCGCAGGGATGGAAGGATCGTTATTTCTGTCACTCATTCGCTCGCGCACTTGGAGCTGTATGATTCTATTCTCGTCCTGCATGAAGGCAGAGTGGCCTACCATGGTCCCCCGGCTGGACTGACTCATTATTTCTCAGTAGAGGACACGGAGGAAATCTACCCTCGCCTAGCCAAACAAGACTCTAACAAATGGAGGAAATCATGGGAGAAACACGCCCACTTTTACTATAAAAAGATAGAGAAGAACCGCGATCGACTCATCGAATCTGGCGAACTCAGTGTGCCTGCAGAAGCTGCTAAAAAACCAGCCTCAGACCTCAAAGCAGCCACAGCTCCGCTAGAAGTAGAAGACCAAGACTGGGATGATATTGATGGCGAAGTATCTGGTAAAGTATCTAAACGTAAGAACCGTAATAAGAATAAATCTAAATTACCAGACACCGAACCACTACCAATAAATGATGATAATGGAATCATTATTGACGCTGCTGAGCCAGTGGGGACACCGGCCGCATTCAGCCAGTTCTGTACATTACTCGCCCGTCGTTGGAAAATTTTCTTCCGTGACCGTGGCCAGGTTTTCCTACAACTCGCTATTATGATCTGCTTTCCACTTATTGTTATTCTTTTTGCAGATCAGGGAAATCAGGTTTTATTAAGCTTCCCTGATTCTGGTACTGATCTCTCAAGAGAAGGTCTCGAAGCAAGTAAATCTGTTGGTATAAGTAGAGCAAAAGTAGGCGGTGCCGTCTCAGGCATCATCATGTTCCAGATGGTGCTACTCGCGCTAATGGGCTCTAACAATGCGGCGAGAGAGATCGCTGGCGAGAGAAAAATCATGGAAAAAGAAAAATTCGGCGGGGTCAGTCCGTTCGCCTATCTTATGAGTAAAATCACGTTCCTCATGGCGATCATTCTGGTGCAGTCACTAATCATGGGTATCGCGGTGGAATCTGCGTGGAATTTCAAGGGCACTGGCTCCACCAGCTACGTAGATCACTTTATCTTCCTAGTGATGATCAATGCCGCAATGACATTTATCTGTCTGGGAATTTCATCGATGATGAAGACTGCTGAAAAAGCCTCACTCCTCTCCATTTATCTCGTAGGTTTCCAGCTACCACTCTCAGGTGCGGTGCTAGCTCTGCCTGACACTGTGGGAATGATCACACGTCCATTTATCTCAGCCTACTGGGCATGGGCAGGCAGCCTGCGTCACCTAAGCACGGGCTACTATGACGCAGTTAAGGACGTCACTGAAACCAAGATCGATTACAGCTCTTCTATTTGCATGTCCGTCTTGGGGGCACAGATCCTCATTGGTCTGATACTTACCTATCTCGGCATTAGACGCCATCAGTGGGATTATTAAGAAATTTTAATAATCAACGAATTACTAAATTTGCCTTGCTGAATCTCACTCAACAAGGCAAATTTATTCAATGATATTCTATTTAGTGTGTAACTTTACTTATCACAAACCCTACATACTGGTAACTTAAACTAAATCACATGGCCCGTAGAACACGCAAAAAACAATCAACTTCATCAAACCTATTACCTATAATCATTGGCGCACTCTGTGCGCTGGGACTATTAGCTGGTGGATATTTTATTATCACCAGAGAAAAAAGCTCGAATGCCACGGAACTCAATGCAGAAACTTATACTAATTCACCCGAGTCTGTGCGCGGATCCTCTTTCTCGGTTAAAGCTGAGGTCATTAAGAAGCTCTATTACGAAGAAGGAGTCACCCAGGTGGTGCATGTAATTTATAATAACGAGCATATCCCTATCGAAATCCCTGCAGACGTTAAAGGTCCTAACATTAACACTCAACAAGAATACACATTTATCGTCAAAGCAAAAAATGACGCATGGTTAGTTGCCAAATCATACACGGACAAGTAAACTAAGTAATAACCCGTTTTCCATCATCATGAAAAAGACAATCATCGCCGCACTCCTTGCAACGAGCTCAATCACTCCGCTATTCGCACAAAAGCCACCCTCGGCCCCTTCATCTGGTGGCGGGAATTCTGGCGGCGATACTGTTATCAGACGTGAAAATGAGCAACAGCCGTCGGCCCACGGTCAGGAGATCCCCATGATCGACCCGACTAACAAGACGATTGATTTCCAGGGTAAAAAATACAGCCTAATGGATAACAACCTAGGTGGCCAATTTGAAGCCTATCTCGCTACCGATACCCTATCGTCCCAAGCGGCTGTGGAATACCGCACCACGCTACGCCAGATAATCGACTACCTAGCACCTAACAAGACCGACGGATCAAAACTCAAAGCAGCCTACGATCTACTATCAAAGGGAGCGGAATACCCGGGTGATGGCAACTTATGTGAATCACTCGGTAATGCTATCTACTCAGCGCAACTAACGAAAAATCACGTTGGTACAAAAAAAGAATTTATTGGTAGACTTTATAAAGAGCAAAAAAAACTAGTTCATAACATGGGAGTCATCGAGAGCAAACTTGATGTCCAACCAGCGGGGAGAAGTACTGGAAGTGGGGGCAAGGGCAAAGGACAGCAGTCATCTCCAACTGGCACAGGTTCCATAGACTATTTAATGATGCAAAAGCGCCTCGTAGAAATCACTGCACTGGTCAAAAAAACAGAAGTCGAAGGAACAATCGATATCACCCAGTCTAAGATTCAGTATCAGGCGATGATGGTGCAGTTGTTTATTCAACGCAGATTTGAGCACGTCATTATGTCAGCTAGATTTTATAATCTCATTTACAAGGATGGTGACACTAAAATGAGACTTAAGAGAGGCTCAGACACTGAGAAATTTTTCTCTGAAGGAATAGGAGTAAACCCAACTGTAGCAGGACTTGATGCCGCTGCTAATGAAGCAATCCGTAAGGTGGATACTCTCATTAGTGCATTTAGTAATAATATCGAGAGTGGACGTATCCATGCCGCATCTGAACGACTTGTAGAAGCTTTCGCGATTGGTGAATTTCTCCCTTGCGTGCAGATAGTGGCATACAAGGATAAGTCTAAGATTCAGCAATATGTTCAGGATGCAAATGATATGGTCAAGACTCTTGAAGCGAGAGACCTCACACGTGGTGAAGAACTCAATACTAGCCTCCAAGAGCAAGCATCTGACTATAATGCCTCCGAAGCGACTTCCTATATAGCAGCTAAAAAAACCGAATCAAAAAGCTACGCACGAGATGCTAAGATCGCCCTCTATCAGATGAAGAAATCGGCTAGCACTCAGGATCGATATAATGAAGAACAACGCTTCAAGACCGCGATGTTTAAGTCCACATCAGCGTGGCCATCGAATCCTGATCTAGAAGACATCAATAATCTGTTAGATAAAATCATTGATACTGGTGTTGAAGGGGAAGACATGCTGAAAGTTGCCAGAAAAGATTTCGACCGCTATGTAGATACGAAGTCATGGGCGGCCATCATGAAGGAAGAGAACCTCTCACGTTTCATCGCAGCATTTAATATCTCCAAAGAACAGCAAGATGTGGCTCGCAAGAATAAGCTAAAGCAGATCACTTCTGAGAAGTCATCAGTCATCGCTGCATTGAAAGAAGCTGAAACTCTTGACGAGCGAGGCTTTGCGGAAGCGGCATGGGAGATCATCGATATCAGACAGAAAGAGCACCCTAATGATCTAGAGTTGTCACAAGCCAAAGCACTTTACAGCGGTAAGGCTGCGAGGTTTGCCAACGTCATTGCCAAGGCTCAGGGATTTGAAAATGAATCCCCTGCTTCTGCACAAGCACTCACTTGGTATCTCAAAGCAGAAAACATCCACCCTGACAGTAAATACGCCTCAGCAGGAATCAAACGTGTTATCTCAGCGAAGTTTAATGTCGATGAAGTTGATCTTAACACCAAGGAAACTACTTCAGCAACCGAGAAGGAGTAATACCATCCTCACAGTTAGTTATACTGGATTGATCGTTTGATGGAATGATTTGAAAGTGCAGCAAAGCTGATTGAGGAAAGAGCAAAACAATATCAATGTTCAAATGGTATAAGATAGGGTGAACCTGTTATTGCCTTAGCGATAACTCCAGATAATTCCCGCACCGCTATTATATTTTCACGTAGGACGGCCCTCTAAAAGACAAAAAAAGCCTGCTGTTATTCAGCAGGCTTTGGATTAAATTTCAGAACGTATGGACTTTAGAAAATTACTCTTCCTCGTCAACTGTGTCGTCTTCGTCCACGTATTCTTCGTTATCGTGGGCGGTGAACTTCCTAACGCGCTTTTCCTCTGGTAGCGGTGATAAGAGCATATTGACATTTCTACCCGCTAGTCTAGGCGGCTGGTCAACTGCTGCCATACCTACCATGTCAGCAACTACACGCTTGAGCACTTCTACCCCGAGCTCCTTATGAGCGTTCTCACGGCCACGGAACATGAGTCCTACTTTGACTTTACTACCTTCATCGAGGAACTTCTCAATACGTGAGCACTTCAAGTTGTAGTCATGATCTTCTGTGCGAACACGGAATTTGATTTCCTTGAGTTTAGGGGCACTGTTTACCTTGCCCTTTTTGAGCTTGGACATCTGGTATTTATGCTTACCAAAATCACAGATCTTGCACACTGGAGGATCTGATTTTGCGGTAATCTCCACTAGATCTAAACCTAGTGATTTTGCCTTCTGCAGCGCTTCTTGAGAGCTCATCACTCCTAATTGGTCTCCGTTATCCATTACTACACGGATTTTCGGGGCCCGAATGTGCTGATTCACTCGGGTCATTTCGCGACGCTTTCTGTATGGCTTCTTTGGCTTAGCTATGGTCTTGTCCTCCTCATATTATTTTGTTTTGGGCTCCCCAATAGCCACAGGGTGTGGCTATCTCTCCTGTTAGAAAGACTGTGGGGAAAAATTTACAACACTTTTTACTCGGTTTACTCCGAGCAGATCTGTTAGAGCGATCTGTCGTTGATTTCTTTTGTTATGTTTAAAACAAATTCATCGAGAGTGAAAGTACCGAGATCTTGTCTATCTAGGTGACGAACGGAAACAGAATTTGTCTCAGCTTCCTTACCACCAATAACCAACATGTAAGGCACCCTATCTAATCTTGCAAGTCGAATCTTTGCCCCAAGTTTCTCCGCCGCTCTGTCCACGCTCACACGCACACCAGCATCTGCGAGTCGCTTGGCGGCAGCTTCTCCTTCTGCGAGAAATTTATCAGACAGCGGTAGTACTCTCACCTGCTCAGGTGCGAGCCATGTCGGGAACTTCCCTTCAAAATGCTCGATGAGTAAGCCCACAAATCTTTCTAGTGATCCGAAAGGTGCGCGGTGAATCATCACTGGACGATGCGGCTTGTTATCGCTACCTACATAAGTGAGATCAAATCTCTCTGGGAGATTGAAATCTAGCTGCACAGTGCCTAGCTGCCAGTCTCTGCCGATGACGTCCTTTACTACGAAATCAATCTTCGGCCCATAAAAGGCTGCTTCTCCTAGCTCGATCGTGTAATCGGCACCAAGCTTTTCTACCGCTTCCTTTAGTGAGGCCTCTGCCTTTTCCCAGACAGCGCGCTCTCCAACATATTTATCTGAATCTGGATCACTAAAGGATAACCTCACTCTGTAATCGCTCATACCCAGGGTACTTAGAACTTTTTCGACAAGAGCTAAGCAGCCCTGAATTTCATCATCCACTTGCTCTGGCAGGCAGAATAAGTGTGCATCATCCTGAGTGAATCCACGCACACGAGTCATTCCTCCTAGCTCGCCAGACTGCTCCCAACGATACACAGTTCCAAACTCAGCGAGCCTAACAGGCAGGTCACGGTAGCTGCGGTGTTCACTGCTATAAATCTTAATGTGGTGCGGGCAATTCATCGGCCTGAGCATGTAACCCTCTATCTCGCCATTCTTAAGACCGTTGGTGAGTTCACCACATGTCGCATTATCATCTGCGAGCTTCTCTAGGGCTCCTCGCTCAGGAATAGGCGCGTATTGACTGTCCTCGTAAAAAGGGAAATGTCCTGATGTCCGGTAGAGCTCTAGCTTTCCAATGTGCGGAGTGAAGACCTGGCTATAGCCCTGCTTATCCAACTCGGCAGTAATAAAATCTTGCAACTGGCGTCTCACCATCGCGCCCTTGGGCTTCCAGAGGATAAGCCCTTGACCTACCATTTCATCGATATGGAAAAGTCCCAACTCACGACCAAGACGGCGGTGGTCGCGTTTCTTCGCTTGCTCTAGTTTTTCAAGGTGATCAGTGAGCATCGTCGCATTTTTAAAACAGGTGCCATAGACACGCTGCAGTGACTCACGGTCTTTGTCTCCTTTATAGAAAGCACTGGCTACACTGAGCACTTTATGGGCTTTGCAGTTTCCTGTGCGTCCCACGTGAGGCCCTGCACAGAGATCCCAGAAATCATTGTTCTTGAAAATTGAAATCTCCTCTCCCTCAGGAATACTATCTAGTAGATCAATTTTAAATTTACTCCCCACCGAGCGTTCTGTTAGACCACCTAGTCGACCATTTTTCGCTAGCACCAAAGCTTCCTCACGGCTCACTACCATGCGCTCGAATGGTGAGTTTTCCTTCACCACCTTTTTCATCTCTGCTTCTATCTTTACAAAGTCATCTGGCGTCAATCGGTGATCTAGCTCCATGTCATAGTAAAACCCACTCTCTACTGGCGGACCTCCTGCTAGCTGGGCATCTGGCCACAGGCGTAGGATAGCCGTTGCTAAAACGTGTGCACAACTATGACGCAAACGATCCAGGTCACTCATATTGTGACGTTCCTCTAGTGATTTTCTTTCTTTATCTGACATGTCACCGCCTAAAAACCACTCCGCCCTGTAATTTGCAATGAAAAACACACGTTATAGACGATTTCCAGAGACTTGGGGATACTTTACAAAGAATGACTCGCTCCAACTGATCTCCAGATCTTCTCATTTTTATGGCTACGTAGCAGTAAAACAGCCGTTTTAAATCAACTTTTCATGGATCACATGAAAAGACGTCAACTCATCATTATCGGTATGAAGTGGTTAGATAAAAGAAATCGATGACGCCATTGGTAATTAATATATTAAATGTTTTAAAAATATAAACAAAACTTAATTTTATATCTTTACAAAACAATCCCTATAGTTTAAATTATCCAAATCTATGAAAATATTACTTATCACAACAGCCCTCTTCACAGCACCCTTAGTTGGAACTGTAATGGCTCAAACAACTACTAGCACGCTGAACGACCTGGTCAGTGAGCAAGAACGGCAGATTCAAGAACTCACAACGGAGGTGTCATCACTGAGGTCACTTCTCAGTCTCGAGCGTCGCAAAAACCTCGAGACTTCGCTTCCTGTGGCCAGCAAGCAAGTCAGCAAGACATCCTCACACACCGTGAAAGCTGGCGATACCTTCAGTAGTATTTCTCGTAAATACGGAGTGAGTGTTAGCTCACTCATCAGATCAAATCCAAATGTGAAGCCATCAAGAATCGCCATTAGTGAAAAGCTAGTCATCCCTCAGATGAATTTCAAAGCGATCAGTTCTTCACCTGAGCTGAAGGCTATCCCTACGACAACGGCGAATTTAACAAATTCTAGCACGCAGAGTGTTTCTACCAAGGGATCAACTTACAAGATTTCTAAAGGTGACACATTTTATAGCGTCGCTAAGAAGCACAAGATCTCACTCGCCTCACTCTCTGCGGCTAACCCAGGAGTAAATCCGAGTAAGCTTAAAATTGGCCAAATAATCAGCCTCACTGAGAGTGCTACCCAGTCATCCAAAACAACACCATCTAACACGACGCCGACCAAGAAGCCAACAAGTGCTTACAAGCCACTCCCTGAAGTGGTTAAGGTAGTGCAGGAAGCCACTCCAGCCAAACCAGCGCCTAAGTCTAAGCCAACTGAAGCATATGTTCAGCAGACTGATGACGTAGCACGCACAGTGCCTGTAAGTCATGAAATGACCTTCGGTGCATTCGCCAAACAGCACGGAACATCTATCACAGCTCTCAATGTACTCAACGGATTAGACCTGCCCGCTGATGAGCCAATGGCAGCAGGATCGGAGCTCTTTATTCCAATCAAGTAATCAACATTTTTTTTAGATAAGTATAACACTGCGGAGGCAGTGACATAGAATGCTCAGTGAGTCCGCTCTCTGAGCATTTTTCTTTTATAAAATCTGAGCCAGACAACACTCAGGACAGAACTTTAGAAGCACCCCTATTCTAACAAATCCTTCAGGCTAGAAAAAAAGCTCTCTTGTTCCTCCTCGGTAGCCTCTGCGCCCATAATATCCTCGTAGTCCGACTCATCAATGTACTGGAAATCTAACTCCTTGATAAACATACTGCTCTCACAGTGAACTCGCTCACCGTATTTACTTCGGTAGTTGCAATGCGTCATCGTCAGCTCATCCTGTGCGCGGGTGATTCCCACATAAAGAAGCCGGCGCTCCTCATCCACTGTTCCCTCCTCTTGGCTGCGCTTATGAGGTAGGATTCCGTTTTCTAATCCCACCAGATACACGATAGGGAATTCTAAACCTTTAGAAGCGTGGAGCGTGATTAAGCAGACACCCTTTTGCTTTTCAATGTCGTCATCATTCTTATTCTCCTGAAGCGCCATCCGGTCCAAAAACTGCTGTAGCGTCTTGCCCCGTTTAGAAGAGTCCCTTAGGTAGTCAATGACATCATGAACCCCCTCAGCACGTTTTTCTTTCTCGCTGTCTGTCTTACAACCGCGGATCATCCAGTCATGATAGGCTATTTTTTCTACAAACTCTTTAAGAGTATCACCTTTATTTTCTCTGCTCTGAGCATCTAACATCTTATCCCGTGTCTCAGTCACCAGCTCAGTAAACACCTTCACTGACTTACGCACATTCGCACTCAGTAGCTCTAGCACTTCCTCCTTCTGCATCGCCTCCCAGACACTGCACTCGTGCTCGCGGCTAGCCTCAGTCATCAGCAAGACCGAGCCCTGCCCGATCCCACGTGGCGGAGCATTAATAATCCTGAGAAGCGGCACATCACTGAGCGGATTATAAAACATTTGTAAATAAGCCAGCACATCACGCACTTCTTTCTTATCAAAGAAGCTCTGCGCCCCCACCACTCGATATGGGATATCATAAGTCCGCATGGCGGTTTCGAGGTTTCTACTCTGTTGATTCGTCCGAAAGAGAACAGCAAAATCCTCCCATGGTTTCTTTCCACCCTGGCATCTATCCAGTATTTCTTCGGCGATAAATTCTGCCTCCTCCTCATCGCCCGGCATGCTGATAAGGCGCAGTTGTTTACCGCCCGCATGAAATGGCTTTAGCTCCTTCTCGCGACGACCTATATTATTTTTGATCAAGGAGTTCGCTGTATGCAGCACCGCGGCACTACTTCGATAATTCACCTCTAGAAGAATAACCTTTGGGTCAGGAAAAAAGCGCTCAAACTGCAAAATATTGGTCACATCCGCACCACGCCAGCCATAAATACTCTGGTCATCATCACCCACCACGCAGATATTATAGGGTGCGCCCACCAGCTGCTGGACGAGTTTCATTTGCAGACCATTAGTGTCCTGAAATTCATCCACCGTGACGTATTTATATTTCTCCCGCAAGATATCACGCACATCCACATGCTCACGTAATAGCTTCTCGGCTAATACTAAGAGGTCATCAAAATCCACCGCATTCTGAGTCCTTAGCTCAGCGGTGTATGCCTTGGCAATGATCGATACTAATTCATCAGCATGATCATCTGGCTCTAACCCATCATTCTTGTTTTTAGAAATCATGCTCAGCACCTGCATCGCATCAAGGTTCAGATCTTTACCGCCCTTGCGCACGATGAGTTGCTTCATCAGTCCCACCTGATCACTCCCCGCATAAATCGTGAAATTCTTCTTATAACCCAGCTTCTCAATCCCCTCTCTCAGGATACGCACACAAAGTGAGTGGAACGTGCATACCGTGAGTTCCTTCGCCGCTTTCTTATTCACCATCCCGCTCACACGCTCACGCATTTCCACCGCGCTCTTATTGGTAAATGTCACCGCAAGGATCTGACTCGCAGGGATCCCTTTTTCCAACATATTAAAAATCCGGCAGGTTACCGTCCGCGTCTTTCCCGTCCCCGCACCTGCAAGGATCAGCACCGGCCCATCGAGCGCGTTCACTGCATCTCGCTGGGCGGCATTTAGGCTAGAAAATGAGAATCCTTCTGACATCAGCAGGATAGTTCTGCAGGGATGCGAAACTGTCAACTCTGATCAACATGAGATGAAACGATTGACTCGCTAGCCGCCTCCTACATCATGGCAGAGATGAATCACTACCAATCCTTAAATTATTCAGAAGGAGCCCTCTGGATTATCGCAGCAGTGGCACTGCGTAAAATACTCGTAATTAAAGAGAAGCGTCACAATACCGCTTGTAATATTGCGATTATTGGCTTGGTGACCTTTGGGATGAGCGATTTCATAGAGGGTTCGCTCAATAGAGAATTCCACCTTTGGTTGTGGATTTTAAAAATAGGCTGCGGGGTGGTTTTTCTTATCGCCAGAGCTTGCTACGTGGGCAGACAGAACTTTAAATGGACAGATCGCTATTTCCTATTTTTCGTATTCTGCCTGAGTGCGGCAGCTGGCGTTCTATTCATCAGCCAGGGACAACCAGATATGCTTAACTTTCGATCAGTTCTACCACTTATTCCTCTTACTCAGCCACCAGTTTAGTAAAGTGGACTTGCCATACGTCGCGACCGTCGGCGCTGTTGATGCGGGCCTCGTAGCCATCCATCTCAATGACTTCAACTACTAATGGTATTTCTACCACAAACCTTAGTGATATAGCCGCCTACCGTGGTAACATCGGAGCTAACGATACAAGTTATACCATTTGAACAGTGGTCGTGGTTTGATAGAAAAACAAAATAGTGAGAGGAGCAAGGCAGGAGGAAGGCGCATAGCGGGCTATGCAACTGACGACTAACGCCGCTAATCTTGCTCTATTGTTTTGCTCTTTCCCCAATCAGCTTTGCTGCACTTTCAAATCACACCATCAAACGATCAATCCAGTATCACTGTGAGGATGGTATTACCTGATTAGAATTGAAAAACATTATTGTTTCTCAAAGACTCCTTCATCGCGCTTCTCCAGTACGGTGAAACCTGCTTTTTTTGCATCGGTAACTGAAAAAGGCTTGGTAATTTTGGGTGTGTTCACCTGGCTGATCAGCTTCTTCACCGGGTGGCGGCAAAGTGGGCAGACTTCAAGTGGTGCTCTATCCACCGGTCTGCGAAGTTCAAAGCCCTTCTGACAGACCCTACAACTATTGGCAGGGTCATCTTGGCATTTTGAAATGTATTCGTATAAAGGCATAAAAATGCGCGAGAAAGAGGACTCCCTCTATCTCACGCAGAAATTTGTATCACAGTGTTGTGAGTAAGTAAATTACAAACTACCAACTACCAACTAGACTTAGTAACACCTGGAATCATCCCATGTGAAGCTAGTTCGCGGAATGCAATACGTGATAGCTTAAAACGGCGAAGGAAGCCATGACGACGTCCTGTGTATTCGCAACGATTTACTACACGTGTAGGCGATGCGTCACGAGGAAGCATGCTGAGTCCAATATAATCCTTTTCCTGCTTAAGTTTAGCACGTAATGGTGCATACTTAGCTACTGTTATTTTCTTGCGCTTGTTGCGCGCTATCCAACTTGATCTTGCCATAGAGGAAGCGGTAATTACAGATTCAGAAGTTTTTAGCAAGCCTATTTTATTGTTTATCTGAAAAAAAGTAACTCATATGCTGAAATCCATCATATCTGGCTGATCGGGCGGATCTTTTTGCTTGGCTAGATACGAATGCTTCAGGATAGTAACAGCAATGACTACTACTGCTGAGCGCGCTGGACTACTGGCTAAACATTGTGAGAATTTCACCTCTAGGAAGCTTCTGGGGAAGTTTAACGCACAGGATCTGCTGGATTGGGTGGAGCTAGAACTTGGAGACGACGGGGTCTTGGATGGTTTTGTCCCACATGGGTCTAATGGTAAGCTCTCCATGGCTATTGCGAATGAGCCGGTATTACATATCCTGAGTGGTAATACGCCTCACGCGGGCTTGCAGAGTTTACTTCGTGGATTGCTAGTGGGAGCGGTGAATTTGGTGAAGTTACCCTCCAGTGGTTTACCTGAGGTTAATGAATGGCTGGATGGATTACCGAATGAACTCAAGCAACTGGTGACCGTGGTGGATGATTTCAGTGATGAAATTTTCCGCTCAGCGGCGACGGTAATCGCGATTGGTTCTGATGCCACCATGGAGGAAATCCAGCGGCGGATTTCTCCGCAACAGAGATTTATCCCACATGGCCATAAGCTTTCTATAGGACTAGTGGAGCTACCAACCGCGGAGTCAGCAAAACTAGTGGCACGAGATGCATGTGCATTTAATCAACAAGGGTGCCTTTCGCTGCACACGGTCTTTGTCAAGGAGGGCGCTAAGGAGTTTTTGCCGATGCTAGCGGAGGCGTTGTGCGAGTACGAGTTGATCAATCCTCGGGGAGAGATAGGAATTTCTGAAAGCGGGGCAATTTCCAATTTGAGAGAAGTGGTGAGGTATGAGGCGGCAAATGATCCGGAGAATGTGGCGTTGGAGCATAGCGCTGGGGATACGAACTGGACGGCAATTTACAGAAACTCTCCCATCCTAGTTCCCTCTGTGTTGAATCGGGTGATAACGGTTCAGCCTTGGCCTGAGGATTTTACTGATTTAGGTGCTGAGAAAGAATTCATTTCTACGCTTGCTATGGAGAGAGCCTTACTAAAAGAGGGTGAATTTATCGACGTGCCGAGAGTTTGCGTCTTGGGAGAATCTCAAATGCCCAGCCTCACGTGGCATCATGACGGGTTTGCGCCGCTGGGGTCGCTGGTGAGGTGGCGGGATATTGACCGTTGATCATTTAGAGGAATGCTAGTTGCATCAATCAGGCTAGTGTGCCAATATGTCGCGGACATGAAGGACGGATTTCTGGAAAAACTAATCACGAGACTGGATAGATTCTCACCGAGCGAGGTGCAGAATCTTGTCTCTAGGTTAGTGCGTGAGAAGGGATTTATGGAAAGCGTTTTTGAGGCGTTACGAGAGGGTGTGTTCATCGTCGATCCAGATGGAAATATCACATTTGCAAACCGCGCAGTATATCAACTATTAGGCGTAGATACTACGCGCTGTATAGGGCAGAAAGTGAACGCGGTGATCCGCGGTCTGGACTGGAACAGCCTGGCTCATCCGGACAGAGTGGTGACGCGTGATATGGAGGTGTTTTACCCAGAAAATAGGTTTCTAAATTTCTATCTCGCCCCCATCAATGGCCAAGTGGAGAACGAGGAGGAGCACCTCGGCTACGTGATGCTTATTCATGATATCACAGAGAGCAAAAAGGCGCATGAGGAAAGCCTAGAGAGTGAGAAGCTCAATGCGCTAACATTTCTAGCTGCTGGAGTAGCGCATGAAATAGGAAATCCGCTGACCTCATTAGATATTCATTTGCAGCTACTAGGGAGAAAAATCAATAAGCTGCAAGGACCGGAGAAAGAGGACCTTAGCGCCCTGCTGGGTACAGCGAAAAAAGAGATCAAGCGCTTGGATAATATTTTAAAGCAGTTCCTGCATGCGCTACGGCCACAGGACTCAATGCGCGAGAAAGTGCAGCTACATAATATTTTACGAGACACTCTAGAGACGCTGGAAGCGGAGCTTATCGAGCGCAAGGTGAAAGTGAATCTAGAGCTGAAGGAAAACTTACCCCTGATCGACCTGGATGCGGGCCAGATTCAGCAGGCATTTTACAACGTGATCCGAAATGCGGCGCAGTCATTAACCGCTGATGATGGTCAGATCACGATTGAGACGAAGTTTAACGATCATGAGATCGTGATGAGCATTGCAGATAATGGGAGGGGGATTTCCCCCGAGCACATGGGCGCCTTATTCGAGCCGTTCCGCACGACAAAGAAATCGGGCTCTGGGCTGGGGCTTCTGATCGTACGCCGTATTCTGCGCGAACACGGAGGCGAGATGGAGATAGACAGTGAGGAAAACAAAGGGACCACGGTGCATCTTTATTTCCCCAGAATGGAGAAGCATGTGCGACTGCTAGAGTCTGAAGAGAGCAACCAATTAATCGATTTAGAGACAGAAGAATGATAGAGTTTAAAGAAGGAAATGAGGCGGTCATCCTGATCGTGGATGATGAAAAATCTACGCGTGACGGGCTGAGACTTGCACTCGAGGATAGCTTCGACTGCTATGTGGCATCTGACATCCGCGAAGCGATGAACATCCTCAAAAGTGAGAATGTGGATCTTATGCTAACTGACCTTAGGATGGGTGGTGATAATGGCATGGATCTACTTGATCAGGCACTAGCGCTCCCCCAACCCCCTATCGCAGTGATGATGACTGCCTACGGAAGTGTGGATACGGCGGTGGAAGCAATGCACCGTGGCGCGTGGCATTTCGTGACTAAACCACTAAACTTGGATGAAGTGGAAATACTCATCAAACGCGCACTGCGTGGACGTAAGCAAGAGACTAAAATCGTCAAACTAGAGAAGGAAAACCAACAACTCCGCAAACGGTCTGGCAAGTCTCCCCATGGGCTGGAGCAACTCATCGGCAATTCCCCTGCGATGACTCACATTCACCAAATGATTACCCAGATAGCACCCACTAAAGCCACCGTGCTAGTGGAAGGTGAAAGCGGAACGGGCAAGGAGCTAGTAGCAGGAGCGATCCATGTAATGAGCGGTAGACCCGCGGATAAATTAGTTACTGTGAACTGCGCAGCACTGAGCCCTCAGTTGCTAGAGAGTGAATTATTTGGCCATGAAAAAGGTGCCTTCACTGGGGCCACGCAGAGACGAATAGGAAGGTTCGAGCAAGCAAACGGAGGGACAATTTTTCTCGATGAAATTGGAGAGGTCGATCAAGCCACTCAGGTGAAACTGCTGCGCGTGCTCAGTGAAAAGACAATCGAGCGCGTAGGTTCTAACAATCCTGTTAAAGTAGATGTAAGAGTAGTGACCGCTACAAACAAAAATCTCCGTAAAATGGTCACTATGGGTGATTTCCGTGAGGACTTATTTTTCCGTCTCAATGTGGTGAAAATAGAAATGCCACCACTCAGAAAAAGGTCAGAAGATATCATTTTATTGGCAAATACCTTTCTTAAAGAATTTGCGCTAGAGAACAATCGTGAAGAAAAACCTCTCAGTGATAAAGCGGCAAAATTATTACAGCATTATCGCTGGCCAGGAAATGTCAGAGAACTCCGAACAGCTATAGAACATGGTGTTGTGATGAGTAACGACTCTTTCATTAGACCGAAGCATCTGCCTTCTTTTCTATCAAATAATGAGCTCATTGAAGGAAATAACGAATTAGTTGATACAGAAACAAAAAACAGTCTTGCGAAACCGGCTAAATTCAACTTGAGTGCGCTAGAGAAAATGACGATCATACGCGCACTAGATCATTCTGGAGGAAATCGTACCGCAGCAGCTGAACTCCTGGGCATAAGCAGACGCACTCTCCAGCGTAAACTAAAAGACCTCAAACCAACATAATCTCGACAAATCCTATGCAAACACAAAACTCTTTAAACTCGAAATCTGCGATATTTAGACTGCTATTTTTCACACTGATGATCGGCTTAGCGATCGTCTACATTATGTTCACTTTTAAGGGCTTAACATCTAAATACGGTATGGATCAGGCTCAAATAGGTCGCCAAATCGCTAAAAATGAAGGACCTACAACAAAATTAATTCGCCCAGTAGCTCTACAGCAATTAGAGGAGTCAGAAAAGCCTATCGATATGCTTCGCTTCTATGACACAACTCACTCACCTCTAAATACTCTAATCTATGCGGGCGTGATCAAAGCTTTCGGAGGAGATGATCCTGAAAAATTCGCAATGTCTAAAAACCAAGACGTTTATGAACTAGATCGAATCATCGCCGGAACCTGTATGTTATTCTTCATGATATCCATCGGAATCAATTTCATCCTGATATCAAATATATTTGATACCAAGATCGCCTCCATGGTTGCCATTCTTATGCTAGTTAGTGAACACTTTTGGAATTTCTCTCAATCTGGACTCCCGCAGATGCTCATGCTTTGTATCTTCTCAGGAGCATGCTACCTCATCTGGAAAGGAGTTCAGCGGCAAGAAGCGGGGCACTCACCGGTCTTACCAGTCATCTTGTCTGGCTTTATGTTTGGCTTACTCGCCCTCGCCCACTGGATGACCTTATGGATATTTTTAGGCTATATCCTCTTTGTTGTCGGTTATTTCAAACCCCGAGGAGTCGCAGCTATTTTTGTGACTCTCATCGTCGCTATCTTTATAGCAGGACCGCTAATTTTCAACGCTAAGAATAGTGATGGGCTCATGGGCACTGCTTATTATTATATCAATGGTGCTACCGGAGTAGGTCAGGATATAAACTTCAGACAACTAGATCTGCCTGTGATGAATGTGAGAAATCTTATCACTCGCGTAATTAAAAACACCCTTCAACAAACAAATAATATTCACACCCATATCGGTGGATTCTTTATGGCAACAGGCTTCTTCCTCGCGCTATTTCATCCGTTCAAAAGAAATAGTATCGCCGTTTTTCGATGGGCCATTCTGATTATGTGGTTATTTGGTGCTCTTGGAATGTCTATTTATGGTCTGTCAGATGACCCGCTAGATCCCAACCAGCTGCATATTTTATTCATGCCGATGATGTCAGCTTTTGCTTTAGCACTAATCAGTATTTTATGGGCAAGACTTCCACTCAGCCAGCAGCCGGGTGTCGTAAGCCTCACTCCCTTTATCGTGATTATCATAATCACTGCAAGCCCGATGGTAATCAACCTACAAGAAGACTTCAGAAATATTGGCCAGAAAACAGTTCCTGGTTATTCTCCATACACGCACAATCAAATTCTAACTCAATATGTCAATGACACAGAAATTGTCTTCACTGACCAACCCTGGGCAGTGGCATGGTATGCAGACAGAACTGCCATCTGGCTACCTACTAACTCGAAACAGTTAGTAGAAATCGAAGATATCGCTAAAAAATACAGAGCTTCTATTGTGGGGATCTATATGACACCATCCATTCGTGAAGGTAGCCAGAATCAAAATATGCAGCTCTATGGAGACCTCACACCCCTAACCTATAACCTGCTAGGTCTTCAGCTAGGTAACAACTCATTGAAAGGATACGCTGAGTTACACAAAGCCACACAAGAGCTAGTCTCACCAACTAAAGGCCGCTATAATTACCGTGTCCCCATCGCTGAGGATCCTCAGGGAATAACGGCCGCTTTCGCATACACGCTCTATACCAATATAGATCCTGTAGCGAGGAGAGAGGAATCTAAAAACTCAGAATAAAATTTGCTGTTATTTACTATGCCAAAAAAATCATCTAAAAAAGAATTCACCTTTGAAGAGGCAGTTACCGAGTTAGAGGAAATCGTAGTATCCATGGAGGAAGATCAGCTTCCGCTTCAAGTACTTATTGATAAATTTGAACGAGGTGCCAAACTCCACAAAGACTGTGAAACATTTCTCATCTCTGCTAAGAAAAGGTTAGAAGTTATCGCCAATGATGTTGCAGAGAAACCTGCCGACTCACCCCCCCAATCACTAAGCAACGATGACGATGAAATCCGACTCTTCTGAACTACCGCGTCTTCTCAAGACCATAAAATCCCCCGAGGACCTCAAGAAGCTAAACCGCACTGACCTGCCGTTGCTCGCTGAGGAGATCCGCGATGTCCTCATCACTCGTCTCTCAGTCACTGGCGGGCATTTAGGTCCAAATCTTGGAGTGGTTGAGCTATGTATTGCCATGCACTACGTATTCGATAGTCCCGCGGACAAAATGACATTTGATGTCTCCCACCAGGGCTACGTGCATAAAATGCTAACTGGTAGAGCGGAAGAGATCCACACCATCAGAACCTACGAAGGGCTTAATGGCTTTCTCTTACGCACCGAATCTGAGCACGACTGCTACGGCGCTGGACACGCGGGCACCGCACTATCATCCGCTCTAGGAATGGCGTCTGCCAGAGACCTAGCAGGCGGGGACAATCACGTCATCGCCTTCGCTGGCGATGCCGCTTTCACCTGTGGCGCTACTCTAGAAGCCCTCAATAACATTAACGATACTACCAAGAAATTCATCATTGTTCTCAATGATAACGAATGGTCGATCGATAAAAATGTGGGCGCAATTTCACGCTACTTTAATAGCTTACAGACAAGTCCTACTTACTCATCTGTTAGAAAAAAATCTGCTGATTTATTAGAGAAATTCGGCGGCTCTGGAATCCGCAAGCTAGCACACAAAGTCGAGCAAGGCGCTAAGAATCTTTTCTCAGAAAACGTCCTATTTGAGAACTTTGGTATCCGTTATTACGGACCAGTTAAGGGCCACGATGTTAATTCACTCATCGACACATTTCAGTATCTCAAGGAACAGGATGAGCCAGTAATCCTCCATGCTATTACTGAAAAAGGGAAAGGCTACACCCCCGCCCTTGCTAACCCAGGTAAATTCCATGGGCTAGGACCATATAAGCAGGAAGACGGTTCTACCGCCTCTACAACACTACCTACTTTCTCAGAAATCTTTGGTCGCACTGTCACTGACATGGCAAAGGCGGACGAAAAGATCACTGCCATCACCGCGGCCATGCCCGGCGGAACGAAACTCGACATTTTCAAGAAAGAGCTCAACGAACGCTACTTCGATGTAGGTATCGCAGAAGAGCACGCAGCACTATTTGCCTGTGGTCATGCTTGTGAAGGATTCAAACCCTTCCTCGCTATTTACTCCACTTTCATGCAGCGCGCCTATGACATGATCATCCATGACATTGCTCTACAAAACTTACCTGTAAGGCTCTGTATGGACCGCGCTGGTCTCAGCGGCGACGATGGCCCAACTCATCACGGCCTATTTGACATCGGCTACCTGCGTCATATCCCTGGACTCATTCACATGCAGCCTAAGGATGAAGAAGAATTTGTGGATATGCTCCACACCATGGCGGCTTACAATGATGGACCTACCTGCATCCGTTTCCCACGTGGGGCAGGCACAGGCGCCACGCCTAAGTCAGAGCCAGAAATCCTCACTATCGGCGAGGCTGAACTCATTGCCGATGGATCAGATATCTGCCTGATCGGACTTGGCCACTTTTTTGAGATTGCGGTTGATACCAAATTACAGCTAGAAGCTCTTGGCTACTCAGTCGCTCTGATAAATCCACGCTGGATCAAGCCACTCGACGCCAAACTCATCACCGAGTATGCACAGAAATGTAAAGTCATCTGCACATTTGAGGATCATGTTCTGATGAATGGCTTTGGCTCCAGTATCATCGAGTTACTCCATACCTCTGGCATCCACACACCAGTCGAGCGTATCGGCTGGCCGGATGAATTTGTCGAACATGGAAAAGTGGATATCCTCAGAGCAAAGCACGGCATCACAACAGAAAATGCCGTCGCACTAGTGCAACGGCATCTTTAAAAGAACCGCCCTTAAAACTTTAACAAAAAAAACTCTCTAACGGCCTAGGCTGTTAGAGAGTTTTTTGTAAAATCTTAGATTAAGTATTCTGCTCTTTTCTCTTCTCAGCGCGTTTGCGCTCATTAGGACAGAGCACACGCTTACGGATACGCAGATTACTCGGAGTAGCTTCTACTAGCTCATCTGCATTGATGTATTCAATTGCGCGTTCCAAGGTCATAGAAATTGGTGGAGCAAGTGTCTGGGTGTTATCCTTACCAGCAGATCTGTGGTTAGTTAGGGCTTTCTCCTTAATAGGGTTCACCGAGAGATCCACCTTGCGTGGGTTTTCACCGATCACTTGTCCTTCATAAACTTCGTCACCAGGCTTAATGAAAAGCTTACCTCTATCCTCTAATGGAAGGAGCGAATACTGAATCGCAGTTCCGGTAGCCATTGAGATAAGTGTTCCTGTAGAGCGGGTCGAAATATCACCACAATAAGGAGCATACTCTTTAAACAAATGAGACATGATACCGTGACCACTGGTGAGACCAAGCAGTTCAAACTCAAATCCGATCAATCCACGAGTAGAGACAGTTGCCTCAAGTGTAGATCCATGAGCATTCATCCCCATATTCTCAACGCGTGCCTTACGGTTAGCGAGAGTCTTCATCACACCACCGAGAGCATCCTCTGGACATTCTACATAGAGAGTCTCAAACGGCTCAAGCATCTTGCCTTGTTCGTCTTTCTTAAGAATCACGCTTGGTCTGGAGACGAGAACCTCAAAGCCTTCACGGCGCATGGTCTCCACTAGCACAGCGATCTGCATCGCTCCACGGGCAGCCACGTTGAACACACCAGCTCTGTCAGAATCACTCACTTCGATGGAAATGTTCGTCTTCACCTCGCGGAAAAGTCGCTCACGGATTGCGCGTGTTGTCACGTGCTTACCATCTCTACCAGCGTATGGACCATCATTAATGCTAAACTGCATCTGGATTGTCGGTGGGTCGATATTTACGAATGGTAACGGCTCAGCGTCTTCAGAAGCCGCAAGAGTTTCACCAATGTCAATTTCCTCAAAACCTGCAATTCCTACGATACATCCAGCTGAAGCTACAGCAGACTCAGCACTAGCAGCCGAACCGTATTCGAACACACGGCTAACTTTGCTACGCACTTTCGTCCCATCTTTTTTGTGAAGCCAAATACTATCACCCTTCTGAGCTTGCCCAGAAAGAACTTTACCGAGAGCGATTCTGCCCACGTAGTTATCCCAGTCAATGTTAGATGCCAACATCCGGAATGGCTCACCTGCGGATGCTTCCGGAGCAGGCACACTGTCAATAATCCCCTTCAGCAAAGGAACCATGTCCTTATGCTCGTCCTTTAAATTCCCTACAAAGAAACCATTCTTAGCTGATCCGTAAAAGAACGGTGCCTCAAACTGCTCTTCAGATGCCTCTAGCTCTAAGAAAAGCTCCAGAACCATGTCGTGCACCTCCTCAGGACGTGCGAAATCTCTATCGATCTTATTCACTACCACGATCGGGTGCAAACCTTCAGCCAAAGCTTTCTTGAGCACGAAACGCGTCTGCGCCTGTGGTCCTTCGTAAGCATCCACTACCAGTAGAACACCGTCTACCATCTTCATCACACGCTCTACCTCACCACCGAAGTCGGCGTGACCAGGAGTATCCACGATGTTGATCGTGTAGTCTTCCCAACTAATTGATGTGTTTTTGGATTTAATGGTGATCCCCTTCTCTTTCTCAAGATCCATGGAATCCATCGCGCGCTCTACCTTCTCTTGGTTATCGCGATACGCTCCACCCGCTTCCAGAAGCTTATCTACGAGAGTAGTTTTGCCATGGTCAACGTGTGCTATAATCGCGATGTTTCTTATCTTATCAGTCATAATTACTTGTGGTCTAAAATTGTGCGGTCACAATCACCGGATTCATCTAATTAGCAACACCAATCTCAATGAATCTTCCACTAAACCGCATCTCAGCTATATTTTCACTTTCAGACTCTAATCGCTTAGAAAGATTAATGGATTATCAAACCTTGAGAGCTCTCATCTAAAGTCAGCACTATTTCATCATTCATCCTGACAATTGATTCAATATTATTGTCGTCTAGATGGTTGCACCGCTCTGATTTTTAGTTGTTAATGAACAACGATCTAGCCATACATAAATCTTAAAAATAAATACTACCACTTATGAAAATTATTAGCCTGCTTACATTCCTTGTTTTACTACCGACCACAAACGCATCTGCTCAAGGTGAGCCACACAGCGACAAGGTCATCACACGCATCGCTTTTGGCGCATGTAATAATCCGCGTAAAAAATCTCCCGGGATGTATGAGGCCATCATCAGTCTTAAGCCAGATGTCTTTGTCTTCTTAGGCGATAATATTTATGGAGACACCAAGGATATGAGGGTGCTGAAGAAAAAATACGATGAACTCGGCAAACAACCAGGATTTGAAAAGCTGCGGAAAACAAGTCAAATCCTAGCTACCTGGGATGATCACGACTACGGCACCAATGATGGTGGAAAAAGTTATCCGATGAGAAAAGAATCGCAAAAATTGTTTCTCGATTTCTTCCAAGAGCCCGAAAAGTCGCTCCGAAGACAACGCTCGGGGATCTATAGTTCACACACATTTGGCGAGAATGGTAAAATCTGTCAGATCATCCTGCTAGACACTCGCTACTTCCGAGACGAATTACTAAAGGCTAAATACGCTAAGGACACCAAGCCAAAGAACATCGTGGGTTGGTATAAGCCAACCAAAGACACTAGCAAGACAGTCCTCGGGGACTCTCAATGGAAATGGCTAGACAAACAGCTACAGCAACCTGCGGACTTTCGTATCATTGCCAGCAGTATCCAGATCCTAGCATTCGAGAAAGGTATGGAGAACTGGGGGAATGTGCCTCATGAACAGCAGAGGCTTTTCCAGCTGATCAAAAAGCATCAGACTAATAATACCATAGGAATCTCGGGGGATGTGCATTTTGCCGAAATATCGAAACAAGACATAGGAGGATACCCATTCTACGATTTCACCAGTAGTGGTATGACTCACGCAGTAAGCAGCTGGTCGAAGGCCAAAAACACGTTCCGCGTTGGAGAGTCATTTGCCGAGTTAAACGCAGGCGTCATCGATATTAACTGGGCCAAAATGACAATCACCCTCCAAATTATTGATCAAACTGGCAAGGCATTACAGACTCATAATATCCCTCTTTCAGAGCTTCAGTTCAAATAAAGCTCAGAAATGCCACATTAGCCGAAACTCTTCCTCGACAACATTTTCCCCTATGGCTAATAATGGACAAGATCTTAGATGGAGTGATCCAAAATAGATATTTCTCCTTACTCTCAGAATCTTGGCATGAAAATTGCTTCAAAATCAAACTAATGAGCAAGCGCTCACCCATCATTATCCAAAAACTACTACTACAAACAACATGGCTAAATATAGACTAGATTACATCTGGCTGGACGGTTACACACCGGTTCAGAATCTCCGCACTAAGTGCATGATCAGAGAATTTGATGATTTCCCAACACTAGAACAGCTTCCTGAGTGGGGCTTCGATGGCTCATCTACTAAGCAAGCTGATGGCGGCGACTCTGACTGTATTCTCATGCCAGTTGCGCTCTATCCAGACCCTACCCGGGTTCACGGTATCCTCGTCATGTGTGAAGTCATGCTTCCTGACGGCAGCGCTCACCCATCAAATGCACGTGCCACTGTCTCAGAAGACGAAGGAACATGGTTCGGCTTCGAGCAGGAATACTTCCTCTACCAAGACGGTCGCCCACTCGGCTTCCCAGTAGATGGATATCCAGAACCACAGGGACCTTACTACTGTGGTGTTGGTTACAACGCTGTCGGTGACATCGGCCGCGAAATCTCAGACATCCACCTCGACTACTGTCTCGAAGCAGGCATTAACCACGAAGGCATCAACGCTGAAGTGGCTAAAGGTCAGTGGGAATTCCAGATCTTCGGTAAAGGCTCAAAACGCGCAGCTGACGAAATGTGGGTAGCACGCTTTCTCCTTGAGCGCCTCTGTGAAGAATATGGTATCGATGTAAACTACCACTGTAAGCCAGTTGCAGGTGACTGGAATGGCTCAGGAATGCACTGTAATTTCTCTACAGATTACCTCCGTGATACGGGTGGAAAAGAATACTTCCTTAAACTTATGGATGCATTTGAAGAGAACGTAGAAGAGCATATAGCTGTTTACGGCCCTGATAATGACCTGCGCCTCACAGGACTTCACGAGACACAGTCAATCGACAAGTTCTCTTGGGGAGTGGCTGACCGCGGAGCATCTGTCCGTGTGCCACACGGTTTCGTGAAAGACGACAAGTATCAAGGTTACCTTGAAGATCGCCGTCCTAACTCACAGGGTTGCCCATACAAGATCGCTTCTCGCGTAATTAAAACAATCCAGTCTGTATCCATCTAATCTAGCATTAGAAACAAACTAAATTTCTGTAAAGGCTTCTCACTCGGTGGGGAGCCTTTTTTTTACTTCATTTCACAACGCAACAAGTATAAATTCAATCTATGTTAGATGAGAAGTTAGCCAGCCGGTTAGTCAGTTTGGCGCGAGCCGGTATTGACAGAGAGTTTCCCTATAAAATGGGAACTACCTTGAATGGTGTCGAGGATTTGAAACGACCTCGGGACATTCATGCGGTTTTCAATGGGCACTTTGATTGGCATTCTTCAGTGCATGGGCATTGGACGCTGGTTTGCTTACTTAGAACTTTTCCTGAAGTATCGTGGGCGGATGAGGTGAGGGAATTATTAGACGGTCGCTTTTCGACTGAGGCACTGAACCGTGAGGCAGAATTCTTGCTGAATGATCCTAGTTTTGAGAGAATGTATGGCTGGGCTTGGATCATGCGCTTGGGGATAGAGCTTCGCTTGCTCGGTGGTGAATGGCAAAAACGCTTTTCTCTCCTAGAACAAGCAGTAGTAAAAAATGCAAAAACTTACCTCCAAAAACTAGACTGGCCGGTACGCTGCGGCTTTCACCCAGAGAGTAGTTTCCCTATGAGCCAAATGTTAGACTGGGCGAGATGCAGTGGCGACACAGAATTCGAAAAGCAAATAGTGAATAAGGCAACGCAGTTTTACGGGTCGGATACAGATTACCCAGTGCGCTACGAGCCGAGTGGAAATGATTTTTTCTCTCCTGGCTTGAATGTCATCGATCTGATGAGAAGAGTCCTTTCTGTAGAGCATTTCAGCACTTGGATTAAATGTTATTTACCAGGACTGGCTAAAGGAAATCTAGGGCAATGGATAGACCCTGTGCAAGTGAGTGATATAAATGACGGTCAGATCGTCCATCTTGTGGGATTAAATCTGAGCCGATCATGGTGCTTAAATGGTCTAGCACAGACGATGCACTCTGATCAAAAAATTCTCAATGCCGCCGCACAACATCATCTAGAAGTAGGATTACAAGGTGTCTGGAGTGGAGGCTACGAGGGAGAGCATTGGCTCGGCTCATTTGCGCTTTATGCGCTACTAAAAAGCCAAGATCTTTAAAACAAAAAATAATAGTCACCTAGAATACTGGGGATATTGACTGTAGTATTAGATGACAAGAAAGTTCTATTTAGCAAATAAAACCAAAAAACGCTTCTTACACCACGTAGTAAATCAAATAAGACAGATGGTGGAGTAGTATCATGATCACTTAAGTCATCATGCTAACTAGCGTTAAAAGGGTTGAAATAAAATTCTAGATTGCCAGTATTACCTCAACATGAAAATCCGCCTCACTCGTCTCATCGTACTTATCATGGCACTGGTGACGAGTGTGGGGTTTCTCATGCTCTATCAATATTTAACAGAAGACTTAGAGGATCAGACTTTCCAGGCCACTGAAGAATCCCTCATCGATACCGCACATATCCTGACAGGTGTCATCGAATCAACTATTTCACAAAATACTATCCAGACAAATGGTCTCAAGGCCGCTCTGGAAAAGGCATCTGATCATGAATTTGAGGCAAAGATATTCAAGCTCACCAAAACCAAAATAGGCACGCATGTCTATGTGACGAATGAGCATGGTATAGCGATCTATGATTCTACGGGTAAACACACAGATAGGGACATGTCTCGCTACAATGATGTCTATAAAGCAAATCAGGATAAATATGCAGCCCGCTCCAGCCGAGATGATGAGAGTGACCCTAACAGCTCAGTGTTCTACATCGGAGTCCCTATTAAGCATGAAGGAAAAATCCTCGGGACATTAACAGTCTATAAAGCCCAGCAGGATGTTCGCCCGTTCATCACCTCGCGCAGGCAATGGATCACGCTCTCAGTGACGATGATTGCGGTCGGCATCATCGTCTTCACCATCGCCGTCTTCACCTGGATTTTCCGCCCCATCGGCAAGCTCACTCAGTATGCCCATGCGATGAGCCGTGGTGAAAAACCTAAGTTCCCCAAGCTCGGCCGTGGTCGTGAGGTCAACA
This sequence comes from uncultured Verrucomicrobiales bacterium, assembly GCA_963934155.1. GTDB lineage: Bacteria > Verrucomicrobiota > Verrucomicrobiia > Verrucomicrobiales > Akkermansiaceae > Rubritalea. The sequence continues at coordinate 30,528 of CAWVXI010000014.1, read as the reverse complement.
CCCTCGGCAGCGCGCTCAAGGAAATGCGCGACACACTGGACGGCAGATCCTACGTAGAAAACTACACCCAGATCCTAACTCATGAGCTTAAATCCCCTCTCGCCGCGATCCGTGGCTCGTCTGAACTACTCCAAGAAGACATGCCGCTTGAGCAGCGCAGGAAGTTTCTCACTAATATCCAGAATGAAACCAATCGGTCACAACGCATCATCGATGGCCTACTAAAGCTCTCTCATCTCGAAGCTCAGTCACAGCTGCGGAAACAAGAAAACATTAATCTCCTCTAACTAGCTCATCGGCTCCGTGACAGTCATAAGCAGCGTTTAGCACCTAAAAACATCCCTCTAAAAATAGCCATCCCAGCAGAGCTTAACATCCAGGGCGATGAGAATCTACTCCTAGCCGCTCTGGCTAACCTTCTAGAGAACTCAATCCACTTTTCTCCAGAAAATGGTCTTATTAAACTCGCAGCAGAAATTTCAGCCAACAAGACCATCATCACTTTAACAGATCAAGGCCCAGGCATCCCAGACTACGCCCTACCCCGCGTGTTCGAAAGATTCTACTCCATCAGCAGGCCAGACAGCTCACAGAAGTCCAGTGGACTCGGGCTTGCCTTCGTCAAAGAAATCATCGACCTGCACCAGGGCTCGATTACTCTAGAAAACATCTCCGGACCTGAGCAAGGAACCTGCGCGACGATCGTGATCTAATACCATCCTCACAGTGATATTGGATTGATCGTTTGATGGAATGATTTGAAAGTGCAGCAAAGCTGACTGGGGAAAGAGCAAACCACTATCACGGTTCAAATGATCTAACTCATTCTCTCAACCAACAGCAAAAATGGCGGGTTGTTAGCCGCATTGTGAAGCGTGTAGCGTGCGACACGACACCGCTCTCGAGGTAAGTTTTCTGCCCACGCGCAGACGGCTACTGACTCAGTGTCGCCGCCCTCATGGCCCGGGTAGCACATAATACTGATAAGTCCGCCTACTCGGAGTAGCTGAAGCGCACTTGTTAGCGCTGAGATGGTGGTCTGCTCAATAGTGATGATGGCTTTATCCGCATTTGGAAGATAACCTAGGTTAAACATGATCACTGATAGAGGTAAGTTTTTTGCCGTGATCACCTGCTCCATATTCTCATGTCCAGTGAGATGAAAATCATAGTGATCCATACCATTTTCTATCATCCGCTGAGTGGAGCACTCGATGGCAGATGGCTGGATATCAAAGCCGATGACGCACCCCTTCTCCCCCACTAAACCCGCAAGAAACAAAGCATCATGACCATTTCCCAGCGTCGCATCTACAACATTATCCGAGGGTTTAACTAAATTTCTGATCAACTGATGTGCTAGATGAATAGGCTTAGGAAATGCAGGCATACCGTGGATGTAGCATAAAAAGCAGAATATCAGCCAGACTATATTCTGAGTAAGATAAAAAATAGCACTTTTTTGTCATTTCAGATTTGAATTTCTAGCGAAACACCCTAACAGTGCTCAAATCAGATGTGGACGACAATTCATGTGGTCCACCATAAACTAAACCACACCTCAATATGTATGATCTTATAGTAATTGGTGGAGGCCCTGCAGGCTATGTAGGCGCTATCCGTGCAGCACAACTCGGCAAGAAAGTAGCATGCGTAGAAGTAGAGCGTGCTGGTGGAACCTGTCTCAATTGGGGATGCATCCCTACCAAGGCACTGCTTAAAAATGCAGAGCTTTACCAGACACTAACGACGAAAGCTAAAGAGTTTGGTATTTCATTTGATAATTTACAGTATGACTGGACTTCCGTGATCGGAAGATCTCGTAAAGTCTCATCACGTCTCGCAGGTGGAATCGAGTTTTTGTTCAAGAAAAACAAGATCGACTACATCAAGGGGTTCGGCAGTGTCACAGAGCCGAACAAAGTCGAAGTTAAAGATGCTGAAGGAAATACTAAGACAATCGAAGGGACAAATATTTTAGTCACCACTGGCTGTAAAAGCCGTGAACTCCCTCCACTTCCATTCAACGGAAAGTCAGTCATTTCATCTAAAGAAGCAATGATCCTCCCCGAGCAACCAAAGGAGATGCTCATCATCGGTGGTGGTGCCATTGGAGTTGAATTTGCCTACATTTATAATGCATTTGGTACGAAAGTGACCATCATTGAAATGTTGCCGAACTTACTTCCTGTGGAAGATGACGAAGTTGGTGCTGCTCTTACCAAATCATTCAAAAAGCAAGGTGTCAAATGCCTCGTGGGTAGTAAAGTAGTCGAGACCAAGGATAATGGAGACTCTGTTACTCTGACTGTGGAAAACGACAAAGGCACAGAGGAAATCACCGCTGACGTCTGCCTCGTAGCCATCGGCGTCGCACCCGTCCTTCCCGGTGGTATGGAGCTTGAGCTAGATCGCGGATTCATCAAAGTCGGCGACCGCTATGAAACCTCCATCCCTAGCGTTTACGCATGTGGTGATATTTCTGGTCCACCATGGCTAGCCCACACAGCATCATTTGAGGCTGTCCAGTGTGTCGAAGGACTATTCGTAGAAGGTCACACTCCACGCAAAGTAACGAATTTCCCAGGCTGTACCTATGCACACCCACAGGTCGCATCAGTAGGTAAAACTGAGCGCGCGCTGAAAGAAGAAGGAGTAGACTACAAAGTCGGCAACTTCCCATACGCTGCCATTGGTAAAGCACAAGCATCTGGCGATACTGAAGGATTCGTCAAGCTGCTATTCGGCAAGAAGCACGGCGAGCTACTCGGCGCCCACATCATCGGCGACAACGCCACTGAGCTAATCGCTGAGATGGGACTCGCACTAGAAATGGAATGCACCACGGACGAGATCCACGGCACCATCCACGCACACCCAACTCTCGCGGAAGCCATCCACGAAGCGACTTTAGATGCAGACGGCCACGCGATCCACTTCTAAGAACTAGAGTAGAAGTAAAAACAACCGATTTCACCCAGCGGCTTTCGTTCATCGAAAGCCGCTTTTTTGTTTATATTATAAATCCTTCGGCCGTTTAGCCATCGATCACCTATATAAGTTAGCAACATTATCGGTATTGAGTTCCGTGAAAAAATTACCCTAATTTAACTTTCTACTATCCTAAACGATCCGCAAGCGATAGACAGACAATATGTCACAAGCACTATGGATGCGGCTCAGAGAAGTAGCATGGTCAGATTATAAAACCTCATTGGGGAACGGGGAGCGGATACCTCGATTGCTACAGGACATCTCGTCTCGTAAAATTTCCAGAGCGATCAAGGCCAGCCACATGGTGTGGAAGCTACTCTGCAGTGGCGGTATCCACCCCATCGCCGAGCCAACGGTTCCCTATCTCATCGAATTATCTCAGTTGGTCACCGTCGACGTGAAACTAGAGGTTCTCGATATCCTGAAAAGCTGTACCGTCTCGCTGACGAACATTGAGGAGAGGCTAGCATGGCAAGAGCAAACATGGGTAGCTCTGGCCGTCGCTCTTCCCCTTTTCAGACAAATGCGTAATAAAGGGAGCGGTGGTGGATCAGAGGATATCAATGTTTTGGTCGAATCCATCATCGAATTACTGGAGATGGATTCAAACAGAAAGTAATTGCAATTTATCACAACCCAAAGCAACTTTATCCCATGGAAACACTCAACTTTCTCACTCCTGAACTCATTTCAAATGCCATCAGCCAGATCGGCTCACCGGCCTATGTCTACAGCAGAGAAACCATCGAGCAACGCTGCGCAGAAGTCTCCGCATTCCCAAACGCCTACGGACTCAATGCTCGATACGCTCTAAAAGCAAACCCACACCTCGCTATCCTAAAAATAGTCGAAGCGATGGGGCTACATTTTGATGCTTCATCAGAATATGAAGTCATGCGCTGTCTCCACGCAGGGATTCCCGGTGAGAGGATCCAGCTCACTAGCCAGCAGTTTCCACGCAAGCATCTCACCGAAATCATCGAGGCGGGAGTCTTATTCAATGCTTGCTCGCTCAGACAGATCGATGCCTTTGGCAAAGCATTTCCGGGATCTAACATTTCATTCCGTGTCAACCCCGGCACCGGATCTGGTTCTAACAGAAAGACCAACGTCGGTGGCCCCTCCGCATCGTTCGGGATCTGGCACGAGCAGACTGACGAGGCAGCAGAAATAGCTGCCAAGCACAATCTCAGCATCACCCGCATTCACTCACACATTGGCTCAGGATCAGATCCTGAAGTATGGAAAGCAGTGACAGAAATGACGCTAGCTCAGGCAGATAAATTCCCAACAGTCCACACCGTCAACCTCGGTGGAGGATTTAAAGTCGCCAGAATGTCATCTGAAAAAAGCACTGATCTCCAAGAAGTCGGTGAGTTTGTGAAGTCCGTCTTCATCAAGCACGCAGAGAACACGGGTAAAGAATACAAGCTAGAAGTCGAGCCCGGTACGTATCTATCTGCGAACTGCGGGTCACTTATCTGTGATGTGGATGACATCTCCAGCACAGGAGAAGATGGCTACACGTTCCTCAAGCTTAACACCGGCATGGACACCATCACCCGCCCTGCCCTTTATGCTTCCGAGCACCCTATCATTATCCTCAATGACAGCGATACAACTGAAGACTATGTCGTCTGTGGGCATTGTTGCGAAAGTGGTGACGTCTTCACTGTTGATGACACTGACACCCTCACCACCCGCACGTTAAACAAAGCTGAGGTTGGCGACCTAGTGGTCATCGAAGGTGCTGGTGCTTACTGCGCATCGATGTCGCTAAAGAACTACAACTCATTTCCAACCACTCCACAACTTCTGTTAGACGCTGGTGAATTAAAAATTATCCAGCAGCCTCAGTCGCTCACAGAAATGCTCTCACCAGAGATCGTTCCCGATTAGCGATCTATGTTGGTCACTGAATAGACTTCTACGCTTAAAAACACCTGTCTTCCCGCCCGACCATCATGAATGATTCATTGAAAAAAATGCTCGCGCTCTGCACCGCGTTCGCCGTATCCCATTCGCTAGTGAGTTGTCGTTTACTGTCACTAGGCAACAGTAGTGGTTCTGACTACTCCCCCGCTTTGAGAATCAATACCATCGATAAATCAGCACTCACTTATAGGGCTAAATACGGTATCGACTACGAAATCCATGGTAACGTCATCGCTAAATTTCCACATTTTGATCTCGTGCTTTTCAGCCAAAAACGGCTCCCTAATGACAAGGGTTCTATCCACACTTATGAACTCACTAGCAAAGACGGCTTGGCAAAAATGCAGATTAGTTGTGACCCCAGCCATCCTGAAAAGAAGCATTTCCTCCTTGAAGATCTGCATTTTTATTACCATAGTAATGATCAAGGTTCAATTAATATCTATATGCCCAAACAGCTGCTAGCTCTTGTTAATATCACCCATTCAGGGATATGAACCTAAGCTCACCCGTCACTCGCCTACGCCTCTTCAGCCTACTCGATGCATGCTCATATATCTACCTGCTCTACTGCGCCATTTACCTCAAGCGTATGATGGGTGATGACTCAGCGATCAGAACCCCTGGCATGATCCACGGCATCGTCTTCTGCCTCTTCGGAGCAGCACTTCTCAACGCTTGGCTAATCAAAAAATGGTCATTCATAACCATCATCCTCATCGGGATCACCTCACTCATCCCATTCGCCCCGTTCTGGCTAGAAACCTGGCTCAAAAAACAAGAAAAATAAGCTCCATGGCACTACAAATCATCATCAAAATAGGACTCGGTCTATTTATTATCCTCTGGTCACTCCTAGGCGGCTGGATAGTCATGAACTATAACCGCCTCTTTGGGCCCCACCCTGACGACCCAGCAGAGACTCCAGGTGCGCGCTCATTTGGAGTGACCCACATCGTCACTGTCTGGATAGGCGGCATGGCTCTCGCCGTCTACTTCATCAGTAGGTAGTCTAAACATCTGCTGAGGCAGCTGTTTGGGAATTTGTGATTTGGAATTTGATATTCTATTTTGCTTCGCAAAATATTGCCTTGATCTAAGTTCTGCGCCCTGCAGCGATCACTGTATTCTTGATCAGCATTGCGATAGTCATTGGCCCCACGCCTCCTGGCACTGGCGTGATCGCTGAGCATTTCGGAGCGACCTCATCATAAGCCACATCTCCCACCAGTCTATACCCGCGCTTGGCACTGGCATCTTCCACACGATTGATCCCCACATCGATCACTACCGCGCCATCCTTCACCATATCGGCAGTCACAAACCCAGGCATCCCTATCGCAGAAATAATGATGTCTGCCCTGCTGCATACAGTTGCTAAATCTTTCGTCCTAGAATGCGCCACCGTCACCGTTGCATTTCCAGATTTCCCCATCAGTAGTAGCGCCATCGGCTTGCCCACGATCATAGATCTACCTATCACCACAACCTCTGCACCCGAAGTCTCCACCCCGGCATCCTCAAGCAGCCTCATACAGCCATGCGGAGTGCAAGGGATAAATCCAGACGGATCCTCCAGCACTAGCTTCGCTACGTTCACTGGGTGAAATCCATCCACATCCTTCGCCGGATTGATCGCTCGCACTATCGCCGCCTCATCGATATGTGCTGGTGGTGGTGACTGCACCAAAATCCCATCAACCGCAGCATCATTATTTAAATCTTCTACCACCTGCATCACCTCCTCCTGAGTCGCATCCACTGGAAGCTCTATCTTCAGCGAATAAATACCTAGTTCCTCACACTTCCGCGCCTTTGAGCCAACATACACCTTAGATGCTGGATCCTCCCCTATTAAAACTACCGCCAAGCCCGGAGTGATCCCTCTGGCCTTCAACACCGCTATCTCATCCCGACACTCATTGATCACCTTCTCCGCTACTGCTTTTCCATCTATCTGTTTCATTGTTTAATTTTTCTCGTTTCCCACTGACTTATTCATCAGTATTTCTAGGTTTACGCGCTCGTTTTCAAACGCATCATCGCTCATTTCTCGTGAAATCTCAAGCCCTTCTTCCAGCTTCAGCAGCACCTGTGAAAACGGCTTGGGCACACAAAACCTATCCCAGCTTTTCAATCTCCAGCAGCTTGAGAAATTCACACTCATCACCACGATAGGCGCACCGCTGGTCTGCGCCAGTTTCACGACACCCGGCTGCACTTTATATCGTGGCCCCTTTGGTCCATCGGGAGTGATCGCCACTGTTGCTCCATCTCTAAGTTTCCTCCTCAGTGCCACCAGTGCTGCAGCCCCCCTGCGGGAGCTGGAGCCTCTCACCGCAGTCACTCCAAATAACTTAACAGCAGTTTCCAAAATCGCTCCATCCTTACTCGCACTTGTCAGCACACAAATCTCGCGATTCTTGAGCAGCTTAGGTGTAATGTATGGCATAGCCAATATCCGATTATGCCACAGCGCTAGGATCACCGGCTGATCCGGATACCTTTCACTCAACTTCTTCAGACCATCTACCTTATACCTCAGTGTCCACCCCAGCACACAGATCAACCAACCCACGAGAGTTCCTATCACTCGTTGCTTTCTCGTCCCTCGTATTTCTTTTGTGTCCGCCATGATCTATTAATAGATGCCAGATTCTGCGCTATCCATGCTCCACTAGCAAGAAAACTTACCTCTAACTAGTTGGCTCACTTTTATAGAGTTCTATAGCAGTTAAGTGATCTTTTGAAGTCGTCCTTAAGATCTCAGTTCACCCATAACAGATTGGAGAAGACAGGCGACAAAGAGATTACCATTATCAGGGTGTTACGTCGATTTTCATAGGATTATTAGATCCAGTTTAGTTTGATTTTCGGGTGGGTATTTTAAAAGAGGTAGGCGGTGGATTACGGATGAGCTCTCCAACTTTACCAGTGAGCCACAAGTAATGATCAGTAGGTAGTCCTTCATAAGTGAGAAACGGACTATCTCCAACGGGTGGGTTATTAGTGCATTTGAAGATAGCGGTGCCCTCGTCTACTTCATCAAACATAGCAACATAGAGCATCTCGACGCCAGATTTTTTATACGCGACTGCCTGCGACCAAAGAAACTCGCCTTCTAACCGTGGAATCTGATCCAGCTTTTTATTCTGCCCCTTACTCATTTTTAAATTGTGCCAACTGAACCCGGGAAAGGCCACTGGCAGGTAGTCGAGGTGATTCTTTTTTGCCCATGTAATATCCGGCTTCACCCAAGACTCAGCATGCTTTGCGGCACTCGTTGGCGAGCTAAATCTACCGACCGTCCAAGGACTAACAATATCTGCCTTGAGAATGATTTTGTGAAGTTTCTCATCGTTGGTAGCATCGCGGCTCAGGGTGCGCCAGCCGGTGGGCACGCCGAGCATCACCGTGTTACCTCCATACTTTGGGTCGGATTTAAGGAACGTTACCAGCTGCTCACATTCATCGAGCGTGTAGTCCCTTCCGTCTTTAAAACCGATCCCCCAGACAGCGACCACCGGTCTACCTTTATGATGGAGGTAGGATTTGTCCTTCTTGATTTCCATCCGATCAACCAACCGTTTCCAATCCTCAATGAGGTATTTTTCGATGTCGCCTTTCTTGAGACCTGAGAGATCATACATTAGCGCCCAGGTGCGGCCGTATTGATTCGCACCAGCCTGAACATTAGCGGTGACAACATTGCGATGGTTCAGGCTTTTAGCAGACTTGGTTGACGAGGCGAATCGCTGGAGAAAAATGCCATCAATACCAGAATCCTTCATCCACTTAAAATGGCGTAGCACGGTTTTAGGCTGATACGGGCTGAACAGATATGCAGTACTACCGTCTTTGTGATTAAAGGCTGTGGCAAATTTTTCGTCCTTATCCATTTCACGCATATCGGGCCACAGATCGAACGTGCAGTGGCCAGGTTTCAGTCCGTTATTACCTGCTCCGTAATGCGTCCATCCACGTCCAGAACCATCACCCTCGGCGGCGAACCATCCTTGATAGCCGCACATCACCTTGCCCTTGAGTGTGGTGGTATCAACTCCGGCGTGGTGTTTGCCGGTATAGGGTTTCATGTTGGATATCACTTGCTGGATGCTTAGGGTATCGCCCCCGTGGATAGGCCCCAAGCTTATCAACAGCAAAGCGGCGGTCAGCGATAATAGTTGAGGATGTATCATGAAATTACTTTTAACCGTGGTTAATCACTATTCCGCTAAGCAACCGGCACTAGTTTACTGATTTTAATAAATCTTTGTAGGAGTCAGCTGATATTTTGAGGTGTATCTTAGGATCTGAGCTAATCTGGTAACACTGTAGGCCGATCGCCCCTTTATAGCCGACATGCTTTAGTGTTTTCAATAATTCATCTTGTTGGTAGGAATCTTTACCTAATGGCTTAATCAGCTGAACCCAGCTTTTCCCATTCTCCTCAGCACCAGATGTGCTCACTCCCCAGAGTAGATCTCCGGCATTTACTAACTCTTCTTTTAATGACGCTTGAGGCTGCTCCTTTAGGAAATGGCAGAGATTAAACATCACTCCGAGATTCTTCCTATTTGCTTGTTTCGCAATCGTTGTAGCTTGGCTTAGAGTTGGCGTAACATAATTCCCCGAGTGCGGATAAATCACAACCCTCAGACCTTTTTCATTCGCTAGATCAGCGACTTCTTGCATCATTTTCACCGCCTGTTGCCGAGTGGCATTATTTCCTTTATCACCTTTAATGTAGAACTCAATCATGGCTCCAGAACCGCGTAGGAAATTCATACTTTCAGACAATTCCTGACGATGAAATTGGTAACCTTTTTCAGTAACTTCCCCGCCAGCATAGATACTATAGACTTTCAATCCTGCTGTTTTATAAGCTTTGAGTTTTGCTAACGCTCCCCTCTCGCTGATTGAGCCAATTCCCTGATAGCCTGCATTTTTAAGTATTCCTGCCTGCTCCTGCGTAGAAATATTACGTCTCCTGAAGGCATTCTCAAAAGCGAATAAATCAGGTGATAGAGCCTCCTCATCATTCACTGCAGCTTTCTGAGTAAGCACTTGATGAGCTGTGTAGAAAAATCTCTTCTCGAATAGCTTGCCGAATTTCTTCGAGCCTACTCCACTCAGTGAGATATCATAAATTTGCCCAGCCACAGGTGGCTTCTCCAGATCAATTTCTATCACATTACCGTTCACCTTTACCGAGCTGGCTTTTAGTGTCGTTGGGTTTACTTTCTTAGATCCATACTTTTTGTGGTAATTCAGACTGTAACTCTCTCCGCTCAGCCCAATTTTCGCCGCATCAACCGGCTCATTGAGAGTCACCTGAAAGCCTTTTTCTGTCAGCTTTATCTTCTTGATCGCGAGGTGCGCCACCTGCTTGTATTTTAGCGCGATCATACCAGAGTCACCTGCCCATGACAGATGCGTCTTACCTATGTAAAGGGTCCCCTCTTCTCCCACGGTGATCTTTGCATTTCCACGTCCAAGCTTGGAATGCTCCATGAAGGCAAGAACTGCTCCCTGCTCTTTTCCATTCACCATCTCTGGTAAATATCTGACCAATCGAGATTGATTCATATCCCCCATGATCAGGTCCCCACCGTAGGGGCCGAAGCCCTTTGCCGGTAACTCGATGATCTGGGTGGGTGAGTTCGCTAAATCTCCTTGGGGAAGAAAACAAACCGACTTTGAGCGCATCGCATCTAGATCCGATGGCTTAAGATTTGCAGGGATTCCTCGATCCCACCCCTTCGTCCAAACCAAGCTGGCTGGATGACCATAGAATTTACCTTGCTCTATCTTATAGAGCTTACTACTTCCCAGCCAGTCACCCTGATTATCATTGACATAAAGATCTCCTTTAGCAGTGACACACACACCATGCGGAGTGCGAAGTCCTGAGGCTATTGGTTTATACTCACCAGTTTTAGGATTGATCTTGATCACCCACCCACGATGTGGGACCCGTCCATACATTCGTTGTAAGCCTTTTCGCTTAGTCGCATTGATATAGTTCTTTTTAGTATCCTCTGCCGAAACACCTCCAGCATTCCACTCCCCGCGAATTTCCTTCCTCACTCCAGCACCACTAGAAGCTGTTCCTAGAGCCACGTAGAAGTCTCCATCTGCAGCTTTACTCGCGCCGAATGCGAACTCGTGATAGTTTCCAGACATCCCCCAGTTGTTACATAATGACTCATAGCTATCAGCCATCCCGTCTTGGTCTGTATCAGAAATTCTGGTGAGTTCAGAACGCTGCACCACCACGATTGAATGCTGGTTTTCCACGTGCATCCCCAATGGCTCATGTAGACCAGATGCCCACAGTTTCCACTTCCCCTTCGAGAGCACCATCACCTCTCCCCTATGGAAAGCAGTGATAATATCACCATTAGGTAACGTGCCAACCGCTCCGACTTGTGAATCTATTTTTGGGCTGGTGGGATTAGGGATATTCACCACTTCACACACATCGTCCCAGCGATCTGCAGCAGACAAAGTGAGTGTGTTGGCTGCCAATAATGCGATTATAAATGATTTGGACATATTTTCTATTTTTTAAGGTTAAAGGTGAGTTCAAAACCAGCGGCTTCTTTTGCTGTCAGAACTAAAACCCCTTCTTCAATTTTACCTGCTGAATATTTTAACTGAGTTTTCACGAGATCACCTAATGGATAACGGACCGAACCCTCGATTGTTTCATCACTCTGTATTTTTACTTGGATCACTAAATTTCCATTCCTATTTTTAATAGCTTCACTAACCTGATGAGAACCTATTGAATAATAAAAGATTGGTAACCCTGCCACTATTTTGTAGCCTCTGAATTTCGGGGGATCCTTAAACTTCTCATTCATCAAACTGGAATCCTGCTTCATGGGAGCACGGTAATAAATCTCACCTAGCAGCTTCGCAAAAGCATTGCCATTTCTTTCCCAATAAGGATACCCATCGATGAATCCACCCTTCCAAACATAGCGCATTCTACAGCTAACAGTATCCCAGCATAGCGAATGTTGCCCATCAATGGTGACCGCAATGGATGCAGGGCTACTATCACTGAGGAAAATTCTCTGTAGCCTTGGTAGTGATGACTCACTTTTATTCAGGGCATAAGGGTCGACCTTTTTTGGTTTCTCAGGAACAAATTTCTTACCCTTGGTCACATCCAACATCCAAACATAAACTGCCTCTAGATTTTCATTACCAACATGCGCCATCGATGGCATTTGAATCGCATTTTTACGCTTTTTTCCCGGAGAATTAGACCATTTCACAAAACCCGCTAAGTTCTTCTTATAAAGATGACTTATCTCTACTAGGCTCGGTCCCACGATAGGTTCCTTCTTATTTTCCACTTGGTGACAGGCCATACAGTTTTGCTCAAAAACCTTCTTCGCTGAAGGTGCCGCGAAACTACTCTCTGTCATCAACGCTAAAACCATAGCAGCTTGCACCCATTGTTTGTATTTGCCTGTTCTATTTAAAAAATTCATTTGTCTGTAACTTATTATCATTCCTGAAATAATAGTAAACTCTATTAAGCTCCTGTCTACTTAGAAAATGTATGTTTACTATACCACCATTATTACTCTTAGAAAAAATTAATTTTCACCCCAATTTTTCTTCACCTCAGGAAACAACCACAATGAGGACAGTAAGATTAGCCCCGCACCAATAGAACCGATCACGTGAGGACCGACTAAGAGGATCAGCGGGAATGCTACAAAGGCGGAAATAACACCCCGGAATCCCGTCAAACAGGTGTGCACGCTCATATATTCCCCCACGTGATCTGCGGGGGCAAACTTGGTTGTCCAGAGACTCCATAGTATATTTCCTCCAGCCTTCCCCATACCGTGCAGCGCCATACCCACGCAGAGCCAGAGATAGCTCGGGGCAAAAAAGAACACCAGGATACCGGCAAAGAAAAACAAGTTTACTAACACTCGGAGGCGGTAAAATTCCATCTTATCATAGACCACGCCCCAAACGAACGCAGAGACGATAAATGCCAGCATCGGCACCGTGGTAGTCACCATGCTGATCTTTGCCTCATTGAATGCGAAGCCATAATAATCGTTAGTGATATATTCCACAAAAAGTGACATGCAGAGCAGATTTCCGATCCCTAAAAGCATCCACGTAGAAATTAGTTTGCGGAAAACGAGATCAGTTTTCAAGTGTCCAAAGGCGTCTAACAGGCTCAACTTATGACTCTTTCTCAGATGCACAGGTTTCATCATGACCGTGAACAAAGATTTTAGTAAACTACAACCTGCGAAGATCCACAGCAGCAATTCATAACCCACTTTCCCCTCCACTAGCCAGACCCCCGCCAGGTAGGCGAAACCTGCTGCTGCGCCAGCTCGCACCATCCCCACGATTGAAAATAATTTCCCTCGGATCTCTCCTGGATAATGTCGGCGATAAATCTGTGACAACAAGGGAGCTGAGATGCTGTGCGCTACCAGTGCGACTACTACTCCGATGATATAGCAAACCACACTCTCGTGCCCCAAAGCGGCTACAGCAAAGCCCGCAGCAGAAACAAACCATGCCAAAGCTGCTGAAGTATTCACGCTCCATCCCAACCTACGCACGGCCGCCACGGAGAACAAACTCAACAGCAGGCCTAGAGCAGGCGCGGCCACGAAGTAGGACTTACTCAGCATATCGACATGCAGATAGCGGATCGCAATCAGTAGCCCGAAGGTACTCACGACGGTCTCCGTCACCCCCATCGGCAACGCTCGGCACAGATCCCAGAAAAATGTCCTTCGCCAGACTCCATCCTCTAAGTGCGCATCCTCAGAAAACTTACCCCTAACTCGCTTCATCTTGCACCATAATGTTTTTACCGACCTGCTTACCAAACGCACCTAGAAGCCACAAAAACATACCACACACCAGTATTGATGACAGACCGATGTGTAGGACCTGTACCACTCTTAGTATACCCACATTAGATAAAATAATCCCCAACACCATCTGCGACAGCACCATACTCATCACGAGTTTCTCCTGCCACTTTACTCCCCCGACACGGTGACTTCTCCCTAGCACATACCACCAAATAGCCGCCCCTAAGATTACCCAAGAAAAACTACGATGTAATATGTAGACCCAAGTATGCTCCAGCTCATAAGTCCACGCTGACCGCGGCTCGTCAACATGAGATTTCTGCAACATATCCGTCATCTCCCGTACCTGAGAACCCATTATACCCTCAACTATGATCAGCGTAAATAATCCAAAACCTACCCATTTCAACAGTGATTTCTTACCATCGGCCACCTCTAATAACCACCTCTTTCCGCCACTACCCCATACAATGTAAACCTGCACACAGATAAGCAGTATCGCCAACGCCATATGGCTAGTGATCGTCCCAGGTTGTAGCCCCGAATGAACAATCCGCATCCCCATCCAAGCATTCAGCCCCACCAAGAATACCGCTGCAAAAGCGGCAAAAAATATCCACGGTCGTGACTTCCTAAACTGATAAGCCATTATCATCGTCAACATTGAAAATAAACCTACAGGAAGCGAACAGAGCCGATTGATAAATTCTGTCCACGTGTGAACTGGATTAAATTCTGCCAGCACCGTTTCTTTAGTGATATCATCAGGATTCCCTCCCATGCGAATGCGTTTTTCTTTATATTTCTCGATTGGTAGTGCATCCACATCGATCTGGCTCACGTCAGTAGGCGGGATATACTCCCCCCAGCACTTCGGCCAGTCTGGACATCCCATACCCGCTCCCGTAGCACGCACCACTGCGCCCACAAAGAGCAGAGCTACCACAGAAACCAATGCAGCCATCGCTATTTTCTGAAACTTGTTAAATCTGTTAGATCGATTCAATTTATCCACACCACACCTATACTCCGCCATCCCATTTCTTCAACATGAAAAATCATCCTTTAAAATTAATCGTTTAGAAGATCACTACCGCTTAAGGCCAAGGATGAACTTTGATCGTTAATGAAATTTAAAAAACAGAGCCTGTAGAAAGAATCGACATTTATCCCCCATCATTCTAGCTTAATCATATCATTTTCATGATAAAACATAACATCATCACATTCATCATTTTCACTCTAATCAGCTTATCATCTAGTGCCAATCCTCTAGCTGATGCCAAAGCTGGATAACGATCTGCCGACAAAGAACTAAATACTGTCTATCAGCAAACTAAGAAAACACTCAATAAAGAAGGTGTTCTCACTTTTAGCATTGATGGTGAGCTTAGCACAAATGATGACAAAGCGCGTTATTCTGAGAATGGTGATCCAGATATACACCAACCAGGTGAAAAAAATGGCTAGATTTTAAGCAACTAGGCGATGGTCTCCAAATCAAAGTAATCAGCACCAACACAGAACCTTACCGTGGTACCCGGGCCTATTTTAGTAGTGTATACAGATGAGTGCAGTAAACCAGTTCTCAAATTCATCGCTCTTTGCTACCACTGCTCACTTCACTTGCTTACGATACGCTTTCGGTGTCAGTCCGGCAGTTTGCTTGAACTGGCGGGTGAAGGCGGATTGATCTGAGTAACCACAGTCGAGGGCGATATTGGCAATGCTCTCGTTGGTGCATTTGAGGAGATTACATGCCTTTTCAATCCTTGTCTGGGTGATGAACTGACCAGCCGAAAGATGGAATAACCCGCGGATTCGCTGATCCAACTGATAGACTGAGAGATTTACCATTTCGGCTAACTTCGGCAACCTTAGCTGTTCGGAAACGTTGAGCCTAATATAGGTGATCACTTTTTGTAGCGGTGCTAAATCGTCGCGATGCTCGGTAGGCGGATGAATGTCTCTGGAGATCCCCACAATACCTATTAACTTTCCGCCTATGCCTTTCACTGGCTCCTTGTAAGTCAGGCACCAGCCTTCTTTGCCACTGGGATAGAGATGCATTTCTAATCGGCCTTTAATCCCTGCACCAGTCTGCATGATAAGCATGTCTTGCTTAGAAAAACTTAACCCTAGTGAGTCTGGGAATACCTCGTCTGCCTTCTTGCCCACTAGCTCATCCTGCGCCATGCCAAGTCGAATACTCAGTGTTTTATTCACCACCACGTATTTCCCGTGCTCATCCTTAATGAAGTAAACCGTGTCTGGAACGTGGTCAAATAACTCCACGCCAATAATCGGTCTCTCGCTATCCACTTGGCTATAAAATTCTGATCTGGGCATCAATTTGATTGTTGGGAGCGAGCTATGCAGATTCTAGGGAAATATCTGGTTTTTTCTACTAGAAACACTCTGCTATATTCTACCTGTTCTATGACTAAGGCAACCACATTTCTTAAAATTATCGACTCGCACACTGGCGGAGAACCCACACGTGTGATTATAGATGGCTGCCCTGATCTGGGAAATGGCACACTCGCGGAGAAACAAGAAATCCTCAAAACAAAGCACGACTGGATACGTACATCAACGCTACTTGAGCCACGTGGTTACCCCGCCATGGTGGGTGCTATACTCACTGAGCCGCATACTCCAGACTGCACCGCTGGAGTCATCTTTTTCAACAACGCGGGATACCTCGGCATGTGTATCCATGGCACCATCGGTCTGGCGGTCACGCTCCAGCACATGGGCATCATCACCACGGGATCACACCGTATCGATACTCCAGTAGGAGTGGTCACCGCTCACCTCCATGATGATGGCAGCGTCACTGTCGATAATGTCCCCTGCTATCGATATCAGAAAGATGTCTCCGTAGTCATTCCTGACTCCAAATACGGAACTATCACTGGTGATATCTCATGGGGAGGCAATTGGTTTTTCCTCATCAACGAGCAGGAAAACGCCCCAAAAGTAGATCAAACTAATATTGCCCAGCTAACCGAATTCACCACAACCGTGTCACTCGCTCTCGCTAATGCAGGCATCACCGGCGCTAACGGAGCACCTGTGGATCACGTTGAGGTCTTCGGTCCACCCAGTGATGATCTCTCCGATAGCAGAAACTTTGTCCTCTGCCCTGGTGGGGAATATGATCGCTCACCCTGCGGAACTGGCACCTCCGCTAAGCTCGCCTGTCTCTATGCGGATAGAAAATTTAGCCCTGGAGAGACTTGGAGACAAGCTGGCATTCTGAACACCATTTTCACAGGATCGGTAAAACCTATACCAGAAACTAACCAAATCATTCCGACCGTCACAGGTTCAGCCTGGGTCAATGGAGAAACCACCATCATAATTAACGCAAAAGATCCTTTTTCTAAAGGCATAACTGAGGTAAGCATCTAAGCAATTAACAACCTAATCATAAGAACATGAACAACCAAAATATTTTCTCAGGAACAATCCCAGCACTCATGACTCCATGCGATGCTAAGGGAACACCAGACTTCGCGGCACTCGTCGCCACGGCTAAAGGACTCATCGAAGCAGGCATGGACGCAGTCGTTTACTGCGGATCAATGGGCGACTGGCCACTTCTAACAGATGCAGAGCGCATGACTGGAGTGAAAGCACTTGTCGATGCCGGTATCAAGACCATCGTGGGCACAGGTGCGCAGAACACCCGCATCGCAGTGGCGCACGCTACCCACGCTCGTGAGATCGGGGCACATGGCCTCATGGTAATCCCAAGGGTCCTCTCGCGCACTCTCTCACCTGCTGCACAACACAACCATTTCACCGCTATCCTAGAAGCCGGTGGACCAGATCTACCAGCGGTGATTTATAACTCACCACACTACGGATTTGAAACAAAGGCTGAACTATTCTTCAAGCTACACGCAAAATACCCGCAGCTAATCGGTTTCAAGGAATTTGGCGGACGCGAGGCACTCACCTATGCAGCTGAGCACATCACTTCTGGTGATAATGGCCTCACTCTCATGGTCGGTGTCGACACTCAGGCATATCATGGATTTGTCAATTGTGGCGCTGTCGGAGCCATCACAGGAGTCGGCACAGCCATGCCTAAAGAGATCCTCAAGATGGTCGATCTCTGTAAGCGCGCCGCCAAAGGAGATGCCAAAGCCCGCCGCTTCGCCCTTGAGCTCAATGAAGCGATGAACATCCTCTGCACCTTCGACGAAGGCACTGACCTCGTCCTCTACTACAAGCGACTCATGGTGCTGGAAGGTAACGAGAATTATCAGTATCAAATTTACAGCGACGACCAGCTTAGCCTATCACAGCAAGCACACATTGACTCCCAGTTCACACTCTTCAAAAGCTGGTGGAATTCTTGGGAAGGAAAAGACGCTTAAACTTTTATCAACAAGAAAAAATCTACCCAGATTAAAAGGGGTTCTTCGCCGAGCAAACCGAGACGTGCCTCAACTCCTCACTTAAACAAATCATGTCCTCCGTTGATGACTAGAACATGGTGTCCTGACCGTTGTGCTAGGATAGCTCAGACGTGACCGCTTTGACCACAATTTCTGGTTACACTCCATGAATAATGTGATATGTAGAGGATATGGAAATTGCTCAAGAGAACCATTTTCAAAAATTCATCACACTAATCAACCGTGTTGCTAAGATTGCACAGGGGCTAAAGATAGCAGCGATGGTGCTGCTTGTTCCCACGCTACTCGTTTTTGTAGGCGGTTTGGTCTATTTCTTTAATGCCACAGATTTAGAGCATTGGCGCTGGGGTATTCCTTGTGGCATCATGTTGTTACCAATTCTTTGTATTGGGATTGTCTGGTGGGTGCTAGATGGGATCGCCGCGCTGCCAGAGGTCTGTGAGGCGAACACCGAGCATATCAAATCTGTAGTGAAACATCACAGAAAAACAATCGCTTTAGCACAGGGTAAAAGACTGAGTAAGTTCAAGTACCTCACCATTGTGGGGAAGATCCTCTACGGTTCTACGGAAGTGATCGATGGTGTGGCCATGGCGACCTTTGCGGCTACTCCACTCTTCTGGATACTCTACGTGTTATCGTTTATAGGTTCTATCGTGATGTCTGCTGTGTTAATTTTGGTTTGTGCATCCCATTATTGCTTCACCTAAACCCGAATAACAGCAATATCAGGCAACCTTGAGCGGTAGGAACGATGCATTCTCAGCCGGATCTAACAAAGCGATCAAAACGACTTAACAATTCCCCTACTCAGCATCCAGTCTCAGTGCGGCATTCTGCGCGGCTGATTTCTTCGCTCCTGCGTCCACATCCTTTTCGTCGGTGAGACGCATGCCTACTGGTTTAGACACTCCGAACTCCTCCATAGTGACTCCATACATCACGTCAGCGCGACTCATGGTGCGCTTGCTGTGTGTCACGATGATGAACTGTGAGGTATCGATAAATCTGTCGAGCACCCGGAGGAATCTTCCGATATTGGATTCATCCAGCGGTGCATCCAACTCATCAAGAACACAGAATGGTGCTGGCTTGATCTGGTAGATGGAGAACAGCAGCGCAACGGCCGTCATGGATCTCTCCCCACCTGATAAAAGCGTGATGGATTGCAGCTTTTTGCCTGGAGGCTTCGCGATGATATCAATACCACTTTCTAGCGGATCATCTTCATCGACTAAATGTAAGTTGGCTGTTCCTTTCTCACCGAATAGTAGCTTGAACATCTCTTGGAAATTCTTACGAATTTGCTCAAAGGTCTGGGAGAACCTCTTGCGGGTCTCCACGTTAATCCGCTCGATTACATCGATCAGTTCATCCTTAGAGTTAGTGAGGTCATCATACTGTCCTCTGACAAAATTATGACGTTCTTCTAACTCATCGAATTCCTCAATGGCATCCACATTCACCGGCCCCATGGAGTCTAGCTTCCGTTTGAGCTCACCCACACTATTCTCTACGAAATCCCAGTCCGGGCCTTCATCACCTGGGACCGCCGTCAGATCTATTTCATTGGCTTCACTCTCAATGATTACTTCTTCAGAATCATCATCCTCGTTAAAATCATCAGCGCGCTTGGCTGCAGTCTGGCGGGCATTTTTCTGATCCACAATGCATGCCAACAGCATGTGGGAATCCGGTCTAAAGACATTGAGATCCACCTGATAACGCTCAAGTGTGGTCTCTAACAGATTTTCCAGTCGCAGTTCAAACTTAGTAGCGGAGACTTCTTCCTTGCCTTTCTGCTCGGTAATCCTGGTCACTTTCTGGCGAATTTCGGTGGCTGCTTTTTCAGCTAAATTGATCGCTTCCAGTAGTCCAGAGCGGCTTGCTGACGCTTGCTCTAGCTCCATTTCTAGTTGATTAGCTGCTACAGTATTGGTCTCTATCTCTTCTAATAGACTACCACTTTCCCCATTGGCATTTTCTATCCTGTCACGGAAAGCGATGATCTCACTCTCTCGTCTACCAGTATGATGCCTGAGTTCTTCGAGTCTCGCTGCCATCGGCTGTTGCTGCTCCTCGGCGGACTGCATGGCGCGGCGCTCTACCGCGAGATTTGTCTTCAGCTCGCTGAGCGTACTCATGGCATCTTGCTCGCGGAACATCATGTCCTCTAGGTCTCGGGTCGCCATGAGCTGGTCATTCTCTAGCTCTTCGAGTCGTATTCTGGCGGAACCCAGATCAGCTTCCATTTCCTCACGGGTTCCAGAAGCATTCGTCTCCCGCTCGCTAAGTTCTTTGCGCTCGCGTTCTACATTGGAAATCTTACTTTCTATAGAATCCACCTCTCTGATAGCGAGGCTGAGTTGCCCCTGCAGCGTAGATTCGTCTACGCGAGCTTTCTGAAGTTTTTCTCTAGCTACTTCTACCGCTTCTCTACTTTCAGAAACTTGTTTCTCTAACATTCCAAGTTTCTGCTTCGATTCATTTTCGAGTTCTGTAAGTGAGTCAGTCAACGTTTCTAGATCTCGGATCTCGTTCTGCCTATCAAGCACCGATGAGCCTTCACCACTTCCTGCACCACCACTGACGATCCCCTCTGCACTGAGAACCGCACCTTTTACAGAGGCGAAAGTCACACCTGGCAGTTGCGGTCTGAGCTTGAGCGCGGTGGCTAGATCTTCCACGATAAGGACATTTTCCAGGAGCCTCTCAATAATCGGAGTGACCACTTTCTCGCTCTTCACTTTATCAACTGCCCATGCGATGCCGCCCTCAGGGAGATGCATCAGCTGCACTTCAGAATGAATCGGGATAAAATCTTCTGGCACGATCGCCGCCTGGCCCATCTTCTTCAGCGTCAGAACATCGATGATCGACTCAGCGAGCATAGAATCCCTAACCAGGACCGTCTGTAAATGTGCTCCGAGAGCAGACTCCACCGCATTGGTGAAGTCGCCTTCTACTTGAATGAAATTTGCTAATACCCCACGAATACCTGGCTCGTAGAGCTCTTTATCATCAAGACCGGATAGCACCGCTTGAGTGCCCTGTTCCAGCCCTTCACCGGTTCTCACAAGCTGCTTCAGCACCTCTAGTCTGGATGATGACTTGACGAGTGCTTTATGCTGATCTGCGGCGGCTTCTCTGGTGGCATCTAGCGAGCCACGGTATTTCTGAAAACTTCTCTCGTGGCTCTCGAACTCCTCCGCAAGACCGGTGAGTTTGGAAACTCTAGAGGCTAGCTCCTCAGCAGTCTTTTGCCTCTCGGCAGAGGCTTCTTCACGCTCAATTCTGAGCTTATCCTCATCCTCGGCAAGTTGCCTAGAACGCTCTCTATTACCTTCAAACTGTGCCAGTGCACTCTCAATTTTCGCCTGAGCAGCTGCAATAAGTGATTGCGTTCTGTTAGACTCGTTTCGAGAATCTCTGAGCTGAATTTCCTTTTCCTCTCGGTGCGCTTTCGCGATAGAACGCTTCTCATCTTGCTCAGTGACGGTGAGTTCTTGCTTGGCAATCTTCTCGGTAATCTCACCGAGCGAGACAGTCGCAAACTGAAGGTCCATCTCCTGCTTTCCTAGCTTCTGCAGGGTCTCTTCGATCTCAATTTCATTCTGCTCGATACGTGCGATCAGTTCGGCTTGGCGCTCGTTGTTAAAGGCAATCTTACTCTGAGCTGCATTGGCATTATTCCGCCTTTCATTGAGCATCTGTCGGATTTCTGAAAGCTGGCTCTCTAGCTCCTGCGCATTATCACGCGCTATAATCACGGCCTGCTCTCTCTCCGGCAAATCTCGTTCTATCTCATGCTCGCGCACTTCTAAAGATCTGACAGATCTTCTCAACTCTTCCGCCTGTCCTTTTATCTCAACAAACTTTCTATGGCCCAAATGAGTGTCTAAAACCCTCACGTTTTTCGCTAAGGACTGGTATCTCCTAGCCTTAGCTACCTGCCGTCTCAGCGAGTTCATGCGGCGCTCCTGTTCAGCGAGAACATCACTAACACGGAGTAGATTTGCCTGAGTGTAGTCTAGCTTACGGAGTGCCTCTTTCTTCTCTTTCTTAAATTTAGTAATCCCCGCTGCCTCCTCAAAGACCTGTCTTCTGTCCTCTGGCTTAGATGACAGGAGCATGTCTATTTTCCCTTGCTCCATAATGGAATAAGCGGTTCGTCCAATTCCCGTATCCATAAAAAGATCATGGATATCACGCAGCCGGCAAATCGTGTTATTAATACGGTATTCACTCTTACCATCACGGAAGACACGCCGAGTGATGCTAACCTCATTGTATTCTACCTTGAGTGTTTTCTCGCAGTCACCCATCGTGAGCGTGACTTCAGCCATGCCCATTGGCTTGCGGCTGTCAGTCCCATTGAAGATGACATCAGCCATCTCACCACCACGCAGCGCCTTCGCGCTAGTCTCACCGAGCACCCAGCGGATAGCATCCACTACGTTACTCTTGCCACAGCCATTGGGCCCGACAATACCGGTAACGCCTTTGTGGAACTCAAACTTCGTCTTGTTGGCAAAAGATTTGAACCCGTGGATATCGAGTGATTTTAAATACATGGTTTTACTTTACCGAGTGTGGGAAAGACTCAGTAACTTGATCGTGAAAATCGACTTTCCTGATCGGTAAATACATACTCTGAGAGAACAGTTGATCCAAGTAGAATCCTTAATTAAAGCGATATCTAGTATAAAAACAGATACAGGGAACTAAATATTGTGATTTTTAAAATTAATAAAACTAAACTAAATCGCTAACAGTCGGTACTTTGATGACCTCCATAAAAAGTAGAGTCCTAAGGGCTAATCAGCCCCTAGAACTATCATGAATGAAATACGATGATTCTATGAAAATCTAAATGAAGTCTTATTTCTTAATTTCTGGAGCCTTATCAGGTTCCTGTAGTTTAGGAAGTTTCGGAAGTTTCATCTCCTCGAACCAGATCGTTTTATAGGCACTGATTTTTTTAGAGCTATGACCCCAGCGAAGGAATCCGTTACATGCTAGAAGTATTTTTCCGTCTTCGAAGTGCTTGCGGTTGTCATCGTCAATAGTCACACCCCATGGTTTATTAGAGTTACGGCCGCTACCACCTTGGATAGTTGCCTCACCACGTCGTCTATTCTCCAACCGCTCACCGTCTAGCCAAACATTAGTTCCACCACCCGTGTTGTAATGGGATCGACCACCGACAAGGATGCGGTAAGCATAGCCGTCGCGCAATGGCGGCAGCTCTAGCTCAGAACGCATCAATAGCACCTCTTTTTCCCATAAGGTGTTAACTGGATTACCACAACCACAGAAATGATGATCTCCCTCACAGCTGCCAGTAGGAGTGGCTTTCCCATCGTTATTAGCAAAAGGAGCATAGCCAGTTTTCCAGCCTGCAGACTTAGGGTCGAATTCAGACGAAAACCACTTTTCAGCACCGGCCGGCAGAGTAACTTCACGGAACCGGTGGTTACCTTCCCAGAGTTTTTCCTCAGGAGGATCAAACGTGTGATACTGCCAAGAGATCTTATCGCGTGTCGGGCCGTGGAGGCTCCAAGCATATTCGTTGTTGCCGGCCTTCTTGTAGAGAGCTACCAGTCCTTCGACCGCGCCTCCCGGCTGGCGGGCAGAGATTTCCCGATCGAGCGCCTTACGGTTTTTCTCGATGTATTCGGGGATCAATTCGTTCTCGATGATCGGCACGAAGGCCTTTCTCAGCTCAGGTCCAAATTTTGAACCATCCGCGGTCATGAACAACGGCTGGTGCGCAAGAGCCTGCTCGGGACTGCGCTTGCGGGCAATCCGGTAAACCTCGTCATAGCCACCAGGAACGCTGGCGATGTCTTTAGCGATGCTATCCAGCAAAAGCTTGATATTCGGGGTCAGATTCTGCCCCCCCGGCTCGGCGAGTTCGGTGGGGAAATTAACGTAGGATTTACCTAAGACATTCATCGCAAGCTTCCTTACTTCTGGGTCGGCGGTCTCTAAAGTGCTGACAATTCCAGCAATCGGCTGGAGGTCTCCAAGTCGCTGCGTGTACTGAATGAGCTTTCCTATCTTGGGCAGGATTTGCTTAGAAAGTTCCTTATCCGCCGCAACTGGGGTGAGCGCGTGCATCGCAGCAGCGCGCATCCACCAGTCATCGTGATCCAGCCAGGTCAAAAGACGCGTGACATGAGGCTTGACCAACTCTGGTCGAGCGCGTCCTATTGCCTTGAATGCTCCTTCGAGCACCCACCAGGCTTCGTCCGGGTTGTTAACCATCCCGGAGACGAGTGCGAACACTTCGTCGGTGAGCTGTTCCTGCGGTAGGGGCTTGCCTTTAGTCATACCAGTGATGCAAGTGATCCCAGCGAGCCGTGCGCGTGGGTCCTTAGACTTGAGAAGCGGCACCACCAAGTGGTAGCGGGCGTGGATGTTAATGGCGCGAGCCGTCGCTGTGCGCAGTCCGTGATCGAAGTGATGGGCATACATCAGCAAGGTCTCATCGCTTACCTTGGGGTCATCCAGACGGCCAAGGATGGGCTTGGATGCATCTGTCCGCAGCCGTTCCTTAGAAACATCCTGTCGTTTGCCGGGCATGTATTCACCGGGAACCATGGAGAGGAAAATTTCATCTACCTTGTTGCCCCATGGGCGATCCGGGATTTTATAAGTGTGTGAATATTTCGTTGGAGGAGCTCCATACAGGCGAAGATGCTTGCGCGGTAGCGTGTAAATGAGCGGGATGAAATTACCAAACCCTCTGCCTTCCAAACCAGTTTTATCGTAACTGACATTCCAGCCGCTGACCCAGCCGAATACTCCGTCGTGAGTTCGGGCGAGTTCATACATCCAGCGGCGTTCGTCCATGAATGATTGATACTGGGCGGGACGCTCGTCGCGCACCGTTCCCATCGCTGGCCCACGCCAGTATTCTCCGATCCCTCCGCCAGTGTGCCCGTGGAAGAGCCATGAGGTGGAGTAAAATGCCTTGGTGCCACTGATGTTACGCGCCTTAGCGTAAACTGATTTTTCTCCATCGGGGTGCAGGTTAGCGGCGGCTTGCATGGTAAAGGCGAGGCCCTCAGTCTTGCCATTGCCGGCAAATCCACCCTCGGGCAGGTGATCTCCATAGGCGACGTTGCCGTGGCCTGCGAAGCGGTAAATATGATGAAGTGAACTCTGCAGCGTGTGCTCGTCCACCTTGACGCCGCACTCTTTCGCCATCAGCAGAAAAGTCACTGCGTGTAGGCCGGCAGCATTCAGGTGTCCGCCACCCATGTAGCTGTAGCTGGCGCCTCCGCGGCCCATCCATGAGCCGTTGTAAATCGTCCGTTTGAGATAGTCGGCAAGTTTCTCAATGACCGGCAAGATTGATTTATCGCCAGTGCGCAAGTAGTATTCGCACAAGCCGGTGCCGCTGTAACCGGCGAACCAAGGGTAGCTTTCGATCGTTTTCTTGTCCTTGTTCTTTTCGACGATCGTCTTGATCCAGCCGCGAACGACCTCAAGATCTTTTTCCTCGCCAGTGGAAAGCAGGAACATCAACGCACCATCTAATCCGATATCGACCGAATCTTTGTTTTTAGCGAGAGCGTCTGCACATGCGCGGACGATCTGGTCAGACTTCTTGCAGTTGACCGGCCAGGTCTTGCTGTATCCTCCGAGCGCCGGGATTTTGACGGTCACTTCCTTCGCAGCGGATTTTTCATCATCCTTGACCATCATTTTCACAATGCCGCCATTGGCTTCGGCTTTGGTGATCATATTGCCGAGTTGCACACGGGGATCGATGCCAGCCAGTTTCTCACCGTTGACGCTCTCGATGATTTGCCCTTTTTTGAGGTTTCCATTTATCGCGGCTGGGGAACCTTCTTCGATGTTGACGATGTGCATCGTGAAATTTGGTTTACGTAGCTCTAGACCGATGCCGATAGGTCCAAACCGCTTGATAATATAGCGGGCGGTGCCGGGGTCGGGCCAGGAGTGGAACTGTGGGACTTCTTTGTAATAGCCATCCACTGATTTATAGTCTTGCGCTGATGCGATCGAAAATGTCGCGAGCAAAGTCATTGCCGCTGCTAAGCATCGTTTAGTTATCTTGTTTATCTTCATTACATTTATCTTTCTTCTGATTGTTTGTGATCTGTGGATACGTGGTGCGAGCGCATCAGGATCTAAACCCATGTTAGGTCATACTCACTCGGTGTCTAGTCTCATGTCTCAGTAGAGGTGAAAAAATGTAGCGGAACCTATGCTTTGATTGATAGGTGAAAGAAGGATTGGAACATCCAACAGCCAACAAGGAACATCCAATTTCCAAGGGAACTAAGGTCGTTAATTCACCAGTCACTATTCAAAATTCACTATTCTTAGGTTCGATCACTCCCTAACGAAAATCGTCATAGGGAGGGTTCGCATTACTTGCCTTTGAGTAGTTTCATCATCGCCTCACCCATTGCTAATCCTACATCCATATAAGTCTGAGCATTGCCATTGTAGTGGCTGTTAGAAGCTCCGCCCTGGCTGAGGGGGTGAGTGTAAACGGTGCTGACGTTACCCTTGTAATCTGGGTATTTTGCGTTGGCTCCATCCACTGCTAATTGGCCGTCAAGGATCCACTTATCGTTCTTTGCCGCGTCGTCCTCAATTTTGGCATCTTTTGCCGTTTGTCCAAGTGTCGCCACGACGAACTTTGCTTTCGGTGCCTTGAACTCGGTGCGCAGAGTATTGATCAAGTGGACGAGGTTTTTCTCGTATTGTGAAGCGAGCCCTGCGGTGTAGCGGTCCTTATCACCCTGCCACCAGACAAAGCCGACAATTTCATATCCGCGGCCCTTCCAGTGGGGAAAATTCTTATCGAAGTTGTTCAGCACCTCGTGGGCGGCGCCGAAGCAGTCGTCGTATTGCTTGCCAGCATACCAATTCATTTTTTTCGGTTCGGTGCCTTTATCCCAAAACATCGGTGAGTCCTTATAGCCCGCGAAAATCTTTCCGTCATACTCATATTGCTTGCTCCCTGGAGGGAGAAAATCCCAGCCCAGCGCGCGATTACCCTGCGATGCTTTGAGAACTAACACCTGATCATCGATGCCGTTACCGACGACGTGGCCAAAGCCCAGCTCAGGCCCTATTCTTCCACCACCTGCGAGCGGATTAAGCCAAGCACTTCCCGTGGCAGCGACAACTCCTTTGTAATAAACATCATCACGCGACACCCATTGTCCCTTTTCATTCATCAAGTAGGGATACAGTCCTTTGTATTTGACCAAGGTTGACAGAGCTCCCGGGACATCTAACTGTGCATACCACCCCAGACCATTTGCATCATTGCTTAGGTAGGTGATTTTGAATGGCACCTTCTTTCCCGCAGTGAGCTTGACATCCGTGTGGAGTGCTTCTTTCCCAACTTCCTTGCGGTAGGCCACCTTGCCATCGACCTCCATGATGTTGTCTGCGGAGCCACCATAACCAGGGCGAAACTCATAAATCCCTGTGGTTTTCATTTCAACAAATCCACGCGTCACATAAGTGCCGCCGCCTGGGGAAGCAGGGTAAGCTGTGGGTTTGGTTCCACCAACGCTCTCAAGCTTCAAGGTCTTGACGGCTTTCATCTTATCGTAATCAGCCTTCGCGTCATAAGCTCCCGCGTAAACCGATACCACCGGCTCAGTGAACTCCGTTCCCCAACGGACACCTCGGCCCGTGACTGCACCTGCACCTACCATATTAGACTGACCGGAAAGGATGAAGACTTTGATGGGTTTTTCCGCGGCGTTTGAAACACCCGTCATCCCGAGACAGATTCCCGCGATGAGGCAGGATACTTTCACTGTTTGGTTCAGTTTCATGATTTAGTTAATAGTGTGGTTTAAAAATTAGGGTCATTTCATGACATCCCATTGACTTTTCCATTCCGATTTATATCGCGTGTTGAAATCATCGTCTTCGAAAGATAAGTATCCACTATTCTCAGTCTTTTGCAACTATATCTCTGTCTCTCATCTTCTGTCCCCTATTCTGAAAATCATGTTATCCCCTATTCGCCGCTACCGCCCTGCCAGTTGTTGCTATGGAATGGTGCTTGGGTTTTTCATAAGAAGATTCTCTTCAGAAGAGCTAATTATCCGGTATCAGACAGATTCTGAGCGCTCACGGTAGAGTGTTGGGTCGACCACTTGGACCATCGCTTTGACATCGAGGTGACCACCGAATCCCTTATTGAGTTCTTCGGCGACTTGCTCCGGGTTGCTAATCACATCCGCGTGCTTGACTCGAACCCAGGGGATCCGTCGCTCGGCGAGCATCTGCTGCACGGAGTCGAGCTGCGAGGCATAGGTCTCGATGAGCTTGTCTGTTTCCAGGTCAGCACCTTTTTTCCCCTGCTTACTGAGCATAGTGTGCTGGGAGGCGACGACTTCACTGAGGTCGCGGTCCATAAAGACGATCCGGTAGCGTGCGATCTGCCCGCCGATAAAATCGGGTAGTTTGTGAAGCAGCTGCGCCACGATCTTGACGGCCTTGCCTTTTGCATCCCCTATCCATGAGGAATCGGATGCGAGTTGGATTGCCTTGTCAAACTCGTAGTATCCTTTGGGATTTGATTCATCCGCCTCGCGGTTGCCGTCGCTCAGTGGCTCAATGCCACCGGCGGCGAGCATCTGCATCATCACCGAGGTGCCGGTGCGCGGCAGACCTGAGACAATGGTAATGACTTCCTCATGATTGGATGATGGGTATATTCCAGTGGGACCAGGGGTCAGTTGAAACGCTGGATTTTTTTCAAACTTTTCCTTTTGGGCGACTGCCTGGTTTTCCTTCCGTTGCAGTTGGACGCGGCGGAGCTCGGCACTGTGATACTCAGCAAGATCGGGTTGGTCGAGATGGTTGCGGTAAATCACAGCGAGGAAGCGGTGAGCGGCGCCGGTCATGGGCGCTAGCTTGAGGCAGGTCTCAAAGGCCTCAATCGCCTGCTCGAAATGCTTCAGCCGGGCGAGGGTGACGCCCAGACGCAGGTGGGCGCGGGGCATGTCGTGCACCAGCTCGACAGCAGTCAAGGCGTGATCGAGTGCTTCGTCGTTACGCTTGAGACGCTGCAGTGCCGCTGCCATGCCTTCGTGCGCGGAAGCATTATCAGCGTCGATGTCCAGTGCCTTTTCAAAGGCACGAATTGCCATTTTATTACCGCGCGTACGCAGATAGGTCTGGCCGAGTTGCAGGTGTAGGCCGGGCAAACGTGGTTCCGCTTTTTCGGCCTTGGCTAAATGCTTCAGTGCTTTTTCAAGATTCCCTTCGATGAGTTCCAGGCGCCCTAGCAGCATGTTCACCGTCGGGATCGAGCGTATATCAAAGCCTCGGATCTGTTCGATCGCGGTTTGTAATTTCTGTTTGCGATTGCTCAGAAATTCCTCATCGATCTTCACGGTGGGACGTTCGATTTTAACAGGCTCCCGGTCCTCGGTCTCTGCAGCGGTTTTCTCGGCTTCGACACGCTTCTGGTAAGCCTTCTCCATCTGCTCCTCAGCATTCGCGATGACCTTCTCAGGTTTTTCTTCAATCGTCTTGATCGCAGCATCGATCCGCTCCGCCTTGCTTTCGTTGATTTTCTCCATCTCGCCCAGCAGCCGCTCAGCCAGAGGTCGGACCTCATCAAAGCGGCTCTGACGCATGTAGACCCTGATCAATGCCACCCCGAAGCGTGGCTGGTCGGGCTCCGCCTCAAACAGCTCTTCAAGCCGCTGGGCGGCCTCGTCGAGGAGCCCGCCTTCCATATACGAGCGCGCTACGTTGAACTTCGCTTCGCATGTCGCTTGCTTCGCGGCTTTTTCAGCATCGGGATCCGGCTCTTCGATGTAGCCCAGTTCGATGAGTTGCTTGAGAGCCTCGCGTGCGGCGAACGGGTCTTCCTGCTTGCCTCTGGGGTGCATGCCGGATTCTCCGGGCACGTCCTCCCAGCTCTCGATCAGCTCGGGAGGGGACCAACCGGGTGCGCCGATGGCCTGGGTGAGAGTCTTGCCGTCCATGTCCTTTGCCGCGGGTAAGCCGAGGAGATTCAAAATGGTTGGAGCGATGTCCAGAAGGTTGGCGCCGACGATGGTCTCGCCTTGTTTGACGCCCGGTCCGGCCATTGCAATAACACCTTGATCGCGGTGCCAGACTGCCGGTCCTGCAGGCTCCTTGGGCGTTTCCTTCGGGCGTAAATGGTCGCTGTGGTAACCGTGATCAGAGCAAAGCACGATGGTGGTGTCTTCACCGGCCAGCGCCATCATCCGACCGAGCATCAGGTCGTGAAACTTGTAAAC
>CAWVXI010000013.1:0-75921 GCA_963934155.1 uncultured Verrucomicrobiales bacterium | reverse complement strand
CTTTAACCTTTAACCTTTTTCCTTTAACCTTTTTCCTTTGGTAGGGATTGATCGCCGAGCAATCCACGAGCAACGCGAGTCAAAGAATCCGGCTCCATCAACCAAGCAACAACCAACCACTTTAACCTTTAACCTTTAACCTTTTTCCTTTTTCCTTTTTCCTTTTTCCTTTTACCTCTCTCTGCTCCATAGATGATTCATTTTTCCAGGCCATCATTAGCCATTAAATGTAACGGTGGTTTATTTGTCTGTCTCTTTATTTTCTGACCGGGCAATCGCCAAGCGCGTTCCGTCGTGCCCCACGTCGGCGCTTCGGTGAACTTCATCCTGCTGAGAATTAGAAGTAATAATCGGGACACATGCAGCCGAACCTAACCGGGAAGCCTCAGTCTTTCGGCACAGGCCCCAACCTGCCACCTTCGACAAACTCAGCTTTGGTCGTCGTCTGACGGGTGTCTTCTTTCCCTTGGCTGATCTTACTGCCCCAGCGCACGATGCAGTTCGTTAGCGAGTGGCTACTCCTGAGGATATGCGAGACCGATGCCCGGAGCTGGCTGAAATACGGAACATCAATGTGCTTGTGCTTCTAGGCAGTTCTGACAATCTCTCCTAAGGATAGTCGCCAATTATGGCGTCTTGGTCTTCAAGCAGCGCAGTACACCCGCACTCTCATTCTAACCATGATAATCCAGATAAAAAAGAATCTCGGCCTTTACTTGGCGCTTGGCATATTGTCTTGGGCTTCACCACTTTGCGCAAAAGAGCCTGCCCAGAAACAGACAAATCGTTACAATGTGCTCTTTATCGCGGTGGATGACCTACGTCCGGAGCTGGGCTGTTACGGCGCGGATTATGCTCAGACACCCAACATAGACAAGCTCGCCAGCACCGGAATGCTCTTCGACAAACACTACGTCCAGGTCGCGACCTGTTACAGTTCCCGCCTATCGATGCTGACTGGCCGCAGTCCAAATGCCGCCAAACAAAAACCACAGGCTGGGGCGCGATTTCTGCCGGAGCTTTTTCGTCGTAGCGCTTACCACACGACCTGTATTGGTAAGATCTCGCATTCACCCGACGGGCGCAGTTTCCAATACAATGGGAAAGGCGACGGCAATATGGAACTTCCCAATGCTTGGGACGCTCTGCCAACCCCCTTCGGACCCTGGAAACGCGGCTGGGGCTCGTTTTTCGCCTACGCTGGAGGCAAGCACCGTGAAGATGGCTTGGGAAACAAGGACCTGATGCAGTTCACGGCGGAAAAGGACAACGATCTTCCCGATGGAATGATGGCGGAAACCGCGATCGAGACCCTGCGTGAATACAAGAAATCAGGGCAGCGATTTTTCCTTGGTCTCGGTTTCTTCAAGCCACACCTCCCTTTTGTCGCGCCGAAACAGGATTGGGAGGCATTTGCAAATACGGATATCCCGCTGCCGCCAGAGGACAAGATCGACTCCAAATATTGGCACGCTAGCGGCGAGTTCTACAAATACAAAGCGCCGTTCGAAAAGTCGCGCCCCTTGTCGCGGGAGGCCATCTTGAAATCACGAAGGGCCTACCTGGCCTGCGTCCGTTACACCGATCGCCAGGTCGGCAAGGTGCTGGACGCGCTAAAGGAACTGGAACTCGATCAGGATACCGTCGTGGTGCTGTGGGGCGATCATGGCTGGCACCTCGGCGAGCAGCAGATCTGGGGTAAGCACAGCCCATTTGAAAGAGCCAACCGCAGTGTCTTGATCATACGCGTGCCCGGCATGCAGACCGCTGGAGTCAAGAGCAGTGCCCTGGTGGAGTCCTTGGATCTCTATCCTACCTTGATCGAGCTTTGCCAGCCCTCCTTTAACAAGACCACACACCCACTTGATGGCGACAGCCTTGTGCCCTTGCTTAAAGGAGGCTCCGGGAAAAAGAGTGACGTCGCCATCAGCTACTGGAAGGACGCCATCTCCGTCCGTGACCAGACTCATCGCTTGATTTTCAACAAGAAGAGCAATTCGTCCGCGCTCTACGATCTTTCCGTGAACCCCGACAACGATACTGATGTCGCGGCGCAGTTTCCTGAGATCGTAAAACGGCTGAAAGATGCTATTTCAGAATAGAACATGATTCTATCGATGAAAGAAAAACGCCACACAACAAAAACATCTAACCTAAAATAAATCGAAAACACTATGAAAAAACTAACTCTACGCATCCTCGCATGCGGCATCTCATTCGCTTGCCTTTCAACCGACCTAAGTGCAGAAAGCAAGAAAATCAAAATCTTCATCTTGGCCGGACAATCCAATATGCAAGGCCATTGCACGAACTCTGTGATTGAAAACCGCGTAAAAGATCCAAAACTCAAAGTAGGTTTCGAAAAATACCACCAAGGTGGATCCTTCGTCAAAAGAGAGGATGTGTTTATCAATCATATCGAAAAGAAAATGCATGGCCCCTTGAGCGTAGGCTATGGCGCCACTGAGCAAAAGATTGGCCCCGAGCTTTCTTTCGGATGGACCATCGGCGACAACCTAGATGAAGAAGTGCTGATCATCAAGGCGGCCTGGGGAGGCAAGTCGCTTTACCGTGATTTCCTATCACCCAGTGGCAAGAAGCCAAGCGATGCCTTTATTCAAGCGCTGGAAGATAAAGCGAAGAAAAGAAAGAAGCCCTTCTCAAAAGAAGAATACATCCAGGAGTTCGGACACTATTATCGACAGATGATGGCAGGCGTTGATGAAACACTCAGCAACCTCAAAACCTACGCCCCCAACTATAAAGACCAGGGGTATGAAATTGTGGGCTTCGTATGGTTTCAGGGATACAATGATAAGTTCTCAGATCATTCAACAGGCAGCTACCAAGAAAACATGGCGCATTTCATCAGAGATGTCCGCAAAGACTTAAAATCACCCAAGCTCCCTTTTGTGATAGGAGCTATGGGCCACGGTGGCACCGCTCAAAAAGGAACCACCAAGATCCTCGCTGACGCGCAAATAGCCACCGCCCAAATGCCTGAATTCAAAGGCAACGTCATCACCGTGAAGACCGCAGATTTCTGGGATTACGATGCGGAAAAAGCCTTCAAGAACAAAAAAGAAGATCCCGACACCTGGGCAAAACTTGGCAGCAACCAAGGGTATCATTATTTTGGTAGCGCTGCATTCTTCGAAAATACAGGAACCGCTTTCGCTGAAGCGATAATCGAATTAAACAAATAGAAGAACTAAGATTTAAATGATGAAAAAGCTGTTTTCCAAATTATTGTCGCTGCAAGTGCTGCATGTGCTGTTCAGTTCAGGTGTCACAGCCACCGCTGCTCAGCAGGCAGAGGATCTGACCCAGCCCAATATCATTTTAATCTACACCGATGACCAAGGCTATGGTGATGCCAGTTGTTATAATAGCGCGTCCCAATTTCAAACACCCCATATCGATCGTTTGGCTAAGGAGGGCATGCGTTTCACCGATGGTCACTCCTCTGCTACTATTTGCTCCCCTTCTCGCTACGGTCTTCTTACGGGGCGCTACTCTTGGCGCACCACACGTAAGCAAGGCAACGCTCCTGTCGATGGACCTTGTTGGATTGCCAAAGACCGCTTGACGCTGGCCTCACTATTACAAAAGAAGGGCTACAACACCGGCATGTCTGGCAAGTGGCATTTGGGCATGGATTTCCCGGGTTCTAAAGGCAAAAGGATCGGTTGGGATAAGGACATCGTGGATGGACCAAACGCCAAAGGCTTTGATTATTATTTCGGCATCCCAGCCTCCATGAATTATGGCGTGCTCACCTATATTGAAAACAAAAGAGTGCTTGAAGAACCATCGCTGTGGACCCACAAAAAACCTGGTGAGGCGATTGAGGACTTTCGCTTCATGCCTCCTTATGACGCCCAGCCTAAGAAAAAAGGCGACATCGAGATCGCGCCTTCATTTCTCGATGAGAATGCTCTCACGGAATTCACCAACAAAGCTCTGGCTTGGTTAGAGACGGTGAAAGCGGATGCCCATCAGGGTAAACCTTTCTTCCTTTACCTGCCGCTAAGTTCTCCGCATAAACCAGTGGTGCCCAAAAAAGAATTTGTCGGCAAGAGCAAGGCCGGGCTCTATGGCGATTTCATGATCGAGACCGACCACCATGTCGGCAGCATTTTGAAATTCCTTGATGACAACAATCTCGCAAACAATACCATGGTTGTTTTCACCTCTGATAATGGCCAGGAAAATACTTATCCCATCCGTGCTAAAAAATACAACCATCACTCTGGCGGTGGCTTACGAGGCGGCAAAAGAGACCTCTATGAAGGCGGCCACCGCGTGCCTTTCATCATTCGCTGGCCCAATGGCATCAAGCCGGGCAGTGTCTCCCACGAAACGGTTTGCCAGACAGACCTGTTAGCAACTTTTGCAGACATTATCGGCACCCCGCTTAAGGACAATGAGGGCGAAGACAGCTTCTCACTAAAACCCATTTTCAGTGGTCAGAAACTCGATAGAGCCCCTCTCATCCATCACTCATCAGGTGATGTGTTCGCGATACGTGAGGGCGACTGGAAGCTGAGCATGAAGGGAAGAAAGCAACCCAAGCAACTAGTGAACCTCAAAGGTGACCTAAAGGAGAAAAACAACCTGCTCGATAATCATCCAGCCAAAGTCAAAGAACTCACAGCAAAGATGACCACCATCATTCTAACCGGCGGCAGCAAGCCCAGTAAAAAAACCAGCAACGACAGCCCCACCCCAAAGTCGTGGCCTGGTATCAAATGGATTTCAAAACAGTAATTTGGCCCTTATTGATTACGTTTATAAAATGTTGCATGATCCTATTTTATCGTGCTCTGCTGACCTGAGCTAGGTATTATTGATTCCGTATTTCCAATACTTGGCTCCAAGTTAATCCCGATCCATGGACTGCCCTTCTCCATCAATCCTCAACTCCAAGTCGGCTTTTGAGCGTAGAGGGACAGGCCCTTGGAGGCAATTTCAGTTTTGTTGCTCAAACCATCCCAAGGCTTCGATGAACTGTGGGTGGTAGAGGGAATGTTTGCCTTCGTGGAATTCGACACGGACTTCTCTCATGCCGTTTTTCTTTAGGCTTTTCTTCATCTCGTCTCCGGTAGCCTTGGTTGCGATTTCATCCCATTTTCCTGTTCCCCAAAAGACGCTGACTTTTTTGTAATCTGATTTACTGATACGATATTCCTTTCTGGCTAAACCAGAAAAATCTTGGTTCGTGTTGGCGAGGAATAGCCCAGTTAGCTGGTAATCATTTTTTAGCATATAAGCGGCTGGCCAAAAAGCCGCTTTCCCACCACCAGAGAACCCGCCGGAGACAAATTTCCATTGTTTGAACTGTGGCCAGACCTGACTGAATTTATCTATCGCACTGACTAGATCTAGGTTGTGAGTTGGGCGACCTAGATTCGAGTCAAACGCAATACATATCCAGCCTTTGCCGACACACTGCTTTGAGAAGAACCCTGCCATGGCAGTGTTACCTTGTTGAGTTTGTTTGGCGTTATTTTGTGCGGTATTTGCGATGAATACCCGCTGAGATTTGCTTGGATCAAATCCCTTAGGCACGGCAATTCCAATGCGGAAGCCGGTTTCGCCGGTTTTGAGATGCTTCTTGGCTGCTTTGAGCGCCTCTGGACTGTAGTCGTAGTTGTAAACATTTACTTTGCCACCTGCGATGAGTGGTTTACCATCAAATTTCATCTCGCCGTTGGCCGCTGGCTTGACCTCTGGTTCATCCTTTTCGGCATCGTCTTGCTTTTTAAGCCACTCTTCGCAATATTTTTGATCTGCTTCGCTCAACTTAGATAGGGGGATTTCCACTTCTTTTCCCTTGAGGAGAACAGTGACAGAATCTATGTCGGCACTCACTATATTGGCCTCTATTTTTCGCCCCGTGGTATTTGTCCACGTCCTTGCGGACACTATGGTTGGAATAAACAGGAGACAAATCCCTATGATTTTTAGTAATATATAATATGGTATTTAATTTTCTAGCGGTGAAGTCAAGCCAATTGACAGCATAGAGTGACAGACCTGAATGGCACGGATACTTGCTTGCAAGAGTGTATCGTACGATTCAGAGGGATATAGGGGTGGTTGAGAAAAAGAGTTGATTTTAACCAGTTAGACAGTAAACTGGGCATGTCCAATAAACTGTCACCATGACTACATTATCCTACACACATACACGTAACCACCTAGCAAAGGTTCTCGAACAAGCCGAGGAGAACCATGAGGCAATTATCGTCACTCGTTCTGGTAAAAATCCATCAGTCATCATGTCGATGGAAGAATTCGAGAGCTTGCAAGAGACGCTCCATCTTCTTTCTTCCCCACAGAATGCGTTACGAATGCAGAAGAGTCTGGCAGACTACGAAGCAGGCAACTTTGTGAATGGTGACTTAATCGAGACGAACTAATAACTAATGGAACTTGTATGGCTACCTCTCGGCTGGGAGGACTATCTCTATTGGCAACAGAACGATAAGAAAATTTTGAAGCGAACAAATCTGCTCATCAAAGACGCAATGAGAGATCCATTTGATGGCATTGGAAAACCTGAACCTTTGAAAGCGAATTTTACGGGTTGGTGGTCTAGACGAATTACAGGCGAACATCGTCTAGTCTATAAAGCTGAGAACAATCGTCTCATCATTATGAAATGCCGCTATCATTATTAGCCGATTGTACACTATTGACTAATGAACTACCCACATAAACTATCTGGGTCCATCCTACCCCTTAAAAAGGGTAGAGGAGTTTAGAGGGACAGATCCTTAGCGGCTCTGGACCCTTAGCGGTACTGTCTAGATA
This sequence comes from uncultured Verrucomicrobiales bacterium, assembly GCA_963934155.1. Classification (GTDB taxonomy): domain Bacteria; phylum Verrucomicrobiota; class Verrucomicrobiia; order Verrucomicrobiales; family Akkermansiaceae; genus Rubritalea. Next base: position 69,102 of record CAWVXI010000013.1, on the reverse strand, counting down.
AGAAAGTCTGCATCGCTTGCCCTAATAATACGATCAGCTCATCATGGCTTCGATGTCTTCGATCTCACGCACGATTCCCGATGAGAGATGCTCGTATCCTGTCTCGGTGATTGCGACATTTTCCTCGATGCGGAAGCCGATGTTTTTGTCTTCCATATAAATACCGACATCGATGGTGAACACCATTCCTGGTTGAATAGGGTCACCTTTTGGTCCAACGTCGTGAACGTCTAGTCCGATGTGATGGGTGCCAGGGTGCCAGTAATATTTACTGACGTCCTCGTCTTTACCTAGGTATCCGGCAGCGACCAATTCCTCGCCCACCCGGCGGCGCGAATGAGCCTCTATATCTTCAAAGGATGTTTTCCCTGGAACCAGTAATTCCATCAGCTCGTTGTTTACTTTGAGTGCGATCGAGTAGACTTCCTTCTGTGCGTCGGTGAATTTGCCGTTTACGGGAAATGCACGGGAGATGTCGCTGACGTATTGGTTTTTCCGAGCGCCGACATCGGTAAGGATCAGATCCCCATCCACGAGTATTCCCATGGGCTCCTCGTAATGAATGTAGAAGTTATTCCGTCCTCCGGAAACGATACTGGCGAAGGCAGGCTCACGCACTCCGGCATCTGCCAGAACCTTGTTGAAAACCCCTTCAAGCTGGTATTCATACATGTCCGGTCTTACTGCCTTCATCATCGCATGAATCCCATCACGGGTGATGACGAGAGCTTCTCGAATATGCGCGATTTCCCCGGCATCCTTGATCGTGCGCGCTGCGCAGATGATCGGGTAAGCGTTTTTTAACGTCACGGATGGGCTAGTGGATCGGATTCTTTCGCTGTGCTGATTTTGCGGCGCGTCCATATGATCAACATCGTATTTATCAAAATCATACCACAAGGCCGAAATGACCCCAGAGTTGAGAAGAGCTTTGAGCGCCGGTTCAAAGGCTTCAACATCACTGACGGTTTTAATGCCGGAATCTTCCGTGGCCTCCTCATGGGAGATCCGGTAACCATTCCAGCGCTCCGCCATGGGATCCTTTTTATGGATGAAGAGTGTTTCTTCGATCTCTCCACCCTTGTTGACCGCCATGAAGACGCTGTTGCTCTGGGTGATACCGGTCAGGTAGAAGAAATTTCGATTGGCAAAAAAGGGGTAGCTCGCGTCGGCAGTCTTTCTGGGGGCTGAACCCGCGAAGAAAATGAGGCATTCCCCAACATTCAAATTTTCATAAAACCGCTTTCTGCGCAATAGGTGTGAACTGTTCATGGGAATGGCATAGTGGGAAAGCCCCTTAGAGGCAAGTCAGGATATAACATTAATAGCATAGAGTGATAGAGCCGAATGCACGGACTTAAGCGGGTTTCTTGTCATTATTTCGGATCTTATAATTTGTACGTCTTTTTATTGCTTAAAGAGAATAGAGTGACAGACCCGAATGCACGGACTTGAGCGGGTTTCTTGTCATTATTTCTATGGTGAATTTCTTTAAATTGATGTCTTGCTTGGGTTAGTCATTGGAAGCCCTCAGGTAGTCTTTTGCGAGCCTCGCAGTAAGCTTTAGTTTGAGGAGAAGGCACAGGCAAAGCCTAGTTGTCCCCTCCATGCCTGGACCTTGCTTACAGCTTTGTGACAGCTTGCGTTAGATTCTAATATTTGAGAACACTTTACTGGACTGACACTTTTCATCCAAGCGTCAGAAGACCTAACACCAGGAAGCTGGGTAAGTGTGGCCAGCCGCCTCCGTGATCAGAGTGTCTGGCAGGTAAGTGCCGGAACGACGATGAGCGAGAGCACTCCAGCTGTGTTCATGTTTACGGATTCTCTTACTGGATTTAAATCCCGGTTTTATCGACTTGGAGTCGACGACCAATAAATAGATCAATAAACATAAAACTAAGTTCAGCAACTATTAAGCTTCTGCTGTATAGATAGAGGCAATTCCGCCGCTCAATGGTTCGCAGCGGGGTTCCTTGAAGCCTTGCTGGGCGATCAGGTCGCACATAGCGGAACCACTTGGAAAGTCTCCGATGGAGCCAGCTAGATAGGTGTAAGCTTCTTCCTCAGAGGTAAGTTTCCCTGCTATTTTTGGTAAAACCTTGTTGAGATAGAACTCGTAAGGCTTACGAAGCAGACCTTCTGGGGAAGAGAAATCTAGAACTAACAAGTGGCCACCCGGTTTGATGACTCGGCGCATTTCTGTCAGTGCCTTCGGATAGTCTGCCATATTCCGCAGACCAAATGCCACTGTTAAAACATCACAGCTGTGGTCATCGAATGGCATGTTCATAGCATCCACTACTTGGGTGTTTTTCACACCTCTTCGAGAGGCGTGGGCGAGCATCTCGGGACAGAAATCTGATGCTATCATTTCTGCATCATAGCAAACTTTCTGCAACTCTATTGCCAGGTCACCAGTCCCAGTAGCAATGTCTAAGATGCTGCTCGGTGCCCAATCCATGACGATCTGACCAACTCGCTTGCGCCAGAGAATGTCTGTACCCAAGCTGAGCACGTGGTTGGTGAGCACGTAACGATCGGCTATTTTTGCAAATGCGTTTTTGACGAAGTTAGGATCTTGCATGATTTCTGTTAGATTACTTTACTGGGAGTGACTAGAAGTTTAGTCTGGGAGGATATCAGTATAAATTCCTGGATCGCTATTCGGGATTTCCTGAGCATTACAGACTTTTTCATAAAACTCACGCGGGCCCACCCCACCAATAACTCCATAGACATAACCACTTTCTCTGAGTGCTTCCATCGACATAAATAGCAGGGCCTTTCCTATCCCGGTGCCTCTTGCATCCTCACTGACTCCGGTGGGTCCGTAGAATCCCTTGGCGGTAGTTTCCACACAAGCAAACCCTAAAATCTGCTTATCTCTGGTGGCGATAAAGCAGGTCACGGGCTGGCGTGACATGGCAACCTTGACCTCGCTAACCCACTTCGGCGAGAAGTGTTCGCCCACCCAGCTGGCGACGATGTGACGTTCGTAAGCTCTGGCTCTGCGAAGGATGATCCCCTGCTGGTCTATCTTCGTATAAAGTGCGCTAGAGTCTGGTAGCTCAAGGAGATTTACGATCATGTCTATCATTACTTTAGGATAGTCCCGTAATATTGATTTACAAACCTAATAATTCCATAAATGGCCAACTCTCGATTTCTTCCTGCCCACGGATGACATCAGTGATGACCTCGACCCCACACATATCTTCCACAATCCCTTTGTTAGTAATGGTAGCGGTGTCGAGTTCCTCAATGAGGTTATTGAATACTAATCCGGCGGGCTCTATGCCACGCGAGCGCATTGCTTCAACGGTGAGTAGTGTGTGATTGAGCGCACCGAGTTTATTGCCCACTACGAGTATCACTGGGTCGCCTATCTCGACAGCCAACTCGGCCACACAAAATTTCATCCCATTGATAGGAACCAGCCAGCCGCCGACTCCCTCGGTGATGACACAGGCGTGTTCACTATTGAGTTGCCGATGACCACGGATCAGAATATCCTTATCGATCGGTGAATTTTCAAACATTGCGGCTACATGTGGTGCCGCCGGCGTCTTCATCCAGACTGGATTAATCTTGTCTAACTGCTCATCGCTTGGCTCATTAAATCCAGATGCATCTGCCATTTCCAGCGCATCATTTCTATCGCCACAACAGATCGGTTTATAGCCTATAGCATCTACCCTCTCGCTCCGTAGCGCACGGATAATGAGTGAACTGATGTAAGTTTTGCCAGCATCTGTGTCAGTGCCTGTGATAAATAATCCTTTGCTCATAATGTTTCTTGAGGCTTACTAGCTGATTTCTTTTAGCTTAGCAAGACAGACCTCTGAGGCGCAGCTTGGATCATCATTATTAGTCTGATTCAGAGCTTTCCCACACCCTCCCAGACACGGCCTCGCTCCCTCTGGCCAATCCAGCGGATAGTTCGCGATGACGAGGCGCATCCTTCTCACCCCTACTTTTGAGCGAGTGACACCCATGAGCTCAGCTAGCACATCATCTGGACAGCGGCCTAAGAGGTGGTCCCACTGTGACCAACCGTCATTATTACCGCTACGCTTTACCTTTTCTTTCTCGGAGAGGATCCCTATACCCCTCTTCTTCTTATGCGCCACGATGGCACCCACGGTGCAACCTACCAGCAGAGCTAAATCTTTATCATCTACGACACCTATTCTTGACTCCCATTTGTCCCAATCCACTTTCTTGCGCAGGTCGCCATCGAACCTTGCTATACCTAGCTTCTCACGTCGCACACGGACGCTTCCCGGAGCGCAGCCTATTTTCTTAGACAGTTCAGAGTCTGCCATGCTAGGGATCATTTCGTCCCACAGTTTCCAGTCCACCGACTTACGCTGGTTATGCGCCGGGATGGCTAGCTTCTTTCTTCGCAGTACTACTGAGCCTAGTGAGCAACCTACTTTTTTTGCTAAAATTTTATCCTCCACTGTGCCGAGCACATCATCCCATTCTGCCCAATCAATACGCGGATGAGCACCGCGCTCACCTGATGCCGCGACGCCTATTTTCTTTCTTCGCATACTTACTGCTGCCAGTGAACTGCCTATCTTTTCCGACAATTCCTTGTCGGTTATCTTCCCAAGTTGATCATCCCATTGGGCCCAATCAATTGTGGTACGAGGTTTACGTGCCATATACTTACTTTCTCATCCTCTATTGGTTCTATAATGTAGTTCACAGCAGATCTGGTTAAACACCCCTAATTAGGTTGTGGCCGCTAAAGTCACTTAGGCTCTGCTGTCCTATCATTTTTATGAATGCTCATATGAGCTAGAAACAACGAATACTGAAGAGCAAAATTTAGCAAGAAATTTGTGTATCTAATGATTAGATATTTACTTCACCTCTAAGGTGATAGATAAAACAAATTGTGAGTAATAGTGAATTTACAGCAAGAATAAGATTTATCTCTAAGCTAGGACTGTCACTCCACGACTGTGGAGCGTCGAGTCATCGTATAGGGAAGCATTTAACAAAGCTCTCTAAGATACTAGGTATTCATGGTGACTACCTCATTGCCCCAACTAGTATCACATGCGTCTACTGGAAAGATGATCCCTCAGATCAAACCATTATCATTAAGCGAGCACATCCTGGCGGGGGTGACCTTGGACGACTAGAGCAGCTAGACTCGCTGATCGAACAATTTCAGAGTCACAAGCTGAATTTCCAGGAGATGTCCGAGTCTCTAGATGAAGTACTAGACCGACCTAAATTCTACGGGCAGTTCGTCGGTGGCTGCTCCTGGATGGTTGCCAGCTTTTTCTTCTCAACACTGCTTTCAAGGAGCAGCTATGACGCCTGTGTGGCATCGTTCACATCGTTAATCATCTTTTATCTGCTCGATTTTTGCTCCAAGCGTGAACGCTTCGACAACCTAACAGAAATCATCGCCACAGCGATATCAGGGATCATTATCTCTATTGTCGCCTCCTTTAACATCCCGATCAATATCCCCTTCTGCATACTTTCATCGATCATTGTCCTAATACCAGGTCTATCATTTTCAGTAGCTCTGAATGAGATAGCAAGCCGTGAGTTAATTTCTGGAACATGCCGGTTTGTCGATGCCGTGATGTCTCTACTCAAACTCTACCTCGGAGCTCTTATCGGAGTAGGATTAGGGTCACTCATCTTTACAAACGCCGATACCAATAGCCTGCACAGCATTCAAAACCTACCCACATGGATCATCTGGCCAGCATTGGTTATGCTAGCCACATCCATCACTGTAGCATTTAATATCCACCCAAAATTTCTTTTTTGGTGCCTGCTCTCATCCATCATCGCCTTCGTAGTTTCACTTTACGGCACAATGTATTTTAATCAGACCACGGGAATTCTCCTAGGAGCCTTTGCCGTCGGAATTTACTCTAACTTATTCGCAAACATTCTCAATTACCCAGCATCGATGGTGCTGACTACAGGGATTATTTTCCTAGTCCCAGGAAGCAAAACCTACATTATCCTGAACACCTGGATCACCGGTGAGCAGATGGTCAGAGGGACCGAAAATGCCACCCAAGCATTCCTTATCAGTATCTCACTCGTTGGCGGTTTACTCCTATCTAACGCTATTGTCCCTACTCAGAAGAGTCTTTAGATTCACTGCCCATAGTAGGCATCCGGCCCGTGTTTTCTTTGGTAGTGCTGATTGAGAATGTGATCAGGGATCGGAGCTGAATTAGGATTTAGCTGGTAGGTCATCAGTGCCATTTTAGCGCAAGCTTCCAGGGCGATGCTATTGTCCACAGCCTTCGCTGCTGACTTCCCCCAGCTGAATGGCGCGTGGTGAGTGAGTAATGCGGCGGGCATTTCTATCGGGTTAATTTCACACTTTATGAAATGCTCCACGATGCTCACGCCAGTGAAGTGCTCGTAGTCTTCTGCCACCTCCTCTGCCGTGAGGGCGCGGATGATAGGAACAGTCCCGTAAAAGTGATCGGCATGGGTAGTGCCGTGACAGGGCAAGCTCATTCCTGCTTGGGAGAAGGCAGTAGCGGCGGGGCTGTGAGTATGAACCACTGAACCTATATCAGTAAAATGACGGTAAAGTTCGAGATGAGTCTTGGTGTCTGAGGACGGCTTCAGCTCTCCTTCTATGACCTCCCCCGCCAGATTCACCACAGCCATGTTGGATACTTCTAATGCATCGTAATCCACCCCGCTGGGTTTGATCACTACCAGTCCGCTCTCACGGTCTATAGCACTCACATTTCCCCAGGTGAGTGTGACTAAGCCTGCGGTGACAAGCGCTTTATTGGCATCTACTACTTGTTGTTTGAGTGCGTCAGTCATTATTTTTTTCGTTGTTGGTCTCTTATATCCATGAGCTCTTTCATCACCTCTGCGAGGTTACCGCTCGAATTAGTAGTAACTCCAAAGGAGTCGTGAAGAGTGCGGTAAAGTTGATAGAGACGTTTATAGATAGCTTGGTTTTCTGGGATCGGCTTATAAATGACATCGAGATATTTCACGCTACGTTGCTGGAGAGTCTCCAGGTCAGTATAGCCTACAGAAACTGCCGCCAAGATAGCCGCACCCATAGCACATGTCTGGTCAACGCTGGAGACGCGCATCGGCTTACCGATGACATCCGCATAGATCTGCATCAGAACTGGGTTCTTGAGCGAAAGTCCTCCGATGTTTACCACCTCATTGATCTCGACTCCGTAGTCCTCCATCCGCTGGATGATCGTGTATGCTCCGAAGGCGGTGGCCTCGATGTAGGATCGATAAATTTCATGCGCTTGGGTTTGCAACGTTTGACCTAAAAGAAGACCGGATAATCTAACATCTGTTAGAACGCTACGGTTACCATTATTCCAGTCGAGCGCCAGCAAGCCGGTCTCACCAGGGGTAAGTTTTTCAATTTTCTCACCCATGGTTGCAAATTTCTCACTGATGTCTGCACCATAGGAATCTGGGACGATATGATTCACTAGCCATAGAAAAATATCTCCTACAGCAGATTGCCCAGCTTCTATCCCAAGCAGCCCAGGCACTACTGATGAGGTCACTTGACCGCAGAGTCCGGGGACATCTGCTAGATCTTGATCTGCCACGGTGATATCACAGGTAGAGGTGCCAAGGACTTTAACCAGTGTGCCTTTTTTCACTCCCGCACCGACAGCTCCCATGTGACAATCAAACCCACCCACAGCCACTGCGATACCTAGTGGCAACCCTAGCTTTTCTGCCCATTCTCCTGAGAGATTACCAGCTTTTTGATCGGAGGGGAAAGCCTCTCCATAGAGGTTGTCTCTGAGATCAGCTAGGGCAGGATCGAGTTCTTTTAGGAATTCTTTATCGGGAAGTCCTCCCCATGTCTCATTAAACATCGCCTTGTGCCCAGCAGCACAGATAGAGCGTTTTAAAGTAAGTGGGTTAGTGTCTCCACTGAGTTCAGCGGTGAGCCAGTCGCAGTGCTCTACGTATGAAAATGCAGCATCAAACACCTCTGGAGCAATGTTCTTGATACAAAGTATTTTTGACCACCACCACTCGGAGGAATAGGTGCCGCCACACTTCGCGAGGTATTCTGGCCTTATCCGTGATGCTAGTTCGGTAATCTGCTCCGCTTCTTTGTAGGCGGTGTGGTCCCTCCACAGCCAAACATGCGCGTTGAAATTATCTTTGAACTCAGCTGTTAGAGCGAGAGGAGTTCCAGATTTGTTGACTGGGATGACGGTTGAGCCGGTAGTATCGACTCCAATAGAGATAACCTTTTCTACAGAAAATGATGGTTCTAACTTCACCGTTTCAGCAACTGCTCCACGGATAATCTCCACACACCCATCAAGATAATCCTGCGGGTTTTGCCGAGCGAAGTTAGGATCGCTAGCATCGGTGATGATGCCCATTTCTCCTGACGGATAGGGAAACACCGCTGAGCCAAGCTCTGCGCCAGATTCTAAATTAACCACCAATGCGCGGCAGGAATTAGTCCCGTAGTCTAAACCGATGGAATACATTATTTTAACAGTGATTAAAGGTTGTTAGAGATATGCTTAGCCACACGCTGATTAAAGTCTTCAAGGTTTTCCCAGTGAAATGCGTGTCCTGATCGAGGATAGAGATGCAGTGTGCTATTCGGTAATTTCTCATGTACTTCATCTGCCATCCAGCGTGGCGTGAAGACGTCAGTCTCGCCTCCAATGACCAGAGTCGGCGCGGTTAGATTCGATAGTTGATCGAGAGTATTGTGATCAGTGCAGACTGCACATTGACCCACTAGCCCGTGGAGTGGTTGTGGGTTCTCAGCAACTGAAGCATCCTTTCTACCTTCTATGAGCCCCTCATGAAATTCCGGATTATCCCAACTACGTTTATCAAAGATCAGTAACTGAAGATATTCCATAAAGTCTTCGTTTTTAAAGTGTGCCTTACATTGCAGAATGTGAGAAAATACTGATTTAGCAAAATGATCACACCGCGCCCAAGTACACATCAGAGTGACACTCTTGACTCTCTCAGGATAGAGCAGAGCGATCTGCTGCGCGACGACACTTCCCATCGAACAACCTACTAAATGCGCTTTTTCGATACCTAAATGATCTAGCAAATGGATCTGATCCTCAGCCATCATTGCTGAGGAATAGCTACCCGCAGGTTTATCGCTTAGACCCACGCCTCGGTTATCTGGTGTGATACACTGAAACTGCTGGCTCCAATCCGCGACATGATCCGCCCAGACTTCTCCAGCAGCGGTGATCCCCATGATGCATAACACTGGCTCCCCTTCTCCATGAACATCGTAATGCATGGTAAAATCATTTTTAGTAAACGTTGGCATAGATGGTTGATACTCTATTATGAACCTCATGCCAAACCTAAGTTGATCTCTTTTCTTAAGTAAAAAAAACGCTACGAATAAAGATCCGTAGCGGTTTAATCAAAATTTAGTCTAACTGCGCAAATTAAAACCCATTCTTCTGCGGGATGATCCGTAGTTCTACTCGACGGTTCTGGGATTTGCCAGATGATGTAGCGTTTGATGCTACTGGTCTTGACTCACCTTCTCCCCTAGTGAGGATTCTCATCGCGTTTACGCCGCGGGAGTTCAGCACGCCAGCTACTGATCTAGCTCTTGAAATAGATAAGTTCTGGTTATATGTCGCTGATCCATCTGAGTCAGTATGACCTACGATACTGATACTAGTGAGCCTGTATTTGCTAAGTACGAGCGCTACAGATCCTAGTGTCCTGGAAAACTCTGGCTGGAGGTCAGCACTTCCAGAGCGGAATGTGATATCGCTCGGCATGTTAAGAACAAGCTCATTACCATTTCGTGAAACGCTAACGCCTGTCCCATTAAGCTGACGGCGAACTTCAGCCTCCTGAGTATCCATATAGCTGCCGATTCCGCCACCAAGAAGCCCGCCGATCACAGCTCCCTTCAGCGCGTCCTTGCGATCACCAGTGAGTGCTCCAATAGCAGCTCCCCCGAGTGCTCCCATCAATCCGCCTTTCATCGTTTTAGAGTTCTGTTGCTGACCTGTGTATGGATTAACTGATGTACAGCTAGGGAGAGACACTATTGCGGCGCATAAGATAATTGAATATATTTTTTTCATGATTTGTTTGAATTTGATTTTATGATTAGATGATTAATAGGTTTCTGCTGGTGATCTGACGTATTACTAGTAAATAGTATTCACCTTAAAGTTCATTTATAAAGAAAAAAACTCATCGAAGGAAATCCTCATGAGGGCCTAGACGCTTATAGTTACCTTTATTTGTCGGAACTGGAGCCCCCTCATTTCATCTAAATATTACGTAATCAATAAACATTTCCTCTTTACCTATTGCTATACACGGTTAGATTTCAAAAATATTGTTTCATAAGTGATTCTAACCCTTGTGGCTCCGTTTAAAAAATCAATAACTTGATGAAAATTTTTGAATATACCAGTATAGCCCTCGCGCTCATCACCGTCATTCTCGCTATCTTCTTTGATCGTTTAGAAATTGACCTTAGCGCACCGTGGCAACAAGTAGTGGGGAACATACACCCACTTCTACTCCACCTTCCAATAGGCGGACTAACCATCGTCTTATTAATAGAAGTTGCCAGAAAAAAGAGCTGGATTAAGGCTGATGAGAGCCTGCTCTATTTTGTACTCATCTTCACGAGCCTCGTTGCTAGTGCCTCATTTTTCACCGGGTTCGCATTATCTATGCAAGGTGGTTACCCCAGCGAACTGCTCAACAACCATCTATGGAGTGCAGCCCTATACGTCTGCTTTTTAGCACTATGTGCATCCCTCAAGGGCCGGCAATCGAAAAAGAATAACAGCCCTTTATTCTGTCATTTAAGTATCGGTGGTGCCTGCGTTTGCATGGCATTCACTGGTCACTATGGCGGACTAATGAGTCATGGCGACCCTTTGGCTCCATTTTTTGTTAAAGATCAACCGATTGTCACTATCGATACAACTAAGCCAACAGAAGAGCTTCTTGTTTTCGACGAAGTCGTGCACCCCATCCTCAAGGGAAAGTGTTATTCTTGTCACGGCAATGGTAAAACAAAGGGAAAACTTAGCCTGAGTAGTTATGATGAGATAATAAAAGGGGGAAAAGCAGTAGGCGAAACATTGATCCCAGGGGATCACAAAAAGAGTTTACTGATCAGTTCGCTCCTGCATCCTATCGATGATGATAAACACATGCCCCCAGCAAAGCAGACACAGCTGTCTGAAGGCGAGATCGAGATTCTCACATGGTGGGTTGCTACGGGAGCTAATCGTAATGACACTGTTGCCCAAGTTCAGCCCCCTAGCGAAATCATAGCCGCGATTACTGGCTTGGTTCCTAAAGAAATACGCGAGCAACGTGAAATGGACCGCCTACAGAAAATTGCCGCGCAAAAGAAAAAAGCAACAGAACACCGGCTCGTATTAAGTAAAGAAATTCAGGAAACAGTGCCAGCCAAACTGAGACCCATGCTCAGGTTTGTCTCACCCCATGATGCGAGTATCCATTTTTCCTCGGTGTCCCTTCAAAATGATTTTGGTGACAGCGATTTCGCAGCACTCACTGGCTTTGCGAAGTATTTCACCTCTGTAGATCTGAGCCATTCTTCGATTAGCACACCCACTCTAGAAGCTCTATCATCATTCAAAAACCTTCATAGCCTTCGCCTAGCTGACACTAAGATTAACGTAGCAGACTTGGCGCTACTGAAAAGCTTGCAGACTCTCGAAACTCTCTCGCTCCATAGTACTGAGATCGATTCCACAGCGCTAGAACATCTGAGTCAAATAAGCTCACTTCGCCACCTCTACCTCTGGTCAACAAAGGTCGCCTCTGCCGATATTGAGGTATTTAAGAAGAATCATCCACAAATTAAAGTAGTCTATTAAATAATGCTAAATCGAATGTTTAAAAACATGATCATTATCCTAGCTCTGGCGACCAGCGCTGGGGCATCTGAGCACACTGGTGTGCAGTTCGAGGCGAGGCAAATAATTGCGCATAAGTGTTGGAAATGTCATGGTTCTGAACGTGATGAGGGCGAGATCCGGTTGCATACTCGGAAACATATTCTCGACTCAAAAACGGTAGATCTAAAGAACCCCCTCCAGTCCGAAATACTCAAGCGCATTAACTTACCAGAAGGACACAAGAAGCTCATGCCTCAAGAATCTGACCCACTGAGCAAAGAGGAAATAGCGATCCTGACTCAATGGCTTGAAGGAGGGTTAAAGTGGGATGGTCGGGGTGCTTTTAAAGAAGCCCCCATGGCACCGCGTGAAGTTAAAGAAATCTCTAACAGCAAGTTCATAAACCCTATTGACCAGCACGTGGACCAGTATTTCAAAGCTGAGAATATCTCATGGAAGTCGGTGGTTGTGGACAGGATATTTCTTCGCAGAGCCTATCTTGATACGATCGGGCTACTGCCAACTGAGACGGAGGCTGCTGAGTTCTTATCGAGTAGATCTCCTAATAAGCGACAAGTGCTCATTAAAAGCTTACTCGACAGAAATGTAAACTATCAAGAACACTGGCTCACATTCTGGAATGATCTCCTCCGTAATGACTACTCTGGCACTGGCTTTATCACTGGTGGTAGGAAGCAGATTACGAAGTGGCTGCGTGGCTCTCTTCAAAGCAACCAGCCCTACAATGAGATGGTACAAGACCTCTTTAGCACTAAAAAAGAAGCGCAAGGGTTCATCAAAGGAATCCAGTGGAGAGGGACGGTCTCGGCAAGCCAAACAGTAGAGATGCAAGCGGCTCAAAACTCTGCTCAAGCATTTTTAGGAGTCAACATTAAATGCGCCTCATGCCATGACGCCTTCACCTCAAATTGGAGCCTGCAGCAGTCCCACGAATTTGCCTCTGTCTTCAGTGATAATGGGTCAATCGACATCCACCGCTGCGACAAAGAAACAGGTCGTAAAGCAACGCCAAAGTTTCTCTTTGATGGGCTAGGGGTCATAAAGCCTAATGCACCACTTAAAGATAGGCTTGAGTCACTAGGGAAAGCTCTAACACACAAGAAGAATGGCCGTTTCAGCCGCACGGTAGTGAATCGCTACTGGACACTTCTCATGGGCCGCGGACTGGTTTTCCAAGTCGATGAAATGGATTCCCCCACATGGAGTCCCGATGTTCTCGATGATTTATCCTACCGCTTCGTTGAAAATAATTATGATCTTAAATGGTTGATCACTGAGATCATGAATTCAAATGCCTATCAGTTACCAAGTGTGCATTCTGAATCTAGAAACCAACTAGCTAATGATGAATTTGTCTTCCAGGGGCCAATCGTAAGAAGAATGACAGCTGAGCAATTTGCCGATTCTTTCTCGCAGACAATCACCCCGATCTACTCAGTCGATAAGCAAGGTGAGATCATCCGAGCCGGTGCAAAACCCCGGGACTCATTCCAATCTGCTCTGGGAAGACCAACCAGAGAGAATGTTACTTCGGTGCGCTCGGAGCGAGGAAATTTACTCGAAGCGCTAGTGCTTACCAATGGCACAGTGCTTGACTCAGCCTTAAAGCAAGCTGCGGAGCAAGCGTTCAAGGAACACGGTGCCGAGGTTGAGGGATTTGTTAAGCCGCTCTTCCAGCGCGGACTGAACCGACAGCCTACCGAGAAAGAACTCCGCTTGCTGGTTTCCTTCTACCAAAAGAATCCAAAAGCAACGGCTTATCACGATATCATTTGGATATTCATTAACTTACCCGAGTTCCAGTCTATCTTCTAACATCAGCATTAAAACCGCCTACAACATTCATTATTATGCAACGCAGAAACTTTTTAAAATCACTCAGCGCCAGTACTCTGGCGACACTGGGAGCGACACTTCCAGGCAGAGCATTTGAGGTCAAGCATGACCTCAGCACAGCCACTGCAGACCACGTGATATGGATCACGATGGCTGGCGGGATGGCACACACTGAGACCTTTGACCCCAAGATTTACACCCCATATGAGAAGGGCCTCCACGTCGATAAGGTGCTCTCGACATTCCCTTCTATTCCCACCAGCGTTGATGATCTTCTATTATCAAAAGGCTTAGAGAATATGGCGGAGGTGATGCATCTTGGCACGCTCATTCGTTCCTACCAAGCAGCTGATCTAGGTAATATATTACACACCAAGCATCAGTACATGTTCCACACTAGCTACCAGCCACCGCAATCAGTTGATGTTCCACACATCGCCTCTTGGATTTCTCATGAAATAGGCGGAATCAATCCAGTATTACCTAACTGGATCAACATCGGCCAGCAGTTCGTGAAAGGCGAAAAAGAGGAACTCAAGCACTTCCATAGTGCAGGGTTCTTAGGAGCACAGCATGGTCCTTTCATTATACCTGACCCTACACAATATCTTGGAAGCGTGAACCCACCAGCGGGGATGGATATTTCCCGCTTTGAAAAACGTAACTCGGTTTACCGCGAGATGTTAGATAACAGCCCCTTCAGTGATGCCCTCAGTGGTTATCAAATAGAAGGGTTTCAGCGTTCAATGGAGCAAGCCTACGCATTAGTAAAATCCCCATCCGCAAAAGCTTTCGATCTATCACTTGAGGACGAAAAAACACACGAAAGCTACGGAGACAGTAAATTTGCTAAAGGCTGCCTAATGGCACGCAGATTAGTCGAGCATGGTGCTCGATTTATCACCGTGAGCTCAGATTATATTCCATTTAAAAGCTGGGACACTCACAAAGATGGCCACCGCACAGCAGCTAAAATGAAGCAAAAAATTGATCAACCGATTGCTCAATTGATCAAAGATTTAGAGCAGCGTGGTTTACTAGAACGCACCATCGTATTCGTCGGAACCGAGTTTTCACGCGACTCGTTGATTGAAGGCCGCCAAGGAAAAACAGTTGGTGACCAGTCTCAAACCCCCAATACCATGACGGATATATCCCATTACGGAATGCACAGACATTTTACTGATGGCATTTCATTATTGGCTTTCGGCGGCGGATTTCAGCGCGGGCTAGTGTATGGAAAAACTGCCGATCACCGACCTTGTAAAGTCATTGAAAACCCAATAAAAATTAACGATATCCACCAAACTATTTACCATGCACTAGGCATTGCTCAAGGCACTCATGGGATTACTGAACAGCGGCCATTCTACAGCACTCCAGACGGCAAAGGCAAAGCCCGTATGGCACTACTAAAGCCATCCTAAATCTTGTCCTGATCTATTAAAAACAATGACACTAGCTGAGTCCTGAGTCTCTTTTCCAGGATTTTAAGACCGTTAAATTAGCAGTCACTTTAGTTTATTCTTCATTCTCTTCTTCCGCTTTGCAACAGCTACCGCCTGCAGCTCGGCTATTTCAGCTCGAGTATAAAGCTTCTGATACTCGTCCGTCCTAGCACGCATGCGTTTGAGAAGATCGATATGTTTCGGATCATCCACGAGATTCTTGAGTTGGTCTGGATCTGTTTTGAGGTCGTAGAGTAACTCCGCTACTGGCTTTTGATTGAAGTAGCGAGCGTAGGTGAAACGATCACTGTGCACGCCCCGCCAATCTGGAAGACTTTTATTAGAGCTGTAGTGTTCAGTGTAGAAGTCCTCACGCCAAGATTTAGGTGTCTCACCCTTCAGAAAAGGAACCAGGCTCATCCCCTGGTATTTCTTGGGCACTGCGATTCCAGCGAGTTCCAGTATCGTAGCCGGTAGATCAACATTCGTCACTAGAGGAGAAAGCTCCCTCCCTCTCTCGCCACCACCAAGTCGTGGATCGTGAATGATCATAGGGACTCGTAGTGATTCCTCGTAGTGGCTCCATTTTCCAGCGAACCCACGTTCGCCCATATAATATCCATTATCTGCGGTGTAGATCACCACAGTATTTTCCAGTAACCCTTGCTTTTCAAGCTGCTGCTGAACCCTACCGATCACTCCATCCATCCCAGTAAGCATCCGGTAATAGGCGCGCATGTTAATACGATACTTCTCTGGTGTGTCCCAGCGCCAGAACCAGCGTATGCGGTTTAGGGAGTTCTTAAGAAAGTCAGGTTGCATATCGAAATACTTCGGATCTCCTAGGCGAGGCGAAGCTGGCTCGATGTCCTCATACATTCCATCAGCGGTTTTAGGCCATGGAAAATGTCCGGTTCCCGGCACATGGTCGTGATCCACCGCGTGAGCAATATTAAAACTCATGTAAAGACAGAATGGTTTCCCCTTCGGTTGCGATTTAATAAATTCCACCGAGCGATCTCCAATAACCTCGGCACTATGCCTTTTAGAACCATCCGCAAGCTTCACAAAATGTGGTCCACCATTATAAATCTTATGATCATCAAACATTCGCTTTAGAGCAACGAGGCCCTTCCTAGAGTATATTTGCTCTCTAGTAAGTCCGTTGGCTTTAGCAAATTCGACCTCCTCAGCAAAATTCACATGCTGCTTACCATAGAAACCAGTTCTATATCCGGCTGCCCTAAGTTTGACCGGAAAGCTCGTATCCACATCCATCTTTTGCATCGGAATCGCTGGAGCAAGACCTCCGGTGAAGCCATGACCGGTCTGGGTTAGCCCACTGAAAATTGTCGCACGACTCGCCATACAGATAGGCATATTAACATAAGCATTCTCAAACCGAACACCCTGCTTCGCAAGCCGATCGATATTCGGCGTCTTTATCACCGGGTGACCAGCACAGCCCAGAGTATCGTTGCGCTGATCATCAACGAGGATGAATAGAATATTCGGCTTCTTCTCAGCAGCATCATCAGCCACGCAAATAGGCGCAAATCCACAGTAAATAAGGGCGATGGTAAGATAGTTGATTCGTTTCATAGTAAGATCAAAAATTTAGATTATTTAGCTCTATGCGTCAACCTCACATGACTTATTTTAGTAACCGTTACTCTCAGGTAGACTCTCAGTCTGTGCGGAATGCATTTTCCTCCTCCAGAAAATAATTATTTATAGTCTTTAGCTCTCAAACTGCGTTCTCATCATTCTCTGCCTTGATTGCGCGGTGCGTTAGAATAAAAAAGAGCCACTCAATTATGAGTGACTCTTTTTAAAAGCTGGTGGGCAGAGAAGGATTCGAACCTTCGTACACTTACGTGAGCAGATTTACAGTCTGCCGCCTTTAACCACTCGGCCATCTGCCCATCTGTTATTACAGATAAATTCAGTCGTTTCAGACTGCGGTTAGTTGCCTCTCCTGAAGCGAGAGTTTTCTACGCACTGGTGTAGATTGTTGCAAGGTAAAAATAACTCTTTTTTCGCTTTTTTATGATGCTAGTCTGCTGCCAGAAATGGAAGTCACTTCGGAACAAATTAAATCCTCAATCAAGTTCATCGCTAAATCGTTAGGGTTTAGTGACTGTAGGATAGCGAAGGTGAAGCCTGCTACCCATGGAAAGCGCTTTCAGGAATGGGTGGATGCAGGGACTGCAGGCGACATGAAGTGGCTGGAGAAGAATGTGGATCGCCGACTGAACCCTGCCGAGGTTCTAGAGGGAGCTAAATCAATGGTGTGCATGGCGCTAAATTATTATCCCGGTGAGCATGATCCTGAGGATGGAATTGATTACAGTATAGCGAGATATGCTTGGAATGAAGATTATCACGATATTATAGATGAGAAACTGCGGGATATGAATCTGGCGATGGAAGAACTGGGCGGCAGGCAGAGGTTTTATGTTGATACAGGACCTATCTTGGAGCGGGACTTCGCATCAGATGCCGGACTGGGCTGGAATGGAAAATCTACGATACAAATCCATAAGTCGCTGGGGACTTGGACATTTCTTTGTGAACTCATCACTACGCTCGATCTAGAGCCAGATAAACCACTTGCTGATCACTGTGGGAAGTGCACAAAATGTATCGACTTCTGCCCTACGCAGGCAATCACTGGTCCTCGCGAGATGGATGCACGCCGATGTATTTCCTATCTAACAATAGAACATAAAGGAAGTATCCCGTTAGAGCTTCGCCCTCTAATGGGTGATAAAATTTATGGTTGTGATATTTGTCTAGAAGTATGTCCGTGGAACAGGTTTGCTAAATTGAGTAGGGAGACGAAACTGCATGCGAAGACCGAAATCTTCCAGCATTCGCTGAAAGATTTCCTAGCATTTACGGATAAAGATTTCCGCCGAGTTTTCGCGAAGTCCCCTATCAAGCGGATCAAACGCACCCAATTCCTGAGGAATGTGTGCGTGGCGGTGGGTAACCGCGCCGATGTTGATGATCTCGGGACATTGGAAGACTTGCTTCTAACAGAGCCTGATCCACTCATCCGTGAGCACGCAGAGTGGGCTGTGGCCGAGATTAAAAAGACAACTTCACGTGACTAAATTAGCAGGTTAAATATATTTCAGTCATAAGAGAATAAAGCTTGCGATAAGGATGAGGCGGCCTCAGCATTTTAGTAATCATTACGATACCAGCAGCCTTAAAAACAATAAACTATTATGCAATTAACGATACTTTCCAGAGCACCTAAATGCTACTCCACACTTCGACTTGTCGAAGCCGCGACTGAGAGAGGTCATAAAGTCAGCGTCAAAGACCCATTGCGGTTTGCGATCGATATGGATGAGGGTGAACCAGATCTTTTCTATCGAGGGAAAAGCATCGCTAATACGGATGCTATATTACCTCGTATTGGTACTTCAATCACGCGCTACGGCACTACCGTTGTGCGCCAATTCGAGCAAATGGATGTCTATACACCTAATACATCCAGCGGGATATCTAATTCACGTGATAAGCTCAGGAGTTTGCAAATTTTATCACGTCATGACATCGGCATTCCACGGACTGCTTACGTGAGTGATAAGAGTGATGTTGAAGACGCTATTAAGCGCGTGGGAGGAACACCAGTGATTATCAAACTCATTGAGGGAACTCAGGGAGTGGGTGTGATTTTGGCGGATAAACCAGAAATTGCCAAAGCAATTATCGAGACGCTTCACAGTGCGAACCAGAACGTGCTGATTCAGAAATTCGTAGCTGAAAGTAAGGGTAAAGATGTCCGCGCTTTTGTGATTAACGACCGTGTAGTGGGTGCTATCCGCCGTACTGCTCAGGGACAAGAATTCCGTAGTAATGTGCACCGTGGTGGTGTGGCTACAGCAATCGACCTCGATCCAGAATACGCCAAAGCAGCGGTAAGAGCAGCGCAGATCATGGGGCTGAAAATCTGTGGTGTGGACATGCTAGAGGGCGCGAATGGTCCGCAAATCATGGAAATCAACTCATCACCAGGGCTAGAGGGAATAGAAGGAGCTACGGGTCTCGATATCGCTGGCGAGGTAATCGATTTCATCTATGACCAAGCAAACCTACCTGAAATCGATCTCCGTCAGAGACTCACTGTGAGCCATAGCTATGGAGTCACAGACCTCAGTATTTTAGAAGGTAGTATGTGGATTGGCCAAACAATTGAGCAGACAAGACTGCGTGATGAAGACGTGGTGGTGCTGACGCTGAAGCGCGGCGAGCAAGTCATCTCGAACCCTAAATCATCACGTGTATTAGAAGCGCAAGACACGCTACTTTGCTACGGAAAAATCAAGAACATGCAGAAAATGATCGCTGATCGACCCAAGCGCAGGCATGAACTAAGCCCGCTACCGTCTACACCAGTGACTGATGGAACAACACATGACGAGCAGCAATCATCATGAGTGATTCACCAACCAAAAAAACGATACCAAAGCCGAGAAAAAAACGCCCGATTAACAAGTGGGGCAAAACAATTATTAATCCCGGTGAACGCAAACGAATCCGTCTCAAGGCGGGTGAAAGTTTTATCGGAGTGGGAGTGTATTTGCCTCTGCTAGTGTGGCGCGGGCTGGAAGATGGCCCGGTATTAGCGATCACTGCTGCAGTGCACGGCGATGAGATCAACGGCACAGGAGCAATCCGGAAATTGATCCTAGAACCCCCCTTTGATCTCAAACGTGGGACGCTAATCTTAGCCCCTGTATTAAATAGCTTGGGATTTGAGCGCCACAGCCGTTACACTCCAGATCGACGCGATTTAAATCGCACCTTCCCAGGAAGCAAGAAAGGAAGCCTTACAGGCAGACTTGCAAACTTAGTCATGAAGGAAATTGTGAGACGTAGCGACTACATCGTGGATCTTCACACCGCGGCTGTTAGGAGAACTAATTTTCCAAACGTTAGAGCTGACATGAGTAATCCAGACTGTGAGCGACTAGCCAAAGCATTCGGTGCTGAAGTCATCGTGAACAGCACAGGACCAGATGGGTCATTTCGAAGGGAAGCTTGTAAGGCTGGCTGTCCTAGCATTATTCTAGAAGCTGGCGAAGCGCTCAAAGTAGAGTCTGCGGTGCAAGATATGACGCAGCGAGGACTCATCCACATCATGGCTGAACTTAACATGATCGATGTTACAGATGACCTCCGCCCAGAGACTTCACCACACCAAATGATCGTCCAGAGTTCCAGCTGGGTGAGAGCTGGGTATGGTGGGTTTTTAAGATTCCACGTAGCACCTGGGGAAATCGTTAAGAGGGATCAGCCCCTGGCTAGTAACACTGGCCTGCTTGGCAAAGAACTCGAAACAATCATTAGCCCGCATGACGGACTCGTGCTCGGAATGACCACTATGCCCGCAGTTTTGCCAGGTGATCCCGTTCTTCACATCGCTCTTTCCGATACGAGTAAGCAGTTCCGCACATTTGAAAAAAGTGTCGATAAAATGGACGATGACAACCTAGAAAACCAGGTTCGCGATGGTCTCGCTGCCGGCATTACCGTGGAAGAATACACCGATGCTGATGTGGGAAATGTGAGTGATTCTGAATAGTAAACTAACAAGTTCACATAAAACAGCCCATAGCGAAACGATCACTATAGGCTGATTTTTATCACTCTTTAAAGCGATAACTTAAAGCTTAGCCTTCTAGGTTAGCAATATAATGTTCGGCTTCTAGAGATGCTGCACAGCCTAATCCAGCGGCAGTGATGCCCTGACGGTAGACGGTGTCTGCTACATCGCCAGCGGCATAGATGCCTGGTGTCTTAGTCGCTGTCTTTCCTAGAATCGGTATGATGTAGCCACCTTCATCGAGGTCGACGAGTTGCTTGTCAATGAAGCCTGTATTTGGATCATGACCAATGGCCATGAACACACCTTCTACTGCTAGTTCAGACTCTGTACCATCGACAGTATTCTTAAGCTTCACTGCACGAATACGCTTATTATCATCAAGTACATAACCAGTCACTCCCGAATTCCAGACCGGTTCTATTTTTTCATTACTGAGAGCGCGGTTTGCCATAATCTTAGATGCACGAAGCTCGTCACGGCGGTGAATAATATAAACCTTACTGGCGAACTTAGTGAGAAAGGTCGCTTCTTCCGCAGCAGAGTCTCCCCCACCAATAACACAGACTGGAACATCTCTATAGAATGCTCCATCACAGGTAGCACATGCAGTGAGCCCTGCACCAGATTTAACCAGTTCCAATTCTCCAGGTAAACCAAGATATCTAGCAGATGCGCCAGATGCGATGATCACAGTCTTGGTCTGATAGGTCTTCACATCGTCTGTGGAGAAGACATTCTTAGCGTGAACGGTAAATGATTTATCGGCATTCTGTTCGATACCTGTGACCTCGATTCCATTTTCAACCTTAGTTCCAAAGCGTTCAGCTTGTTGCTGCATTTTCTGCATCAGTTCTGGACCTAAGATTCCGTCTGGGAAGCCTGGGAAGTTCTCCACATCTGTGGTGGTAGTGAGTTGTCCACCTGGCTGTGATCCAGTGAGCATAAGCGGGCTGAGATCTGCACGTGCAGAGTAGATAGCGGCGGTGTATCCGGCGGGACCGGTTCCGATGATGATTACGTTTTCCATGTTGTTATGAGATGATTACTTAAAATTTATTTCGAGAGATTCTGTCTTATTTCAAACAGTCATGACTTCTTTTTCTTTAGCAGCAGATTCTTCATCTACTTTCTTGCCAAATCTATCTGTGATTTCCTGCACCTGAGCTTCAAAGTCATGCTGAGAGTCCTCGGTGAGGACGTTGTCACTCTTCATCTTCTTAGCAGCATCCATGCCGTCTTTTCGGCATCCTCGAACACGCACTTTAATGTCCTCGCTGATACTTCTGACACGCTTGACCATTTCTTGACGACGCTCTTCGTTTAGCTCCGGAATGGGGAGCCTTAGGAGTTTACCTTCGTTCACGGGATTGAATCCTAGCTGAGCCTCTCGGATACCGCGGTCGATATCATCTGCTGTGCTCGGATCATGCGGCTGGATGACGATCTGTCTCGGCTCAGGAGTGCTGATGATCGCTAAATCACGGAGTTTCATCTTCGTTCCGTAGGCTTTAACATCAACCATGACATTCTCTACTAGCGATGGTGATGCTTTACCGGTACGGACCGATGAGAATTCTTTATTCATGTGGTCGATGGCAGATTCCATTGCCATTTCTATTTCTGCGATTGCTTCTTTAGGTTCCATAATACTATTTTGTTAGATGTTTCTATTTCTGTTAAGTTAATTTGCTAGAAGATATTAGTTACTGACCATCGTGCCGATTTGCTCACCAAGGATCGCCTTAGTAATATTTCCAGGAACATTGAGATCGAACACCATGATGGGGACCTTATTGTCCATGCAGAGTGAAAATGCAGTGGAGTCCATAACCGCGAGATGGTCATTA
Source organism: uncultured Verrucomicrobiales bacterium (assembly GCA_963934155.1). Lineage (GTDB taxonomy): Bacteria > Verrucomicrobiota > Verrucomicrobiia > Verrucomicrobiales > Akkermansiaceae > Rubritalea. Next base: position 46,400 of record CAWVXI010000013.1, on the reverse strand, counting down.
ATACAAGTTTGAAAATCCACTTTCTCGTAGCGGACTGCGGTAGGATCTTTCTTTGGATCTGCAGTGTAGACGCCATCGACCATGGTTGCCTTGAGGATAGCATTGGCGGACATTTCGCTCGCTCTGAGTGCAGCGGTAGTGTCTGTAGAGAAAAATGGGCTGCCTGTCCCAGCGGCGAAGATCACCACGTAGTTCTGGCTGAGCTGGCGGCGTGCCTTGCGGCGGATGAATGGTTCGGCGACGTTCTTCATCTCGATGGCCGACTGAACAACGCAGGGCACTCCTTCTGCTTCAATCGCCGACTGGACGGCAAGTGCATTCATCACTGTGGCCATCATTCCCACGTAGTCCGCAGTGGCTCTATCCATGCCACGGGCAGATGCGCTAGCACCTCTCCAGAAGTTTCCACCACCTACTACGATGGCTATTTCTATGCCTTCCTTATGGGCTGCAGAAATTTCTTTTGCGATGCGCTCGACGATCTCTGGTGAGATATTATCTTGGCTACCTACCTCGCGCAAAGCTTCACCGCTAAGCTTGAGAACTACTCGTTTAAATTTTTTTTCTTTATCGCTCATACCGTCATCACTAAGAAAACATTTCAGTAGCTGAATTGTGAAGACAATTCGCACGGCTGATGCATATTTTTATCAGCTCACCCTATTCAGGAAATGATCAATCGCCTCGATCGCTCCTAGACTAGCTCTTTGTTTACAAATATAGCCACCCTGCTCACGCACGTGTTGCTTCACATCATCATCAGCATTAGCGGGACAGGCGATCATGCCCGCATAATCCTTGTGCAGCATATCGATGTCATTGTGCCCGTCACCAATGGCAAAGACCTGCTCCTTCTCCACCCCGCAGCGTCTAACGATCTCTGCGAGCGAAGTTCCCTTATGGTAATCCTTGTGACTAAATCTCAGATAAATAGTATTGCGCAGGTAGCCTAGATTCTTATATTGCCCTATCTGAGCGTCGATAAAGGCAATAATCTCCGCCATTTCCTCCACAGAAGTAGCCACTATACCAGCTGGATCACCCGCTTCCGTGATCCATTTCGCACTAGTTTCGTTCTCCACATGATCACGGACAATATCGATAAATTTCCTCACTCTCCGATACATCTTTTTATGATCTTTCTCGGACCGTTCATTCCATTCCGCCACAGGAATCCATCGATTCAGCGCCCCCGGCGTATAGAGCTCTCGCTCACGTGCAATCAAGAAATCTGGTAAAAACGGAAATTTACCCTCCATAAACCCCGAGATCATCTGCATCTGAGATCGACCCGTATTGACCCCCCACATCCACCCCGCCTCGCGGAACTGCTGAATCACCTCGAAGAATCTAGGATCCAGCTGAGGATCGGACTCAGGACAGACCAGCGTCCCGTCGAAATCAAACGAAAGCACTCCAGTGATTTTCTCCGGCATCGGTAATGGTTGCATAAGTTGCATGTGTAAAGCTTTAGATGCTCTGTCAAAGTTTAGCAACTGAGATCTATGTTTATCTACCCCTCTGGCGGAGCCTACTGCTTGGGCAGAATAAACTCATCTACGGCGCGGTAGCTGACCCTGTTTTTTCTTGGATCAACGTAGAAGAAAACGTAATTCCTCATCGTCTTCGATGAAGGCCACTTCATGGACTTGATCACTTTATTGCCTTTGGCTTCTCTAACCCCGAGCATCACGTGGTAATACTTTTCATCTCCAAATCCACGAGGCGTGATGACCGTGCCTTTTCCTGGTGCCAGAGCCATCTTTGTCTTACCAATGAGACCTAATACTGGTTTGTTTGAGTTATTGTGGAAATAGATGTCACCTCCTTTGAAGTTAGGATTTTCAAAGGGTATAACTAAGGGTGAGTATGCGCCCCTGTCCTTGGTTGATGGGAGCAGGATAACCACGAAAGAATCACCTTCTTCTGGAAGTTTAACAGCAGCAATCGAAACATTTTCATCCACTGCAAATACACTAAAGATCCTAGCGGGAGGCTTCTGAGGAGGAGACAGATTATTCATCGGAAGATCAAATGGATCAGAACGTAAATCTTCACTCACAAGCACCACTTTACCTAAGTTACGAGGTATCCTCTCTGCAAGGAAACGCACTTCTACTTTGCTCATATCCTTAGCCTTTTCCGCTGCACTCTGAAATGCTAAGGCAGGCAGAATAGCAACAATTGTCAGTGCTAAGTAGGAGATTAATAATTTCATCATGAAATGGAGTATCTAGATTTCATTCGCATTTAACCAGCGGAATAAGATCATATTAAAACGACGACCATAATCTTTGTTTACTGTTATAATCAGATCTAAAGGAAGAATTTCAGGATTATCGGTGGTGTCAATATAATCTCGGTTACGTTCGACGACAGCCTCGCACCATGCTTGCGCCAGTACATTGCCCTTATTGTCCAAGGACTCTCCATAGGCGCGGATGATGAAGCTGTCTGAACGTGCTGAGAGAATAGGTGCGATTGGAGTTAGAATATCTCCTTGCTTGACGTAGGATGGAGCACCGTAGTTCATCGCGCCCTCTTCTGCCTCTGGAAACTCGAACCTAGAAGCGACTGAAGGGTCAACCCCGCGTCCAGTATTCTGTTCTTTATTAATTTCAACCTCATCAGAGTCTAGCGCACTTTGGATCGCTCCTGAACGCGCAAGCTTTTTATCAGTGCCTACTCTGCGATTCACAAAATCTGATAAACTCAAGAACGGTCCGCGCTTGCGCACCTGCTTCACGATGGCAATGGCGAGTTCCTCAATCTCATCATCCGTGAGAACACGGCGACCAGTCCACTGCTCAGCACTGGGGACATTCTCATCCTCAATAATAACATTTCTCGGAGCATTGATACCTGCAACAGGAGTCTTGCCGTCCTTTGGAGCTATTGATTCGCTACCATCCACACTGCTTACCACAATCGGGCGGTCTTTTAGCGAGCCTAAGACCGTCTTCCATGCTTCGACTGAAGTTGAGTTGACGTTAAACATTCCATCCACCCGCAAGTGACTGGCGACACTTCTTACCGCTAAATCGTTTGGCTTGATGCCATCGAAGAATGAATTGACTAATTTTTCTGCTTCAGGTCCACCTGACCGTGGAAGATAGCGAGTTACGGGAAGAGGCTTTGTGTAATTGAAAAACTCAAGTGCCACTGTTTTCTGATCACGCTCTGCACCAAAAGCTCGGCTACTCTCTGGAGCTATTCCAGAGAAAAAGTAGTCATCCCATAGCTCGCGGTTAGCAAGATAAGAATGGTCAGCAAGCGGATCTGGGTAACCAGCTATATTATGAGTAGTCTTGTCGGATGGGATCACTGAGGGTGCCAGGGAGTTGCCTATCGCATGAGAAATCTGCGGTTCTAATGGATAGAGCTGATTGGTATGGTCAGGCTTTCTGCCCGTCTCGCAGGGAGTATCCCTGGTGGGCATGTTAAATCCGTTGGCAAACGAGTGTTGCAGTGCAGCGAGCGAGACGATCGGCTGACGCGGCACGCTGTGGGTGTTTACAAAGCTGGCTCCGAATTGCGCACCTAGACTTGATCCGAAATATCCCTGTCCGGTGATGGACTCGTCCAAAGGGGCGTCCAGCCAACTTGTCATTCCGATGACCGTTGTTTCGAACGGCATCATATCGCGCTCCCGTTTGGACAGATCGTAGAAATTGTGGCTATATGCCCGCGGATTAAACCGAGCCATCATCCTCGTACTGGACAGATTTTCTTCCTCCGTTTTTGCAAAGTAGGAATGAACCATGAACGGCGCCTTTTCATTTATCAGCCCTGAGACCGGGAGATCCCGCGTCTCGGAAGGCCCCTCAAGTACAGGAAATACCTCGGGATGCTCATTAGCACGTATATCCAGAGGGTTCGGACCCCAGTATCCTCCGTATCTCCTTTTCTCCCCAACCTGAGCACGTGAATAGCCTATACGACTGTCGACGGACATGAAGCTGTGAAGGCTCCCCCCCCTGCCACCGAGATTCAACCAGACGTGCGTGCGGGCAAATTTACTTGAATTACCCGACTCAGCCGTTGCCCTAGGCGTAACCGTATAAGAAATTGTGTCAGTGGCTGATACTACCACATGCTCGAGATCAGCAATATCGCCGCTACCCAATGAGCTGTTCTCAGTCAGTAAAGGCACCCGAGCACCTCCTCCATAGTTGAAACCTTTTTTGCCATTGAATCCCTCCCAGCCACCGATACTTTGCCCTCTCTGGTCGCTGGACAGATCACCATCTTGCGAAATTTTCACCACTTCCCCAGGCTTCAGTGTGAGGGCTTCCTCCACGCCGGCATTCAATTTCAAGAAATTACCATCATTTTTCCGATTCGCTGATTTGAGAATTGAACACTTTATCTCCGGGCCACCGTTTATCGACACGTTGATATCGTAGGGAATCATCCAAAATGAATAAAGATAATTCCATTGTCTACCCTCGGCATGCCTAGGAACGTTCACGGGCACGTCCAGCGGATTCCACAGCGTCACTACCGGATCAAAGTTCAACCATAAAACGTACTTCCCATCCTCACTAGCGTGTGGGTCAGCCTCGAATGAAAAGACCGTCTGATAATTGATCGTGATCGGGTGTTTGAGCCGATCCCAAGTGTCTGAGTTGAGCTCTGCCTGCGTTTTCTTCGTCTCAAGGTAGGCCACATCAACGGGAATGCTGCCGCCCGTAGTATAGTTGAGTCCTCCACCATATTTAAGTTCTTTATAGAGATGGTAATAACCCCAAAGCTCCATGAAATTGATACCAACTTCTTCATTACCAGACATTGTGCTTTTAGCAGTATAGAGAACTTCTTCAAGATTTGTTAGATCTGGAGCACCAGTATAAGTCTCCATTTTCATCGAAAGATCCTTCCGGAAGCCTCCGTCACGGACGTTGGTTAGCAGACCAGTGGAGAAGGCTGAAAGGTCATGAAATAAGGGGCGTGGCGCTCTGATGTCCGTTAATAAATGCGCTGTCTGCTGCCAACTGGTAACTTTGGCCAGTTTCGGGTCATCAGAGTCTAGATCAGCAAAAGGCTTAACGTCCATGACTGACGCCAACTCAACGGCATTGCGCGGAGCTGTGTGTAGATTGTTACGTGTCAAACCTAGAGAGGTTCCTTCTGTTGGGGGCGGCGTGCCAATCGCAGCTTTCACACCCTGATCACCTATCCAGTAAGCAATTCGACCCCTGTTATTGATACCATCGCTTATACCCACTAGGGGCACGCTGACATAATCTTTAATGTCAGCACCCACAGTGCCTGCACCCACTAACTCCATTGACTGAGCGCTTGGTAGAACGCTGTCTGATAAATCTAGCTGGTTTGTGCTGCTAGGATCACCAGAGATCAGCCAAGAACGGAACTTAGGATCGGGACGAGTTTCTGAATCAGGTGTCCATGCATCGTAAACTCCCGTCCAATGCCTGTTTCCAAGTGCTGCAGAAGTCACACTACCGTCACCACTCGCATCACTACGTTGATCCGCAGTCATGGAAATTCTCTGGTCAGGTCCAAGATGAGTCTGAAGTTTACCGATCGCTAACATCAGCGCGTATCTCGCGTTAGCTTGGGCTTCAGCTTGGGCAGAGTTCCTAGTTATCTCCCTAGTTGTAACGGTAGACAGACTCATCATACTCAGTGCGATGATAAGTAATAAGCTCATGATAGAGATCGTTGAAATCAATGCAAAACCTTTGTTTACCCCTTGAAAAGATGGGTTTATGTATGTTCTTGGAGTCATCGTGTGAAAAATTTGACTTAAATATTTTAGTGCTGTTAACAAAAGATAAGCGACTGTATGCGCAATGGTAATATAAATATTGCTTACTTTAAAGTAAGCTACCTCATAAAAGAGGTAGATTATAAACGGTCATTTTTAAGTATTAGCGAATACGCGAACTGGCTGATACTCACTAATCTATAAAATCTCCCCCACTGCCTCATAAATCAATTGGCAAATCAAGATTTCAGACTATCCTAACTTCATGCCTGCAATAGCTATTGACCTCAAAGAAGAAATCCTGCGTCTCAAGAAAGAGCGCAACGCCGTCATTCTCGCTCATAACTACCAGGATGGTGAGATTCAGGATATAGCTGACTATGTGGGCGACTCTCTAGGACTAGCATACAAGGCGCGAGATACTGCGGCTGAAGTCATTGCTTTTTGTGGTGTGCATTTCATGGCGGAGACAGCTAAGATCCTCAATCCTAACAAAACCGTGATCCTTCCGGATAAAGATGCTGGCTGCTCGCTCGAAGAGTCATGCCCTGCTGAAGACCTAGAAGCGTTTCTTAAAGCCAATACTGAGAAAAACTACTACGTTATTGCTTATATTAACTGCTCAGGTGGCGTGAAAGCGCTCTGTGATGTGATCTGCACCTCAGGAAATGCCGTCAAAATAGTCAACAAAGCACCCGCTGATAGACCGATCCTTTTCGTCCCTGACGCAAACCTTGGGGCTTGGGTGATGGAGCAGACGGGCCGTAAGATGGATCTCTGGCAGGGAGCTTGCTATGTGCACGTCGAGTTCACTCAGAACTCTATTAATAAGATCAAAGCGGAGTATCCAGATGCCCTTGTAGTGGCTCATCCAGAGTGCACTACAGCGGTTAGACTACTTGCGGATGAAGTTTGCTCTACTGAGAAAATGGTATCGTATTGTCAAAATTCCCCAGTAAAAAACATCATCGTCGTCACAGAAAGCGGGATGCTCCATAGACTGAGAAAAGAGGCACCTGATAAAAACCTTATCGCTGGACCCACTGATCACTGTGCCTGTAATGACTGTAAATTCATGAAAATGAACACGCTTCAAAAACTACATGATTGCCTCAAGAACCTCTCCCCCACAGTAGAAATGCCTGAAGAAATAAGAGCACGCGCTGAAGCACCAATTATCAAGATGCTAGAGCAGTCTAAATGATTTCAAATTTCTAAATTATGAAAAAAATACTAGTCACAGGAGGAGCAGGATACATCGGTTCTCACACATGCATCGAGCTTCTCAACTCTGGCTACGAGGTCGTTATCGTTGATGATTTCACAAACTCTGTGGCTGAGCCTATGAAACGAGTGCAGCAGCTCACAGGGAAGCCACTCAGCTTTTATGAGGTTAACCTCTTAGATAAAGACGCACTTGATGCCGTCTTTAAATCTGAAGGAACAATTGATGCCGTTATTCATTTTGCTGCGCTAAAAGCGGTTGGTGAATCTGTCGAGCAGCCTTTAATGTATTACACAAATAATATATCTGGATCACTCACACTCTTCGAGGTGATGCGTGACAATGGTGTCTCTAACATCGTGTTCAGTTCATCTGCAACAGTCTATGGTGACCCAGTAGAAATCCCGATCAAAGAAGACGCCGCTATTCATGCGACTAATCCATACGGTCAAACTAAGGCAATGATGGAACAGATCCTGATGGACACGAGCCACGCGCACGACTGGGGCGTCATCTTACTTCGCTATTTTAATCCCGTTGGTGCGCACGAGTCTGGTCAGATTGGTGAAGATCCAGAATATCCAAACAACCTACTTCCATTCGTGAGTCAGGTAGCCGCAGGCATCCGCGAGCATGTGACTATCTTTGGGGATGACTACGATACGGCAGACGGCACCGGAGTGAGAGACTATATTCATGTGGTAGATCTGGCTCGGGCGCACGTCAAGTCGATCGAAAAACTTACCTCTAATGTGAACAGCACGCTTATTTACAACATCGGAACAGGCACCGGCTACTCAGTGAAGCAGATGGTAGAAACCTTTCGTCAAGTCTCTGGAAAAGAAATCAAGACAGTCATCGGGCCCCGCCGTCCGGGAGACATCGCGGAGTGCACAGCAGATGCCACGCTGGCGAATAATGAGCTAGGCTGGCACGCAGAATTCGGCCTGCAAGAAATGATCGAGTCCGCCTGGAAATGGCAGTCTAATTATCCAAATGGATATAAGACGCCTGAGACTCATCAAACAATCAAATAGTCTGTGAAATAAACTTTCAATTCAGAGCGTATAATATTAAAATATGAGCATTAAATTATCGGTATACTCCATCACAGGAATCCTAGGACTAGTTGCATCATTAGTTCTCGCTGATCCTCTGCCACCTAAAGATAAGAATAAGCCTTTTATTAAGAAAAAGACGCAATCTATCCGCACTGAGACTCTCACTGCCGAAGAGCAACTGAAAGGCTTTAAACTTCCCGAGGGCTACATCATAGAACTAGTCGCATCTGAAGAGCATGGGGTCATTAACCCTATCAATATTTCTTTTGATGATGCGGGGAGGCTATGGACTCAGACCGCGAGTATGTATCCACTTGACCCGGTTAAAAATATCCCGTGGAACACCTTGCTTAAACTTATGGATAATCCTGCGGAACAGGATAAAAACCCAGAATTTAAACGTATTAAGGATCTCTATCAACTCAAAGCAAAAGGTGAGGATAAAATCTTGATTTTAGATGATATCAACAAGCCTGCTAGCAAGCCGCTTCGTGTGTGGGCTGATGGACTGACTATTCCGCAATCTGTATTACCCTATAAAGACGGCGCTTATGTCTGCCACGGGTCTGAGCTCTTCCTACTTCGCGATACTGATGGCGACGGGAAGTCAGACAAGATGGAGCCAGTTCTCACAGGGTTCGGATTCACAGACACGCACACCATGTCACACACCTTGGTGAGAGCACCCGGTGGTTATGTTCATTTCTCGCAAGGGGCACTTAATAAAGGTGAAATCAAACCAACGAAATCTGACAATAGCATTCGGATCGATTACAGCAAGATCGTCCGCTTTTCCCATGATAAACAGAGAGTAGAACTGGTGAATTCTGGACTAAATAACATCTGGGGATTTCAACTCCGAGGCAAAGGTCAGTGGTATCTCACTGAGGCAAACGACTTCGGTTTCTCAGTAAACCCAGCCGAGCCACAAACTGGATTCAGAGGCATCGGAAATGCTAAACTCCGTCCTTATCAGCCGCTTATCCCAGTGAACCATAAATTCAGAGTTGGAGCCAGTGGTATCTCTGGTTTGGAATTCATGGATGATGCCACCGGTTCATTCCCTGCTGAGGACTGGCAAGATATAGCGCTACTGGCTAATCCCATTACATCAACGATCAATGCAGTCAAAATAACTCGTCTTCCTGATGGTAGCATTTCAGCCGTCCACTTAGAAGATTTCCTTACCTCTGAGGACGATTGGTTTCGTCCTGTGAATATAGAGTTTGGTCCTGATGGCTGCCTCTATATTGCGGACTGGTATAATAAAATAGTCTCACACAATGAGGTGGGCACAAGTCATCCAGATAGAGATAAAACACATGGTCGTATCTGGCGCATCCGTCATCAGTCACAACAACCACGCAATATTCCAAACTTGATGAAGTCCCCTACTCTTCAGCTAGTAGAGCATCTTAAATCTGGCAGTCTATGGGAAAAACGTGCTGCCTGGCATCAGATAGCAGATCGTCCTCATAGTGAAAGTGACAAACAAAGACTCACCACTAGCTTGATTGAATTAACCAAAGATCAGTCGCAGACCATCACTACCCGCATCCATGCGCTGTGGTCTCTTGAAAGTTTGCGTCACTTTGACATGACCATTGTCACCGCACTCCTCAGCGATAAAGATGCTGACCTAGTCCGTGAGACCATCCGCACACTAAGTAGCTTCAAGCTCACACCCGCGGCAGTAGATACCCTCATCGCTGATAAGCTCAACCATCCTAATCCGATGATCAGAAGCCAGGTGCTACGGACTCTAACAGACATTAACGCCGCTGACAAAAATACCATAGCCACGATTGTCGCTGCCTGTAACCCTGCTCTTGTGGGCAATGCTCTGGGTGGTAGCTATGAGAGAAATTTTGAGCGATTCCTCGCTCGTAAAGCCCTAGAACAGTATCCCACCGAGCTGTCTGCCTACTTCAAATCTCCAGAGTCGAATAGCGCGCCAGTGGAGAACAGACTCTGGGCACTTCAGGCTCTCCCTAGTGAGCAAAAGAAAGCGGCATTCCTTATTGTTTGGCAACAAATCTCAGATAAAACGCTAGATGACGAGACGTTCATCGCTATCGCTAACATGCTCGAAGATAGCGATATATACGATGCGGTAAAACAGAATTTTTCTGAACCCAAGAACGCAGCTATGTATGTGAAACTCTCTATAAATTATCTCTCCAGAATTCAGTCACCGCAGCTAATAAAAATCCTCACGCCTGCTGTTAGTAATCTATTAGATAAGCCAGAGACTCTAGAATTAGGCTTGAGTGCCGTTCATAAGCTCAAGGTAAACGGGCTTCATGCTAAAATTGTGAAGATTCAGCCTAAGGATGAGAAATCGCTAAGCCTCCTGCTAGCAGTCTACTCGCTCCAGCCACAGCACTACCTGGAAAATTTATTGAGCATCATCAATAAAAACAGCCAAACGAGGGACATTCGCTTGAATGCACTAGCCTCATACATCAAACCAAAACGCAAAGAAGGCGCAGCTATTCTGGAGAAATTAATTAACTCAACTCCCGCTGATCAGCATCAGGAAATCACCGATAAATTTTCGCAAAGTAAGCAAGGATGTTCATTACTATTAGAAATGTACACTCAGAAAAAACTTACCTCTAAAGCATTCTCTCTCTCGGCAGCTGAACGGATCAAAACATCAGCACGTAGAAATCCTGTAGCAAAAGAGTTGGACAAAATTGTCAGGCAATCAAAGGCGGATGAACAGAAACTTAGGCAAGGGAAAATCATGAGTTTTCTGGCTGCTACAAAGAAGCTCAAGGGCGACGCCATCGCTGGTAAACAGACATTCCAAAGCTGTATGATGTGTCACAAGGTAGGCACCGAGGGTCAGGAAATAGCACCTGTTCTCGATGGATCTGCCCACCGCGATACTACCCATCTACTCACTGCCATCGTAGATCCAGATCAAGCAGTTGAAGGTGGTTACGGTCTGTATCGTGTCACCAAAAAAGACGGCTCTACCGCAGAGGGATTCCTCGTAAAACAAGATAAGAAAGGCGTCACTATCGCTATGATGGGTGGCAGCACGGTATTCACACCCACCACAGAAATTAGCCGTTCCAGCTTCGTTGGCAGAAGATCGTTTATGCCAGACATGTTTGGCAACATGAATAACCAGCAAATGGTCGACCTCTTAGAATACATTAAAACACTCAAATAACCTGATGAAAAAAACTCTACTCACCTGCACCATATGCACCATCGTTTCACTCACTGAATGTGAAGCTAAACCTCTCGTATCAGAAGCAAAGAACAGTGATATGGTGACACTGTTCGATGGTAAAACCTTGAGTGGCTGGAAGGCCGTTAATCCCGCCTTAGCCAAATACTGGGCAGTTATCGATGGCGTCATTACCTGCTCAAGTGGGGATAAGAAAATGCCTAAGAATACTTACCTTGCCACTACTAAAGAATACCAAAACTTCGAGTTCACCTGTGAATTTCGCCTTAGTGGGGATCAAGCCACTGGACTCATCAACAGCGGAATTCAATACAGATCGATTATCAAAAAGAAAATTATTGGCTACCAAGCTGACATTGGAAAAGGATACTGGGGTGATATTTATGATGAGCACCGCCGTGGAAAGCTGATCTCAGGAGACACAAAGGAACTGTATAAAGATTTTAAAGATGATGATTGGCACACATATAAGATCATCTGTAAAGGCGACCACCATCAACTGTATATCAATGACTTTCTTGTAGCAGACTACACCGAGAAGGATAAAAATATCCCCAGCAAGGGCGTCATCGCACTACAACTCCACAGTGGCGGAATCGCCAAGATGGAATACAAAAATATTCAGATCAAAGAGCTAAAAGCTACTGATATAAAGTAGAACTTTTGGAAGCTAATCTAGATCTGGGTAGCATTTTGCTGTCTAGCGATGTCATTGAGAGTCAAGATACCGAGTAGTCGATCTTTGTCTGTTGCACTCAGAACAGGAAGTTGCTGGATGTCATTTTGAATCATTAGATGTGAGGCGTCACGAATCGAAGCTTCCGGGTGGACGAAAATGACAGCTTGATTCTGGACTAAATCTAACACTTGAGTCTCCGGCCCGACTTCTTGGAGTTCATGTTGACTAACGACCCCTTCAAACCTCCCCTCTTCACCGATCACGGTGTAGGCATGGTGCTTAGTTCTGCCAGTCTGGATTTCGCTCAGGTTTTCTTCGGCAGTGAGCCAGGATTTCACGGAATAGACATCGTGCGTCATGATGGCAGCCACAGGAAGATTTCGATAGTCTTGAGCACCCCTGTATAAGGGCATGCGCTTCAGCGAGACTCCATCACCTAGCAAAAGTGCATCGTAAAGTGCGATCGGCCGGAACTTTCTAGAGATGGCCCAAGAGAGCATATTGCCACCCATTAAGGGCAGGATCAGCGAGTAGTTTCCGGTGAGTTCGAAAATAATAATCAGTGAAGTGAATGGACAACGAAGCACTGATCCAAACATCGCTCCCATCCCGAGCAGCACACAGCCGCCAATGATTTGGGATTCATCAGTAATCGTCAACACATCGAAGTAGTTATTAGACTTCACTAACAAAACGCCAACGACACCACCAAGGATACCGCCGAGGAAGAGCGTGGGTGAGAACAGTCCGCCACTCCCGCCGGATGCGTAGTTGACCACGACAGCTACAAATTTAAACGCTAACAGAGTGATCAGAATTGACAGGATGAGCTGGTTCTCAAATGCCGCCTCGAGCGACCCATAACCAATACTGAAAACACCGTGCTGAGCATTCCCTGCACTGCTAGTCATCCAAAATGCGAGGCAACCTAGCATGCCACAAATGAGTCCGCCCGCAGCGGGTGTGTACCACGAATTAAGCCATGTTCTAGATCTAATGAATTTCCGCGCAGTGAGGATAGAGCCGACAAAGAAATGCCCCATTAGCCCCGCAATCGCACCGAGTGGAATGGCAACCAGCATCCAGGCTGAGGTTTCGTAGTCGAGCGCTAAATGAGTGTTGAGCACCGGGTCTTCACCTAAGATAGAGCGAGATACTGCCGCAGCGATGACCACCGCCACTACCATCCCACCGATTGCTTTCGTGGAAAAGTTATCTAACAGCTCTTCAAAAACAAAAGTAATCGCAGACAGTGGCGCGTTAAATGCCGCACCAATCCCCGCCGCCATCCCCACTGGTATCATAGCGCGGACACGCTCTGTATCTAGGAAAATAAACCGGCCGATACGCGAAGCAATGGCAGCAGAAGCATGCACCATGGGACCTTCTCGACCTAATGAATTACCAAGGCCTATATAAACCGTCCCCAGTATGACACGCCACATTCCTGTAAAAGTCGATATCCGGCCACCTTTATTATAATAAGCTTCCTTCGTCTGGGGAATGCCACTCCCTAAGGCACTAGGCACCCAGTATTTAATCGCTAGTCCACAAATAAGACCTCCCAGCGTAGGAGCAGTGAGCATGATGGCGACGAATCCCCAAGTCTCGTGATGGCTCGTGGCAAAATCCCACAAATGGTGGAACGTGCCATGAATCATTAGCTGAAAAACAACCGCGAGCAATCCACATAATAAGCCACAGACCACGCAAGCAAGTAAAAACCTCTGCTGATCGTTTAATTTGATTCGGAGATTCTCAGAAATACGAGAACTCCATTTACTAGATGAATGGGCCACTGGTTACTTGTTCGATATGCTTATAAAGCATTTCACGATGAAGGTCGAGCGAGCAGTTTAGTTACTTCCTTGTCGCCGTTTAAGGGCTATTGCCTATTTAATACTTTCGGAAGAATCAGCACTGCGGCATACTACCATCATTGATTTTTGTATAGTGACTGCGCACCAAACGTCCTTAGAGATCTTAATTTTTTGAGGGTTGCTGTTTATATAACGCAACTTGCTGTGACCCTCCAAGGATTTATTAGCTGGATGCCAATACATCCAGATCTGATATGATGACTAACGAAGACTTACTCCACATCCATCACGATGACCTTTTCCGAGCGGTGTCCGTGCTCGGCTACGAAAGTGTGATGATCAGGATCTACTTGGTAGGCGTTGTGGCCTTCAACGTTATCAAAACTAAGATACAATGAATAGTCCCACGATTTATCAGTAACTGCGCGGTCGGCTGTGGCAGCTGGCTTACCCCACCCTCCGCTAGCTACGTGACTAACTCCTTTGCAGAGGTTAAGTCCATTTTCGAATGCTGCTCTTGCTTCGTCTGTCTTGTGCTCGGCTTTTAGCCAGAAGTATACGTGGTGTTGCATGATAATTATGAGTTTAAAGGTTTAAGTTTAAAGATACAAGCCGTTAGGTTTAAAAGAGGCCAACTACTTTTCCATCGGCATCAATATCTATTCTATTGGCTGCAGGAACTTTGGGGAGCCCTGGCATGGTCATTATGTCGCCACAGATCATGACAACAAATTCTGCTCCTGCTGAAAGCCTGACTTCGCGGATCTTCACCAGGTGATCTTCAGGTGCGCCTAGTAGTTTGCCGTCTGTGGAGAAACTGTATTGAGTTTTAGCCACGCAGATAGGATAAGTTCCAAAACCTTCTTGCTGGAGTTTCTTGATCTGGCTTCGCACTTTGCTGTCAGCTTCGATGCCTCTAGCACCGTAGATTTTCTTGGCTACTGCTTCCATTTTGTCCCACAGAGGAGCATCATCTTCATAGACGAATCTGAAATCTGCTGGGGTAGTTTCTAATGTGTTCACCACTTCACGCGCGAGGGCTTCTGCTCCTGCACCGCCGTTCGCCCAGTGGTCTGCGAGCACTACTTTTGCTTGGAGATGTGCTAGTTTATTGGTGACGAGATCGATCTCTGCTTGAGTGTCAAAGCTGAATTTATTGATCGCTACGATACATGGTAGCCCGAAAACATCACGAATATTATGGATGTGACGTTCGAGGTTTTTGAGACCATGCTCAAGTGCAGTGAGGTCTTCTTCCTGAAGATCAGCAAGCTTGACTCCACCGTGATATTTAAGAGCTTTAATGGTGGCGACAATGACTGATGCATCTGGCTTCAAACCTGATTTACGACACTTTATATTAACAAATTTCTCCGCACCAAGATCCGCGCCAAAGCCCGCCTCAGTGACGACATAGTCTGCTAGTTTCAGTGCGGTCTGGGTGGCGACTACGGTGTTACATCCGTGGGCTATATTCGCAAATGGCCCCCCGTGGACGAAGGCTATGTTACCTTCGAGGGTCTGTACAATGTTGGGCTTGAAGGCATCTTTTAGTAACACGGTCATCGCTCCATGGGCATTGAGATCACGAGCTCGGATAGCGTTCCGCTCTCTAGAGTAAGCCACGATGATATTGCCGAGCTTCTCTTTCATTTCAGCAACGCTGGTAGAGAGACAGAAAATAGCCATGACTTCGCTGGCGACCACGATATCGAAGCCATCAGTTCTGGGGTATCCATTACCAACCCCCCCCAGCGCGACTGTGATATCACGAAGCGCGCGATCATTCATATCGACGACCCGTTTCCAGACCACGCGCCGGACATCGATCTGAAGATCGTTGCCGTGGTGAATATGGTTATCCAATAGTGCTGCGAGAAGATTATTGGCTAGTCCGATGGCGTGGAAGTCTCCAGTGAAATGGAGATTAATATCTTCCATCGGTACTACCTGAGCATAGCCACCTCCTGCGGCGCCGCCTTTCATGCCGAAGCATGGTCCTAGTGATGGCTCACGCAGACAGACCACTGCTTTTTTCCCGATGCGGTTTAGCCCGTCTGTTAGACCTACCGATGTCGTAGTTTTCCCCTCGCCCGCTGGAGTGGGGCTAATCGCGGTGACGAGGATGAGTTTCCCGTTCTTGTTGGACTTTATAGACTCAATATAATCGAGAGAGAGCTTAGCCTTATAGTGACCATAAGGCTCTAGATGCTCATCTGAAATACCTAATTTTTCCTTAGCTAATGGCGCGATGCGCTGTATTACGGCTTTCTGGGCGATATCAATATCTGTCATGGGCTTTTAATAATACCGCTGACTGATTCAAAAAAGCCAAATATGTTATTATTAGCGAAAAAGTCATTTTTGTGATTTCATCTGAGAGAGAATGAGGCAGGATGGTAGGCCTAATCCATATGCAGTATTTATCCACTATTTCATTTCCTTGTGAGCTTTCTGAGTATTCAGAGATCATCGATGTGCGCTCTCCATCCGAGTATGCATTAGACCATATTCCAGGTGCCATCAACTTACCTGTGCTCGATGATGCGCAGCGTGCCACGGTAGGCGAAATTTATAAAAGTAACCCATTCGAAGCTCGCAGACTAGGTGCTGCGCTAATCTCTGCGAATGTCTCCGAGCATATCCAGAATAAGATGATGGAGCACGGTATAGACTACTCACCATTACTATACTGCTGGCGGGGAGGGATGCGCTCGCGATCATTCACATTCATCCTGAAATCAATCGGCTGGAAACCACATGTGACACAAGGTGGCTACCGTGCATTCAGGAAGTTTATAGTCGATGACACTGAAGAAATTTTCCTAAGTGAAGGATTAAATTTGCAAGTTCTGTCAGGTCTTACAGGTGTCGGTAAAACGCGTCTACTAACAGCCATTCACGAACAAGGTAGCCAGGTGCTAGATCTAGAAGGTCTGGCTAATCACAAGGGTTCATTACTGGGTGGAACACCTAGCTCGCCACAGCCTGCACAGAAGAAATTTGAGACTGATCTCTGGCATCAGATGAAGCAGTTTGATCTCAGCAAACCGATCTTCACTGAAGCTGAGAGCAATCGCATCGGTAACGTGCACTGCCCACCCGCGCTCTGGAAGGCACTGAAGAGGTCGCGTGTGATCAATGTGCAACTGCCAGTCACCGAAAGGATAAAAATTCTCAGGGAAGAATATCCCCATTTCCAAGAGAATGCCGAGGAACTGAAGCTCCTCCTCAGCAAACTGATCCCACTTCGAGGGAACGAACAGGTGGAGGAATGGAACGCTCTGATCAATAATCAGCAGTGGGATAACTTTGTCCAATCTGTCCTAGAAACCCACTATGACCTCTGCTACCGAGCTCCTGGCGGTGAAAATTCCAACTACCAGAAATCTTCAGGAGATGTGGTGATAGAGGATGCTAGTAAAGAGAGTTTTAGTACGGCTGCAAAACAGGCAATACTATTAGCGTGTTAGGTCAGAGACCTTTTTAAAATATCCATATTATGGCCGAAATAATTATCCCTATTCTACTCCCAGTAGCTCTCATCTTGGTGATGACTGGAGTCGGAATGACTCTGGAGCTAAAGGATTTCAAGCAGGTTGCTAAATTTCCAAAAGCCTTTCTGCTCGGAGCCCTTTGCCAACTTATTCTCCTACCGATACTGGCAGTGGCCGCGGTTACCATTACCCAGCTATCAGGAGCGCTCGCAGTAGGGCTAATCATCATTTCTCTGTGTCCCGGAGGCGTCACTTCAAATCTCTTCACCTATCTAGCTAAAGGCGATGTGGGTCTATCCGTCTCTCTGACTGCTGTCATTGGCTTCATCACACCGTTTACTATTCCATTCGTACTGAGCTGGGCGCTGGCGTGGCAACAGGTTGACTCAGCAAGCTTCTCCCTCCCCATCTTATCTACCATCATTAAGCTCTTTGCTATTTCTGTGCTACCTGTCCTTATTGGGATGTTCCTCAAATCTCGACTAAAAGAAAAAGCCACAAAAGCTGAGCCTTGGGTCAGAGTGATTTCTTCTTCCGTCCTCGTTCTGGTGATTATCGCTCTCTACATTAAACTAGGAACGGAGAAAGTGAACGCATTTGCCGTGTTAACAGGCCCAGCATGTATCGCATTAAACCTTGCAGGTATACTGCTCGGTTTTGGACTATCTTGCCTTTGCAGACTCAATGTCTCACAGCGAATCAGCATTACCATGGAAGTAGGACTACAAAATGGAACCATCGCTCTGCTAATCGCCGCGGAAATCCTCAAAAACGATGCTATGATCATCGCCCCATGTATCTATAGCCTCTGGATGATGATACCCGCAACTATTGTGGTCTTTCTAAGTAAGCGTGTTAAGAAACTAAATTTATCTTAACTATCGACATGGCCTAAGAAATGAGTTATGGACTTATGAACATAATAACATTCATTCCCCCTAACTTTTTAGATGGCACGTCAAAATACCAGGAACGCTAAACAGCGAACTAACGCCAGAACCTCCAAACGGATGCGTTCTCAAAGTGCTGCACGGAGGAAAAAGCCTTCGAGAATTTTTGGAGTTTTCCAATCAGCCAGTAACCGTGCGCAGCAGCGAACTAATCAAAGAAATTGGAAGTCACGTGGGATGAAATCTGTCAATGCGTCCATCGCACAGCAGTCCGATGATGACTACAGCCTGCCTGTCATCCATCTTATCCTGAGAACGATTGTCGGTATCTTCTTGATCTTTCCGTGCTTCATTTCCACCGTCGCTATTTTTGAAATCAATACCTTACCCTCTACGTCTAGCGGTTACTGGCAGCAACTATTCCATGCCGAAGCCTTTCTGTATTTTTCGATAGGTTGTATTCTCATGTTAGGCTGGTTCTGCACTAAATTATTCAGAAAAACTTTTCTCTACCTCTACGTCCTAGGGCACGAACTCACTCATGCATTTTTCATCTTTATCTGTGGCGGGAAGATTTCTGGATTTAAAGTCACCCCAGATGGTGGCTACGTGATCACGAATAAGACCAATGTACTGATCGCGCTATCCCCTTATTTTGTGCCGTTTTGGAGCTGTATTATACTGGCTATATCCTACATCACTCGCTTCTTCATAGAGGTCCCGGCACATGATGAAATCCTGTATTTCTTAATAGGATTCACCTGGACATTTCACTTAGCCTGGACCATCTGGATGATCCCGCGGGATCAACCAGACCTGAAAGAAAACGGCTCATTTTTCTCACTCACCATCATTTATCTGGCTAACATCCTCCTACTGGCCACGCTGCTCTGCGTCTCTCCATCAGGGATCACATTTAAGTCATATTGTTATCAGTGGATCAATTTATTCATTGAGAATAGTCTAGCCTTAATCAGCTGGCTAAAGGGATTATAATACCATCTCTATCCTTGCTGGTTTTTATTCATCCGCCTGAAATATCGTTCGTAATGGAGACAATAGCTTGAATCAAAAGTGAGTATAGTGAGCTCATCATGGCTAATGTCGCTCACCTCTTCTTCAAGCTGCCCCTCTCCATCAAAAAATCTTAGCCCGATACAACTATCAGTATCTGATTCTTCGATAAATCCTATTAAGAAGAAATCGTCTCGCTCATCTTCCAGCATCACTACTTTATCAGCCGCTAGACTCCGCACAAATTGCGTAATCGAACTTTCCCCATCTCTAGCTTCAGGGATAGTCTTTCCGAAATCCACCTCTACCATTTTGCCTTCTATCTGAAATAATCGCTTGTGAAACTTCTGTGTGTTTCCATGCTTGATTGCTGATACGAATTCCCTCTTCACCATCATAAACCCATCAAAAATAAAGTCGTATTCTTTAACCATCAGTAACCATTCTTTATTGAAATCCAAGATGAATCCATGCAGTTCATTTTCATCGATATCTTCACGTTGAATAGAAATCAAATTCTGCTTCTTTTGGTGCTCACTAAGCACTATATCTGGGATTACTTTCATGCATGCAGTATCCTGTAGTTGGCAGTAACGGTCAACAACTACTCGCTGTTTAGCTAGGCCAAAATTCAAGCGGGCCACTGATTTCTCAGCGACCCGCTCTCATTTCCGCAACACACACAATTGTATCATGAAAAAAATGATCTCCAGCCTCTCTCGCTGCTTCCCTTTTCTTGCATAACTAGAAACTAGAGTAAAAATTCACTCCACTGCCATTATAACAACTAACCCAGTTTATACCCCCACCCATCTGGGCACAAAAAACCTAGAGACTATTTCAAATACATAGACAGACAGTATAGATTTGGGAAATGGTCACATCTGTCCACTGCCTTTCTAGCAGGTAAAAAAACTTTTACTCTTTCACTATCTTCACAGGCGCTGGTGGAAGTGAGTCTAGAAACAGTTTCCCGTAGCGTTTCGTCACTACTCTGTTGTCGAGGATCACCACTAGTCCACTGTCATTTTCACTACGGATCAATCTCCCCACACCCTGCCTTAACTTAATGATCGCTTCTGGCACCGAATATTCCATAAAGGCATTCCCTCCATTGGACTCGATCTGTTCTATCTTACAAGCGACTAATGGATGATCTGGCACGCTGAAAGGTAACCTCGTCACAATGACATTCGACAAACTCTCACCTGGCACATCCACGCCAGCCCAGAAACTGTCGGTCCCAAACAAAACACTATGTATATCCTCACGGAAAACATCAATCATCTGGTGTCTCGGCATCCCATCTCCCTGCACTAGCAGACGCCAACCCATTTCATCGAAATAATCTTCCATCGCCTCAGCCACATTTCTCATCACTCTATAACTGGTGAATAACACAAATGCCTTACCCTCGGTGTATTTTAACACCCTCTCTATCCAGTGCACGAGCGCAGACTCATACTTCTCCGTGCCAGGGTCAGGCATCGCCTGCATCACATAGATCTGCATCTGATTCTGGTAGTCGAACGGGCTCCCTATCTTTAGAAACCTGCTCTTTTCCGCTCCTACTCTCCTGCGGAAATATCCTAAGTCTTCATCCCCAGCGCCGAGCGTAGCACTCGTTAGCACACAGGTCTTACCCTTACCAAACATCGTCTCCCGCAGCCTATCCGCCACATTAATAGGGGCTGATTGCAACACCAGGTTCTCGCCATCTCGCCCAGTCTTCTCCACCCAGTAAACGCTCTCCTCATCATCTTGATCGAGAAACATCTTCAGACTCCCATGCATCTCACGCATTCTTCGCGCGCCGTCCATCAGCTCGTTTCTCACCGCACTATCCTTCTCTAGAGCCTCGGCAGCTTCTTCCACTGCTGTCCAGAAATTCCTCAGCGGTAGAGCCAAGCTATTCTCCACTAGCTCTGGCTGTCTCACACGAAACTCCCGCGAAAACTGTCCAAAATCCACCACCTCACCCACATCCTCAAAAAATATCTCTGCGACCGCTAACAACTCCTCCGCGCACTGCATCCCCTCGCCATTTCTCATCGTTTTCAGAAGCCCACGTTTCGTCTTGGGATTATAAAGCCGCTGCACATCAAACCTCATCCCTGCATGGCTCAACCTCAAGCCTAACTGCTTAGCCGCCACATCCTCTAGAGTATGTGCCTCATCAAGAATAGCAAAATCATTAGCGAACAAATACCCGCCGTTCCCTTTCTCACCTAACTCGATGCTCTCTACCTCTGCCGCAAAAAGAGTGAAGAATAAGGTGTGATTCACCACGATCACCTCCGCTTTCTCAGCCCGCTTTCGCACGTTCTGATAAAAGCACGCATCGCCATTACCGCAAGATTTCCTCGTGCACACATGCGCCTCGCTACACACCTGACTCCAAACCTTCGAACTCGGTTGAAAATCCATATCACTCAAACTTCCATCGAGCGTTTCCTCTGCCCAGTCATAGATCGCTCTCAGCTCCTCTGCCTCACTGCTAGAGAATAAATCCCCAGGCCGCTCCATTGCTCTACGCAGTCTCGCTGGACAAATGAAATTCCCTCTCCCCTTCAGTAACACCGCATCGAAATCCAGCTTAAGTAGCTTCTTAACAATAGGTAAATCCTTACTCACCAGCTGTTCCTGGAGATTAATCGTGTGCGTTGAGATCACAGCCTTCCGGTCATTTTCTATAGCAAATTTCACCGCAGGAATCAAGTACGCCAGAGACTTCCCGACCCCCGTCCCCGCCTCTACAGAAAGCACCCCAGTGTTCTCAAGCGTCTCTGCCACCGCCACAGCCATCTCTTGTTGTTGTGGTCTATAGGAAAAGTCTGGAGACTTAGAAAGCATCCCAGTTTCTGAGAATACCTCTTCTATCTCATGAGATAACTTCACTCCAGAGTCATCTCCCCTTTCATCAGTACCTCCCGGGCCACTGCCTAATCCATCGTTAACAGAAATCATCTTTGCAACTCATTTTTAATCCATCCATCTACGAAAGAAAGCACTATTTCCAGAAAATCATTCATCACTATCTAAAGTGTTGTCAAACCAATCAATCACCAGCATCATTCGCTTATGTTAAGATTTTCAATCATCTTTCTCTTATTAGTGATCGTCACCATATCCAACAGCTGTAGCAACGCTCAGAAGCCAGTCATATCCAGTAGCAGTAGCAACGCTCAGAGGCCAGTCACTGCACCGACCCCTGAGGCAAGGGCTCTCAACCAGATATCAATCCAGAGATATGGCTGCGGTCCCGCCTCACTCATCAATGCCTACAGATTCGGCTCGGCGAAATGGAATACCGCAACTCATAAAATAGTCGGTGATACGGATAAAGAACAGTTTGATTTCATCGTGAAATACTATGGCAAGATCTTCTCCAGATACGCCCATAACAGTATGCGCTGGGATGCTCGCTCTGGCATCAACGGGCTAGACCTCGCCGATCTTGCTAATGATTTCCAGACTAGACGCAAGCTCACACTACCTGAGCTGAAGCACACAACTCACTTCATCAAATCTAAAGAGGGCCACAAGGCTCTGCTCACCGTAACTCATAAGCACCTCACCAAGTCATTACATAGCGGATTTCCGCCAATCATTAGTATTAAGAGGTTCGCCCAGCGAGGCCGCCTTTGGAGACAAGTCCACGGTCATTTCGTCGTCCTCTATGAAATCCCGAGTTCCCTTCCGCCAGAGGCCACATCATTTGAGATAAAATATATCGATCCGTCGGGCGGCAAGATAAAGTCTGGCACGATCAAAATCCCTGAAAAGGTATTCTTTGCTATTAACAATGCCAAGAAAAAAACGCTATTCCGTAAGTCTCCCACGCTCATAGTCGACTTTCCGCAATCCCCCCTGGGCCGGCATCTAGTCAAAAAAAATGAGCGCAGTGCCACGATCCTCGCGGCTAGCATCACTCCATAGCAAATTAATTTTTTTATCTTTATCGACCGTGAAGACAAACGATTCTTAAAATCGAAATAAACAAAAGAAAAACTATATCCAAACTTGCCCTAGCTAGCATTCTGTATTAAGCAATTTAAGTGGATAATTAACATAGAGTCCTCTTTATCATGAACAAACGAATATTCAATACCAAGCTGCTCCTCACATTACTGACGCTAGCCATTATCACCACATTCACGAGTTGTGGATCTAATGGCAACTCTAGAACAGCAAACCCTCTGGCTACCAAGCCTCTGAAAGCTGTGTTTGTAAATCCATACAAGAAAGGAACTTATGACCACTTTAAGGGCGGAGCAAACTATCCCAAGACAAACAACGTGTTTAGAGATAGAACCCTGCTCGCTGAAACAAACTCTGCAAATTCCAACATCATCATCAATCTAAGTCTCCAGCGTGCCTTCCTTATGAAGGGTGACCAAGTAGCCATGGACTACCCAGTTTCTACAGGTAATTCTAGACATCCTACTCCTACTGGAAGTTTCCTTATACTGGAGAAGATTGTCGATAAGCGCTCTAATCTCTACGGTAAAATGCTTGATGTAGATGGTAATGTTGTAAAAACTAATGCAGATGTAAGAGACGACGTTGTCCCCGAAGGAGGTGAATTCCTAGGAGCCTCAATGCGTCACTGGATGAGACTCACAGGTGATGGGATCGGTATGCATCGTGGTAGAGTTCCACGCTACCCAGCCTCACACGGCTGTGTCCGCACCCCTGGTTCAGTAGTATCTACTGTCTATAACAAGGTTCGCCCAGGAACATCAGTCACAATCCAGATGTAGTCTCTCATTTTAATCTAACTCAGCCTAGACAAGGGTAATGAAACTAATTAAATTAATAGCTCTCGCAGTCATACCAATGAGTAAATTCTTTAAAATCAGCTCTGTCACACTGGCAGTATTCCCCTTATTCCTCATCGCTAGTTGTGCTGGCGGTGGTGACGATCACTTTCTTTCACCAGCTGGATATCTCGGTACGCAACCAGACCCAACAATACGAAGTGCTAGGATAGCTAATGAGCCCGTGGGTGAGTTCTACTACGGCAGACGCTACTACATCAATAACACCCGCTTCTGGGGATACCTGCGTAAACCAGGTCAGCCATGGCAGAGTTCAAAGCTCGTCCTCATGAACGAGAGTAGCAAAAGAGTCCCAGACAGACTCCCTGAAAACGAACCATCGGGCGCACACTACGGATATGATCAGAACTACGAGTATCGGATCAGCGGAAACTACACTGGCAGAAAAGCCTATGACCCTAACTCTAATTTACTTTTACCTGAATTCAGACCCACCAGCTTCACCCTGCTAAACAAGAAGCCAGGCTGGATCTTCTCACAACGTGACTACTATGATCCTAAGAAGATCACCCTCAGAGCTAGATAAGAAGTAAGAGAAAATAAAAAAATCTAATTGATCATGCTCAAAAGAAAAAGAGACCTCCTTTTCTATTTCATCAAAGTCGCCTTGATCTCATTCTCTGCGGCTTTTTTAATGTCATCATGTGCGATTGTCTCATCATTCACTCAGGCTGATCAGTCAACTCCCCCGCGTATTCTAAGTTCTCACCAGACCCATGCATTACTCACTAAATGGGCAGCCAGAAACTACCGAAGCCTTCCTGGCCACACCATCACTTACCGCTCCCACCATCCATTCGCGAAGCAGTTTTCTGAAATTAAAAGCGGCTACGCCATTAACCCTCTCACGCATCGCACTAAAGGGATCGGACTAGCATCCACTATCAAAACTAAGACGAATAATCCAACTAGTTCAGGAAACAACTTCACCCCTATTACCCCAAATGCTTATCTGACAAACCTACAACCTGCAACTTTAGTCGCCACCCAGACTCGACTTAATGGTAACCTAAGCACCCATATCGACATCTATGACCCCCGCTCCAGTAACCATCAGCAGCAAGCTCTAGCCTATCAGCCAGAGATCGTCATGGATTACCTCAATGCAATCCCAGGAAACTCCACCCTCGATATCATGGGCTTGATCATGCCACAAGAGTATGATGAATTCCGAGGTTTCTACCTTGCTGAACCGTATGATAGAAAGCGGATCCCTGTCCTCATGATCCACGGTCTAGCATCAAGCCCAAAAACATTTATGGACATGTCGGAGGCCATCAATGCAGATCCTAAGCTCCGCAAGAAATACCAACTTTGGTATTACTTCTACCCCACTGGCACCCCCTGGATCGCTTCATCTAGTGAGTTTAGGAAATCCTATCGAAAGCTCATTCAGAAACTTGATCCGAATAAAAACGACACCAATATCCGCAAAACCGTTCTCATCGGCCACAGCATGGGTGGACTCATCGCGCGAGTGTCACTATCCCACCCAGGCGAAACCCTCCATCAAGCCTACCTCGGAGATGTTTCGCTATCTAAAGTATTCAATGATTCTCAGCTAGAGAAAATCCATGATTACTTCCATTACAAGCCTCTCACAGAACCCGCTAAAGTGATTTACCTAGCGACTCCACACAGGGGGTCTAAAATCGCAGATGGTGTCATCGGCTGGATTACTAATAAAATCATCACTATCCCCAACTTCATCCTCCAGCAGACCGCAGATGTCCTTACCCTAAGCCGATGGGAGCGTTCTAACCTACCAGAACACACTAAAAAACTACTCACTACAGGTGAAAGCTCAGTAAACCAACTGCAGCCTAGTAACCCCTCACTTATCGCCCTCAACCGCATGCCGATACGCAGAGGACTGAGCTGCTACTCCATCATCGGCGATATTGGACAACCCCTGTTTAAGTTCGAAACCGATGGCGTAGTTTCCTACCATAGCTCCCATATCCCCAACAGTCTCTCCGAACATATTATTCCTTCCTACCACGATATTTGTGGTAAAAAAGAAGCTATTCGTGCCGTGCTAAGTATTCTCAACGAGTAACAAGCTGAGCGATGAGCTACTTTTTACTTTGATTTCACCCTGACTCAGGCAACATCTGCGCATGAACTTTGACACTATTATCCCGAGACACGGCACTGGATCTATCAAATGGGATCGCCGCCCAGAACTCGATCCCTTCTGGGTGGCAGACATGGACTTCGTATCACCGCAGTGTGTACTAGACGCTATTCAGGCGCGCGTGGATCACGGAGTCTTTGGCTATGCAAATGCTCATGATGGACTCACCGAAGCACTCACCCACTATCTAAGCACTCGCCACAAAGCAACAGTTAACGCCGAGCACATAATCCACCTTGGGGGACTGGTCGTAGCGCTTTCATTAATCACTAGAGCTTTCGTCTCTGCTGGCGAGTCAGTCATGACGTGCACCCCAGTTTACCCCCCATTTCTCGGAGTAGCCAATGATGCAGGTGCAGAGACAATTCAGGTGCCACACGTTATAACAGATGGGAAATATAGCTTTGACTGGGAAGCTATGGAAGCCGCTGTCACTTCCAAAACAAAGATCTTCATCCTCTGCAACCCGCAGAACCCGCTAGGCAGATCATTCACTAAAGCTGAAGTCACTCAAGTGGCGGTGTTTTGTGAGAAGCATGATTTGGTGTTAGTCTCAGATGAGGTTCATTGTGATCTAGTCTTCAATGAAGAGGTTCAGCCATTCTTCAGCACCATTAATCTACCTGAGAATCTAAAGCAGAAACTCATCGTCCTTCAGGCTCCATCCAAGACATATAATGTGGCGGGACTCGGCTACGCATTTGCTATTATTGAAAATGATAGTGTGCGCAGAAAATTCAATCAAATCAAAGGACACACGCTCCCAGAAATTAACTGTATCGCCTTCTACACCGCTGAGGCCGCCTACCGACACGGCGAGCCATGGCGACAAGAACTACTCGCCTACCTCAAGAAAAACCGCGATACCATTACTGATTTCATTAGAAATGAAACGCCCTATCTTAGCATCCCAGACATCGAGGCAACCTATCTGGCGTGGATCGACTGTAGCAAACTCGGCTTAGAAAACCCTGCCGTCTATCTAGAAAAAGACGCGGGCCTTTTCCTCTCTGACGGAACTTACTTTAGTAGTCCTCAGCACATCCGCTTCAACTTTGGCTGCCCGCATGAACGCGTGCTGGAAGGCCTAGAAAAAATCAAAACTTCTTTCGATAAAATCGACATCGTAACCTAATAAATCCAGTTAACCCAATCACTTTCATTATGAAACTCATCACAAGTGCATCACTCCTCGCCCTAACATCTCTGTTAACTACTGCGGCTGAATCGTCTACCGATAAGGTCACTGATGGGGAAATCAAGTATGGACTCGAGGCCCTAAGCACTTGGAGATCTGAATACATTTACCGTGGCTTCAAGCTCGCGAATAAAAGCATGGAGTTCCAGCTCGCTGGCCAAGTGGCTCTCTCTAACACAGAAACCATCGACATCGGAATCTACTTCGATACCGCCACTGGCGATGGAGACTTCACCGAAACTGGTGCCTTCATTGATTTTTCAAAAAACATCGGCGACCTCACCTACTCAGCAAAACTGACCCTCAGAGACTATTCGAACTCACCATTTAAATCAGGCGCAGACATTGGAGGAAGTGTGAATTGGAGACTGAATGATAGCATCGACTTCACCGCCTTGCTAAGCTATGACACAGGAGCGAAAGGCGCCTACGGAGAAATCAAAGCTTCAGCCTACAAAGAAATTTCTAACAGCTCCTACCTCATCTTCAATACAGGCATCGGAGCCACTACTGACTATTATAATCGCAGCGGCCTCCACCAACTCTTCGCCAAACTCGAATACACCTACAATATCAGTGACAACGTCTCCGTCGCGCCCTTCGTAGCCACCAGCATAGGCATCCACGAAGACGCAGAAAACTCTCTCTTCGGAGGAATCTATTTTGCCGTTAGCTTCTAGTAATTGGGTAACGCTCAATATTATACCAGCCCAATGAAATTGGCATAGCCAAATCGCCCCTCCTACTCAATATCTCATCCTTCACCAAAGGTGAAATTTATACCAGCCCAGTGAAAGGCAAAGCCGCATCACTGGGTCATCATAAAAAAAACAGCCGTTCTCTGAAAGTGAACTTTATTTATCTGCACCACCAGCCTCCCGCGCCACCAGCCACAGACTGTCCGATAGCCTATTTAGAAACAACCGCGCCGTCATCAGAGCATCATCCTCCACTGCCCAGCAAGCGCGTTCAGACCTCCTGCAAACCGTCCTTGCTAGATCAAGATAAGCAGAAGCCAGCTTGCCTTCTTTCCCCGGTCTCGCCCATCCTTTGAAGCGAATTCCTTTTTCAGATTCTGCCTCAGAAATGATCGTTTCGAGCCATTCCACATCAGCAGGCTCGATACCAGAGTATCCTTTTTCCGCATATTTATCATGATCATCCTCATGAGTAGCAATCACTCCCATAAGACCCACTAGCCTCTTCTGAACCTCATCGACCCACTGCTCCATTTCATCGCTGATCTCAGCATTTCTAACAATGCCTAACACCGCGTTAAGTTCATCCACAGCCCCACAGGCCTCAACCCGGGCGTCGGTCTTCGCGATACGTTTGCCAAACATTAAATCCGTCACCCCTTCATCCCCACGTTTTGTGCATATGCTCATAATTGAAAAGCTAACGTAGCAACCGAAAATGTAAAGTCTCAGAGACACGACCTATTAAAGAAGTAAGCCCTTTCAACTTCCCATTTCCCTAAAGGGGAAAATCATACCAGCCCTGGGAAAGGCAAAGCCACATCCCAGAGTAATCCAACCATCAACACCGTTCTCTAAAGGAGAACTTTATGCTGATAAATGGTGACTACATCTTCAGCATCTATGATCAACCACAGTATCATCACTTGAATAAGTTGAGGTGGACCCAAGAGTTCGACTACCAGAAGGAGAGGATGAGTCGTAAATAAATGCCTTCAGCTCACGTCCGAGACTTACTCCTCTCGCAGTTATAAATGTCATTAAAAGATTCAAAAGTCAAACATCTCTGATGTGCGATCCATCCAACATCCTCAACCATTCCGCCGTGCCTTCAGCACGGTAATTTTTGTTCAATCTTAACCCATGACTGAAGTCATAGGCTCTGAAACCGCTCTCCCTTCAGGAGACAGTTGAAAACCCATTTTAAAGACACCACCATCAACCCAAGTTCAGCTCCATCAACCCAGTTCCGTAAATTCCGTACCTTCCGTGGTTCAAAATCCAACAACCCCCACGTATAACAGCAAAGCTTCACGTGGTTTAATCGCGTGAGCCAGAGGCTTTATACGCGACAATCTCAGTCATCTCCCCATCTTTAAAATCATAGCCAGGTATCCAGAGGTAATCTTTTTTGTTCTGGTAAAGAAGCAATCCCTTTTTGGTTTCTACTACTTCGCAGAACTCGCTCCAGGGCACAGTTACCTTTCCTGAGCTACCGTCCATGATGACCTCATCTACGTTAAATGTGTAGTTGATCATCGTTTCATAGGCTGGATGCTTACGGAGCTTTCGCTCATTCCACATCTGCCAGATCATAGGACGCATGTAGCCTACCGAGCCTAACAGAATAAAACTGATGGTGATGAAATTCGCAAACTTATCACCTTTTCCGTATGTCTTAATGGCAAAAAAACCACCAATAACAACCATCGCGATACAGACGAGTCTACGCAGGATTAGCCAGCGGCGCCAACGGTACCATAAATGCTGGCGAAAGGAACCGTGGTGGGATCTTCCGTCGAACATTGATTCTATCTTAATCGCCTGCTCCATGTCAAATTACTTCCCTTTAGGCAGTGATGCTGCGGCCACGGCTTGTCCATGACGCTTCATCTTCTCATCTGGCTGAGTGATGTTGATCTGCCTCGCTAGCTCTGGGAATTCTAAGTCTAAAACTTCCTGCGCCTTATCAATCATGACCTGTCCGCCAGGGCCGGATGTAGCACGTCCCATGATGATCAGGGTCTCGATATGATAAAATTCTGCGTAATGAGCAATGGCGTAACCGAAGCATGTGCCGATCGTCTCATAGATCTGACGCGCACCGTCACTACCCTCGAGCATTGCCTTCTGAACTTCAATAAGCTGCTCAGGGAATGGCATATCGCCGAAGCTAAATCCCGCTGCGGGAGCTAGACGAGCCACACCCTGCTGACAGAAGAACTGCACACCACAGCCCATATCACCTGACCACTCATCATTAGGCCCGTTTTCACGATAGTCGATAGGAGCGAATGCTAACTCGTTGATCTGCGTTGTGACATTACCATCTGGATCCACATAGCCCACTGCCTCAGATGTCCCCATCGCAATTCCCAGAACGCTATTGGCGGTCATACTCATAGATCCTGCAAGAGCGGTCACTTCACCATCGTTGATGACCTCGTATGGCACACCAGGATATTCCTTCTCGATAAGGTTTTTAAACATTGGTCGAACCACTTCATCGAACACTTTCTCATCCGTAATCCCACGGAAAAGTGACGCGATTCGCACTTCGTTATTGATATAGACTCCAGCGGACGAACCACCAATAGCATCCACTGTTGGTAAGTGCTCGGCGGCTAGCTTGAGTGAGTCAATAATCCCATCAGACTGATAAGAAGGATCATCTTTGAAATACGGATCCCATGGGATTTCTGTAGAGAAAACGACTTCACCATCGATGACAGCAGCGCATTTGCGATCAGAGCCACCAAGGTCGAACCCTATGCGGTTACCTTTTAGGTGACGTCCGATGGGAGCAGCGACTGCCTTTTCTGCTGGGATCTCCGCAACAGAAGTGGCAATGACCTTGATATTCTGGCTGAACATCCCTTTACCAATAATATCCCAGTCAAAATGACGCGCGCCAGTTTCACTATAAATTTCTCTGATCTGAGCTGCTAAAGTATCATTACCAGCGATAAAGATATTACATCCGCCCTTACCCCAGAGAAGAAACTTGATGAGACGCTCTACGTATTTAATATTAAGTGCTACGTTATCGCCTTCATGAGAAAGGATCCGAACATCGCTTCTATAAGTAGTGCCATCAAGCCGCCCCAGTGCTATCTGAACATCGTGTGCTCCAGTATCAGCAGCTACCTTCTCATCAAACGCTCTTCTCCAGAGCACTGCTGGGACAAATCCCTCATCCAGCACAGGCTTTATTTTAGGTTGAATATTCATAGTGTGATAGAAATGATTTTGATCCTCAATAATCAAGACAAATTGACAAGTAATAGATGATCCATATAAGGGAAAGAGCAAAATGTAAGGAATTACATTTTCTCACCTATCAACTTGTCCACTTTTCTCTAGCCAAGTGAAAATGTGTCTCTGCAAACTTGCGAATAAGGGTGAATTTCACCTTCCTAAGAATACAACAACATAACAAAATATTACGTTTAATCAATTCCAAGAATTCGCCTTTAAAGTTAGCCTCGTAGATATGCCAGTGATATTCATCCTCGGTGCAGGCTTCTCAGCTGTGGTCAAATCATTAGTCACCAATTGTGTTATGCCAATCTTAGCTCTCTAGGTAGTATTAAAAGGGTAGAACTAAAAGGGTAGAACTAAATTTGATAACCTCAAGTGGGTGCTGCCAGTAAAGGAAACGAATATGAAGTTGCTTTCAACTAAAGAGCTTTCTCGATGAGTTCATCGCCTTCACTTTACTAGTCTAAATTATTGTGAAGAAATTCATCGCTGCATTTGATGAAAAGGAAGAAGAACAGCCAGACGAGCCAAGCGAGGCAATCAAGCTACTAACGGAAATCCGTGATACTCTGAAATATATTCTCTAATAGTAAAAACCTAGCTCTATTATTAGCGATGCGCCCAGGATCTGGGCGCACCGCTTTTTTGTCTTTTATCTTCCCCTATTCCTATTTACCAGTAGCTTTAAATTCCCATGAAAAAAATTCACTCTCACATTATCGGCCAAATTTGCTTTCCCTTGCTGGCTCTATTATTTCTAAGTTGTGAGGCTTTTTCCAAGGCTCACTGCTGTGGGGAAGTGAAAAACCTGCATATTTATTTACTGATTGGTCAGTCTGACATGGCTGGACGAGCAGAAATCCCAAAGAATGCGAGCCGTGTTCTTGAACGTTGTTTCCTCCTCAATGAAAAGAACGAATGGGAACCAGCCAGGGTGCCTCTGAATCGCCACTCAGGTATCGGTCAGGGCGTCGATCTCCAGAAACTCGGGCCTGGTTACAGCTTCGCCATGAAAATGCTAGAGCAGAATAAGGACATCTCGATAGGGCTCGTCGTCAACGCAGGTGGAGGATCTGATATTGAACCCTGGATCGCTCAAAAGCCGAAGTCTTACTGGAATACCCGAAAACGCACAAAACGAGCCCTTGCCGACGGAACATTGAAAGGGGTGATTTGGCAACAGGATAAAGGAAGCAGCCAGATTCGCGGTGCGGTCCTCGAAAACCTTACGAACTTCGTCGCCAACGTCCGTAGCGACTTTGCCGACACCTCCCTCCCTTTTGTCACTGGCCAATTACATGACAGTCCAAATATTAATGCCGAGATTGCGAAGATCCCGCAGACTATTCACGCCACAGCCTTTGCCAGCTCTGAGGGACTAACCACGAGAGACAACTCACATTTTGATACTCGTAGCCAGTTGTTACTCGGCGAGCGATATGCAGTGCAGATGATCCAGCTTCATCAGAAAAGAGACGCCGCCAAACCCGTTGTGGCTCCCTCTGACATCAAGTTTATCGACACCCACGTCCACGCCATGGTTCTGAAGGAAGGCGGCTTGGAGGCTGTTGCAAAGTGGATGAAAGATCGAAATATCGATCGCTGCATCGTCAGCCCTCTCAGTCACAAAGGGTCGAGAGCGTGGACCGAGGAAGAACGTAAGGTTAGGCAAGCCAATTACGCCAAATACAAAGGTAAAATCGAACGCATGTGTATCATCGAACCAGGCGAGGTCGAAACTGTCGATCAGGCAGTCAAATTACTAAAACGTGAGATCAAGGAGGGCGCCATCGCTTTCGGGGAGCACTACGGTAAAGGCCTCATGTTTGACGACCCCAAGAACCTACTACTCTACGAGGCCTGCGAAAAAGTGGGCTTACCAGTGATGTTCCACATCGATCAGAACAAGAACATGGTTGAGCCAGGTATGAAACGGGTCGACCGCGTACTCAAGAAATACCCGAAGTGCAAGGTCATCGCTCACGCTTACTGGTGGCGACAGCTCGGTAATGGAAGCTGCGACCGCCAGCTCCAGGAAAACCCAAACCTTTATGCCGACACCTCTGGTCACGTCGTCATCAACGTACTCAACCGTGATCGTAAATACGCGCGAGAATTCATCATCCGAAACGCCGACAAACTCCTGTTTGGAACCGATGAAGGTTGGTGGTCATTCAAAGACCGCAACAAACAGATGAAACTGCACTACACCTTCTTCGAAGAACTTAACTTACCTGATGACGTCCGCTACAAAATCTATCGAGGAAACGCAGAAAAACTCTTCGGCTGGGAGAAACAAGTCAAAAACTGATCCGGGGAAACTTGTCGTCGGATAATAGATTAGAAGTTTTCAGAAATTCTGAAAATGCCGACCAAGCTAACCCACTTGCATCTCGACCATAAACCCTCTTTTTTTTCTTTTAGCTTTCCCGTTCTTTATTTTCCTCTAAATTTTTACTCATATGAAATTGTTTCCGCCTCACATCATCTGTCTCGTTTTAGGTATCACTGGTATCACCGCAATTGCGCAGAATACTCCTCCCGTAAAATCCTCACTCACCGCCGCGAAATCATCTGATATTTATAAATCTGTGGTCCGTATCGAAGTCGCTTCACAGACACCTGACTACAAAATCCCATGGAACTCTGGGAAATTTGGTGGCGGTACTGGAACTGGATTTCTCATCGGTAAGAATAAATTCCTCACCAATGCGCACGTCGTTTCAAATGCCAGACGCGTGCTGGTCACCATGCATGGATCGGCGCGCAAGCACCCTGCCCGCGTCCTGCACATTGCTCATGATTGTGATCTTGCTATCCTAGAAGTGGAGGACTTCACGCCATTCAGCACACTCCCTCATTTAAAAATAGGCACCGTGCCGCAGCTAGAGAGCCAGGTCCGGGTGATTGGCTACCCGGTGGGAGGTGATCGGATTTCAGTGACGCGTGGTGTGGTCTCACGGATAGATTTCCGAGCTTACGCGCACACTAGATCTGACCAGCATCTCGTGGTGCAGATCGATGCCGCGATTAACCCAGGAAACTCAGGCGGACCCGTGCTACAAGAAGGAAAAGTAGTGGGGGTGGCTTTCCAAGGCCTCACCTCAGCAGATAACACCGGCTATATGATTCCCACACCGGTGATCAACCATTTTCTAAAAGACATCGAGGACGGAACTTATGATCAATATGTAGCACTTGGCGTCACCAAGTTCCCACTTTTCAATCCGGCGATGCGTAAGGTCTATAACCTCAAACAAGATGACCCGGGGGTCCTAGTGGCCAGATTTTACAAGGATGGCCCAGTGGATGGCATACTTAAAGAGGGTGATATTCTTACCAAGGTCGATGGTAAGTCTGTGGACAGCGCCGGCAGTGTCGAGATCGATGGAGAGCGCGTGAATATGAGCGAGATCGTAGAGCGAAAATTTGCGGGTGACACGGTAGCACTCACCTTCATCCGCGATGGTAACGAACAATCAGCCAAGGTCACTCTCAAGCACTTCCCTGCCTCTGCTATTTATTCAATCCAGTATGGTAAACGCCCTAAATACACCATTCAAGGCGGGCTAGTGTTCCAGCCGCTCTCTAGAAATCTTTACTCCGCCCTGAGACTTTCGAATCCAAGAGTAAGAAGGTTATTCGCCAAGTATCTTACAGAAAATATTTTCAAAGAACGCAAGGACATCGTTATCCTCACCAAGGTGCTGGATGACCCTATCAACTCCTCTATTTCCAGCTTCACTGGGAGCGCTATCGAGTCGATCAATGGAGTGAAAATTACTGATATGCAACAACTACATGAGCTGCTCAACCCAGAAATTATGCCGGAATTCTTCGTCATCAGGTGTGATGGACTGAGCCGGCCACTCATCCTACCAGCTAAGAATATCCAGAAGCACAACACGCGTATCCTCAAAACCTACGGCATTGATAAAGCATCTTACCTAGGTAAGTAAAATCATCCTAACCAAGGCGATCTAATCATCTCTAACTATCACAACTTTCATGAAATCAATCATTACCATTTTTCTCTTCTCACTCTGTGCCTATGCCGCAACAGCCGCTGCAGAAAAACTCCCTCTACTGAGAATTTCCTCAACTAGTCAGGAATATAACATCTCCCAGCCTTGGGAGAAGAAACCGACCCGAACCCGTCGGGGTATCGGAGTCCTCGTAGGTAAAAACCAGATCATCACCACAGCTGAGATGGGTGCGAATGCTACCTATATAGAGATAGAAACTGTGGATAGTGCTACCTCGATGCCAGCGAAGACGATCGCTATCGACTACGAGGCTAACCTGGCGCTCATCAGCGTCACAGATCCGGCTCATCAAGAACTAATTGCTAAGATGCTGCCGATGGAAATCTCCCCCAGCCCGAAGCTAGATGACACCGTGCAAGTGTATCAGGTAGAGGACAACGGTAAGCTACTCGTGACCAACGGCGTGATCCGTGGTGCTGATGTGGTTTCCTCTTTTGTTGATGGACATTTCTTTCTCGCCTACGAGGTAAAGGCCTCCATGCAGAGTACTGCGAATAGCTTCACCATCCCAGTCATGAAAGATGGTAAACTGCTGGGTCTACTCACCAGCTACAGTAGTGAAGAGCAGTTACTAGATGTCACAGCACCAGAAATCATCCGTGCATTTCTAGAAGATACCAACAATGGCAAATACATTGGATTCCCCTCTCTCGGCATCAGCGTGAGCCGCACTAGCGACCCACATTTCCGCACATGGCTTAAGCTCAGCGACTCCCAAGGCGGCCTATTTATCCAGCGCATCACCCGTAACAGTGCTGCGCAGAAGGCAGATATCAGGCAAGGTGATGTTCTACTCGCCATCGATGATAATAAATTGGACCGTAAGGGCTACTATAAATCAGAAAACTACGGCCCACTCCACTGGGCGCACCTCATCGGAGGCAGTAAAAAGTCTGGCGAAAAAGTGACTCTCAGCCTACTCAGAAATGGTGCAACGATGACTAAAGTGGTCACTCTAAGCCGACAGCCAGAGGGTATCATCCCCTCTCATATGTATGGCAAAGCCCCTCGCTATCTGGTGAAGGGCGGATTCGTTTTCCAAGAGCTAACTAATTCCTACCTCAAAGTCTTCGGAGACGAATGGAAAACCCGCGCTCCTCTCGGGCTGTTAGATGCTTTTAATCATCCAGAAGATTATGAGATGGGCCGTAATCGACTCGTCATTCTTAGCCGTACTATCCCGACAGAGGCCACACTAGGGTACGAGAGAATATCCAGCGTCATCGTGACCAAAGTAAACGGCAAAGAAATCGCCGATATCCCATCACTCGTGAACGCATTCAAGACACCAGAAAAAAATGGAATTCACACCATCGAGGTAGATAATGTGCTAAAAAAGCTTTATCTTGACGCAGAAACGGCCGCTAAAGTGGAAGCTAATTTTTTAAAGCAAGGCTTACCGAGCTTATCGAGAGTTGAGGAGTAGACCACCCACTTCCGAATAATATTTCAACGACCTTGGGATACTAAGCGCGCACTTAGTGTTTAGATGCTAACAGTATTCAATGACCAATGATTTCTAGAACCCCGCCATAAAATCCCCGGCAAAGAAGTAACTGATACCATTTGAACAGTGATCGTGGTTTGATAGAAAAACAAAATAATGAGAGTCGCAAGGCAGTAGGAAGGCGCATAGCGTTGCCAGGTCAGCGGCACTCCAAAGTTTGACAATTGTTACCTAACCGGGCGCCTTATCCAGACCGAACACTGCATGCACCGCTCTAGCAGCGGCCTCAATCTGGGGTTCTTCCACAGTGACTGCTATCTTAATCTCGGAGGTGGTGATCATCCCTATGTTGATACCAGCATCGCCTAATGCCTTAAACATTTGTGCGGCAACACCCACATGTGAGCGCATGCCAATTCCTACACAAGATAACTTAGCGATACCAGACTCGGTAATCATTTCTGAGTCCGTGCTAAGCCCTGCGATACATGGCTTCAATGCAGCCTGAGCTCTGCCTAGATCATCGCTGTGCATGGTGAATGAGTGACGCGCTAGACCATCGTGCGCGATGTTAGAGACGATCATATCAATGTTTACCTCCGCGTCTGCTAAGCAGCAGAGGATGGTGGCTGACATTCCTGGCTCGTCTGGGATACCGGTGATGGTGACTCGGGCTTGTGAGCGCTCTATCGATACGCCTCTGATGACTACTGCTTCCATTTGATCGTGTTCTTCTGTGACTAGGGTTCCTGGATTATTATTGAGGCTGGAGCGGACCTCGAAGACGACTCCATATTTCTTTGCAAATTCTACTGAGCGCGACTGCATCACCTTCGTTCCTGATGATGCCATTTCTAGCATCTCATCATAGGATATCTCCGGCAGCTTACGAGCATCTTTTACCACGCGTGGATCACTGGTATAAACACCATCAACATCTGTGAGTATCTGACAGAGATCTGCCTTAAGCGCAGATGCCACAGCAATGGCGGTGAGGTCTGAGCCCCCCCTGCCTAGGGTATGAATCATCCCATCGTTACGAAGACCCTGGAAGCCGGCACAGATGATCACCTTGCCTTCATCAAGAAAGCTCTGCATCATAGCGGGATCGATTGAAGCAATTTTACCGCGTGTATGAGAGCCTGTGGTCATGATCCCTGCTTGTCTTCCGGTGACCGAAACGGCATCGACCCCCATTTCCTGAAGTGCCATGGTCACAAGTGCGATGGACTGTTGCTCGCCAGTAGAGAGCAGCACATCCATCTCGCGCTCGGATGGAGAAGTGGTCAGCGCACTTGCCATCGCGATAAGTTTGTCCGTGACTCCTCCCATCGCAGAGACGACTGCTACGACTTGGTTCCCTTCTTCATGAAGAGCCTTGATGCGGTTAGCGACATTGCGGATGCGATCTAGCGATCCTACTGATGTGCCTCCATATTTTTGAACGATGAGTGCCATGGTAATCTGAGAATTCCCTCTCGGGAGATGAAGTGAAATAGAAAACTTGGAACTATGCAAGGATGAGATGCGTAATAACCCCTTTAAATTTGCAGGCTATAAATTTGAAATCCGTAATCCTCTAGTCTTCCTAAAAAAAGACCCATCCAGTAGATACCGGATGGGTCTAATGATCGTATAAATGTTCTAGATGATATTACTTAGAGGCTGAAACGTAGGATGCTTGGGATACACCTTTGCCGATTTTTGACTTCTTGATCCAGCTCATTGTGCCACGAAGCTTCTCACCCACTTTTTCGATCTGGTGCTTCTTGCCTTCTTCACGGATTTTGTTGAAGTTCTTACAACCGTCCTTGTATTCCTCCATCCACTCTTTAGCGAATTGACCTTTTTCGATACGCTTGAGCTGTGCAGCCATACGCTTCTTGACTGAGTCATTAATGATCTTAGGCCCTACCGTCACGTCACCGTATTCAGCAGTCTCAGAGATGGAGAAACGCATTCCTGCGATGCCACTCTCGACCATGAGGTCCACGATGAGCTTCAGCTCATGGAGACATTCGAAGTATGCCATTTCTGGTGCGTAACCTGCCTCAACGAGAGTTTCAAATCCCGCCTTTACAAGTGCTGACGCACCACCACAGAGAACAACCTGCTCACCGAATAGGTCAGTCACTGTCTCTTCTTTAAAGTTAGTCTCGAAGACACCAGCGCGTGCACCACCGATGCCTTTAGCCCATGCGAGCGCGATGTTCTTCGCTTTACCAGTCGCGTCATTTTCGATAGCGATGAGAGTAGGAACTCCCTTGCCATTTACGAACTGTGAACGAACGGTGTGTCCAGGTCCCTTAGGAGCAACCATGATGACGTTGATATCCTTAGGAATGCTAACGAACCCGAAGTGAACGGCGAAACCGTGACAGAAGATAAGAGTTTGACCCTTGCGGAGATTTGGAGCGATGTCCTTCTCATAAACTTCTGGGATCACTGTGTCAGGAAGGGCAAGCATGATCACATCACACTCTTTCACTGCATCTGCTGTGCTAGATACCTTGAAGCCTAGCTTCTTAGCCACTGCGCAAGATTTTGATTTAGCGTAGAGACCAATAGTGACATCGCATCCGCTTTCCTTTAGGTTTAGGGCATGTGCATGTCCCTGTGATCCGAAACCGATTACTGCAAGTTTTTTACGCTTAATACTAGCGATGTTGCAGTCCTTATTTGTGTAGATTTTAGCCGCCATCTGAATGATATTGTTGTGTGGTTGTTAATCCGCCTTTAGTAGGTTATTTCGTTGAGAAATCGGATATTCAGAGGTTGCTTAAATCTACTTCACACTAAAAGTCAAGTCATTCACACTAGTTATCGATAAATAATACTGCTTTTTTTCGTCAACATCACACATATTTCAGTTGATCAGAAGTAAACTTTATTCATATTGTCCACACACCATCGTAATTTTACCTGCATGATAGAGAAAACACACTCAAACGAGTCAAAAAAGACAAAGGACCACTTTATATCCCGGCTGTATGACTCACTCAAAAGACACCCCAAACGTATTGTCTTCACTGAAGGGGAAGATGTGCGGGTTCTAGAAGCGGCGGCTCAGCTCGTCAAAGAACAAGTGATAGCACCTATTCTACTGGGTGATAAAGCACGTATCAAGGTGCTTGCTGAGAAAAACAACATAGACACCTCACTCATTAACATCCTAGATCCTAAGACGGCTTCTGACTTACCGTTATTCTGTAAAAGGCTAGAGAATATTGGTAAATATCAGAGAAAGGTCATCACTGATCCGGAAGAGCTAATTTCTAGACCGCATAATTTCGCAGCCATGATGCTGCAGTATGGCCAGGCAGATGGGATCGTCTCTGGAAACAAATCTCACCCCACGTCCATCGCCAGAGCAGCGGCAAACTTTCTTAAACCACTCGCGCACGTGCCAAAAATCTTCAGTGCTGTAGCCATGACGGCCCCTCACATCGAAAATTTCGGCAAAGAAGGACTCATTATTCTAGCTGACTGCGGAGTGAATCCCGAGCCAGATGTAGCGGAGTTAGCAGCGATCGCCATTGAGACAGGTAAGCTAGCCCACCACCTGCTTGGCCGCACGCCAAGAGTCGCCATGCTTAGCCACTCTACTCGCGGTAGCATGATTACCCCATCTTCGCAGAAAATGAAGGCCGCTACTGTTCTTGCTAGAGATATCATTGCCAGAGAATACCTTGAAATAGAAGTAGATGGTGAACTTCAGGCTGATGTTGCTTTAGATACCGCTGCTGCTAAAATAAAACTCAATGATACCCGAGCTCATCACTCAGCCGACGTCCTGATTTTCCCTAATCTCGATGCCTCGCACATCGCTTACAAGCTACTGCAACATGTAGCAGGAGCGAACTGCTACGGCCAACTCATCATGGGACTCACTCGTCATGCAGCTCAGGTCCCCATGACCGCGACTGTTGATATGATCGCAGGTACCGCCGCCCTAGTCGCTTGTGAATCCATCAAATACAGACAACTCAATCCAGACGAGGAAGTATAAATGGAACGTTCTGATACAGGTCTATTTATTGTTATTGAAGGAATCGATGGAACAGGGAAATCCACTCAAGCAAAGATGCTCGAAAGAGCATTAGTGGAAGCGGGCCACACCGTCACCTTAGACAGGGAACCATCTGATGGCCCCTTCGGAAAAATCCTTCGAGACAGCGCCACCACCGGCAGACTTTCTCCACAACAAGAGCTCGATCTATTTCATCAAGATAGAAAGCACCACCTAGACAATATTATCTTCCCTGCCCTGCAGCGAGGCG
Organism: uncultured Verrucomicrobiales bacterium; assembly: GCA_963934155.1. Classification (GTDB taxonomy): domain Bacteria; phylum Verrucomicrobiota; class Verrucomicrobiia; order Verrucomicrobiales; family Akkermansiaceae; genus Rubritalea. The sequence goes on along the minus strand of CAWVXI010000013.1, from coordinate 5,370 downwards.
AAACCGTCATTCTGGACCGCTACTATTTTTCCACCATGGCATACCAAGGCCAGCGAGGGTTTGATCCACAAGAAATCCGCGAGACTAACCTCAGATTCGCACCAAATCCAGACATCCTTTTCATCCTCGACCTCGCAGTGGATCAGGCCAGAGTGAGAATTGGTGTGCGCGGCGACACCACCAATGAATTTGAGCAACGCGATGCCCTGCAATACTGCCGCGATACATTCCTAAGCGTGAGTAATGAAAAATTTGCCCACGTCATTGATTCCTCTCAGAAAATCGACCAGATTCATCAGCAAATGTTAGATGTTTCCTTAAAGTAGCTCCGGTAAGGTTGTCGCTACTGTCAATTATAGGTGATAGGTTTAACACTAATAGACAGTATCTATATTTTAGCAGAAATCACTGATTCATGCGTTCAATTCATACCCATTTTAAGGTCATCATCTCCAGCATCCTCTTTCTAGGCTGGGCCTGCACCATCGCGTCCTGCTCTAAACAGAAAACGGAACCTTCTTCAGATATTAAGACAGAAGAGATCACGCCTACAGAAAATAAGCAAGGCACCTATCACAACGAACATGAAACCGTCTCGCTAAATACTCCCCTCTCATTTAACGAGCACATTCAGCCCATTCTCTCAGTAAACTGCTACCACTGCCACGGACCAGACAGCGGCACCCGTCTCCCAGAGGATGAGCCACTCCGCCTAGACAGTGCAGAAGGAGCATTTGCAATCCGTGACAGCGGTAACCCGATTATCGTAAAAGGTGACCCAGACAACTCTTATCTTGTAGAGCTTATGGAATCGAAAGACCCTGATCAAGTGATGCCTCTACATCCCACAAGAAGCCCTCACGGCAGGATCATGGATCCTGCTGACATCGCACTGGTGCGCCGCTGGGTCAAAGAAGGCGCCAACTACGAAAAACATTGGGCCTACATCACTCCAAAAAAAGCAGCTCTCCCTGAGATTAAGAATAAAGACTGGATCAGAAACTCCATCGACCACTTCGTCCTCAACAAACTAGAGAAAAATAAGCTCGCACCAAACCCTGATCAAGACAAAGCACGTCTCCTCCGCCGCCTCTCCTTCGACCTCACAGGCCTCCCACCTACATCACAAGAAGTCACTCAATTCCTAGCAGACAAACGTGATTTCGAGGAAGTTTATTCCGAAAAAGTGGATCAGTTACTAAAGGCCGATTCTTACGCTGAGCACTTCGCTCGCCATTGGCTAGACGTAGCTCGCTATGCAGACACCCACGGTATTCATCTCGACAACTACCGCTCCATCTGGCCCTACCGTGACTGGGTGATCAATGCCTTCCGTGATAACATGAAGTTTGATCAGTTCACTATCGAACAAATCGCTGGCGACATGCTACCGAACGCCACGCTCGATCAAAAAATTGCCACTGGTTTCCACCGCTGTCTCCCCACGACGGGAGAAGCTGGATCCATCGCTGAAGAATACAATGCCGTCTATGCACAAGACCGAGTCGACACCACATCCTCCGTCTGGCTGGGACTCACTGCCGGCTGTGCCGCCTGTCATGATCATAAATTTGATGCCATTTCCACCAAAGAAAACTATCAACTCACCGCATTCTTCAGAAATACCACCATGAGTGCGCTCGATGGTCACAACGCCCTTCACCCACCGAACATCCTCGTCCCGTGTAAACAAGACCGCGAGCATCACACAAAATCTTACAAAGAAAAACAGACTCTAACAAAACAGAAAAAACGGCTTAGCACCAAACATGAAGACTCATTTCAAAATTGGCTCATCCAAATGGCAAAGTCCCCCATCCACTCAGCAACAGCCGCCAAAGAAGTAGTCATAAACTTACCCCTAAACAACCAAGAAAAGGGCATTAACCACCCAACATTCACCAGCAAGCTACCGCTCAAATGGGAAAAATCCCCACTAGGTCAAGCGGTCCTATTCACCGACTCCAATGAAATCAACCTCGGAAACTCCGGCGACTTCGAGCGCGACCAAGCATTCAGCTATGGCGCCTGGGTCAAGCATCCCAGTGATAACAATGGTGCCATCATCTCTAAAATAGACACCTCACCCACCCGCCGAGGCTATGACCTCTGGGTGGAAAACGGTAAACTTGCCGTCCATCTCATCCACAGCTTACCCAAAAACCTCATCAATGTCGTCACTAAGGAACAATTCAAAGCCGACCAATGGATGCACGTCATGGTCACTTATGATGGCTCTAGTAAAGGAAAAGGGGTTAAAATTTATATCAACGAAAAAAGCCAAAGACTAACCATTAGAAAGGATAAACTCACCAAAACCATCAAAACAGATGCCCCGCTACTCCTCGGCAACCGCCCGCTAAACAACCCCTTCAACAATGGTCAACTGCAACACTTCCAGCTCTATAAACGTGAGCTCAATGTGAATGAAATCACCAGAATCATTATCGAAGATCAGGTCAGTAAAGGCCAGCTAGACAAGAACAAGCTAATAGAATCCAGGCAATACTACTTCGATAATATCAGCCCAGAAACCGCCGCAATTAATGCGGAATTAGCCACTATCCAAAAAATATTCAAGTCCATGGAAGCCAAAGGCGCACGCACCCTCATCATGGATGTGAAGCCTAACCAAAAGCCCACCGCTCACGTTCTCATCCGTGGACAATATACCGATAAAGACAAAGAAGTCCTCACTCCAAATGTCCCCGCCGCACTCCCTTCCATGACTGAGGACATGCCAAAAAACCGCCTAGGACTGGCCATGTGGCTCACTGACAAACGTAACCCACTCCCCGCACGCGTCACCGTAAACCGCTATTGGTATTATCTCTTCGGTACCGGCATCGTAGGGACCAATCAAGACTTCGGAATCATGGGAGCCAGACCCACACACCCTAAGCTGTTAGACTACCTCGCAGCAGACTTTATGGAACACGATTGGGATCTCCACCACCTACTAAGGAAAATAGTCATGTCCTCCACCTACCGCCAGAGTGCCGTTCTAACAGCAGAGAAAAAACTCCGTGACCCACTCAACAAACTCCTCGCACGCGGACCACGCTACCGTCTAGATGCCGAGCAACTTCGCGATCTCGCACTGAGCTCATCTCAACTTCTCCATAAAGAAATAGGCGGCCCATCAGTCAAACCTTACCAGCCTATCGATATCTGGAAAGCCGTATCCATGCCGCAATCCAACACCAAATTATACAAGCCAGACAGCGGCAACAAACTCTACCGCCGATCGCTCTACACCTTTTGGAAACGCACCGCCATGCCCCCCAACATGCAAATCCTCAATGCTCCGAGCAGAGAAGAATCCTGTGTCCAGCGTGAGCTCACTAACACCCCCCTCCAAGCCTTTGTCATCATGAATGACCCACAATTCGTAGAAGCCTCACGCCAGCTCGCCGCAGCCGCTCTTCAAAAATTAACCACCACTGAAGAACGCATTAACTTCATCGCACTCACACTCCTCTCCAGAGAAATGGAAACTGATGAAATCGATATTATCAAGACGACTCTAACAACCGTGCTAAAAGAATTCAAAACCCTACCAGAAGATGCCAAAAAACTTACCTCTGTGGGCGAAACCAAAGCACCAAAAAACCTTGCCCCACTGGAGCTAGCAGCCTGGACAGTCATCGCAAACCAAATCCTCAATATGGACGAGGCCCTCAACAAGTAGCTCTCCAATCATGAACATCATAGACATTCTAAAATCCGTAGATCTACACGACACTTCAATCAGTCGTCGTCAGTTTTTTGGCCAGAATGCCATGGGACTTGGCGCTGCAGCGCTCGCCTCACTCGTACCAAACCAGATCCTTGGAGCCGGATTAACCACCCCCGGAATCCCGCATTTCACTCCTAAAGCCAAGCGTGTCATCTACATCTCTCTCGTTGGCGCGCCCTCACAGTTTGAAACATTTGACTACAAGCCAGGGCTTAGAAAAGAGTTTAATAAAGACATGAAAGGCTTTCTTATCGACTCTGGCCAGCGCCTCACAGGCATGACCTCCGGACAAGCCAGATTCCCAGTAGCCCCCGCAATCATCGATTTCAAACAACACGGAGAAAGTGGCACATGGGTCTCTGACTACCTGCCTCACACAGCTAAAATGGTCGATGACATCTGCGTCATCAAATCCATGCATACTGACGCCATTAACCACACGCCAGCAAACCAACTTATCTGCACCGGCTCTATGCAAACTGGTAAAGCCTCCATAGGATCATGGCTCTCCTACGGGCTGGGATCACTCAATAAAGACCTACCCACATTTTGTGTGCTGAACGCCCAGAGCACCAGCAACGCAGGTGTCCAGGCCCTCTCCGCTAGCCTTTGGAACTCCAGCTTTCTCCCGGGGAAATACTCTGGAGTCAACCTGCGCTCATCCGGAGATCCGGTTCTCTTCCTGAAAGATGCCCCAGGCATCAATCGAAAAATGCGGCGCTCTATGCTCGATGGCCTCTCCAGCCTCAACCAAAAGACTCTGGAAACTATCGGCGACCCAGAAATCCAAACTCGTATTCAGCAATATGAAATGGCCTACCGGATGCAAATGTCGGTCCCAGAACTAACCGACATGAGCAAGGAAACCGATGCCACCTATGAGCTCTACGGGCCAGAAGCCAAGAAACCTGGAACCTTCGCATCCTGCGCACTGCAAGCACGCCGCCTGGCTGAGAGAGGAGTCCGTTTCACCCAGATCTTCCACAATGGCTGGGATCAACATGGAAACCTACCTAAAGATATCAAATCTCAGTGCGGCGATATTGACCAAGCCTGCTACGGACTCATTCAGGATCTCAAACAACGTGGCATGTTAGAGGATACCCTCGTCATCTGCGGTGGAGAATTTGGCAGAACCGCCTATTCACAAGGTAAACTCACAGCCACTAACTACGGCCGAGACCACCACCCGCGTGCCTTCTCACTCTGGATCGCCGGAGCCGGAGTCAAAGGTGGCACAGTCTATGGCGACACCGATAAATACTCCTTCAACATCACTACCCCGGATAAAGCCGTCCACGTCCGCGACTTACACGCCACCATCCTAGAGCGCTGTGGTCTAGACAACCACAAACTAGCCTACTCTTACCAAGGCCTAGAACAACGCCTCACTGGCGTAGAGCCAGCAAAAGTAGTGAGAGACATTCTTAGCTAACTAACTCCCCCTGATTCTAAGTAAATCGAACGGCATAATAATCATAGGTAATTTAATACCAGCATTTTAAAACTATTGCAACGAGCTAGCACCACTCCCTAAACCTCCTCTAGCAGGATCCCTGTTAAAATGCTTCATTAATGGCTCTTCGTAAAGTTTAGTGGAAGTAAAAGCTAATTGCCTATTGGTCTGGTGA
>CAWVXI010000012.1:0-77533 GCA_963934155.1 uncultured Verrucomicrobiales bacterium | reverse complement strand
ATGCGGAGAGCGGAAATACAGTCGGATAAAGCTGATGAGTGATTTTTGAATACCTAAAACTTCTCATCTACTATACCTTATGAATGACTTTACGCGTATTCTGAACTGATGGCTCCTTTGCAAAGAACTTAGTTACCTTTGTTTTATCGAAAGGTAGGCTTCGGCGTAGCGTTCGCCTAGTTTGATGATGGCTTCTTTGCCGAAATGCCATCGGTCCATTGTTTTGAGGCCTTCGGAAGATGCTACGGCTGTGTGTTTGACCTTTTTTGGAAGTGCTGCGATGAATTTATTCACGGCTGTTCCTTGTTTGACTTCTCCTGCGATGAAGGGGAGTTCTTTGTTCTTAGTGGCACTGCGGAAATCCTTAACAAGGGTAGCTAGTTTTTTGTCGTATTCGCTGTCGTTCTCATTTGACTCACCTTGATGCCATAGGATAGCTTCTAACTTGCTACCCTCTTTTTCAGCCTCGGCGACCCTCTTCATCGCATCGTTGAAGAATCTGCTGTCTTTCGTCCATTCATCGATTTTTGAACCTCCCTTAGCATTGACGATGAGGCCGATTGGTTCTTTTGAATCTTTACTGATCGCTTTAGCAAAGCCGTATCCGATGCTCATTTTTTGCATGCCGAGCCCTTTTCTGATGGTTGAGAATTGGTTGAGTGGGTTCGCTGCTGGTTGCCATTTTCCTTGGGAGTCGAGTAGGAAGGTGTTTTTGATCGGCTTTTCGTCGCCCTTACCAATGGGGGCGCGTCCAGCCATGTTTGATTGACCGATGAGGAGAAACAGGCGTTTAGGCTTATCTGCTGCGGAAACGGTGCAGAATAGAGCGAGTAGTAAGATGAGTGATTTCATGTAGCCTGTTTTTATGAAGTTATGTCCGTTTAGCAAGAAGCTTCTCGGTGTACTTAGCTAGTAGATCTGCTTCTAGGTTGATGGGGTGGCCTAATTCTAGGCTGTGGAAGTGGGTTTCCTGGAAGGTGTGGGGGGTGATCCAAAATACGGCAGAGCCATGGGCTTGCAATCCGTCACGGTCATCCGCGGATGCCTCAAGTAGCTCGGCGATGGTGAGAGAGATTCCGTCGATGGCGATGCTGCCTTTATCGATACAGTACTTGTAGATTTCTGGGGGGAGAGAAATTTCCAGGCGGTGGTCTTGTCCGTGGATTGAGAGGTCGATGAGGGTGCCGGTGGCATCCACGTGGCCTTGGACGAAGTGTCCTCCTAGGCGCTGAGTGGGGAGGAGGGCGCGTTCTAGGTTGACGACTGAGCCTACTTTGAGTGCCCCGAGGGAGGTGACTTTGAGGGTCTGGTGGAGGAGGTCGAATGATGCGGTGCCGTCTGATAATGCGGCAACTGTCAGGCAGCAGCCATTGGTGGCCACGGAGTCTCCTAGAGCTAGCTCTTTAGCGAATGGAATGGCTATTTCAAAGCGTGCCTGATTCCCCAGATCCTCGATCTTGGTGATGGTGCCTGTGGCTTCTACGAGTCCGGTGAACATTTTTAAAATAAGGTGAAAGGTGAAAGGTGAAGGTTTAAGTATAAAGGTTAAAGCTTACGCGATGGATCGCGTTTTATTCACCAGTCACTATTCAATAGGATCTAGTTGGTTCGGCTTTTCTGCGGGAGTGGATGCTTCTTCTGCATTGTCTAGGAGGTATTGAATCTTGGGGTCTTCTGTCATACCTGATGATGGGAGCAGCATGAAGCAGAAACCCATGACGACGGTCGGGATAAGGGCTGAGATGGCTAGCTTGAGTGGTGAGACCCCGCCTTTGAAGTATTTACCTAGGATGGATTGGCCTGCTGGGTTTGGAGCATTGGCTATGACGGTGAGTCCACCACCGGTGACGGCGCCTGCTAGGACGGCGTATTTGGCGGTGATGCCCAGGCTTGGGGCCTGTGAAGCTAGGTAGGTTATGGCTGCGTTGTCATTAAAGGCAGTGAGAATAGTAGCGCCTTTCATGAGGATGGCACTCTGCTCTTGGAATGCCATGAGGAGCGGCTCGATCCACCAGCCTTGGCAACCACCGTGGATGACGAGGCCTGCGAGGAAGAATCCTACTAGGAGTGGGGTCTTCATGGAGACGTCATTCTGGTGGTGTCCGGTGGCCTGTGTGAAGCCGATAAAGAACATGAAGCCACCAATAAAGAGTGCTGGGTAGTGAGCGGTGAGAACGGTGAATGCGAGAAAACCGAGGTGGGTGAGTGTGATGGCGACAGGGATAGCATCTTCACGTTCGTCCCAGCGGACACGCTTGCTGGAGTCAGTCTCGGCATTTGCGAGTCCTGCAAAGTGTTTGCGGAATGCCATGAAGTAGAGAGCGTTGGCGATAAAGATGCCGATGATGGCTTTCCATCCGAAGTTCATGAACATGTAGCTCATCCCGAAGTGCCATTTCTCAGCGATCATGAGGACTGGAGGGGCGGCGAAGTGGGTGAGTGTGCCGCCTACAGAGATGTTTACGAAAAGTAAGCCGAGGGTGGCGTAGGCAAATTTAGCAGGTGGATTTTTATCGTAGAACCACTTGGCTAGGAGCATGGCTGCGATGGTCATGGCTGCTGGTTCAGTGATGAATGATCCTAGTAGCGGAGTGACGGTGAGAACTGAAAGCCACCATGCGGCAGCACCTCCACCCATGAGTCCGGCTATTTTACCAACGATCTTTTCTGAGATGCGAATGACGGGTCGGGTGGCTGAGATGGCCATGATGATGACGACGAAGAGTGGCTCGGTGTAGTTGACATCGTGACCTAGATACTGGACGGCGTTATCGAAATCAAAGAAGTAGACGATGGCACCTACGAGTGCGATGACCCAGATGCCGAAGATGGCTTCTACTTCGCCTAGGAAGTGGAACAGATGAGCGCGGAATGAGACGTCTTCTTTGGCATCATCTTCAGGTTTGGCATGGGCGGTTCTACCGCTTTTTTCGTTGAGTTCCTTTTGGCGGTGTTCGTGTTTGTGCGCCATCTCTGTGAAGAACCCCGCGAGGAAGGTGTGGATGATGGCGCAGATGAAGATGATGGTTGCTACGATGTTGAAGCCGTTTTGCTCAAAGGCACGGTATTTGAGTGTGCCCATAAGATCCATTTCACCGCTCTCTGCTCGCTTTTCTTGGTAGGATGCGAGAGGTTTTGGGAATGAAGCATACTGATCACTATCGATTCCGTATTCTCCTTTATCGTAGGCTGGCTGTGGCTTCACTGCTTGGGCTAAAGGTGCGAGCATGATGGTGGTGAAGAGTGCGAGTAGGGAACAGATAAAAGTGAGTTTTCTCATGATATTTCAGGTGAACAAATTGATGTGAATTAGTTCCTTGAACAGATAGCGTTTGAGGTGGAGTTGGCAATGAGATTTTACAATTTTATGAGATTAGTAATTGCTGGCTTGAATTTGCTAAATTGAGGCGTTAAAATAGCGGTGATGAAAGATGCCATTACGTGGAGGGTTTTAACTAAGGGAATAATGATGGTGACTGTAGCCGCTATGATTACAGGGCTAATGAGCTGCGGGACTCTCTCTCGGTCAGCTAGAGCGGTGGGTGGAAAGCTGCAGAGAATGAATGCTGAGCCCGGTCAGCTAAAGTCTCACCAGTTTGCCATCGATCAGGATAGTGGGCAGGGCTTGAGTGCGCTGAGTGGAAATAAGGTGGTGGCTAGAGTGGGTCAGCTGAGCACTCGGGAAGAGGATATCGTGTGGGCTGATCCGAATCCAGATGTGCCGATCACTGAGTTAGAAGGACTGGTGGTGGATGACGATAATCCGCTGGACTCATGGTTTGAGGACTACGGGAAGGCGATGAAGAAGGCGCGAGTGGAGGGCAAGCCGGTGATGATATGGTTCACTCGAACGAAGAATAGCCCGCTTTGTAAGCGGCTAAGTGCGGAGTTATTCGTGCATAAAGAATTTGAAGACTGGGCAGATGCTAATGTGATTCGGCTGCGAGTGGACTCAAATATACAGGAGACTAATACGGCCAAGCGCAAAGACCGCGAGCGCTATGTGGCAGGTCTAAAAAAACGTTACCGGGCCATGGGTCAGCCAGTGGTGGTGATCATTTCGCCGAGGGGGACGGAGTTTGGAAAATACACTGGGTACAAGCCCGGTTCCGCTGAGTTTTATTTCGGCAGATTGAGGAACGCGCAACGAACAGCACAAAATGACCACACTAGTTGGCAGTCTGAGATGGAGAGCAAGGGATACAGGACTTGGCATGATGTCCGCGGTAGGGCGGTATTCGCTAAAGTGGTGCGTTATCGCAATGGTAAGATCTGGCTGGTGGAGCCAGATGGAAAGAAATCTAGCACCAGTGTGAGTAAACTATCAGTGGAGGACAAGCAGTTCATTGAGCGTAAGCTTGCGGAATCGAGGGCTAAGAAGCGATAGGAGAGGTTTTATTTGTGCTGGTTTTAGCCTTAGATCTAGCTTTCAGTGCAAGTGCGATGTGGGCGATGAGGATGAGAGGAAAGGTGAGGCCGGTGATGATGTGGGCGGTACAGGTAAATTGCTGGAGGCTCTCGTTTGCAGTGTAGTAGATGATGTATCCGCTGAGGATGAGGAAAAACTGTAGTCCGAGGAGTAACAGGCCTAGCTTGCGTTGCCGTTGTTGCTTCCATCCGTGGGGGACGTGGGAGGCGAGTAGGTAGCCGTAGATGATCATCATAGCAAATGCGGAGGCTCCGTGGATTTGGCGGAAATCTGACTGAGCGGGATGATAGGTGAGACCAAATTCCCCCTGCACGCGAACCCATTTCTGGAAGATATAGATGGTGATGCCTGTGATCCATGAGGTAAGTAACATCCCGATGAGTATGAGTCTGTAGGAGAGGGGGATTCTGGATCTAACAGTTTTCATCAACAGAGTATGATTTATACAGAACGGATACGTAATAGTGGTTCAGCTTCCGCATTGAAGAGTGTGGTGATAAATTTATTAGGGCGCTGAATTATCTCGTGATAACTGACAGTTTGGGGGTTGAGCGTGAGTTGGCTGTGTTGTTTCTTGAGTGCTGCGGTGCCGAACTGAGTCATAAGGCTTTTGAATTCTAAGTCCTTTAATATGGAGGTTCCTGCCAGAGGGATGGAGCAGATGACTTTTTTACCACGGATGATTTCCCGGTTTACGGCTTTGGCCACTAGGGTGATATTGTTGTTAATTTTATTAAACGTAGAGGTAGCCTCTAACTGAGGAGTGAGTAATTGAGGTGATGATTCTGCGGGTGCATTTTTAAATATTTTGAGCATACATTCGAAACAGTCCCATTGGCTTTTTGCAGTGAGGTTAATCTCATGAAATAACTCTCCATCATTTGAGCTGAAGAGGAAATCTGCTCTTTGATATTCGGCTGCAACATGGACGGTGACTTGTTTCCAATTTTCAAATATCCATTGATGATTACCATTGATGGCAGTGCTTTTGTCCTCATTCGGAGTGGCGATTAGCCGTGGGTATTCTCCCTCGGAAGTGACGCTGGCCAGGGCATTGTGGTACTGGTGTCTGATGGTGCCTAGAGTGTGCATACGGTGCAGCAGGCGTGACCAAGTTGGCTTGAGGATATAAGTTGTGACGGGGATGTTAGATAGGTTCATAATCGTTATATAATGACAGGGTGAGCCTGGTATTCTTGGTGAATAGTGGAGTCTGGAGCTAGTGCGTAGATTTTAGTAAGAGCATCAGATATCATACATGACGGGGAGAAAATACTGATGCTTCTGGTGAGATTGAGTGGTTCACGACTGATCGGATTGATGATCGGGCGCTTCCCTTTTTCTTGATAGCAGTAAGATGAGGTGGCGAGAGCGGCGTTGAGCATTTCTATCTTCTTAAATGGAGCTCCCGTGCGCGGGTGGCGGATATTGATGAGTTTATTTTGCCAATGGGTTTCTGTGAGATCACCTCCTGCGTTGATTGTGATGTGCGGTTCGGTGATCTTAGATCTTATGAATTCTTTAACCATGACAGCTTTAGCCTGATCTACCGCGTAGCCTTTAGCGATGCCGCCGAGATCGAGGTGAGTGGGTTTAGAAAAGGTAATATGGTGGTCATAGATAAGTATATTTTCCCAGTGAGAGTGATTTGTTAGAACTTGATTGTAATTAGGTAGAAGGCCTTGTTTTACTAAATGGAGTGCGATGCATGGGTCGAAAATGCCATTTGTTTTCTCCGCTAGTTCTAGCGAGAAATTGATTACCGCTTCTGTGTGTGGATTAAGCAGTATTGGTGCTAGGTGTGCTTTGGTATTGATTTGGCTTAACTGGCTATCTGTCTGATGATAGCTCATGAGGTTGTGTACTTTAGTGATGGCTTCATAGCCGAGTGAGCTGATCCTTACTAGCTCATCGAAGTCTAGCTCAGCTGATAGATCGATACTCACATAGGTGCCGAGTAGCGGTTTACAGCGACTGAGATTTGTTAGGGTAGCGGTCACTTTTTACTGAGGACGAGTGCCCATGTTTGGGTGATGCGATTGACGGCGTCTGTGATGTGGCTACATGAGAGTGTGGCACCGCTGATATTTTTGATTTCCTCATCTAGTTGGAGATGTTTCTCATGACCTCTGCCAAAAAACTGATTTCTCCAGTTGATGTTACGGATTTCATGACCATAAGTTTCGCGATAAACTAATATCTCGATACCTTTGACTTTTCCTTCATTAGTGAGGGCAAATGCTACGTCGATATTTTCATGTTTACCGATGACTTGGTCGAAAATGAGCCATTCGGCAGCGGCAGTTTTATAGGCGTTAAGATTTTTATGTCTGACTCTTACTTTAGAGAGTTTCTTGATCTCTTTCGCTTGTGCCGTTGTGAGTTTGATGTCTATTTTAGTGGCTTTGGCCTTTCCTATCAGCAAAGACTTTGCTTGAGCTGGGGTAAGGAATTGTTTAGCAGATGAAATGCCACTGATTGAGAGGAAGCTGAGGCCAGTCATGATGCTAGTAGTGAGCATTTTTCTTCTACTGAGAGTTGGAGGTATAGATGACATGATTTGACGTGTTTTAGATTTTTTTGAGAATGCACCATGATAGGGCGATGAACTAACCCCACCATGATACTTTTCTACCATGGAAATAGTAAATTACTCTGGCTGCTTAGAACTCAAAGCCTACGGTAGCGCCGAGATGCCATTTTTCATGCTCATCCCAGTTTCTACCGCCGGTGTTGTTCGGTGCATTTCTGGAGTCATCTCCGCCGCCTTTGATCTGGTAAAGTGCGCCTGCTGTGAACCACCAGCCTTGTTCTGCATAGTGGATCGTAGGTCCTACGTAGGTACCGTATTGGAACTGACTGCCTAGGCGGAAGTCAGTGAGGTCAAAGCTAGAGCGCTGGTAGCCATCTTCAAACTCACCACCTTCTTCGGGGTTGAGGAAATCTGACTGGTAACGTGCCTCGATACCGATAAACCACTTGGGTGCGAATCGGTAAGAAACTCCTGCTGAGATATCGAATGCGATCTCTTCCTCGAGAACGTCTCCTGCTTTTCTACGCTCAAACTCTGTTTTCGCGTTGAACGCGAATACTAGCGTATCATCGAGAAAGTTCTTCTGAACTAGAGTCTGGAGAACGAATGAGTCTTGGTCTATTTCCGCACCATCAAGCCTGTAGGCTGAGCGGTGCTCGAAGGCGGCCACGAATGAGAGACCGATCGGGTCTTTATAAGGTGATAGTACGTTATATTTAGCTGCGAGTTCAAATCCTCCGAATTGGAATTTATTAAACTTACCGCCTGCTCCACCTTGTGTTTCAAACATCGGGTTTAGCTCAGGATCATCCACAGAATACCTATGGTTGAAGAGCATGATTTCTGCTCCGATAGTTAGTTTATCCGTGACTCCATACTCTATCTCAGGGCGGATATCATCGAAACGATAGTTCCCAGAGTCTTTTCCTAGTCTGGAGATATCAGAGAGTTTGAACTCCCAGCTTCCCTGTGGACGCGTGTCTGTGCCCTTAGTGTAGAGCCAGAGATTTTCTTCTGCTAGTGCTGATCCTGCTGTGAGGATCAGTCCTGCTAAGATTAGTGGTTTAGTTTGCTTTGGTATTTTCATATTATTTCTTACTGCATGCACTTACTAATGTTATTGAGAATCATTATCAATAATAAAATTGACTTTTATTTAAAACAATGAGTTTGTCCTGCATGCGACAGCGCAAATCATTGTTCCCTAGGTTAAGAAAGACCCAATACCGAAGCTACTTCCACACGATCACTGGGACTATTACGGCGATAATCATTGTGCTGTTTCCAAATAGTCTAAGAGCACAGCAAATAGAAACTGAAGAGTTAAAGACAAGCACAGTGACTGGGAAAAGAACTAAAGCGGCTTGGATCGATCAGCCATTTAGTGTGGCGAAAGTAGAGATAGATGATGCGATAACTCAGCAAAGTAGGAACCTTGTAGAGAGTCTGCGCTACACTCCAGGAGTGATGATTCAAAAGACTGCAAATGGGCACGGATCACCGTTTATACGTGGCTTCACTGGTTATAGAACATTAGCTCTGATTGATGGGGTGCGCTACAATAACTCAGTGTATCGCGATGGGCCGAATGAATATTTCTCGCTAATCGATAGAGATGCTCTTGAGCGGATAGAACTGATCCAGGGACCCTCATCTGTGGTGTTTGGTAATGATTCGATAGGGGGGACCTTGAATCTCATCACTCGTCCGACGGGATATTTAGAAAGGGAGGGTTTTTATAGCAAACAAGATTTGAGTTACCGGTATTCCAGCGCTGAGAAAAGCCATCAAGCACGTGCGACCTACGAGCTTGGTGTGGGTAGTGACTGGGGATTGAGAATAGGGATAGGTGCGAGGGAATATGGTGATGTTAGATCTGCTGATATTGGCACACAGGAGAATACTGGTTACTCTGAAAACTCATTCGATATGAGGTTTGATAAATCGATCAACTATCTATGGAGCCTCACTGCGGTGCATCAGCACTTAGGGCAGGATGATGTCTGGCGGACGCATTCTACCGTATTTGGGAAAAGTTTCGCAGGCACTACTATCGGTTCAGATCTGAGGCGGCTCAAAGACCAGCATCGCTCACTCACTTATCTTAAATTAAAGGGGGAAATAGACAGCCTATGGGTGGATGAGGTAGCGCTGAACTTATCCTACCAGACATGGGATGAAGATGGTGACCGAATCCGTGGTGATGGAAGGAGAAATGAAGACTACTTTGACTCCAAAATGTGGGGCGTAGATATCGAGTTCCAGAAAGAGGTTGATTCGGTAAATCTCACTTATGGACTAGATTTCTACCAAGATAAGGTCATTTCAGGTAGAACTGATACCAGTGCAGATGGTCTAGTGAAAACCGAGAGGATTCAAGGGCCAGTAGGTGATGACTCCCGATACGATCAGCTAGGAATCTATGTAAAAGGCTCATGGGAGCTGAATGAAAGACTTAAATTAACGCTGGGTACCCGGTTCGCGAACGTGGATGCAAAAGTAGGTAAATACGAAGATCCTGTGACGGGGGAAGCTGCGAGGTACTCAGAGGAGTGGAGTGACTTTATCAGCTCTACACGTGTGAGTTATGCGCTTGGTGCTGCTGATTCGACTAAGCTGTGGGCGGGAGTGAGCCAAGCATTTCGGGCGCCAAACATTGCCGATATAAGTAGGTATGGAGCCAGTAGGTCTAACGAGATAGAGATAGCCGCCACCGGTTTAGAACCAGAGAGTTTCATCAGTTACGAGATGGGAATTAAGACGGAGAATGACCGCTGCCAAGGAGGACTTAGTTACTATTATACCTATATAGATGAATACATCACCAGCGCTCCTAATGGTAATATCCGTGATGGACAGAAAGAGGTCAGTAAGCAGAACAGCGCAGCAGGATATGTCCACGGGGTAGAAGTTTTCGGTAACTATCAGATCAATGACTCTCTCAGCGCATGGGCGAATGCGACATGGGTTTACGGTGAGATTGACTCATCCGATAGAACAGCGCGCGAGCCCCTAAGCAGGTTAGCGCCTCCTACTCTCAATGCAGGGATCAAGTGGAAAAGTGCCGACCAGAAATGGCTCGCTGGGCTCGCTGCTCAGCTGGCGCTAAAAGCGGACCAGCTAAACACTAGAGACCTCAGTGACACTCAGAGAATCCCTCAAGGTGGCACTCCTAGTTATCTTAAAGTGGATGCCTATGTTGGATACACCTGGAAGCAAAACTATCAGTTTCGGCTAGGTCTTAATAATCTTCTAGATGAGGCTTATCGTGTTCATGGATCAGGTGTGAATGAGCCGGGTTTTGGCTTGAATTTTGGGCTGAAAGCTAGTTTTTAAATTTCACTGAATATGGCAAAGAAGAAAAAAAAATGGAACAAATGGAACCGAGTTATTCACTACTGGGGAGCACTCGCGTGCGCACTACCCCTTATTGTTGTAATTATTAGTGGTATCTTACTACAGCTGAAGAAAGAAAGTAATTGGATTCAGCCATCAACTCAGAGAGGATCAGGAACTGTCCCTGTTGTAGAGTTTGCCCAAGTTTTAGAAAAAGTAAAATCCGTCCCAGAGGCGGATATTAAGAGCTGGGAAGATATCAAGTTGTTAGATGTGAGGCCATCGAAGGGTGTCATCAAGGTCAGAGCCAAGAACCGCTGGGAAATTCAGTTAGATGCAACATCGTGTGAAGTTCTGCAAGTGGCTTACAGGCGATCAGATATCATCGAAGCGCTCCACGATGGAAGCTTCTTCCATGACTCTGTAAAGCTCGCTATCTTCTTGCCTTCCGCCATTATCTTACTCATTCTTTGGATTACTGGGATGTATTTATTTGTCAGTAAGCAAGTACTGAAATTAAAACGTAAATCTAGGAAGAAAATCACCCATGAATAAGCTGCTGAGGTTTTTATCTGCGGCTCTCCTGTGCTGGTTCATCGCTTTCAGTATTAGCTTAATTATAGGAATTCTTTTTCTAACAGAAACCTCTAGAGGTAACGTGCCTGAAGTCCTCATAAATCTGTGGATTATCACCCTTTTTACTCTCCCTGTTTACGCGATGATTTCTTTCTATCCGCGTAAAATGATTGGGGTCACAGTAGGGGCGTTAGTGTTGGTGATCTTGAGCTGCTCTCTAAATAATACTCCTGAAACCCTCTCTTTCCCTATACTGCGAACAATTACCTTCATTGGAGCAGGAGAGGAAGATGCGGAAGTTGAACAGGATACTGAAATAGAAGAAGAGTTAGAAATTCAGCTTCCGGATGAACTATAATTTAAACTGACTTCTTGTGCGTGGCGTCAATTATCGGCTTAGCGAAATTACTGATGATTTCTGCTAGATTGCTAGCTGCTGCATTTTCTGCGATCTGATTCACAATGGCGGAGCCCACAATGACTCCGTCTGAGAGATTAGCAACCATGGCTGCTTGATCGGGAGTGTTAATGCCAAAACCTACGCATACGGGAATAGAGGTATGTTTTTTGATCGCCGCAACGGTCTGGCCGATAGTGTCTGATGGTGCTGCTTGAGCTCCTGTGACTCCAGTGCGGGAGAGTGCGTAGATGAACCCTTCGGATTGCTTCGCTAGTGATGCGATCCTATCCTCGGGGGAGGTGGGCGCGATGAGGGTGATGTGCTTGAGAGCGGATTTCTGGCTGAACTCAGCATGACAATGTGCTTCATCGGGTGGGAGGTCCAGCAGCAGGATACCATCGACTCCAGCCTCGTAGGCGGTAGTGATGAATTTCTCATAACCGTAGGAAAAAATAGGATTGAGGTAAGTGAAAAGGACGATGGGAGTCTGGTGAGTGGTGCGGAACTCACGAACCATATCGAGCACCTTAGGAAGTGTGCAGCCGGCTTTGAGAGCGCGGTCGGCAGCGAGCTGGTTCACTGGTCCATCCGCCAGTGGATCAGAGAATGGCACACCGAGCTCGATGACATCTGCACCAGCATCCGCCAGTCCACGGATGATACCGAGACTGAGGTCTAAGGTAGGGTCACCAGCGGCTACGTAGGCAATAAATGCAGCAGTGTTGGTTTGCTTTAGGTTCTGAAAAGTGGCGTCGATTCGGCAGCTCATGGCTGATGATTTACAGTGATTGAGGGTAAATTGAAATCCTTTTGTTGGTCTTTTATTCCAGAGCTATTTATCGTTGCATGTGCGCGACTTCCACACAACTATGCTGCATCTTCTGGGAATAGACCACCACCGCTACTCAAAAAAAACCAAAGCTTCGACATGCGCCTCACTAGAGTGAAACCTGCCCAGGTAATCAAACAGCTTCTTGCCTGAGCGGGTGGTTTTCCAGTACCCTGGTGATGAGAGTACTAACTGATTCATCATTTTACTGATTGAAAGCCATGGGGAATCGGTGATAATGAGGCCATGAAATGCTGTTCTTCGATTCCATTTAAATTAGTCTTATTAGCCTTGTTATTTACGATTTTTCCGCTGAGTGCTCAGAAGAACTTTGATTCTAATTCGGTGATAGCACCGCCGATCCTGGCGATGGATGCCCCTGAGATGTGGGAAGGTGAGGGGAGAAACATTGGCGAGTTGAATATCCCCGTTTCTACGAATAATGATCTAGTGCAGAAGCATGTGCGGCAGGGGTTTGCGCTATTACATGCACAGTGGGATGTTGAGGCATATCGGCATTTCGCAGCTGCGCTGAAGAGTGATCCTGACTGCCTGATGGCCTACTGCGGGGTAGTGATGAGTCTGTTGAATCCACAGCATGAGTGGAAGGAATATCGAGCCAGAGCTATCAATAGAATGGTGAGTCTGGCAGAGCATAAATCTGGCGAGGGTGAGGATGCTGAGTATGTTTTCCCTGCGAATGAGCGCGACTATGCGATCGCAATAGGTAGCCTCGTAGTGAATGGCATGGGTGCGGGTGCGTCGTCATTTGAAGTGCTGGCGGAGAAGTATCCAAATGATTTACAGCTGTCTTTATTAGCACCATTTTTTAATCGAGGGAAGTATGATATCTTTGGGAATTCGGATGAAAAGCAAGAGCGCGCGGTCAGGGCGGTCAAGGATCTGTTAGATGAAAACCCAGACAATCCACTGGTGACAAATTTCTATATCATGATGCAGATAGAAGCCCCATCTAATGCGGTGGATCAAGCAAAAGCGGTGCTTCCCTTCGCGAAAAAACTCGTGGAGCAGGGGGGGGCGGATTATCCTGGCTGGCAGATGATACTAGGTTACGCGGCATGGAGGACGGGTGGAATGGAGCTGGCGCGTGATTCATTCCAGAAGGCGGCGAGTCTTTATGAAGCTTGGAAAAAGGAGTCAAAAGCGGGGATCTCTGAGTGTGATGGATTGATCAGAGCGTATTCATTTCTGGCCTTAGTGCACTTCCAGATGGGCGATACTAAGAATACAGAAGTGGTGCTAAAAAAACTGGCTGAAGGAGCCCAAGCGCGCAAGGGATCGTCAGTGTATGCGATGCATTCATGGAGTCATCAGATGATTCGCGTGAATATGTTTCTAGCAGACGGGGACAAGGAGGCGATAAAGAATATGCTCAAGAATCTGCCTAAGGTCGACAGCACCGATAAGAGTAAGGAGTTATTTAATCTGGTGATCAAAGGCTACCAGGCCTATGGCTTAGTGCGGAGCTATAAGTTGAGCGGTGAAGATGAGGAATCCATCAAGATGCTAGAGTTACTAGGTAAGCTGCTGGCGAAACTCAGTAATAAGGGCACTCAGATCAGAGATCAGCCATACCGCACTCAGTATCTGCTCCTGGTAAAAGCGCTTAAAGTATACCATCTAGAGCTTACTGCTGAGATTGTAGGTGATGTAGGCGCGTATAGTTTCTTCCAAGACGCCATCGACCAGCAGATTCAGCCCACTCTTTATTTCCCCCCAAATATCCTGTATCCGATGGAGTATAAGTTAGCGGAATTCTACGAGAGAAAAGGTGATCTTAAAAAAGCGAGAGAGACCTATGAGCTTGCATGTAAGAGGATGCCAAGCCACCCGCAGAGCAGAGCTGCTTATGAGAGGTTGATAAAGTTGTTAGAGAAGTAAGGCCGAAACCACTAAGCGTTTGAAAAGAGAAAATAGAGAGGGGATTTCAGTATCTGGTGACGGCTCACAGAGGCACGTTATCGTCGATGATTTTGTGGCGCCTCGGTGTGACGAGTCTTTGGTGATTTTATATCAGGATGATGATATTTTGTTGATTGATAAGCCTAGTGGTCTGCTTAGTTTGTCGGGTAAAAACCCGCTTAACTGGGATTCAGTTCATTACCGATTGGTTCATGGGCAAGAAGGGATTAGTCCTGCGTTTCCTGAGGCTAAATTACCTCATCGCTTAGATTTTGGGACATCGGGTATCATGGTGGTGGGGCTGAATGCTGATTCGGCGCAGCAACTTAATAAACAGTTTCAAGAACGTGCGGTTGTAAAGCTTTATGTAGCCATGTTAGAGGGCTGGGTAGCCGATGACCATGGGCAGATTTCAGCGGCTATTGCGAAGGATAAAAAGTGTTTTCCTAGGGTCAAGATTTGCCACAGCACAGGCAAAGCTGCCGATAGTGAATACACTGTCATCCAGAGATTAGAGTATCCGCGTCGGACTCTAGTGAAATTTACTCCACTGACAGGAAGAACCCATCAGTTGCGGATTCACAGCCACTCCATAGGTCACCCTATTTTAGGTTGTGATCTGTATCATAGTGATCACAGTGAAAAGATGGCAGATCGATTGTTATTACACGCGAGTGATTTGTATTTTAAGCATCCGACTCAGCCTAACGGTGGTGAACTATTCCATGGGAATTGCCCTTGTCCGTTTTCATCATAACGACAGTCTTGCTCTTTATTTAGTGGTCTCATTCTTGATGAGTATCACACCTTTGGCGTTTTTGCCTGCGAGTAGATCATCGAAGGCGGTGGGGAGTTCATCGAGGGTGTAGGTGGTGGTGACTAGTTCGTCGATCATGAGTTTCTTCTGGTCGTAGAGGGAGAGGATACGCGGGAAATCTACTTCTGGTCGGCAGCAGCCATAGAGGGGGTTGATATAAATTTTGTCCCACTCGAATAAAGTGGCATCGAAAGAAATAGTCTGCTCGATCCCGCTACACTGAACCGCTGTGCCGCCGTTCCTGATGAAGGCCAGTGGGGCATCGCCGAGCGATGGGATAGCGGTGCTTTCGAAGCAATAATCGGCTCCTCTGCCGTCACATTCTTGTCTAACAGAATCAGCACACTTTCTAAGACCTGCGTCCTCGGTGGTGGCGAGGACGGTGTGAGTGGCACCAAATTTTTTGGCTATAGGGAATTTAGTTTCATCCACATCCACGGCGATAACCTTAGTGGCTCCGCTGAGAGCCGCGGCTTGGATGGCATTAAGCCCAACACCGCCACAGCCTAGCACCACGACGCTGCTACCGGCTTCTACTTTGGCGGCATTGACTACGGATCCATAGCCGGTCATCACTCCGCAACCTATCAGGCAGGCGGATGAAAAGGGGATATCATTGTTGATTTTCACTACTGCCTCTTGGCGGACTAGGGTGTGAGTGGCCATGGTGCCAAGGTGAAATGATCGCACAATAGGGGTGCCATTAAATAGCGTGCTTTCGAGGCGGGCGTGACCAGACATATTGCCAGTGACTGGTGAATTATTTTCACAGATGGCGGTGCGGCCGCTGGCACATTGGAAACAATGACCGCACGGGATGGCCCAATTTAGTAGGACGCGGTCGCCGACTTTTATGCCGGTGACATCATTACCAATTTGTTTCACGATGCCTGCGCCTTCGTGACCGAGTAGGATTGTTTTCCCCCAGCTTAATGAGTCGTAATCCGTGTGGCAGATTCCTGCGGCGTGAATTTCTACAAGGACTTCGTCGCTTTGCGGTGGATGGATGGTGATCTCTTCTATTGAAAAATTTCCTTTACCATCGGCGATGGCGGCTCTTGCTTGGATGGATGCTTGGCTCATATTTAGTAGTTCTTGATGGTTGCTGTATCAAGCACTACTAAATAATGAGAGGATGGTAAATACTGATAGTGAGAGAATTTATTTTTTCTCTTTCTTCTCAGGCTTTGCGTTTTCTTCCCCTTCTTTTGCTGGCTTATCTGGGACGAATTTGAGAACGATGCCATTAATGCAGAATCGCTGGTCTTTTGGGGTGTTGAAGCCTTCTCCCTTGAAGAGGTGACCTAGGTGTGCGTCACATTTAGCGCAGTTGACCTCGGTGCGGATTGAGCCAAATGAGCGGTCTTCTTTGGTGGTTACGTTCTCGGCATTCGCCGGGTCGTAGAATGCTGGCCAGCCACAGCGGGCATCGAATTTCTCCTTGGATGAGAAGAGCTTGGCTCCGCATCCTGCGCAGTGGTATGCGCCGGCTCCTTGTTTTTTGAATTGCTTGTAAACTTCGCCGTTAGGGCTTTCGGTGCCAGATTTTCTAGCCACGCGGAACTGTTCCTCGGTAAGGATTTTTTTCCATTCAGCCTCTGTCTTGACTACTTTTTCGGTGGGTTCTTCAGGTGCGTTATTAGATGTTTCCATAGGGTTCTTAGCTTGGCATGATGTTAGAGTTACGGCGAATATGACGGTGCTTATTAGGTGGTTGAGTCTTTTCATAGCAGGGATAGGAGGTTTATATGGATTACTTTATTCCAATTTTCTAAAGATGCAACTCAGCAAATGCTTGATGATGATTCTGGATCAGCCTAAGGTGGGCTGTGATAATAAAACTAGGTAACATTGATGTGCTGGCAGTTGGTGGCGCCGTGCCGCCTATATTTGTGTTATTGACTCTGGTGCTTAGCTCCGTGGTGGTGGTTTCGTTGCTGTGTTCTCAGCTGAAGCAATCGCTACTGGTAGGTTACTTTGTCTGCGGTCTGATCTTATCTAATAGCGGGATTTTAAGCTGGGCCGGAGTGGGAGATGAAGAACTCATCCATAATCTGTCTGAGATTGGGATCGTACTGCTGTTGTTCACGCTGGGGATAGAGTTTTCTGTGAAAGAGCTTAAGGCGCTGCGAAAACCAGCACTTTTAGGCGGCGGCATTCAGGTTGGCCTTTGTATAGTCATCGCGATGGGGGTGGGGATGGTGTTTGACTTAGGTTGGCAGTCGTCACTGCTTATAGGTTTTATGGTGAGTTTGTCATCGACTGCGGTCAGTTTAAAAACATTTCAAGACTTAGGCCTGCCAGAGAGTCCACAGGGGCGGGTGACACTGGGGATAGCGTTGTTTCAAGACCTAATGACGATTCTATTTATGGTGCTACTTCCTGCAATTATTAGCGATTCTGGTAATTCTGGTGGTGGATTGATCTATGCTTTATTGAAGGGTCTGGGCTTCACAGCTTTTCTAGTGGTGATCAGTAGATATGGACTGCCACAGATGCTCGATGCGGTGGCTAAGTCGAGGAGTAGAGAATTATTCACTGTTACCGTCAT
The DNA here is from genome assembly GCA_963934155.1 of uncultured Verrucomicrobiales bacterium. Taxonomy (GTDB): domain Bacteria; phylum Verrucomicrobiota; class Verrucomicrobiia; order Verrucomicrobiales; family Akkermansiaceae; genus Rubritalea. The sequence continues at coordinate 60,139 of CAWVXI010000012.1, read as the reverse complement.
CGGTTTATGTGCAGCGGTGGCACTACTCAGCGGGGTGCTGGGGCTGAGTCCTGCATTGGGTGCCTTCGCTGCTGGCGTGGTGGTGAGTGAGTCCATTTATTCTCATCGGGTTTTATCTGATGTGCTGCCATTCAAGGATCTGTTTCTGACTATCTTTTTCGTGTCGATAGGGTTGCTAATCGACCTGAATGTGGTGATAGACGAATGGGTTTTGGTGCTATTGATCACATTTGTTCTGGTGGTGGTGAAGGGCGGTATCGTTTATATGGCAGCGAGGTTATCTGGGTTGCAAAGTAGCCGGAGTCTGGTGGTGGCTGGGGCACTCTGTAGTATGGGTGAATTTTCCATCGTGGTGCTGAATAGGTCGATGGATTTAAAAGTGTTTGATACTCGGATTGAACAGCTCATTTTAGCGAGCACTGCGTTGAGTATGGCTTTAGTGCCCTCGTTGATGAAGTGGGGGGTTAAGTATTGCAGGAGGCGTAATGACAGAAGCATAAATAATGGCAAAAAAAGACGAAGTAAGATAGAGAGTAAATGGGAGCATGAGATAGGAATGAGCGGAAAGATAGAAGGTCTCCTCGATCATGTGATCATCTGTGGTTATGGACCAGTAGGCCAAAATCTACATAAGAATCTGCAATCACTTCAGATCCCCGTAGTCATCCTAGAAATGAATCCGATGACGGTGAAAAAGTTAGTAGGAGAGGGGCATCTGGCCTTGTTTGCTGATGCGCGAGATCGCGAGGGTCTCAAAGCCGCTAGGATTGAGCATGCACGTGGGCTAGCCGTGACATTTCCAGATAAGGCCATTTCGTTAGTTATCGTCCACACTGCCAGGGAGATGAAAGAGACCTTATTACTCTATGTGAGATGTAAATTTAAGGCGGATCTGGCGGATTTTGAAGAAGCTCGGATCGACCACGTACTTCTGGACGAAGAGCAGAGTGGGCGAGCGATGATCAAACGCGTGATGCTAAGTTATTCTGAGGGTTTTGATGAGAGCTGGATGTGATCATATCGTTCGGATTGAACAATGGCCAGACATCTCGTATTACGGCTCAAGAAAACAAGATGACATACCCAAACGCTATTAACGGAATAAACGATAAAATAAGTAATATTCTAATAATCCCAACATTTATATAGAGTGATTTTATTCTACTGTATATATTTCTTTAGAGCTTACAATTCGCGAATCCTCTATTGAAGAACCTAAGCCTCTCCCAAGTTTGCCTTCCTTAAGATTGGCTATCGGATCTGGACTAATACCATCCTCACCGTTATACTAGACTGATCGTTTGATGGAATGATTTGAAAGTGCAGCAAAGCTGATTGGGGAAAGAGCAAAACAATAGAGCAAGATTAGCGGCGTTAGTCTTCACTTGCATAGCCCGCGGTAGCTGGGCTAATTGCTTGACTAGAAGATCCTCTGAGAGGCTCATTCCCTAAAAAAGCATACAGATTAACTTCACTGTTTTCCTCAATAGGGATTCATGATTAGGTTTTTGCTTGTGCTAGACTGGTTCTTTTGGACTTTGGTAGAGGATTTCTCCTTCGGATTTGGCGATGACTACGGCGGCGCAGGAGTCGCCGAAGACGTTGACGGCGGTGCGGGACATGTCTAGGAGGCGGTCTACTGCAAAGAGCGCGAGGATGGCGTTGTCTGCTCCGGGGATGCCGGAGTTGTTCATGATGATGAGGATGGCGACCATCGATGCGGAGGGGACTCCTGCCACACCGATGCTGGTGAGTAGGGCGGAGATGACGACGAGCATTTGTGCGGCGAAGGCCATATCTAGTCCCATGACCTGGGCGACGAAGATGACGGCGATACATTCGTAGAGGGCGGTGCCGTCCATGTTCACGGTGGCGCCGAGTGGGAGTGTGAAGCTGGCAGTTTTCTTACTGACGCCGGCGTTGTCCTGCACGCAGCGCATGGTGACGGGGAGGGTGGCAGATGAACTAGAGGTAGAGAAGGCGGTGAGTAGCGCGGTTTTCATGGCTTTGAAATGTGCGATGGGGCTTACTTTCCCGATGATTTTCAACAGTAATGGCAGGACGACAAACATGTGCAGGGCGAGGGCGATGAGGACGGTGAAGAAGTAGGGAGCAAGCTGCTGGAAGACTTCTGCGCCACTTTTATAGACGGTGGCAACCATCATGCCGAAGATTCCGAGAGGGGCACAGACCATGATCCATTGGGTGATCCTGATCATGACGTCATTGAGGGTCTGGAAGAAGTCCCGCATGGGTTTCATCTGATCTGGGGGGAACTGAGTCATGGCTATTCCGAACATGAGACTGAAAACAAGTAGGCCTAACAGCTGGCCTTCTGCCCCGGCTTTGATGATGTTAGCTGGGAGCATGCGCTTGAAGATCGAGGTCCAGTCTTTTGCTTTGTCTTGCTGGGAACCAGTGAATTTTGCTTTGTCAGTGTCGGAGGTTTGGGCAGGTGCGTTATCGAATACTTCGCGGAGTTCGGCGTTTGGTTTGCCATCTTTGAGTCCGGGCTGGATGGTATTTACGATGAGAAGTCCGAGGACAACGGCACTAAGAGTGCTGATGAGGTAGAAGCCGAGGGTCTTCATGCCCATGCGCTTGAAGCCATCGAATCCGGCTAGCCCTGCGAGTCCTGCGATGATGGAGGAGACGACGAGCGGGACGATGATCATTTTCAGCCCCTGAAGAAAGAGGTCGCCGAGGAGGGAGCAGATTTTGAGGGTGGATTTGACCCATGCGACATCGCCAAATTGTTTTAGGAGAGTGGCGACGAGGACGGCTGAGACGAGCGCGATGATGATTTGCCAATGGGCTGCTACTTTCTTCATGGGCGCATCTTACAGATTAGTGGGGTGGTGTAAAAAATTAAATTTCGCGTTGCATTTTCGATGAGAGGATATTGACTCAGCGTCATGAGTAATCCTGCCAAACCTGTTCGTACGCGCTTCGCCCCTTCGCCCACTGGTTATTTACATATTGGTGGTGCTCGTACTGCCTTATTTAATTGGCTGTTCGCTCGCAGGTATGGTGGGACGTTTATTTTGCGGGTGGAGGATACGGATGAGGAGAGGAATACGGATGAGGCCAGGGCTGCTATTTTTGAGGGGATGAAATGGCTGGGAATGGACGTTGATGAGGGGCCTGATGAGGGTGGGGATTTCGGGCCGTATAATCAGTCTGAGAGACATGATATTTATGAAAAATGGTTCCAGAAGCTAGTGGATGTGGATCGCGTTTATGAGGATGAGGGGGCGTGGAGATTCCGTTTCGAGCGCAAGCCTATCACAATGCATGATCTAGTTTGTGGCGAGGTAACGATCGACTACACCGATGAGTCGATCAATCCTGACATGGTGGTGAAGCGATCGAATGGGAAGTTTGTATTTCACTTTGTGAATGTGGTGGATGATATCGAAATGGAGATGACGCATGTGATCCGCGGGGAGGATCATTTGATGAATACTCCGAAGCATTTACAGTTATTTGAGGCCTTTGGGGTAGAACCGCCAAAGTATGCTCATATTCCGCTGATCTTGAATCAGGATGGCTCAAAAATGTCTAAACGCGATCAGGGAGCGGCGGTGGGTGAATACGCTGAGAAGGGGTATTTGTCTGTTGCGGTGGATAATTTCATCGCGCTGCTGGGATGGTCGCCTAAGAGTGAACAGGAGATATTTTCGGTGGCGGAGCTGGTGGAGAAGTTTGATCTGGATGCGGTGAACCGTGCGCCTGCAAAATTTGATATCGATAAATGCGCATGGGTAAATCAGCAACATTTGCTGGCGATGAGTGGTGAGGATTTCGCGCAGGCAGCGGCTCCGTATGTGGAGGCGGCAGGTGTGCATGTGGATGGGGATTATCCTCAGATTGTGGTGTCGATCCAGGAGAAGGTGAAACTACTGAGCGAGGTGCCAGCAATGATTTCTTTCTTTACGGATAAAGACTATCCATTTGATGCGGAAGCCATCACGAAGGTGAAGAATAATGCGCAAGCGGGGGAGCTGTTAGCTAAATTAGCTGAAGTATTTACCGGCCTAACAGAATGGGCAGAAGCCAAGGCGAGCATCGGAACTACGGCTAAAGAAAATGGAGCCAAGCCAGGTCAGTTAATGTTCCCCACGCGGGTCGCGCTGAGCGGGATGACTGGTGGGCCAGATTTGGGTGAAATCCTCAATATTTTGGGACAAGAAGAATCAATCCGCAGAGTGCACCGGGCGGTGACTGAACTATCATGAAGCACGTTTATACTATTGATGATCTAAGAGAAAAAGCTCTGCCTGTTAACGCGAAGTTGGCAGTTTTGGGTTATCCTGTTTCGCACTCCGCATCACCTCAGATGCATCAAGCAGCGCTGGATGCATTGGGAATAGATGCGTGCTATATTAGGCTAGAAATAGAGCCTGGCAATGTGAGTGAAGCATTTGGCTTAATGCAAAGTCTAGGCTTTATTGGGTGTAATGTCACTATTCCTCATAAGCTGGAGGCGATGGAGTGCTGTGATGAGTTATCTGCTTCTGTAAAGGCACTTGGTGTTGCCAACACGATCCATTTTAAAGACGGGAGAATCATGGGAGATAACACCGATGGACCAGGCTTGATCAAAGCGCTTGAGGAGGATTTTGGGCTTACTGTAAAAGGGTCAAATATTCTGGTGCTCGGAGCGGGTGGGGGAGCTGGTAAGGCGATCTCTACTCAGCTGAATCGAGAGGGGTGCGCCAATTTATACTTATCTAACAGAACAGTAAGTAAGTTAGAAAAGATGGCAGAGAACCTTCCCTTAACAGAGACGCGAGTTCATCTTCTTGGGAACAGCTCTACTGAGCTAGAAGCGATAGCAGGAGAGGTGCAAATCATCATTAATGCGACTTCGATGGGGATGAAGCCAGATGACTGCTTACCGATTCCAGTTCGGTGTCTAACTGCCCAGCACATTGTCTACGACGCTATTTATAACCCTCCGCTCACGAGTCTATTAGAATCTGCCAGAGACCGCGGTGCAGCGGTAGCAAACGGGCTATCAATGCTAATTCACCAGGGTGCGATCTCATTTGAAATCTGGACAGGTAAGCAGCCAGATACGGGACTGATGAAGAAAGCAATTTCTACTTAGTTCTCTTTAGAAGGCGAGCCCTCCCAGTCTAGTTCGTGGATTTCCTTGAGTACCATCACCGTTTCGCCTTCGATTACTTTGAAATCGACAGTCACGTCTAGCCTGATTGTCTTGGGCGGGTCAAAGCTTCCTATTATAGGATCGTTTTTTATTTTATTATCCCGGAGTTTTTGGCGTTCTTTGAACTTACTGGTGAGCGTGGTTTTTAAGGTGGTCTGGTGTTTGACAAAGACAGATGTAGTCAGCTGGCTTGACATAGTGCTATTGTTTTTAGCCGCAGAGAATTTGTATTCTTCATACCCGCTGATCACTAATGACTGGGCAGTTATTTCTCTGGCGTAGAGTTTGAATCTCTTGGGTGAGTTTATTCTTTTGTCCTCACCAAATCTGAACCAATTCATATCACCTAATCTCACAAAATGAGGCCAGTCAATAAACCAATCCTCACCCTCTTTCCAGAATAGAACTTCAAATTCGTATGCCTCAGCAGTCTGACCAGCCTTGGGCTGGTATTTATATATCACGGCGACTTTGGGTTGTTCACCGTTTTCAATGAGGTCAAATCTAATGATACGAGATGTAGCAAGGTCGTTGTTCATTAAGTTGCGGTTATAATAACGATTAATGTCTAATACTAAATCACTGCCGTTTAGGATGTGCGATGATTTAGAGTGAGCGATGGTATCATTAGCGAACTGGGAAAAACGGCGAGAGCATTTCTGAAAAGCTTCACTTTTTCTAGCTAGATAAGCTCTATCCTCGTTATCTCGCTTCACATCTGCTTGTTTTGCTACCTGCGCTTTTTTACTCACTCTATTCGCCATTAGCGTGAAAACCGCCAGACCTAAGATCCACACAAGGCAGATAATCGTCCAGTTTTTGCGTTGTCTATTCTTCTTCATCGAGAAGGTGTCGGCTTCATCCATTCCGGGGACACCATGTTTACTCTTTTTATCATTCCTGTCTAATGCAGGCATTTCGGTTATATCGGCAAATTGTGGCTTTACGGGATGCTCACCACAGGTGTCACATCTGATTTCTTTCTGAGCCCGTCGTTTAGATTTAAACAACTCACCACAGCGATCGCAGTGGTATAAATATAATCCTTCTTCAGCCATAAATGTGATATTATTATTTATCTAGTTCTAAAAAAATCAATACTTTTATCAATTACCTGATCTAGATTGAAAATTAATGGGTAAACATTGGTCGGACAGGAATACCATTCTCTGCAAAATACTCCTTAGCCTCTCGCACAGAATGCTGCCCAAAATGGAAAATGCTAGCAGCCAAGACCGCATCGGCTTTTCCTTGCTCTAGCACGTCCACCATATGTTGCAGGTTTCCAGCACCACCGCTCGCTATAACAGGTATACCTACAGCCTCGCTCACCGCTGCCGTCAGCTCAATGTCGTATCCATTCTTCGTGCCATCTGCGTCCATACTCGTGAGTAAGATCTCGCCAGCACCTCGATTAAAAACTTCTCTAGCCCACTCCACGGCATCTAACCCCACAGGCTTCCTGCCCCCGTGAGTATAGACTCCCCACTTTCCATTGCCGTCACGTTTAGCATCGATGGCTACCACGATACATTGATCACCAAATGCTTTTGCTCCCTCATTGATCACTTCCGGATTCACCACCGCCGCAGTGTTTATCCCCACCTTATCGGCACCTGCTAGAAGCATCTTGCGCATGTCTTCTACTGTGCGGATGCCGCCACCTACGGTGAGTGGTATGAAGCATTTCTCGGCAGTGCGGCGCACCACATCCACCATCGTTTCTCTGCCGTCGCTGGATGCTGTAATATCTAAAAATACCAGTTCATCAGCCTCCTGTTCATTGTAGGCAATCGCGCTTTCCACTGGGTCGCCTGCATCGCGTAAATCGACAAAGTTGGTTCCCTTCACCACCCTACCATTGGTCACATCAAGGCAAGGGATAATTCGTTTCGCTAACATAATATCATCAAATTAAATTCTAGATTCCCCAGGCTCTTGGCTGGGTATTTTTTTTCTTACGAGCAATATAATTAATCATTTTCAGCTGCTTTCTACAGTCCAGAGAAGCCTTTGTAAACCTTGTATGTTCCTGTTGGCACAGCCTGCTTCCGCCACTCCTTTTTTAGTTTCCTGTATTTCTTGATAAATGCCGACGGATCTGCCCAATTAGTGAGTGTTTTACTCACGCTCGTGCGGTACATCCCTACTTTAGTATTATGGCGTATTTCGAAATGTAGATGGGCAGGATACATCCCTCTGTTATTGCCCATCGTGGCGATCTGTTGCCCACGTAAAACGAGTTCACCCTTTTTCACTAGTATCTTACGGTTATGACCGTAGAGCGAATCCACATACTTTATTTTTCCGGTGTTAGGATCACGGTAAGCGTGGCGTAGGATGATCACACGGCCCCAGCCACCACGTATATCGTAGGCAAATGTCACCACTCCATTTGCACAAGCATAGATGGGATCATGCAGATCACTATTCCCCCCACCAGTGCCATTCCAGTCTTCACCAAAATGCACTGGGCTGCGTAGCCGCAACCCTCGCGCTTTATAATAATTCTTCGCATTAGGCTTACCCACAGGGAAATCAAACCCATCAGCAAGCTCTACTCGAACCTGCTGTCCCAAGCATTTGTCTGGTAGAAAAACCAAGAAGCTGAAGAGTCCATATGCCAGAAAACGTCTCATGAAATTTATCCTATCTATAACCGCTCTCTGATTCCAATCAAAAAAAGTCACTAATCAAAAATACCCATCGTTATTGGAGTTGTATAAATCGTGGCTTTCATTAAGATAAGAATCTCCCAATCTACTATTGCTTACAAATGATCACCCTTAGCGAACTTAATCTCAACGAACTTGGAACCAGTGGCGTCATTATTGCCGTTATCGCCGTGCTCACTCTGCTCGGATTTATTAAGGGTATGGTCAAGCTAGTCTTCCTACTCTTTACTATTGCTGGATCAGGATATGCCGCTTACTGGGGCTCTGAAGAAGGGTTGACTTACCTCCAGAGATCATGGCCGGAAGCGCCTGGAGCATTGGGGAATATCTTCGCCGTCATCTGCGGGCTCATCGCCTTCTACTTTCTCTCAAAAATCTTCAGTTTCTTTGCTAATCCCTTTGAAAACAGTAACTTAATCTCCCGCATCGCCTTCGGAATTCCAGCCGCCTTGGTCAGTCTCATCGCCGCATCAGGTCTGGTTTGGCTAAGTCTAAATTTCCTCAAAGACAAAGGCTCAGAGGGGGAGATCAAGTACTGGATCACTCAAGACGACACCAATACTGCCACTCGTCTAAAAAATTATCCGACCCTAGCGAACCTTAAGCAACGATTCGAGTCATCCAGCATGGGGAAGAAAATGGCTAATCTCTATAAGCTCCACGAGGGAGAGAAACACAACCTTGCTAAGCTGCTCGTCATCGCTAACACCTCGGCAGACAAAATTAATAAACTCTCCCAGGACGAACGCGTGATGAAAATCCTAGATCATCCAGAAGTGCGCAAGCTCATGAAGAATCCCACCGTCCGCCAGCAGATCGCCGAGAATGACGTCCAGGGATTACTCGGTAATCCTGATCTCAATGATGCGCTCAAAGACAAAAAACTGATGGACGATCTTACCTCGATCAGTTCAGAGCCGCTGAAATAATCGTCATATAGGCAAGAAAGACACCAGCCAGTATTGACTCTCCAGCAGCTATCACCTAACTATCTCGCAAAATCACTATGCCTAGAGAAGACTATATCGCCACCATCGGACTCGAAGTTCACTGCCAGATCACCGCAAACTCCAAGATGTTCTGCGGTTGCCTAGCTGGCTACGGGCATGAGCCAAACACCAATGTCTGCCCAGTTTGTCTGGGTCTCCCCGGGGCACTACCTGTTTTAAATAAACACGCTATCGAACAGACTGTCCTCGCAGGAATGTTGTTAAACTGCCGCACTCCAGAGATTACCAAATGGGACAGAAAGAATTACTTCTACCCGGACATGCCGAAGAACTTCCAGCTGACGCAGTTCGATATCCCGCTCTGCATCGGCGGTGGCGTCCCGCTCTACGATATCGCCTACCCTAAGGAAGTGCAGAAAAATATTCCTAATCCAGGGAAAGTCGTCCAGATGAACCGCATCCACCTCGAAGAAGATGTTGCCAAGTCCACCCACTTTGCGAACCACTCTACTATCGACTTCAACCGCGCGGGTACGCCGCTCATGGAAATAGTCACCGAGCCGGACCTAGACAACGCAGACGAGGCCTATGCATTTCTCAAGTCGCTCCAGCAGATCCTCATCTACGGTGGTATTTCAGACGCCGATATGGAAAAAGGTCAGATGCGCTGCGACGTAAATATTTCCGTGAGACCAGTGGGAACCACTGAGCTAGGAACTAAGCTAGAGGTCAAAAACCTCAACTCAATTACGGCGGTTAGAAAGTCTATCGAATTTGAAATTCTGCGCCAATGTGATGAATACGACCAGGGTATCCCGCAGCAGCAAGCTACCATCCGATGGGACGATGCTATTGGCGAAACCGTCGTCATGCGTATCAAGGAAGACTCGGCTGACTACCGTTATTTCCCCGAGCCGGATCTACTGCCAGTGCGCACCGCAGACATCGTCGCCAAGATGAGATCTCACGTCCCCGAGCTACCACACCAAAAGCGTGAGCGCTTTGTGAAAGAATACTCTATCTCCGAATATGATGCCGGTGTCCTCACCTCAGAGAAGCCACTAGCCGACTACTTCGAGGCCGCCGCCAAATCCTCTAAAGCTGGTAAAAAAGTAGCCAACTGGATCATCAACACGCTGCTCGGCAAGCTCAACGAAACCGAGCTCAAGATCACCGAAACCCCTGTTCCAGCTAAATCACTCACGGCACTAGTCGATCTGGTAGAAGCTGGCACCATTTCTAATAACCAGGCAAAAGACGTCTTCAATGCACTTTGGGAATCCCCCGAAAAAGCACCCGCAGACATTGCTAAATCGATGGGCTTCGAACCTGCCGATAACTCTGAAATAGAGAGTATCATCGACGAAGTCATCGCCGCGAACCCAGAAAAAGTTGCCGAGATCACTGGCGGTAACCCAAAAATGGTAAACTGGCTCACTGGACAAGTCATGAAAGCCTCCAAGGGCAAAGCCAATCCAAAAATGGTCACTGACACGCTTACCTCTAAGCTAGGGATATAGACTAACTCGCAGCGGCCTCGCGCATGTCTTCGTCCATGTCGGTTTCATCTACGATCTCACCAGTGAGCTCCTCGATGATGTCCTCCAGTGTGATCACCCCGTCCACACCGCCGAATTCATCTCGCACGATGGCTAAATGCTGCCGGCTTTTCTGGAAGATAGGCAAGATGCTGTCTGCTTTCATCTCGTGCAAGACTTCCACTGGTTCGTAGCCGTGTAGCCTAACTTTATCTTCGCCTTGGCCCTTTATCATCGCGATGAGTAGGCTAGATTTGAGCACCACGCATACCACGTCATCACGGGATTCCCCGATGACTACGATGCGGCTATGCTGAGTGCCTATGACCTCATCAATCACCGACTTAATTGACACATCACCATCGATACAGGTGAGCGAGATACGTGGTGTCATTAGTGCTCTGGCATCCATATCATTGAGCTGGAAGACTCCATGTAGCATTTCTAGTTCGTCAGCCTCAATGACTCCTTCTTCCTCTCCCAGCTGAGCCATGTAGCGGATTTCCCGTTCATCCGTACTCAGCACCAGTCTGTCTTTGCCTGTGAATGGTCGTGTTAGAAGCTCTACTAGCCAGATAAGGGGTGTTAAGATTTTAGTCAAAAACAAGACCGGCTTTGCCATGAAGAGGGAAATCTTCAAATTATGTTTCTCACCAATTGTTTTAGGGATGATTTCCGCAAAGATGATCACCATAAATGTTAGTGAGCCAGAGATGACACCAACCAACAAACTGGAATAAATCTCTTTAGCCAGTAGCGTTACTATCGTCGTGCCACCGATATTTGCGATGTTATTTAAGATCACAATCATCGAGATAGGGCGGCTCATCTTCTCGCGGATAATTAGTAGAGACTTCGTTCCAAGCTTGCGCTTGGTCACATCACACTGCTCATCCGCCATCTGGCGTACCTTCATGATAGGTACTGAAAACAGTGCAGCCTCGGTGCCAGAGCATAGTGCTGAAATCAAAATCACCAATAAGGCTGCGATCAAAAGGGTAGTCATATATCTCTAAGAGCAACCACTCTATACATGGAAATGACGAGATACAACTAAAACTAAGCGGAATGAATACCTTATTTTTATGCGGCTCAAGCCAGCCCAAAGCAAGCTATCGATAAATCGATGTGATAATGTTCGCTAACTTGATTAAAGTGAATGGATTTACAGGGTTACCCTATTCACAGTGAAAGCCTGCGCTTGATGCTCTTGAAATACTAATGCGCTTGACAGTGCGATTGCCTTTCAATGGAATAGAGCTAGTAATTCTTCACCATAATCAGACTTCAGAAAGTAGGTGGGAGTGGGATTAACAAAATACGAGATGATGATAAGGAACCAAATAAACGCGCAACTGGCTCAAGTAGTCTTCATGTTAGGATGTTTAATCTGCTCTGTCGCGGCGGAGGATGCCAAGGCTCAAAAAAAGGAAGGCTATATCCGCCCAGAAATCAATGGGCCAGTCCTCGACCCTGTTGCAGCAATTAGCAAGATGCATGTGGCCGAAGGGTTTGAACTGAATCTGTTTGCTGCAGAACCCCAAGTGATCAATCCAGTTGTGATGCGCTTTGATCATTTAGGCCGCCTCTGGGTGGTGGAAATGGTCGGCTACATGAATGACCTCAAGGGGACTAAAGAGCTTGAGAAGCTTGGTCGGATCAGTATTCTAGAGGACTCGACCGGCGACGGGAAAATGGATCAGTCCAAGGTATTTTTAGACAAGCTGGTTGAGCCCAGGGCAATTGCGTTTCACAAGGATGGAATTCTGTGGGCGGATCACAAACAGCTCTATCACACCGTCGTCGGAGTTGATGATCAGGCTGGTAAAACGGTGGTTATCGATGAAAACTACTCTAAGGGACATAGTGTTGAACACAAACCGAATGGCCTAGTCCGAGCGATTGATAACTGGTATTACAATGCAAAAATGAACCGCCGTTACAAGGAGGTGGATGGCAAGTGGCTAAAAGAACGCACTGAATTCCGTAACCAATTTGGATTGTCCACCGACAATCACGGGCGGCTTTATCACGGTCAACAGAACACCCTCATGAGGGCTGAGATGTTCAGTCCCAACTTCTTTTTAAGAAACACAAATCTAAATCTAAAGATGTCGCAACTAGCGACAGAATACAATCTGATTCAAGATAATTGCTTCAACATAAAGGCCTGTGAACAGGCAGTTTTTCCGGTTAGGCGATCCAGAGATATTCGGGATGGCTACCTCACAGCAAAAGATTGCGACATTGATAAAGATGGTTTTGCCATGCGCTGCACTTCAGCCTGCGGACACCACTATTATCGCGGAGATCATTTTGGTGAGGAAATGAACGCCTTTGTTGCCGATCCTGGAATGCACTTCGTCAAGGCGATGAAAATCACTCGCACGGAAGGTGTCCCTTATGGCAAAAACGTTTATACGGATCAGGAAATTGTTGCTAGCCCAGACACACGGTTCAGGCCAGTGGATCTGCAGACGGCGCCGGACGGCTCCCTCTATATAGCAGATATGTATCACGGGATTAACCAACATCACGTTTTCATGAGTGCGCATCTGAAGGCATTTATTCAGAAACATGATCTAGAACAGCCAATGGGATTAGGTAGAATTTATCGCTTGGCTTCCAAAACAAATAAGCTGGCATCCTGGAAGCCATTTATAACTCGCGACGTCACTGAACTTGCCGCCGCTTTAGCCAGTGACAATGCATGGACGAGAGACACCGCACAGCGAATCTTGGTCGATCACAACCTGCCGAATGCAAAAGCGGCGATCGAAGCAATGTATCAAAAAACTGATTCAATACTCGGTAAAATGCATGCCCTGTGGACTCTAGAAGGAATGGGACAACTCACTGAGGGGCACATCCTAAGCGCACTTTCCCACGGCAGCAATGACCTGAGAATGCATGCAGCCAGACTCTCATGGAGAATTACTAATTCAGACAGCTTGATGAAGGCCTTGATTCAAGCAACACCACCAGTGTTCGATGAATCATCATATTACCTCTTCCAGCGTCTTGCTAACTTCAGCCACACTGACGCCCAAGCATTCATGGTGAGAGCCTACATGAAATGGGCGAGTAAACCCTTCATCGTCACAACGATTTTGAGCGGCTCCGCTGATCATATTGAAGACTGGATCGCAAAGATCCCTGATCCTGATAAGCAGAAGATCATTCAAGCGACCTATATGAAAAGCAAACAAGTCACTCAAGTTCTTCCTACGACACTGACTGGCAAACACATGGAAAGCTACGACCGAGGTAAAGAGATCTATGAGATGAGTTGTTTCTCCTGTCACGGTAAGGATGGCCTTGGTCTGCTAGACATGGGACCACCCCTTGCCAAATCTGACTGGGTATCAGGCTCACCTGATATCATCTCAAAAATTATCCTTAAAGGGATGGAAGGCGAAATCACGGTATCTGGCAAAAAATACACTCCAAAAGTCCCGATGATGCCATTTGAAGCAATCATGACAGACGAGCAAATAGCCGATGTCAGCACCTATATCCGTAACAGCTGGGACAATAAAGCCTCGCCAGTAGATGAGAAGTCAGTGCATCGAGTCCGCGCCGAAACCTCAAAGCGAACAAACCGCTATCAAGAAGCAGATCTGCGCTGAATGTGCGGTGACGAAAGCTAGTGAAGGCGATGTCGACCACTAAGCACATCGCCGCGGGTCCCAAAAGGGTAGATGGTTTGGCATCCACACCAGCGTTGAATAGGCTAAAAAAAGTGGTCCGGCTGACCGAGTCAGCCGGACCACTATGAGAGTGAATGGTCGAGGTCGGATTACTTGCGTCGACGCAGAATCAGCGCGAGTCCACCAAGTCCGATGAGGGCGGTAGTGGAAGGCTCAGGAACAACGGACAGGAACTCGACCGCTACGACTCCCTCGGCACTGGTGAAGGTTGGAGTGATCGTGGTGCCGGATGTGGCAACCTGCTGGTAAGCTGAGCCGTGACTGGACGACCCGGCGTCGCCGCTGTAGACTTGAGTAAGATCTCCCTCTGCGACTAGGCTGGATTGGTTATTGCGCTCTCCTGCAGCCACGACAAAAGAATTGAGGCCTGTGGTGTTGATGCTTGTTGATACACCCGCTGCGTTAGCCGTCGTAGCAAAGCCATCGGCGGTGTTTGATAGGGCGAGCACCGAAAGGCCAATGCCGTTGCCAGCCTTTAGGTCAACTACTAGATTGCCGGTGCCGGGGTTGTCGAGATACCAGATGGACACATCTTGTCCTCCTGGTTCGGCGAAAACAATGCGTGTCATTGCGACGCCGCCGAAGGAAATTTCATCATACCCAGAGGTTTGGTTCTCGCCTCCGAAGGTTAGGACGAGCTTGTCGGAGCCCGAGGCGTCGAACCCGCCTAGGGCTGTGGAATCGAGCGTCCACTTCCTGTCGGAGGGAACGTTGCTGTAGGGGTGGAAGAAAGTGCCGATATCATCGACGGCTATGGTAGCTGCGTTGGCTGAGCCGATGAGCAATCCGGCAGTCAAGGCGAGAGTCGTTGCTAGGAATTTACTTTTTGATGCTGGCGTTGTTTTCATATTGTTAGTTTTCATATTGTTATGCTTATTAGTCTTTTTATAAAAGTTGCTCTTTTTATAAAAATCATGCGTTGTTTTTCCATATGACTACAAAATGGCAAGTAATATCTTCTAGACAACTTGTCCTTGTTTTGGGCAAGTTGATCGCATGAAGGTGATCAAGACCCCTTCAGACAGAATGCAGGGAGCCTTTCAAATGCGTGAGGGCATTTCTAGCGATATTGGGAAGGTGTTACTTGGAGCGTTAGCTAGGGGCTAACTGGCTGCTGGGTAGTTGCTTTTTTCAGAGGTTTTTTTTGATCGCTTCTACGAGTAAGGGATGGAGATCGACTTTTTTTCCGAAGCCATAAGGCTCAGCGCGGTCTGGCTTCTCTTCATAAATTTTGCTGACTTTAGCGTGCATGTCGTTGATCGGTATATTGTGTGCTTTCATCACGCGTGAGGCGATGGTATTGTATTCGGTTTCTGAGCCCGGTTCGATGATGCCATTCGCTGATTTACGGATCGGTGTGGTACTAGCCCAGACTAGTTTGGCACCGGTTTTTTTCAAGCGCTTCACCAGTTCAGTGAGATTTTTTTGGTAATCTTTAGGGCTGGTGGTTCGGACTCCTCCTGCCGCCTTGGACATCACGCGGTATGAGTTCATGCCCGGCGCCCTGTGTGTCAAGTCGCCTAAGCCGAAATTAAAATAGATAATATCCCACTTTTCTTTGCCGAGCAATTTGTCGATCATTACGACTGCCAGACCCGAGTGGGTCGCTTCTTGAGGAGATCCCACAACGACGGCTCTCTCTTCCAAAGCCTTTGCCGCCTGCTGGGAAATCGCTTTGTAGAAGTTGTCACCAAGGATCAATACCCGCGGTTTTTCCGCACCTAATACCTGCGTCATTAACGGCAATAAAAACAGGGTTAAAGTAACAAGAAATTTCACGTAAGTCGATTTCTGAGAGTCCAAATTTTTCATACCTAAGTGCGCAGCTCGGTCATCTCTCCCGTGCTGTCTGCAAACTTATTTTGTGGCACATCGAGCGCATCGAGCATTGAGACGTAAAGATTCGAGAGTGGGACTTTCTTTTCCCCTGCGAACGAGTGAAGATTTCCATGTTTGAAACCGAGCTTGCTGCCACCTGCGATCTGGATCGGATAGTTCTTGGTGCTATGCGATGCGTGCGGGTGAGCGGAGCCCCAAACCACGGCGGTTCGGTCGAGCATATTGCCGTCTCCTTCTGGTGTGTCGCGCAGGCGCTTGAGGAAATAGGCATGTTGCTCGGCGCGCCATTTGTCCCATTTGCCAGAGAATTCAGCGGGGCGCTTGTGGGCGATGTCATGGGTTGCGCCATTGTAGCCGAGAGCATAGTTCGCGTAGTTCCAAAGCTCGGTGCCTGAGGATTGTTCGCTCTCAAGCATCAGGGTCGCAAACCGAGTCGAATCCGTCTGGAAAGCGAGATAAATCAGATCATACATGCAGCGGGTGTATTCCTGCGGATCCTTGTGCGAAACGGATAGGTTAAGCCCTTTGGTGTCGATCTTAGCCAACTCCTCATGGGTCCATTCACTAGTCCGCTCGACGCGTTTTTCTAGCGAGCGAATAGAATCTAGATATTCCTCCACTTTCGCCTGGTCTTCTATTCCTAGACGGCGCTTGTAGCTGGCGCTGTGATCCATCATTAGATCGAGGATACTGGCATCACGTTTCAAGCCCGCGCGGACATTTTCCACGCCCTTACCTGCATAAGGATTGAATAAGCGGTTGAATATCTCCTGAGGTTTGCTCAGGGATGGGATCGGGCGCCCGGGGCCACGGTGGGAGAGAGTCTTAGTCCGGCCGTATGCTCCAGTTCCACCCTCGGTGCCGAGGACGAGCGAAGCGTAACGGGTCTTGTGACCGTGGTAATTCGCGGCGATCTGATCGATGGAAATATTATTGGTTCTTTCAAGCCCAGACATGTCTGCCCCAGTGGCGAAGACGTCACCGGAGCTGTGACCACCTAGCCCCCATCCGCCCGCGTGGTCGAGGCCTTCCAAGTAGGAGAGATCGTCCTTGAGATCTGCGAAAGGCGCGGAGGATTTGTTGAAGGTAAGAGGCCCCGCATCCTTGCATGGCCACCAGCTCCAATCGTGGTGCGGCCTATCGGGATTGATAATGCCAGCTGGGGCGTTCGGCATGTAAGCGCCGTAAGCAAAATAACTGACAAGCATTCGCTTCGGTAGTTCTTTACCATTCGGAGTCGTGCCCATCGCTTTGGCCATTCCGTTGAGTAATGGTAATGCGAGAGCAACGCCTCCGCCTTTGAGTATATCGCGTCGGTTTAGGTGCCAGGATTTATGAGGTGACATTGTTTATTTTTGTTTGGATTGAATGTTTTTGAAGATAGTGCTTTGGCAGACCTCTATGATCATGCTCTTTAATAGATACTGGTCTTTTTCGGATTTCTTCAGAATTTTTTCGATTTCGAAGCGGTCGCGGAAGCTCAGCTCACGTCCGATTCCATAGGTGAGTAGGCGGCGCAGCACGTTATCGGCCACATCTCCCATCCGTTTGTCTATCAGAAACTCCTTCAGATCCTCCATGCCTGTTACCTCGGGTCCGTGGGGAACCCGTGCCTCGGCTTCCACCTCTACGGTGTTGATCGAAGTGAGATATTCCTGATAACCAGCGAGGTTCTTGTGCGCGTCTTTATTGAAACCACTGATTCTCACGCCATCTTTCGGAACCATCGGCTGGAACTGTCCGATCGAATTATAGCGCTCAAAGGGAATGCCCCAGGGGTCTAGCCGGACATGGCAGTCTGCACAGCTTGCCACATTACGATGCTTTGCGAGAAGATCCTTGATCGAGAGCGCCTTTTCTGCGGATTCGCCTGCCGAATCGGTTAGCGCCGGGATTTCTGCAGGTGGTGGTTTGACCTCATCGCCCAGGATGGCTTCACGGAGCCAGACCGCACGATAGATGGGATGGGGTGCCGTTCCAGTGCTATTAGCAACGAGAACTGAGCCTTGCGTGAGTAGTCCACCCAGATGATGTTGCGGTTTGATCGCAACTGGGCGAAAATCGAGTCCCTCAACACCATCCACTCCGTAGTGTGCCGCGAGTGGCTGATTAAGATAGGCGAAATCAGAATGCACCAGATTCGTGACACTCGCATTGCGCCTGATCAGTTCAGCGACGAACCCTACGGTTTCCTCGATCATGTGATCACGGATGGTCGGCACGTAGGGGACCTCTGTGCCTTTCCGTTCACCCGCCGACACATAGTAAAGAAACCGCGGGAAAATCTCTGCATTGACCGGGATGGTTTTCAGCTTGTGGAGATCCATCCATTGCTCCGCGAAGTTGTGCACAAAATCTCCTGAGCGTTTGTCTGCTAGAAGGCGAATTACCTGTTTTTCGATTACGGCGTTATCTTCCAGTTTCCCATCCGCAGCCAGCTTCATGAGTTCTTTGTCTGGCATACTGCCCCAGAGGAAGTAGGACAGTCTGGAAGCGAGCTCATACTGCGGCTGGACTGCTCCATCGTCAGCGACCGTGTGGTAGAGGAACTGCGGAGAAATCAGAACCATCGCGAGCGTTTCGCGCATCGCCGCTTCAAGCGTTCCTATTTCGCTCCGGATTAATGCATAGATTTTTTCGAAACGGGCGACCTCATCGGCCATGGCGGGTCGGCGATAGGCGCGAGACATGAAACGTTGTAACACCTCGCGAACATAGGCTTCGGGATTACCCAAGCGATTAGGGGATTCAAAAAGAATCTGGGTGTGATGCAAGGGAGGCCAGACCTCGGTGATCGGTCCTTCGAATTCGAGCCAGTTGATCACGATGCGCGGCATTTCCATTTGCCTTGGCCAGTAGTGGTAGCGGTTTTCGTCGTTCAGGGTGCCATCATCGTAAAGGTTCTGCGGGGTAATGGTCAGCGTCATTGGCTGGGGAATGCCCTTTTTAGGCTTCGCAGTTTCGCGAGGAAAATTCTCGATCCGACCACGCATTTCGTAAATCTGCGGATCGTCCGGGTTATTGCTTAGGTTAACGGTTCCGATTGGTGCGACTTCGAGCGTCGAGCTGTTCACGCCCAGATTGTATCCCATCACAAATCTCAGAGGGACTTGGTTGATCCCCGGTGGTAGAATGGCAGAAGTTTGGAAACGGATTTTAAACTCCCCAGTTTCCGGAAATCCCTTCAAGCTCATCCCTCTCCCTGGTGTGCCGCGGCTATTGTTCCAGATATTGACTTCATCGCTGCCGGCCCCCCGCTCAGCACCAGATGGCTGCCATTTCTGCTGGGTTTTGTGAATTTCTGGTTTCTTAGGATCTACGATCACGCTAGCCATCGCACGCCTGGCGGTTTTCTTGTAACGGCTCACTTGCTCTGGGCCCATCAGCATATAAGATGCCGTGTTGTTAAACTTGTAGGGCACGATCGGATCCTCGGGCAGGCCATCGATGAGTTTGAGATCGATACCGAGTAGATCCCGCATGGTATTCTCGTATTCAAAATTAGTCAGTCGCCGAGCTATTGGAGCTAACTTCTCTTTATTAGCCTTGTCTTTACTACCTTTAGAAACGTAGTCACGTAATCCCGACTCGATCCATTTCGCGACTGCCTGACGCTGTGCATCGTCTGGTTGTGGTTCTTCCTCAGGCGGCATCTCCTCGTATTTGAGAACATCGAGGATCGTTTCCCAATGCTCTAATCCTTTTCCTGAGGAGAGATCGCCACCTATTGTATGCAGAGTCACCTTTCCCTTACTCTTGTCTGCTCCATGGCATTCCACGCAGTGCTTCTTAAAAAACGGCATCACCGTCGTCTTAAAGCCTTCTTCACCCGTAGGAATCTCGGCGGAGCGCGCACCGAGGCAGAGTAAGCCATAGAGAGCAGCTAAGATTAAGCAACGGATAGGGATAAAGATATTGGCAGTAGTTCGTGGTAATACAGAACGTTCGCAGGTGATATTCATATTATTTATAGAAAATTGCTTTTGACTAAGGAGCTTGGAGTTATCGCAGAGGGAATCCGCGCTTCTCAGCTCATTTATTTAGGAATTTGATGGATGTTTATACTTGAACGCACGTAAATTATTAATGCTTATTAATACGGACCTCTAAAAAATGCATCACTAATTTTTATTTATAACCTATCCGATTTCTTCAGGACGGTTTTGATGTAATCAATAGATCCGCAAATACTTAGATTTTTGAGTTTAGGCGATGATTTCTTTCACGACCCGTGCTCTCTCTACTCCTGTGAGTTTCTGGTCGAGGCCCTGGAAGGGGAAGCTTAGGCGTTCGTGATCTACGCCGAGCAGGTGGAGCATGGTTGCATGAAGATCGCGCACGTGGACTGGATCTTCAACGACGTTGTAGCTGAAGTCATCGGTCTTGCCAAAGTGCATCCCGCCTTTGACGCCACCGCCAGCCAGCCAACCAGAGAAGCAGCGGGGATGGTGATCGCGGCCGTAGCTTTCTGGCTTAATATTTCCTTGGCCGAAGACGGTTCTCCCGAACTCACCGGCGAACACGACCAGGGTGTCATCCAGTAAGCCGCGCATTTTCAGATCCTTGAGCAGCGCTGCAGTCGGCTGATCAACATCCTGGCACTGGCCTGTGAGGTTTTCTGGGAGTCTGGTGTGGTGATCCCAGCCACGGTGGAAGAGCTGCACGTAGCGGACATCGCGCTCTGCCATGCGACGGGCGAGTAGGCAATTGCGGGCATATGAGCCGGGCTTATGAACATCTGGACCATACATATCGAGGACCTCCTTAGGCTCATCGGAAATATCTGTGAGCTCTGGAACTGAAGTCTGCATCCTGAAAGCCATTTCCTGCTGGCTGATCGTGGTCTCTATCTCGGGATCGCCGATCTCGGAGAAATGCTTGCGGTTCATCTCGTCCAAGGAATCGAGCATGCGCCGTCTGACGCTAGCATCGACCCCCTTGGGGTTTGAGAGGAATAGGACAGGATCGCCGCTGGACTGAAAGGCGGAGCCTTGGTGCTTCGATGGCAGGAATCCACTGCCCCATAGTCGGGAGTAGAGCGCTTGGACATTGACTTTTCCGCTCCAGCGGGCGGAAGGCATCACCACGTAGTCCGGTAGGTTCTTATTCAAGGTGCCAAGTCCGTAGCTCAGCCATGCGCCCATGCTCGGCTTGCCGGGGATTTCCGAGCCGGTGCAAAATGCTGTTTTTCCCGGGTCGTGGTTGATCGATTCAGTCTGGAAGGAATGGACCAAGCAAAGGTCGTCGGCGACGGTGGAGAGGTGCGGAAGTAGCTCGCTCATCCAGAGCCCGCTCTTGCCCTGCTGGCTGAAATTGAATTTTGAAGGGACGATGAGCTTCTCCTTGCCGAGTGTCATGGCGGTGACTCGCTGCCCTTTGCTGATTGATTCTGGAAGTGGCGTTTTGTAGAGTTTGTGGAGATCTGGCTTGTAATCGAAGAGGTCGATCTGGCTTGGCGCACCAGCCATGAAGAGGAAGATGACACGCTTGGCCTTCGGTTTGTGGTGGGCAGTAAAAGGTGATTCACCCCCAGACGCCATCGCACCAATAGCTTTAGGAATCAACGAGGCAAAGGCGGCAGAACCTAGCCCCATCCCGCTATTGAGTAGGAAGGATCGGCGCGACTGGAGGACGGATGATTCAGTGAAAAGAGGGTTCATAATAGGGATTATTCTCGGGTTTTTGTGATGTCCAGATTGTAGAGGGTGCTGGTGATGAGGGTCCAAGATGCGAGCTGCGCTTTGGCTTCCGCATTGGGCATGGTCAGACCCTCGCAGAGTTGATCGGCCATAGCGGGGTCATTGCGGTAGGAGACGATGAGGTCGGCCAAAAGCTTGGAGAAGGTTTCCTGCTCCTGAGCATCAGGAAGCTTCGAGGTCACCGTTTCGTAAATGATTCTGAAACGCTCTGTCTCGGTGAGGGTTTTCTTTGCGAGAACATGCTGTGCGAGGGTGCGGGCGGCTTTAAGATACTCACTTTCATTTAAGAGCAAGAGCGCCTGCGCGGGAGTGTTGGTGCGTTCGCGGCGAGAGATGCAGGAGTCTCGGATCGGTGCGTTGAAAATGGACATTTGTGGCGGTGGTATCGCACGTTTCCAGAAGGTGTAGATGCTTCGGCGGAAGATGTCATCTCCGGTGCTGGGTTTGAAGCGCTGACCCGTCATGGTGACAGATGCCCACAAGCCGTCTGGCTGGGGTGGCATCACACTTTTTCCAAACATGGTGTCCGAGAGCTGACCGCTGTTGGCAAGAATCTGATCGCGAATCATTTCTGCATCCATCCGGAAACGTGAGCCGCGGGCGAGAAGACGGTTGTTGGGATCCTTGTTAAAGTGTTTAGGTGTCGCGAGCGAGGATTGCTGATAGACCTTAGACATGACGATCTGTTTCACCAGCGCCTTGTTGTCCCAGCCCGATTTGATAAAGGACACAGCGAGGTGATCGAGCAGGTCGGGATGGCTCGGGACTTCTCCCTGCGCGCCGAAATCCTCGGAGGTTTTCACCAGACCGATTCCGAAAAACTGCTGCCAGATACGGTTCACTTGCACCCGGGCGGTTAGTGGATTCTCCGGCTCGACGAACCACTCAGCGAGATCCAGACGCGAGGCAATTTTGCCTTTCTTCTTGAGGGTTGGGAGGAAACCGGGAGTGCCGCGCGGGACTTCCATGATAGGATCGTCGTATTGGCCGCGGTTCATGAGAAAGGTCGGGCGGATATCGGCGCGTTCTTTCATCACCATCGCCTTTGTGATGGTGTTATCGAAGCTGTTTCGCTGCTTTTGCAGTGTGGTGTGCTTCGCCTGAAGACTTTTCGCCGCCTTCGCAAGGGCACTTTTTTTCTCTTTATCCTTCTCGTCACCGGCCGCCTGTTTCGCAGTTTTCACTTCGCCGTCGAGTTTTGCGAGTTGCTTATCGAACTCCGCGAGCTTGGCCTTTTGTTCGGGGCTTGCAAACGATACGAACGGCGCTTGGAGGCCATTCCTTTCCCGTCCGCGAGTCTCCGGGTCTGAGTCGATGTTGTTGAAAAACGCAGAGAGAGAGAAGAAATCCTTCTGAGTGATTGGGTCGTATTTGTGGTCGTGGCATTGGGCGCATTGGATAGTAAGACCCATAAATGCGGTTCCTACTGCGGTTACCCGATCAAGAACATTCTTGAAACGGCTTTCCTCGGGGAGAGCGGTCCCCCTGTCAATGATCAGGTGGAGGCGGTTGAATCCTGAAGCCGAAAGTTGGTCGTTGGTTGGCTTGGGCATTAAGTCGCCGGCGAGTTGGTAACGGAGAAAATCATCGTATCCGAGATTTTCGTTGAATGCGCGGATGACCCAGTCGCGGTAGGCGACGTTGTTACGGTAGAAGTCCTTGTGCATGCCGTTGGTATCGGCGAAGCGGACCAGATCCAGCCAGTAGCGAGCGCTGTGCTCGCCGTATTGGGGGCGGGCGATGAGATTATCGACGAGTGCCTCGTAGGCCTCGGGTTTATCGTCTGCGAGAAATGCTTTGATCTCATCAAGTGTCGGAGGGAGGCCGGTGAGGTCGAAGCTCAGACGGCGGATCAAGGTGCGTTTGTCTGCTTCGCTCGCCGGGTTGAGATTTTTCTTCTCCAGTCTATTCAGGACGAAATAATCGATGGGCTGTTCGCTCCATTCTTGGTTTTTGACAACCGGGAGCTTCGGCGCGGCAGGAGGAACAAAAGCCCAGAAATTGTCGTAGGGAGCACCGGCAAGAATCCAGCTTTTGATGATCTCTTGTTCGCTTTTTGAGAGAGTTTTTTTGTGAGATTTTGGCGGCGGCATCACCTCATCCTCATCGGTGGTGGTGATTCTATACCATAGCTCACTGTCTTTAAGAGATCCGGGTTTGATTGCGGTGATTCCTTTTATTGTTCGGTAAGCGCCGTCTTTACCATCGGGCTGATCCAGTCTGAGATCACCTTTCCGGTCATGCTTATCAAAGCCGTGGCAGGCGAAACATTTGTTCGAGAGGATAGGCCGCACGTCGCGGTTAAATGAGACCTCCTCGCCCGCGCAAAATGCCGCACCGGTCAAGAGGGCCATAGCGGCTCCTATTAATACGATAATTTTGGATGATTTTTTATGAGAGGACATGTTATTTATAGATACGTTGGGATGAAGTTTATTATTGCAGATATTTATTATAGATTTCTCTGTGAGACAGCGCAGTGTGAGCCCAGCCGATAATGGCTCTGGGGAGGGGGTGAAAAACAGGTTTCAGCGATACTCTCTGCGGACATCTTTCTGCCCTTGGATCTTCCGCTATTTCCCCCCTGAGCCATTGGTGATTTCGATTTCACCACTTCTGGCGTAGGAATGATTTGCCCGTAGTTGTAGTTGGATGTCAGTAGGTAAATTTTCTGGGAGAACCCAATAGTAACTTCCTGTGTTGGGAATATTGGCGATTTTATTCATAGAGTAGTTATAGAAACCAAGTTCCCAGAGGGATACGTTTCCAGTGGCGGTGGGGATAAAGAGTCTCGCCTTAGTTCCTGTGACGGGTGGGAACTTGATGACCTTTACGGTCTTGGTGTCCTTGAAGCTCGCCGCTTTTATCCAAGCCGTTCCATTCCAGTATTGAACTTCACCCTGGCTAAAATGGTTCCCCAAGACAGCGACCTCGGTTAATCGAACCTCATTAAAGGTTTGAGATTTCCCAAAATCAATTTCAACCCATTGGTTACTTAAGCTATCGGCTGCCTCCTTCGCTGCCCATCGGGTCTGGAGATCTCCATCGTTAACGTTTTTTGCGGAGAAATCAGCACTCTTTTCAGAGCTGGCTTTCATCACTCCTGTTAACGGTGTCACATCGCTACCCACTAAGTATTCCAGATCGACTTTTTTTATGTACTGGTTGTCACCCGCTGTTATCCAAGTGATCGATTGAGTGCTGTTACTAGGCCATTGAGAACCGTTGGCAGGTGAGGTTAGCATTAAGTCCACAACATATTGATCTGTATAGCCTGTCACCTTTTGGTAATTCGGTGGGAAGTTGGCATCCACCCGATTCCACCAGCCTTGTAGAATCCCCATCATGTGTTTCTCTAAGTCCGGCATTTCCTTGGCCAAATCACTGGTTTCCCCCAGATCATTTTTAAGGTTATAGAGCTGCGTGGTTTTCGAATTTAGGAAGTAGATCAACTTGTAATCACCCACTCTCACCGCACTGGTGGCAGCTCCAGCCTCACCTTTTCTTATGTGGGCAGGCCATTTGTGAGGGTAATGAAAGAAGACCGATCCCTGATAGTTTGAGAGCTTGCCCTGTAAAAGTGGAACCATGCTTTTCCCGTCCATGTGTTGCTCGGGCTTTAGGGGCAGTCCCGCTATATCTAGCAGGGTGGGATAAAAGTCTAAACTTGATACAATGGCATCGGATTTACTTCCCGGGATGGTTTTCCCAGGCCACTTCATAATGAATGGGACGCGAAGGCCCCCCTCATACAACCATCCCTTGCCGGCCCTCAGAGGTAAGTTAGATGTGGCTTCTACTCCAGCTGTTGCCAAACCACCGTTATCCGAATGGAAGATGATCACCGTATTGTCCTCGATCCCAAGATCCTTCACCTTTTTCATGATTCTGCCGACATTGTCGTCCATAGATTCCATCATGCCCGCATACTTGGCATCTGCCTGAACCTGCCTGATTTTAGTCCCGCTTTCGATACCCATCTCAGGAATGGGATTGTTGATTTTCGCCGATTTGGCGAGGTATTTTTGTTCAAGTTCTTTTGTCGTTTCTAAACGTGTGTGAACGGAATAGAAGGAAAGATAAACAAAGAAGGGGGTTTTTGCTTTTGATGATTTTTCCATAAAGGCCATCGCCTCATTGGTCAATCGTGTGGGAAGGTGTTCGCCTACTGGACCGTCAGTCAGGTTTGGGTTTTTATAGGGGCTGAAATAACCACCGGCGGGACCGCCACCATTGGTTCCTCCTTTGTTGATATCAAACCCCTGGTCTGTAGGGAAAAACCCTTGCCCCCCGAGGTGCCATTTGCCTGCGAAAAAGGTGGCGTAATTGGCTTCCTTGAGAGCTTCCGCCATGGTGACTTCTGAGAGGGGAAGTTTATGAAGATACCAGTCCTGCTTCATCAACCCACTTATGTGAGCGGTGAAATGGGTGCGCCCTGCGCTTTTCCCTGTCATGAGAGCTGAGCGAGTAGGGGAACAAATCGAACCACCAGCATAGCCATTGGTAAAGTTCATACCCTCGTCCGCTAGCTTTTGGATATTGGGTGTTTCGTAGAAAGTCTGGGGGTTGTTGGGGCTCACATCGGCCCAGCCTAAGTCATCCACTAAGATGAATAGAAAGTTTGGCTTGGTTTGGCCGTAACTGTGTGTCGATGCGATTAAAATAAAGAGGATTGAAAGTTTACAGACTTTGATCATTCGGTTCATGTAGTTCATTCTATTCTATACTGAGGTAAATTCAGATACTTCGATCACTCGAGGGCTAAGAGAAGTGATGGTAGAGAAATTAAATAGCTTATATGAGCTCTAGATTTAATCTTCAAGAGTTATCTCTGAGGGATACCATTTTCATTCTTGATGCGCCCTCATTAAAACACCAATCTGACTACCTTATGAAATCACCATTTTTCGTCTCCATGACACTTCTCTCCCTCGCGCTTGCCTCACCAGCGCAGGACAAGAAACTCAATAAAATTATAGCACCGGACACCGAGGTCAGTTTACTCGCCACTGGTATGAAGTTCACCGAGGGGCCAGTCTGGTTACCTAAAAAAAGTATTGTCGTTTTCAGTGATATCCCTAACAGCATGCTCATGCAGTGGTCGGAAAAAGAGGGGCTTCTGCCCTTCAGGAAATCCGAGGCCTCGAATGGCAATATCCTCGACCTGCAAGGCCGACTCCTCACCTGCCAACACACGGGACGAAACGTCATCCGCACCGAGCCCGACGGCACCATCACCGTGCTAGCCGACCAATTTGACGAGAAAAAATTAAACTCCCCCAACGACCTCGCGATCAAATCCGATGGCTCGATCTGGTTCACCGACCCCAGCTACGGGCTGCGGGGAAAGCCAGGCGAACTTGCTGGCAACTGGGTGTTCCGACTCGATGCAACGACGAAAAAGGTCACCGTGATTTATAAGGGTTTCGACATGCCAAATGGCATTGCATTTTCTCCCGATGAAAAACGTGTTTACATCGCCGACACCGGTAAGGTGGGGATCATCAGAGCCTTCGATGTGTTAGGAGATAAAGGAGATGAAATAGGAGACAAACCTGTCTTCGAAATTCCGATCCGCTGCGACGGGATGTGCATCGATACCCACGGAAATATCTACACCACCTCCAAGGGTGGTATCCATGTCTTTGATAAGGAAGGCAAAAAAATCGGCATGATCCCGGTAAAAGAAACACCAGCCAATGTGTGTTTCGGTGGGAAAGATTTTGACACCTTATTCATCACAGCCAGGAAGTCGCTATACTCGGTCAAGACTCTTGCCAAGGGAGCCCTTCCACTCAAAAAATAAAGGATTTTAACTACGGTTGTGGAACCTATTTTCAGTCGACTTACTTATGAATCTGACGGAAGCTCAATTATGTCAATCAATCATCTTAGAAATGGAAACTTTAGTTTGAAGAAGATCCTCACGAGTATCTTGTTATTAATCGGTGCACCAACTATCACAATGGCAGCGAAAAGTGCTTTACCGAACATCGTGTTTATCTTTGCGGATGACATGAGTTACGATTCTGTTTCAGCCTTTAATGATAAGATTGGTAACATGAAGACCCCCAAACTAGATGAATTGGTCCAGCAGGGCATCTCTTTCACCGATGCCCATTCTGCTTCAGCCGTTTGCACGCCTACACGATATGGGCTAATGACGGGCCGTTATTGCTGGCGAACACATTTAAAGAAGCAGGTGCTCTGGACTTATGGTATGCCACTTATCGAGGAAAGCCAACTTACCATCGCCGAATTACTTCGTGATGAAGGCTATCAGACGGGTCTCATCGGGAAGTGGCACTTGGGCACCGGATGGAGAAATAAAGAGGGTGAATTTGTATTTGATGGATTGCAAAAAGATCAAAAAGATTATGCTTCAAGTAAGGCTGATATTTCCCGTTTAGAGAAGACCATCGATTTTGCTCAGGCATTTTCTGGTGGGCCACGTGATCATGGTTTTGATTATTTCTTTGGTGTCGATCTCCCGAATATGCCGCCATACACGTGGTTGGAAAATAGAAAAGTGAAATACATTCCCAGTGTGAATAAGCCCGACACGATGTTTGGCACGCCCGGTTTGATGAAAGAGGGCTGGGTGCTTGAGGATATTCTTCCTGGTTTGACCAGTCGGGCCTGTGAGTGGATTAAAGAGTCGGCCAAGAGTGATAAACCATTTTTCCTTTTCATGCCCTTGACCTCGCCGCATTCTCCGATCGCCCCGAGTAAGCGTTTTCAGGGTCTTAGTGGGGTGAGTCTTTATGCCGATTTTGTGATTCAAACCGACTGGGCCGTAGGGGAGGTCTTGAAGGCTTTAGAGGCCACCGGAGAGGCGGACAACACACTAGTAATTTTCTCAAGCGATAATGGCACCGCCCCGGCAGCCAATTTTAGAGAACTAGCAAGTAAGGGCGTCGACCTTCACAATCACTTTAAAGGTCACAAGTCACGCATTGACGAAGGAGGTCATCGAGTACCTTTGATTATGCGCTGGCCGGGAAAAATCAACGCAGGCTCTCAAAATGATGTGACTGTTTGTCTCAATGACTTTCTCGCAAGTTTCGCCGAGATGACAGGTCGGGAACTAGCTAGCCACGAAGGGGTGGACAGCCATAGTATCTGGCCCCTCATCGCTAAGGGAAAGAAAACCTTAAGCAATCACCCCCATCTGGTGAGTCATAGTTATTGGGGTCAGTATAGTATTCGCGATGGAGATTGGAAACTCATTATGCCCTTAAAGAAAAACGGCGTATTTGTGTTATACGATCTCAAGAACGATATAAAAGAAACGGAAAACATTGCTCAGAATCACCCCGAGAGAGTGAAGAAAATGACGGCTATTCTCAAAGGCTACGTTGAAGACGGTCGCTCAACACCAGGCCCGATGCAGGAAAACTTTGAGAGCAAGCGCAGATGGTTGGGCTTGCCCTGGTAAGAAAAACAGAGAGACAGGCAGTTTTTTAAGAAAGAACTTTATCTTCTCTATGGCAGTATTTCCAAACATCTCATCTAAAAAGTAAATTCCTTACAACGTAGAGAGACAGACCCTTTCTGAGAAAATAACTTGAAAATGGCGGAGCGACGGAAATTGAATATTCCTTACTGGCTACTGGCTATCGGATATCGGCTATCGGATATTACCTCCTCCTCATTTATTTGCCGCCGGCCCTATCTTGCCGCCTGCGACAAACTCGGCCTTGGTGGACTTGCCCTGATCCTGCGCCGTCGCCGTTAATTTCAGCACTAACGTCTTCACAAGGGGGCTTTTTATTGTTGCGCCTTGCACATTTGTACAGTGGATACCTTCGAGATTGGCTTACCAAGCTAAACGCGCCAGATATGTTGAACACATCTCTTCAGGCGGACGATCAGCCCACAGATTAATATTATAGCATGGAGAAACATGCTTAGTGCTAGAGAGTGCCGATACTTTTAAATCGAGAGCACAACCAAAGCGCTCAATGATGATTTAATGATCTTCTACTAAATAGAGAGCGATTACTTTTTCTTGTTTGGAAACAACGACTCCTCCAGGCTGTTCTAGTGTCACTACAAAGGTCGCCGGATCTGTGATTCTGAGTTTAGGGTTGATGGCTATAATCACTTCTCCTTCGCTTGCAGGTATATCGAATACGCCGCCATCAACAGGATTATTATCTCTGCTAGGATCAGCAATCCAGAGCTGATATTGAGCTTGTTTAGCATCATTTGCTACAAGGTTCTTGAACACTAGGAAGCCTTGTTGCTTTTCATTATCCCAGATAACTTGACCAGTGGGTTTTATAGTTGAGCCTTGAGCTGCTGGTTTGAATGACATTTCACCAGAGATGGCTCCCGGCGCTTGATTCTCTCGGAGAGTTTTTAATTTCGTGGGAAGATCTAAATCTATACTTGGTTTCGTCACAATAGTGTCTTGAGGTTTGTCGGTCACCCAGACGACGGTTAATGACAAGGCCAGACAAGCGGCAACAGCCCATGGGAGGATTGTTGTTTTATAAAATGGAATAGTTTTTAGTTCACCTCTTTTAGAAGTAGTCTCAGTGGCGGGCGCGTCTTTTTTAAAAGCGGACATATCCTTTAAAATGAGGGCCTCAAGGGAAGCTGGCATCTTAGTTATGTAATCAGAGGCTGCATCAAGGTTTGCAGCGGTTTGCTCTAGTGTGCTGTCCAAGATACATTCCTCATTCTCATTCATTAGCTGCTCCCACTGCTTCCATTCAATTGGTGAAAGGTCACCAAGAATACGGCCAGCTTCTAGCTCTTCAAAGAGTGTCTCTTGTTTAGAATTCATGAATTTGGCTGAGCTTGAGTTTGAGTGAAATCACCGGAGGCTGTGATTTTGTTGCGTAACTCGATGAGCCCGCGACGTAGACGTGTTTTAACTGTTCCGAGAGGGAGATTAATGGATTTGGCAATTTCTGGATGTGTCATGCCTTTATCAAAGTGAAGTGAGAAGAGTTGCTGAGTTTCAGTAGGGAGACCCTGGATCGCTAGTCGGACGTGCTCTGCATCCCAGCAAGTGTTTTCATTTGTTTCTGTGACGATGACATCCGGGTGTTCGTACTCGTGGAGAGCTTCAAATTGCGGTTGCCTCTTCATTTTACGAAGATGGTCGATCGCCTGGCGACGGGCGATTGTGCAGACGAAAGTTTTTTCTGACGCGATTGAAGAATCAAAGCGTTTAGCCGATTTCCAAAGTGCGGTGAAAGTCTCTTGAGTAATATCCTCCGCGTGGCCGTTATCTGAGACATAGCGTTTAATAATACCCCATACGAGATTACCATAAGCTTGGAGACAGGCTTTCATCGCGTCTTCTTCTTGTGCCGCCACTCGTTTGAGCAGGCTCTGTTCACTATTGGATGGAGCGATCACTGGGGCGGTATTAATATTTAGTTGGAGGATTAGGTTACTGCTGGCGTTAGTTCTTTATCATCGGCTGATTAGCAGTGTAAATGTAGCCGTCTAACACTGTTCTGTATGTCCATGCCTTAGAATCTGCACAGCAGGTGATTGCTGCTTTTCTTGTGTTGATTTTCATCATTTTCACTAATTCAAGTTTCATACTACATACATTGTTCAGCATGATAGATTCAATTGCAAGAGCATAAGAGCATAAACTGTAGAACAAGCAAACTTCTGATCATGGTTGCGAGGAGGAGTTCCTTTAGTAATCGCTAATTCTGCAATCACCTTACCATTTTTCATACATTTATTTGCTTTGCTCTTGTTAGAACTTTGAGAGGTAGACAATTGATGATGAAAAAACTCTATCTTTCCTATGGTAGTCCCTCCTAATAACTCCCCTAGAAAATAAAGGATGTTTAGAAAATCCTTAGCTTGGGGGAAACTACTTCTTTTTTAGCGGTTCGAGGTCTACTTTTTTAAATTCAACTTCGGTGCCTTCGGCTTGAAGTGCGATTTGCCCTTTGCTGGCTGTTGATTTAGTTCCGTGGTTCACAAGGGTGTCGTTGACCCACACTTTCACCTCGTCACCTTGACACTCGATGACCATTTTATTCCACTCACCGAGCTTTTTTTCGGAATCATCGGTAAGGTTAAGGACACGCCGCGCATCGCCCTTACTGCCACCATATTTTTGTCCTTCTTTTTTAGGACGGCGTTTATCCATGTTGGGAACTTCAATGTTTTCCTCGATGCACCAGAAGTCTCCGGCATGGCCTGATTGCATCTGAACTTCGATCGATTTTGGGAACATGCCATAGAGAGCGCGTGGCGTAGAGCTATGAACTAAGACCCCACAATTGCCGGGCTTTCCGGTGAAACGATACTCCACGGTAAGTCGGTAATTTTCGTAAGACTTTTCAGAAATCAAATGGCCCTGAGGGTTACCGAGGCTCACTAATTTCCCATCCCTGACGATAAAGCTGGGCTTAATGTCAGGGTTTTTATCGGCACTCGGTACATCGGTCTTCCAGCCTGTAAGGTCTTTTCCATTAAATAATGGCTTGGCAGTGGCTAGTGATCCAACAACTAGTGCTGTTAGTAGTGTTAGTAATTTAATTTTCATGATTTCTTTTTTAAACGTGTGTTTGTAGAGCTATATTTCACTCAGATTCAGTTAATATTAAGGCTTCTTATCCGCAGCTTTCCTCCATGGGATGCTGCCGGCCTTTTGGATGTGCTTCATCAGCTTCGCTGAGAGTTGTTTGGCAATCTTTCCCTCTGCTGGTAGTGGGTTCTTCTCGTAGGGGTCAGCTTTGAGATCTAGCAGCATCATTGGTTCGAAGGGCTGATTTTGCAGTAGTTTCCAGTTGCCTTGGCGGATGGCGTAGTAGGCACGTCCCTGGTTGCGGGGGCCCCCCTCGCGACGCACCCAGATCATGGTGCGATCAGCGTCTCCTGACGCTCCCTTGAGCCAGACTGGAGCGAGATTATGGCCGTCAATTTCTTGGTTCACTTTCACATCAGCGAGTTCACACAGCGTGGGCAGGAAATCCATGGTCATGCCCAGAGTATTGCTGCGTTTTCCTGCAGGGATTTTGTCGGGCCAGACTACGCAGGTCGGGACACGGATGCCGCCTTCCCAGTGATCCTGCTTGCCTCCTCGGAGCGGCAAGTTCGACTGGGCGTGGCTAATCGAGCCACCGTTGTCGGAGGTGAAGATGACGAGTGTGTCTTTGCTCAGCCCAAGTTCCTTGAGGGAATCGATAACCTTTCCGATCTCGTGATCTAGGTGCTCGATAAAAGCGACATTAGCGGCGCGATTCTTATCGATTCCTTTTTCTCTCTCTAGCACCCTGGCGCGCCATTCCTTGGGTGGTTGTATAGGGAAATGGGGAGCGTTGTAGGCGAGGTAGAGGAAGAAAGGTTGCTCGGGTTTCTTGGCGCGATCCTTGAGGTAATCGATTGCCCAGCGGGTGAAGACTTCAGTGGCATGGCCTTTACGATCCTTAGCTTCGATGATTTCCTTGTTGAGGCGCATCCAGTTCACGCCACCGCGCATATGGCTATAGTAATCGTTCATCATGTCTCCTAGAAATCCATGAAAGTGATCAAAGCCTCGGTCATTAGGGACGTTAGGTGATTCATATCCGAGGTGCCATTTGCCAACGAGGGCGGTATGGTAACCACCCTGTTTCATGAGCTCGGGGAGAGTCGGGCCGTTGGGTTTGAGATACCCCCAGTTTCCTTTGTCATCTTGGCGGATGACACCCGGCGCCCCGACGAGGTCAGGGTAGCGCCCGGTCATGAGCGAGGCTCGGGTCGGCGTGCAGACGGTGCAGTTCGCGTAGAACTGGTCATAGCGCGTTCCCGCCTTCATTAAGGCATCGATATTAGGCGTGCGCATGTCCTTAGCACCATAACAGGCAAGGTCTCCGTAACCGAGGTCATCGACAAGGATGAGCAGGACATTCGGTTTACTGGCAGCGGTGGCGGCGTGACTTATAGTCACGGACAAAAAAGTAATGAGAAGGCGTCTAAACATTGGATTTGATAGGAGGACTTAGTCTTCTATTGGCTGTATCCAGATGTTGCGGAAGCGCACTGGGTTACCGTGATCTTGTATTTTCAGATGCCCTTTATCGTCGTGTTTTTTATACTCGGTAGCAGCGTGGGGACCGTTCCAGCCTGTGCCGCCGGAGAGCTCGACGTTGTCATGGATAACGATGCCATTATGAATGACATGGAATTTTGCGTTGCGAGTGACTTCACCTTTTTCGTTAAAGATCGGGCGATGGAATGTGATGTCGTAAGTTTGCCATTCGCCGGGTTTACGGCTGGCGTTAACGAGTGGTTTGGCGCGGCCGTAGAGGGCGCCGCATTGACCGTCGGGGTAAGTGATGTTCTGGTAGCTGTCCAGCACTTGAACTTCATATTGGCCCATAAGGAAAACACCGCTGTTTCCGCGGCCCTGACCAGTGCCCTTGGTGACGGCTGGGGTGGCGAATTCAACGTGCAATCGGCATGATCCGAATTTTTCTTTGCTCTGGATGTAGCCGCTTCTACGGACAGATTCCAATGCCCCGTCGACGAGCTTCCACTTGGTTGCGCCGCCTTTGGTGTCGGTCCAGTTTTGATAGGATTTCTCGCTGCCGTCGAAAAGGATTTTGGCATCGGCGGGTGCTTTGGCGGCCTTAACATCGTAGGGTTTTGGAGCCACTACTTTCGGCTGCGGTTGTTTGGCGGGGTCGGTTTCGTGTACCTTGATTCCGTCGATAAACATGTAAGCGACTTTTTTGCCCTTCTTATCCAGCCGGGTCTCAGTTGTGATGACTGGGGCGGCGGATGCAGGGACAGCGGCGCTGGCGAACAGCGCGAATGTGAGTGTGAGTAGTGTTTCTTTTTTCATAAATGTTTGGCTGATTAAGTAGATAATATGGCAAAATAGTGCAATAGTTAAAGTCAAATGTTGGTGTAAGCGTTTATTCTGTGACTCTAGATATTACGTGGCCGGCCGGTGATCCTTTCACTATACGATCCCGTTATTCGGGATTTGCATTGTTGATCAATACAGATTCCGCCCGATCCTTGCCGGCTTTGAGGGTGTAGCGGCCCTTTTTAAATACTGGGGCTTTGAATGATTTCCCTTGGACGCGCCGACAGTAAATAAGTTCGCCAGATTTTGAATCTGTTAGTTCGACCACGGCATTCTCGAACGGAAGTTCTACTTCCTTGAGGTAGCCAATAGGTTCACGACCATCATTATCGCTGACGTTGAATTCAAGTGGCCAGCCTGGATATTGGGCGGCATCACCACGAGAAATATCGGAAAAACGCGGCCAGCACTCGAAGACGATCTTGCCAGTCTTCTTATGGATACGGACTAATCCGTAGCCATCACCACGGTTTTCGCGAGAGGAGTCCTCACGGATGACTTTCATATCCAGTAGTTCGGGATTGGCGTAGGCGAGCATAGTGATTTTATTGCCTAGGCCGTCTTCGTAGTCGCCAACCCAGGGTAAGGCTGACTTGACAGTTTTTCCGCCGCCGGGCTTTTCGTTTTTCGGCCACCACCAGCGACCGTATATGGTATTGACCAAGGCTGGGCTGGTGAATGCCATCGGCCCATCGCGGTAGCCATCGATACCGTGCTTGACGACGACGGCGAGGTGTTGGTCTCCACAGAGATGGGTGGCGCGTGCCGCACGTAGAAGGGTCAGCGCTTGGTTGCGGCCACGTTGCGGCCAGCCGTTGCAGTCGAGATCTGCCAGAAGCCGGCTCTTCCCTGATCCATGCATGTGGACAGCACCACAGAAGGCGGTCTGTGATAGCGCAACCTTCATCACATCGCCCTCCCAGTCACGCGCCCAGTGGTCGAGAAATTTTAGTTGTCTTTCACCAAGTAGCTTGAGTCCAGGTAGATCGACGGCATTGCGGTCATATACCGGATTATTAATATGGTCTGGGCGTGGTCCCATCTTGGGGATCGTGCCAAGCGGGCCGGTTTTGAATTTTCGGTCTTCTAGAATCGCGAAGCTGACCCCGGCAACGTTGAGCTCGGTGTAGTAAACCCCGATGCCTTGCTTGATCGGGGTAGGGTCGAACGGGTCCGGTAGATTCCATGTCTGCTGGCGCTCAACCATTTTGACGAATGAGGCAGGGAACATGTATCCGCCGTCGGCAGCTCCACCCTTTCCGCTGGATTTCGCGCCGCCTTCACCCCAGAGGTTCCCGTGTCCTACGTCGTGGTCGTCGAGGATGCAAATCGTCGGGCGGTCTTTCATTAAGTCCCTGAACTGCATGCCAAACTGGAGCCAGCCAAAGGTGGCTTCGTCGTGTACGTAGTTCTGGTCACCAGCGAAGAAAAGCAAATCTGGATCCTGTTTTTTGAGGTTGTTGATAAACTGGGTGCGGGTGAACCGCTCCTTATCCTTGGGTGAGTTGCACGACATGGAGGCAACTACGAGGACATCTTTTTCGGTCGGATTCTTACGGATCATTCCTTCAAATTGTGAGACTTTCCCGAGACGAAGCCGGTAGGGAACATCGCGGGTGTTGTCCCAGTCTTCCACTCGGAAGTGGACTGACCATCCGGGGTAAACGACAGACTGTTTATCCACCTTGACCCATTTCCCTTCCTTCTGTAATTCAAGTGTCACCGCCTTAGGCTCGGTGGGTAGTAGCGGGAAACATTGACCGGAAATCTTGAGCACGCCGTTATCGTGGGTGTAGAGGGCGAAGGCCATCGCCTGGCTACGGGGGATGGTGCGGAACCATTCACGCATCGGCTTCTGCCTCTTGCTTTCACGAGGCACAGGTTTCCACCAATGGCCGGTAGCGACGTTATCAGAAGCTCTCGCCCAGCGGGTATCAGTGCCGAACGGAGTGGGGTTGTAATAAGTAGGGTCCAAACTTGGGTTCGCATTTTCAGCCGCATGGGAAGATACGGTTGACACAACGAATCCTGCAAATAATGTTAGCACGATACTTATCCATGATTTTTTCTTCATAACGAGGATAGCTTTAGGTGATTTAGCCCTGATTGCAAAGGCTATAGTTGAACGTGTATCACTACTGTGATCAAACGGCTCAACTATGGTTAGATACTGAGACGTCTTATATTAAAATCTCATCTGTTTTAGCCAGTGACGATGGTTTCAAATACAGATTTTTGTCAGTGACAGAGATGTGATATCGAACTACCGTCTCAATAACTCAAAATCAAACCATCTACCATTTATGAAAATAGTTACTAACTACGTTAAACTCGCACTCGCATGCCTCGCATTTATTCCTACAATCGCGACCGCCGAAAATCCTGAGGCTCCTAAGCTCAAAGTCTTGATTATCGATGGTCAGAACAACCACAACTGGAAATCTACCACACCTGTTCTGAAGGATGCGCTGGATTCTAGTGGCGTGTTTGTGGCGACTGTTTCAACCAGCCCTCCTAAGAAATCTAAGCCTGAGGAATGGGCGAAGTGGCAGCCAAAGTTTTCTGATTACGATGCGGTGCTGAGTAACTATAATGGTGAAATGTGGCCAGATGCTGTGCGGAAGAGTTTCGTTGACTACGTCCATAATGGTGGAGCCTTCGTCTGTGTGCATGCTGCTAATAATTCATTCGGGAAGTGGAAAGAATACAATCAAATTATAGGAGTAGGTGGCTGGGGTGGTCGCAAGCTAGTGCGTGACGGAGTTTGGCTACATGCTGTAGATGGAGAAATAGTCCGCGATACCACCACTAAAGGCGGTTCTGGTGGTCATGGACCAAGGCATGAATTTCTTATCGAGCATATTGATACAGAGCACCCTATCACCAAAGGACTACCAGCTAAGTGGCTGCACACGAAAGATGAGCTTTACTGCAAACTCTGCGGTCCTGCTGAGAATGTGGAAGTGCAGGCGACTGCTGTCTCGAAACTCACCAAACGTAACGAACCGATGGTGCTTACGGTGAAGTTTGGTAAAGGTAGGATTTTCCACACTCCACTAGGCCATGATGCCGAAGCAATGCGTTGCCGTGGTTTCTATGAGCTACTCCAGCGCGGCACGGAATGGGCGATCTCTGGTGAGGTGGTGAAGACCGCTGAGGTGCCAGCTGATTTCCCTACTGCGGAGAAAACGTCTCCAGTTCCGGCACCGACGAACTAAAGCAAATCTACAGACGCGCCTTTCAGGTGAAACAAAAACACCCCCAACCACGGTTTATGGTGATTGGGGGTGTGTGGGTGAATGTTGTGTTAGGCTGACTATGCTACACGGCGGCGTCTGGCGAGGAGGCCTGAGGCACCGAGTGCTAGGAGAGCGATGCTGGATGGTTCTGGCACTGCTGCCGCATCGATCATGGCTTTGCCGTCAGAGATGCTTAGTGCGGAACCACCCACACCGCTGAGGTCTTGCGGGTTAAGCTGTGCATTTGTTGTTGCGATTGCTTTTATGTAACCACCGCCGGCCCCATCGAAATAGAATTGAGCCACAGCCTCATACACCCCATCATTCCCGTTGAACGACAACGCCGAAAAATTATCTCCCATCACAGCACCGTTTCGGAACCCCCCATCACTAAAGTATCGAGCATTTATTGAACTAGATGCGATCACGAGGTCATCGCCCGCCGTAAAATGAACATTACTGCTATTCAACCCTAAATACGAGGACCCTCCGGTGTTTATGTAAAATTTAGGTCCCCCACCCGCAGTATTTGTAAAGAAATCTATACCTAAGGGATCAATGTTCGTATCATTCGCTGCATTCACACCATAAAAGGTTACCGCAGCATTAGCCACTGATGTGGCACATCCTGCCCCAGCGGTCACGGCCAGGTAGGTTGCTAGTTTGTTCTGTCTTAATTTTATTTTCATTTATTTTTGTTGTTTTTGTTGTTGTGGCTCCTGCTCGCGGACATCGCGACCAGTGAGAGTGGTTTAGAGAAGACAGGTACTGCTGTGGCATCGCATTTGGTGGTGGCGTCAGTGTTGCGTCTTTGGTAGCTGGCGCGGCGCTGCCGAGGATTCCCCGGAGGTAGCGTAGCCAGTTCTGTCGATACTGCTCGATGCGCTCTTGGGGTGCACCTTGCTCATAAAGCTGAGCAGTTTTCTCTGTATGGCGGGCAATGCTCACTGCGCTGGGACTGATGTCCCCGGTGGCAGTGAACTGGATGCCCAAAAAGTCAAAGCCGCGGGCGGTGCGGCCGATGAATGTCTTATCAGGATGCTGAGCGAGGCCTAGCTGCTGTAGCACCTGATTCATGATGCGGACGGCACGGCGGAGCTTCCAGCGGCTCTCCGCGAGGATGACCCAGTCATCCATGAATCTGAGATAGCGGATGCCGGGGAGCTTGCTCATGGCTTGGTCCAGTGGGGAAAGATAGAGGGCGCCCATCAGTGGGGATATTGGGCATCCCAGAGAAATGCCTTTTCTACGCTCTGCGTAATAGCCGCCGCGGGTGATACTGCGTTGGCAGTATTGGGAGACTAGATCTAGTGTGATGGGGTCTGAGGTGTGCTGACGGAGTAGCTCTAGTAAGCGAGTGTGCTGGATGTTGGCGTAGTAGCCTTTAGCATCTGAGCGTGCGACATAGGGGTAAGAGCCGCTGCGTAGAAGGTTCTGGATCTTAGATGTTGCGGCTTTCACTCCGCCGCGTCCGGATAGGTGGTAGCACTTTTTAGAAAGATGGGGTAGTAGTGCTGGCTGTAAGTGGAGTGTGAGTGCCTTTAATACGATGCTGTCACTAGGTTCCCAGTATTCGAGGTGAGAGCCATCTGTGCTTTTGATAAGGCGAACAGGGCTGAAGCGGTATGTGTGTGCGGTGAGTTTCTGGGTGATCTTGGGTAGGGTGTGCTTCCATGACCGGCGTAGGTGCCAGATGCTGTGGTTAGCGGGTGCCTTTTCGTGGGCACGGCACAGCCATTGGTAGGCATCATCCAGGAAATGGGTGATGCCGGGAGGGGACGGCTGTGTGCGGCTGTATAGCATGGAGTTGGAATTCTAACTAGCAGAGTTGTAATAGGAGAGGCTTGGCTAGATAATAGCGTGGTGGGTCTTCTGTGCCTTTATTGCGGATGGCTGTGTTTCCGGTTTGCTGGTGGTTTTCTGAATCAGCTCTGAAGGTGAATTTCTCTGGAAAGCCTGGAGGGCAATTGGTCAAGGAGTGGTTCTTTAAACATAATGCGATGAGGTGGGATTTATTTTCCCAGTCTGGGTGAGAGGCTTCTATATGGATGTGGAGTTCGTTCTTTCCGCGCTGGGTGACGAGTAATGCTCCGATGATTTCTTGATCCTCAAGGAGGATGCAGGAGTATTGTTCTTCAAAGTGTTCTTTGTTCGAGCTGTCCCAGTATTGTTTGAATTGCTGAGGGGGCATGAGTGAGAGGGGAGCAACGAAGGCGTAGATCTCTTCGGCGCTATGTCCGCGGATGGATTCTATTCGCCAAGTTCCGGGGATGCGTGACTTGAGGCGGTCATGGATACGTTTGACACGTGCCTTTGCTCCGTCCGCGGGGAGGGTGAAGTGGCGGTCTGTCTGGGCGATGGTGTAGCCTTTCTCAGTGAGCATGGTGTAGCGTGGGTGGTTGCTGGGGAGGGCGGCTTGGTAGCGGAGGTGAGTGGCTCCGGTGTCTACTGCCGCGGTCTCAAGGTCGGTGAGTGCTTGCTCTAGTAATGTTTCTGAGTGGTCAGTGTTTCCTGCAAAGAAGAAGCTGAACTCAACGGTGATTACTTGTTGCTGATCATTCTCAGCTTCTGTCGTTGGAGTGCCTGGTCTGCGCCAGTAGGGGAAGGCGGCGATAATGCGCTCTACTGGGTGCTCTAGCACGGCGACTAGGAACTGTGCATTGTCAGGTATGGCGGCTCCCTGCCCGAGTGTGCGTGCACGGGCAAGCTCGTCTGGGTAGGCAGGTCTGATAATGGGTGTGATTTTGATAGCGGTGGGGGTTAAGAGTTTTTAGTAGAGGCTTGTTTCGAAACAGACTTGTTGCGGTGGAGGTCTGGGTTGATCGCCTCGGCTAGCTTGTCTGGCTGTGGGGCGGTGTCGCCTAAGAATTCCTTCAGCGCGGGGAGCTGGGTGTCTGGGTTGGCGACTAGCTCTGGGTAATCTATCTCGATGAGGTCGATGTTCTGCCTATGGCGGAGCTGGGCGAGGGTCTGCTCGTAGTGGGTCTGCTGGGTCTGGATGAGGTGTTCTTTCTCACTACGTGGCTTCTGTCCCTGACGGGAAAGCATGGTCCACTGGGAATCTACGATCTCTCCGACGGGGCGCTTCATGAAGATGATGCGGTAGCGGTGCTGGGGTGGTAGTGCGGAGATGAGTGCGGAGATGACTTTGATGGATTTGCCCTCTGCCTGCTCGATGATGCGGGGGTTCTTACGCAGTTTCTTGATGTCTTCCCACTCGAAGTATCCCTTTAGGTTATCATCATCTGCGGGGCGTTTGCCATCGGTCATGGGTTCTATGCCGGCGGCGGTGAGCATCTGCATCATGAGTGAGGTGCCGGAACGTGGGAGACCGGAGACGATGAGGTATTCGCCAGGCTTGCTGGAGCCGTCTTCTGTGGCTTTTCTTGCTGCATCTTCCGCTGCTTTTTGACGTTTATCTTGGCGTAGTGCGTGGCGTTCCTTGGCACGGGCGGCGATGCCGGTGCGGAGTGACTGGAGGTGTTGGCTTTCCGCTGCGCGGTGTTCTGCCTTCAGGCGGATGGCATTGCCCTCACAAGCGCGGGCTTTGTCTTCATCCTTGAGCTGACGGTAAACGCTAATGAGTGCTTGGGTGGCGGTTGCGTTATCTGGATTGAGGCGGAGGCTGTTGCGCAGGGCTTGTTCGGCTTCGGGAAGCTGGTTCAGCTGGAGTAGTGACTGGCCAAGCACGGTGTGAGCACGCGGGTCGCCGTATTGGAGCTCGATGGCTTCTAGGGCGAGGGCGGCTGCTGCTTGTGGATCTTTATCATGGAGGAGAGCGGTGCGGGCTAGGGTGAGGCGAGCTTGGTAGCTGTCTGGGTCTAAACGTAGAAGTGTCTGGGCGCTCTGGCGGGCATCATCCCACTGGGAGAGTGCTGCGCTACAGCGGCAGAGTAGCTCTAGTGTCTGAGGGTGCTCGGGTGATTGCTCGCGGACTTTTTCCAGCTGATCCATGGCTGCTTGGTGGTCTCCCTGCTGGAGCTTGATCTGGCACTGGAGTAGGTGGGCAGCGAGGGTATTTCCTAATGATTCTAGGCAGATGGCGAGTGTCTCTTCAGCTTCCTCAGCGAGGCCTAGGTTCAGCTGGGTGCGGGCGAGAAGCTGGGAGTAGTCTGTGCGCTCGGGGTAGGCTGTGAAGCAGTCCTCTAGCAGTGGGAGGGCGTCTGCGTATTTGCCGGTGTAGAGGCAGGAGCGGGCGAGGTTCCATTTGTTCTCACGGTTCGTCTCATCGGCAGCTTCGGTGGGGTCGTCTGAGACTTCGTCAATGTAGCCTAGAGCGACGAACTGCTCTAGTAGTTCCTGACTTTCCTCGGCGGTGAGGGAGCCGCGTGACTGCTTCTGGCCGTCTGGGCTTTCCCATGTTGGGATGGTGGCTACTGGGCGATCATTGGTGAAAATTTCCTTAATGACGCGGCCTTCCATGTCGTCTCCGATGGGCTGGTCAAAGGCGTGGAGGATGGTGGGGGCGATGTCGAGTAAGCGCGCTCCGTAGATGGGCTCTTTAGTGGCTTTGATGCAGGGGCCTTTGGCAATTAGGACGCCTTGATTTCTGTGCCAGACGGTGATGCCTGCTGGGACACGTGGGGTGAAGGTGGGGCGGAGGTGGTCTGAGTGGAAGCCGTGGTCAGAGACGAGGATGACGGTGGTGTCAGGTCCTGCGAGGTGGAGCAGGCGCTGGAGCATCATGTCGTGCGCTCGGTAGGTGCTCTTGATCACGTGCTGGTAGATCTCAAAGTCTTCATCGGTGATGCCGTCCATCTGTGGTGGATGGTAGTGCATGAAATGGTGGCTGATCTCATCAATGGCGCGGTAGTAGATGGTCATGAAGTTCCAGTCTGGATCTGTCTCCATGAGGTGGGTGGCGGCGGAGTGCACGGAGTATGCCTCACCGAGGTATTGGCGGAGGTTGTTGACGCGGTGATCTCTGGATTGGTCAATCTTATGTCCTGCGGGGAGGAAGGGCTGGATGATGTCGCCATCGATCTCGTGGGGGGAGACGCGAAGTTCGTTCATCGTCTTCGCGAGGTCTTCTGGCCAGTAGGTGCCGGGCATAGGTTCTGGCCAGTCGGCTGGGTCTTGGTCGGGCTTGGCGCCTTTGAGATGGACGAACATGTTAGAGACCATTTTGCCGTCGAGGTTCTGCTCCCCCTGAGTGGCGAACCAGGAGACGATGTGGCTGCGGAGTTCTTTTTCTCCGAGCATCTCCCAGAGGGTCTTGCACTGTCGAGACGCAGCAGACACGGGGACGACCTGACCTGAAATGGGGTCAACTTCTGTGAAGCCTTTAACTCCGTGGTGGTATGCCATTTTCCCCGTGGCGACGGATGTCCATAGCATGGGAGAAAGCTGGGGTTCGAGAGTGGCGAGATTTCCATGAATACCGCCGTCCATGAGTGAGCGGATGCCGTCCATGCCGCCTTCTTCTAGGAGGGAGTTGATGATTTTCCAGTCGGCGGAGTCCCAGCCGATGAGGAGGACTTTTTTCTTGGAAGAGGAAGGAGCTGGTGTTACCAGATTTTGATTTGCCATCTGAGTATGAATAGAGTTTTGTATGATGAAATCTAAAGACGATTTATGAGGCGCCTTTTCACCTTTTTTTAAGACAAGGCATATCATAAACTGACTAAACAATAATTTATTTGGCGAGAATTTAGCCACTTAAAATGGTATAGCAAGACTATTAGCTGAGGTAAAATCGTTTTTATATAGTGTGATTTTTTCTTCCTGAGAAACATTTGCTATTTACTTACATTTAAAGAGTCTTTAGTATTTTTCATGAATAGATGTCTCTTTCTTTAGTCGTGAGATGGGAGAGGCTAGTATTCAAAATTTAGATATGAAAATCATCATAGCATGTGGGGGGACTGGCGGTCATTTATTTCCTGGGGTAGCGGTAGCTCAGGAGCTGAAGAGCCGTGGGCATGTGGTGAAGCTGCTGATCTCGCAGAAGAAGGTGGATGCGCGGGCGAGCGAAAAGTACAAGGATTTAGATTTTGATACCGTGCCTGCTGTGGCTAAGCCGCGCACGTTATCGCTGAAAATGATCCCATTTATGTGGAAAATGTGGAAGACGATTGGTCAGTGCAAGCGGATGCATAAAGAGTTTGGGACTGATGCTGTGATCGGGATGGGTGGATTTACTTCCATGGCTCCTGTGTTGGCAGGGCATAAGATGGGGGCTAAGGCTTATGTGCATGATAGTAATGCGTTACCAGGAAAGGCGAATCGTCTGACGGCAAAATGGTGTGATAAGGTGTTTATCGGTTTCGAGGAGGCACGTGAATATTTCCCGAGTAATAAGTATGAGGTGGAGCTGACTGGGACTCCGGTGCGTGATGAGATACGTAGTCTCCCTAGTAGGGAGGGAGCGGCGCTGAAGCTGGGTTTAGATGCGGAGATGCAAACGGTGTTGGTGATGGGTGGAAGCCAGGGGGCGAAGCGGCTAAATAGTTTAGTCGTGGGCGCCTCTAAGGCAATGCCTGCGGTGCAGTTTCTACAGATCACGGGGAATGGAGATTTCGAGCGAGTGAAGGCTGAGCTTGGGGATGCGCAGCACCATAAGCTGTTCGCATTTTGTGATGACATGGCGGCGGCCTATGCGGTGAGTGATCTGGCAGTG
The DNA here is from genome assembly GCA_963934155.1 of uncultured Verrucomicrobiales bacterium. Lineage (GTDB taxonomy): Bacteria > Verrucomicrobiota > Verrucomicrobiia > Verrucomicrobiales > Akkermansiaceae > Rubritalea. Next base: position 15,856 of record CAWVXI010000012.1, on the reverse strand, counting down.
ATGCGCTCTGGGGCATCGAGCCTGACAGAGCTTTCGTACCTGGGGATGGCTAGTATTTTGGTACCGTATCCGACCGCTGCGGATGACCACCAAACCTTAAATGCAGAGGTATTTGAAAAAGTAGGAGCGGGACTTTTGAGGAAGGAGTCTGATATGGATGCTGGCTCACTGGTGGCAGATCTAACAGCAGTGCTGGGAGATACTGAGCGGCTGGTGAATATGGCGGCCGCGGCTGAAGGATTATCGGTAAAAGATGCGGCTGAGAGGATCTGTAAGGCAGTGGAAAATCAATGATTTTAAAGAGAGCGAGAAGATGAAGATTAAAGAACTAAGCCAGAGACTGACAGACAGAAACGAGCCACTGAGAGTGCATCTCATCGGTGTGGCTGGTTCTGGGATGAGTGGCCTGGCGCTGTTGCTGATAGGTATGGGCCACCGGGTGAGCGGGTGTGATAGAGTTACTAGTCGGGAGACTGAGCGAATGCAGGGAATGGGTCTTACGTTCAGCAGTCCGCATAATGAAGAGAGCATCGTGGATGCGGATATGGTGGTCTATAGCTCTGCGATCCGGGCTGAAAATGTGGCGCTGGCTGGGGCGCAACAACGTGGGATTCATTGTATTCTTAGGGCTGAGTGTTTGGCTGCTATTTTAGGGACGAAAAAAGGGATTGTGATCAGCGGTACGCATGGCAAGACGACGACGTCTGCGATGAGTGCGCATTTACTCCGCCGTGGAGCAGTAAATCCGAGTCATTATGTGGGTGCAGAGATTCCAGTGTTAGGAGCGAACGCGCACTGGGAAGAAGAGGGCGGAGTGATGGTGGCTGAGGGAGATGAGAGTGATGGTACACTTGCACTGTATTGTCCAGAGCATGCGGTAGTGCTAAACATGGAAGAGGAACATTTAGATTTTTATACCGGGCTGGATCATATTAAAGAGGTGTTTAACCAGCTACTAGATCAGACCACGGGGAAGGTGATTTATTGTAAAGAGTGCCCAAATACGACGAGTGTCTGCGCAGTGCGTAAGGGGAGTATTTCTTATGGCTGGAGTGATGCTGATTTCACCGCTACAGATGTGCTTGAGACTGGTGGAACTGTGGCATTCAATGTCTCGTTACAGGGAGATTTATTAGGTCGAGTGGAGCTAGGGATCCCCGGTCTACACAATGCGCTGAATGCTTTGGCTGCTCTTGCGGTGGCGCATGTTTCTGGTGTGCCATTCAATGACTGTGCGCGTGCGCTTTCTACCTTTGCAGGTGCGAAGCGGAGATTTGAAACGAAGTATTTTTCTGATAAACTACGTATTATCGATGATTACGGCCACCACCCGACAGAGGTGGCTGCTACGTTACAAACGGCCAAGTCGCTGGACTCTAAGAGAGTGGTAGTGGTATTTCAGCCCCATAGGTATAGCCGTACTCAGAAGTTGGCGAGTGATTTTGGGAAAGTGCTACAGGCTGCGGATAGGGTGTTTGTAACAGATATTTATCCAGCGAGTGAGTTGCCGATAGAAGGGATCACCGCGCAGACGATCGTGGATGCTATGAAGCTGTGTGGGGGGACGAAAGCGGAGGTGGTAGGCACCGTAGAGCAAGCGCATCATGTAGTGGGGAATGCTCTCCGTGAGGGTGACCTGCTGATTACTTTAGGGGCAGGAAATATTCATGAAGTAGGCACCAAGATAGCAAGAGATGCACAGGTTTTGGAGGAAATACTCCGTGTGGTAAGGGATACTGGAGACACTAAGGCAAGTGGTGAACTCTATGAGCCGATGCGTAAGCACTCCACTATGCTGGTGGGTGGTCCAGCGCAGTTCTGGGTAGAGCCTGGCACGTATAAAGGATTTGCGAAGGTGGTGAAACATTGCCGTGGCCGTGGTATTCCAGTGCGTGTGGTAGGGCGCGGTTCTAATCTGTTAGTCAAGCAGGGCGGCGTTCCCGGCGTAGTGATTCATCCCAGTAAGGGCGTGTTTGGCGAGGTTACATCTGACGGGGATATACTGACTGCTGGTGCTGGGGTGAGATTTAAAAAACTCGCCAGTGTAGCACAGGCGAAAGGCCTAACAGATTTTGAGTGGATGGAGGGTATCCCGGGGAATGTTGGCGGCGGCCTGCGGATGAATGCGGGCGCGATGGGGACTGAAAGTTTTGATCAAGTGGTGGATGTAATTTTCCTCGATGAAGATGGTGAAATTCGCACGCGGACACGGGAAGAGATTGAGCATTCGTATCGAAATGTGCCTTCTTTGAGAAGAAATTTTGCACTCAGTGCCCGCTTCAAGGGGACACCAGGATCAGCAGCTGAGATCCAAGTGAAGATGGATAAGTCGACTAATAAGAGGAAATTATCGCAGCCCAGAGCGGCGAGTGCGGGCTGTATATTCAAGAATCCAGCGGAGATGCCCGCCGGGATGTTAGTGGATGTTCTAGGCTTTAAGGGTATGGCAGTGGGTAAAGCGAGGGTATCGCTGGAGCATGGAAACTTTATCGTCAATGATGGTAGAGCAACTGCTGATAATGTCTTGGATCTGATCGCTGAAATCAGAAAAAAAGCGCGTGAGGAAAAGGGCATAGAGCTTGATACTGAGGTGCAGATTATAGGCGAGGATGAATCAATGTTTTAAGATAGAAAACTGAAAAAAGTATGGATGAAAATTTAAAAATAGCGGTGGCGATGGGAGGTCCAGGATCTGAACATGATGTCTCTATGGCATCTGGTAAAGCAGTGCTAAGGGCTCTAACAGATGCAGGGTGCAATGCTGTGGAACTCATCGTGACTGACCGCTCTATCAGTGTCCCTGAAGATATAGACATGGTATTCAATACCATTCATGGAACCTTCGGTGAAGATGGAGGTTTGCAGAAATTGTTAGACGAGCAAGGCGTAGATTATACCGGCGCAGGCGCGATCAGTAGTGAGCTTGCCTTTGATAAAATATTGAGCAAAAAGAAATTTATTGAAGCTGGCGTGCCAACCCCTAGGAGCGAGATGGTGGATTGTACTGACGGTCTAAAGATACCAGCAATGGATCTGCCCTATGTGGTTAAGCCACCGCGCGAAGGATCCAGCGTGGGGGTGCATATTTGTAGAACATTGGATGAAGCAAAGGCCGCGATGGAGGATGCTATGAAGTTTAGTAATGACGTGCTCGTTGAGCAATTTGTGGAAGGCAAGGAACTCACCGTGGGGGTGCTGGATGGCGAAGTTCTGCCTGTAGTGCACATCGCTCCGCGAAGTGGATTCTACAATATGAATAATAAATATCCGTGGATGAGCGGGGACGGAGGAACGGATTATTATTGTCCCGCAGAACTGAGTCCAGAGCTTACTAAGATAGTTCAAGATGCGGCACTGGCGGCGCATAAGTCGCTTGGGATAGAGGTTTATTCTAGAGTAGATGTTTTGTTAGATGAGGACGGGAATCCTTATGTGTTAGAAGCCAATACTATCCCAGGAATGACAGAGAGTAGCCTGTTACCGAAGTCAGCAAAGGTCGCAGGGTATGAATTTTCGGAGCTGTGTATGAAAATCATCGGTCTATCAATGAGCATTCGAAAGGGATGAAAATAGAAAGACGAAATTATGTTTAAGAGGAAAACCAGTAAATTTAAACCAAACAAGCGCAGGAGGCATAATCGTGAGCTAGTCATGAACGTCACCTCTCCACGGATAGTTTTCTTCCAGTCTCTCAGAGCGATACGCGGCATGATGAAGACGGCACTGATTATACTCGCAGTTGGCAGTGCGTGTTGGTTTGGCTATAAGCAGATCCATGAACACTTTAATAATAATCAGGAATTTGCCATCAAGCACTCAACGGTGACGAACTTTGAAGGCAAGTCAACTGTGGTTCTTACGCGACTCAGGGTGCTGGAAATAGCCAAGGTTAATCTCGCGGGGACTATTTTTAGTGTGGATCTTGATGAGGCTAGAAGACTACTTATAGAGAGGCCAGAGATTGAGGATGTGAGGGTGAAGCGAACCTTACCAAACACGATTGATATTCAGATAGAAGAGCGCGTCCCAGTGGCATGGCTATCCTGCCGTGAACTAGGACTTGCAGGACGTAGTCAGTATAAAGGAGTTCTGTTAGATGATGCAGGGGTAAGTTTTCTCTGTGAAAAAGATTTCTGGGAAGCGGCAAAAAACTTACCTGTGATACAAGTTTCCTCTAGCTCGAAAACAGAATTCCCAATCGGTAAGAAAATGCGCAATGCAGATGCCGAGCGCGCGCTGAGCCTGGTGTTGAAGCTCAGGGAAATGAAGCAACAGCCATGGGAAATCGATAGAGTGAAGGTAGAGAACTTCTATACACTTCATGTAATCAGCAAAGACGAAGTGATCGCTGTTTTTGGAATGCATGACCATGGACGGCAGCTGTATCAGCTCATTTTGGCGAGACAGCATGCGGTGAAAAATCAGCAGGAACTCGCATGGATAGACCTCAGGCCGAAGATGAATATCCCGGCACACTACAAGGGTGGTGGATCAGTGATGCCGCATAGCTACACTCCTAAGAATGAGGTGCATGATGGACTAGACCCATCGACTAGGAGCATACTAAACCAAAACTAAAGTAGAATTAACCTAAGAAAAAGGATGGCGAAATCGACAATACATGTAGGACTAGAGATAGGCACCAGCAAGACCTGCATGGTTGTAGGTGAGGTGAAGGCGGATGGCTCAGTGAAAATTTTAGGGGTTGGCGAGACTAAGACTGTGGGAGTAAGAAAGGGAGAGATCTCAGATTTCCACCAAGTCCGGACTTGTGTTCGTGAAGCTCTGTTAGAGGCGGAGGATGTTTGTGATGTAGAGATTACTAGTATCATTCTATCAGTAACTGGCTCACATATTAGGGGAGTGAATAACCGTGGAACGTTCCGGTTGCCTGATGACGAGGGGGAAGTGGAAGAATCGCATATTTTAGAAGCAGATGAGATAGCACAAGACATCGCGATGCCGAGTGATAATGTGTATCTCCTTAACGTCATCCGTCACTACTGGTTGGATGGTCAGCAGCACATTACTAAGCCGCTGGGATTGCTGGGTAAAACCTTAGAAGCCGACTACCATATCATTCATGGTGCTAAAATGAGGATTCAGAATAGTCTCAAGTGCGTGCGAGAAATACCATTGGATGTCGATGCTGTGGTCTTCGCGCCGATTGCATCGGCCCAGATCGCCCTGAATCGTGAGCGCAAAGATGAAGGAGCGCTCGTCATCGATATTGGAGGTGGAACCACAGATTACGTACTTTATCTAAATGGAGCGGTGGAGGCTTCTGGCTGTATTCCCGTGGGAGGAGATCATATCAGTAATGATATCCATCTCGTCACACACATTCCGTTATCAAAAGCTGAGCAAGTGAAAAAAACCGAAGGGGATGCCTCTGGAGATCCAGCGAAATCAGTTGGTATTGTGACCATTGAAGATGAAAAAGGTTTTCCAGACATCGAGCTAAAGCGGCAGCTATTGAATGATATTATTCGTGGTAGAATGCTAGAGACTCTAGAACTAGTGAAAGAGAGGCTACCAGAAGGCTCACTGAAAAAAGTAGGTACTGGAGTCTTTCTGACAGGAGGAACTAGCCTGTTGCGGGGCATGGGCGAGCTCGCTAATGAAGTGTTTGGCCTGCCAGTGTATCGTCCAGAGCAGCCAGAAGTCAGCGGTGTCCAAGCTTATTTCAGGGACCCACAATACTCTACAGCAGTGGGGCTGATCCGTTATGCCCAAATTATTGAAGAAGAAAAAAATGAGCGTAAATCTAAGAACGGTTTCATCAATAAACTCTCTAAGTTTTTGCCATTTGGGTCGCATTAATAGCTAGAATGAAATCAAAAATTTATATCCACAGGTATTTGATGCACAGCCGCCAAGGGCTGAATAGCAGGTCTCATCTCACCGAGCATGAGGGAGCGTTGATTAAAGTCGAGGTGGATGGAGTATCCGGTTATGGCTGTTTGCACCCTTGGGTAGAACTGGGTGACTCAAGTTTAAATGAGCTAATTAGTCAACTTAAAGAGGGTAGGATATCTAGGCAGGTCAATTGCGCGTTGGAATGTGCCGCTGCAGATAGGAAAGCCAGAGCATTGGGAGTAAGCTTGTTTGACGATCTTGAAGTGCCGATGAGTCACGCTACGATTGTGGGGGGGATTGATAGAGTCGAGTTGGCGGTGGCTGCGGGATTCGATACCGTGAAGCTGAAAATGGGGCGCGATGGGCTAGCGAACTCAAAGTTACTCAATGAATTACATGAAATATTTCCAGAGCTAAGAATCAGGCTAGATTTCAATGGCGTGTCTGGGGTGGGTGCAATGGAGCACTTACTCAGAGAAGGTGGTGAGGGGCTGAGAAGACAGATTGATTTTATAGAAGATCCATTTCCTTTGGGCGATCCAGCCTGGGACACTTTACGGGATAGGTATGGAGTGAAATTTGCCGTTGACCGAGGAGTCTCTAAAGCGGTTGGCGAGTTTGATGTTTCAGTGGTGAAGCCAGCGATCAATAAGATTCAAAAGATCTGTGATGCAGCCCAGATGGCCGGAAGGAATGTAGTGGTCACCAGCTACATGGATCATCCAGTTGGGCAATGCTATGCCGCATACTGCGCCGGAAAGGCGAATGGGGAGTATCTTGGACTAATCAATAAACGCTGTGGACTCATGACGCATGGGCTTTATGAGCCTACAGAATTCACTGCGAAATTAGGAGGTGTGAGTCCTAAGTGGAATAGTAGTAGAAATGCCACAGGTTTAGGATTTGATGATTTATTAGATACGTTGGATTGGGTAAATATTTAGTATATGTATTATTTTTAAGTGGGATTAGCAAATATTGTAATATGGAGCTGTTAAGGTTACGTGATTCATTATTTCGTTTGAATAGCCACTCTGAAATTAGCGCGGAGTAATTCCGATTTAAATTAAAAGTTATCAAAACCTATCTATCTAGTAAGGTATATAAATAATTGCAAAAAATACTTGCGATATCAGAGTTGCAGTCATAAGGAGATGAAGTTATGATCAAAAAGACACAAGAATCTGCAAGAGGTAAGCGATATAGCTCAACAGAGCGAGTTAATATCCTGACTTTTGTAGATAAATACAACGCAAGGAATGGAAGGGGTGGAGCTGCGGCTGCATCTAGGAAATATGACATTTCTCAACTTACTATAGGTAACTGGCTCAGAGCCGCTGGCTCACCATCACCTAAGAGAAAGAAAAGTAATGTTGATATAGATAAGACTCTTATACGTCTCAGTGAACTACACAAGCTAATGGCGAATACTGAAGAGGAACTAGACAAACAGCGTAAAGAATATGCTGAATTAAAAATGGCTCTATAGCCGCACCTCGCTACCTGATAAACACACACACAAATTAACTATAAAATATAAGCGGCTATTCAGAAATGAATAGTCGCTTATGTTTTAATTGATTATACCAAGTGAGGAGGATCCTTAATTTAAGGTAGGATACGGAGCGTTGTCACTAGCCTAGTTATTTCCTTAGACTAGTGAAAACGAGACACGCTTCTTTAAGTTATTCTCCAGCTGAATCTGAGGTTTCCTTGATATCAGTCAGGGCAGCAATGAAGTCACCTAATATGTCCGCAGGCACCATGATCGTATCACGGTTACCACTCACATCTTCTGTGATCTTTACTACTTTACCGCGAGCATTCTGCTTGAGATCAAGGAAAAATATTTTCCTGTCAGCTAGAATTTTTTCAGTATGCAATAGGTCATTATTCTCCACCTTTTCTCCTTCTTTTTAATGATTAAATTAATCACGCTTACCGTAAGCGCGATTTGTTACGATACTGTAGAATTCTCTAACTAGGTCAATGAAAAATCAGAATAATGCCAAATGGAATTCTAAATCCACCTTTGGGATCTGTTACAGATGGATTTATATGATAACGATCGAGGCGGTGATTCAGCAACACATGATCAGGCATCAGATCATGTGATGGAGAAAGAACAGCATCCCTCGATATTGACTTCTATTTTGCAAACCCCTAACTTAACTTCAGATGAAACTCACATTTTTAGGAACTAGCACATCAGTAGGGATCCCAGTCATAGGGTGCAGCTGCCATGTCTGCATCTCTGAGGATCCCAGGCATCTCCGCATGAGGTCATCTGTTCACATAGAGACGCCCACTCATTCTTTGCTAGTGGACTCTGGTCCAGACCTTAGGCAACAGGCACTCAGGCATTCACTATCGAAGGTGGATGCGGTGCTTTATACTCACCATCATTTGGATCACATTGCTGGCTTCGATGAGCTACGAGCTTTCTGCTGGCATAGGGAGGACCCATTACCACTTTACTCCACACCCTCCTGCCTTGATGAGCTGAAACGGATCTTTAACTGGGCATTTTCAGAAGGGAATACCTATAAGGGGTATATACGCCCGCTGGCTGTGCCCATCACAGAAAGCTTTATGTTAGGTGAGCTTAAGGTCACTCCCATTCCTGTAGAACATGGCTCGGTAGAAACGATTGGTTACCGTTTTGATGATAGCGAGTCATCAATCGCTTACATTCCAGATGCTAAATCTCTAAAACCAGGATCTGCTGCTCTGTTAAAAAATTTAGACCACCTCATTATCGACTCTCTTAGAGAAAAGCCGCATCCTACTCATATGTCACTCGCTGAGTCTCTAGAGACCATTGCGACTGCTGAACCAAAGCAAGCTTGGCTGACCCACATCGCTCACGAAATGGACATCGCGAAAGTGGAACCCACACTTCCGCTAAATGTGAAGTTTGCTTACGATACACTCACACTCCCTAACTAAAATAAAGAACTCATGAAATACCTAACACTTATTGCTCTACTAGCATCTCATTGTTGCGTAGTGGCTGCTAAGCCAACGATTACCAGAGAATCCGTGGCTGTATTGTATAACTCTGATATGTCTGATTCTAAGGGGCTGGCAGAATATTACGCCATTCAGAGAGAGATCCCTGTTGAAAACCTAATAGGGCTACCACTTTCACAGAAAGGTAAGATCACCCGTAAGGAATACCAAGACACATTAGAAAACCCTCTAAGAAAACATTTCACAGATAAAGGCTGGTGGAATCTACAAACCTCCAGTGATGGGCTAAAAATAGCGACAAGAAATAAAATACAAGTCCTCGTCTGTATGTATGGAGTTCCATATGGTGTTGATAATGATGGTGATCTAGCGCTGCCAGATGGGGAATATCCAGCTGCGTTAACTAAGCTCAACTGTGCATCTGTAGATAGTGAGTTAGCCGTTCTCTCAGTTCATGGTTACCCTATTAATAAACCTTTAATCAATAGGTATTTCAAAAAAGACAGCACCTTTAGCCAGGCAAATACTCCGTTTTACATGCTCGTGGGAAGGATAGATGCAGACAGTCTGGCTACCTGTAAGCGGATGATCGATGATGCCATTGAGACCGAAAAAACAGGACTATGGGGGATGGCGTATCTTGATCTAGCTAAGAAAGGTGCTGGCTACAAAATAGGCGATGACTGGATTGAGGAGATTGAAGAAAGAAACTGGAAGCTCGGTATTCCTACCACCATAGATAAACATAAAGACACCTATCTCACCAATTACCCCATGAAAGATACAGCAATGTATTTTGGTTGGTACACAGGGAGTGTGAATGGACCGTTTATCAATCCAGAATTCAAGTTCAAGAAAGGGGCTGTTGCCGTTCATTTGCATTCCTTTAGCGCTGCAAATCTGCGAAACCCAAAAGCAAGCTGGGTCGGACCATTGATCTATAAAGGAGCAGCTGCTACCGTTGGAAATGTCTATGAACCTTATCTTGGTTACTCGCACCATTTCAATATTTTACATGAGCGATTGACTCAGGGCTATACCTTGATCGAGTCCGCCTACATGGCTATCCCGCTACTCTCATGGCAGAATTTAGTCATAGGAGATCCGCTCTACCAGCCCTACGGGCATCTGGATGGGGCGGGTGTGGTGACGAATCAGGATAAATTTTATCGCGCCTGTAATATGGCATATAAGGCATGGGGAAAAGACATCCCCACCTTAGTAAGTAAGATGCGTTCAACGGCTCATAAAAAGAATGATGGTAGATATTTTGAAGTATTGGGGCTGTTTAGCCGCTTTGAGGGGGAATTACAGGAGGCTAGTGTGTTCTTCAGATCTGCTCAGAAGATGTATCTGTTAGATTCTGATAAGACTCGCAATATCATTCACGCCATCGACATGCTTATCGAAGATGGGCAGAAGGCGGAGGCCATCATCGCCTGCAAGGCAGCGCTCATAAAAATAGAGAATACCCCAGAGGCGAAGACCGTTAAGTCCAGATTGAATATTCTCAGCCCCCCCCCACCACCACCTGCTAAGCCGAATAAGCAAATCCCTAAGAATAAAAAGAAAGAGTAATCATGGAACCGACCTATGCCTCACTGTTAGATTCTATTAGACCCTTAGATCTGCTTTGCGAAAAGCCGCATCCTGAAATCCAACTGCCAGATGAACTAGAGCTCCAAGCTATCTGGTTTAACGGGCAGTTCGGGAGGGATTTCACCACCCTGTGTGGAAAGAAAGTCCACATAAAACAATTTGGATTCTGGAATCGATCAGCAGGTCCTGATTTCCTCCATGCTGCCATCAGCATCGATGGAGTGACCCATGGCGGGCCGTTAGAAATAGACACGCGACCCTCAGACTGGGAGCACCACGGGCACGATACTAATCCTGCATTTAATGAGACCATCCTGCACGTCGTCTTCGAGCCTTCACTGACACAGCATTACACTAGAACAGAGATCCACCGTGAAGTTCCTAAAGTAGTGGTTCCCTTAGCCATTATACAAGCAGCTCTCCAAGCTCCACTCAGTAGGTCTGCTCCGCTGCATATGGGCAGATGCCATAAGCCGCTAGCCCATTTATCCGTGAGCAGGGTTAACGACTTGTTAGAGCAGGCTGCCAAGCACAGATGCCAAGTGAAAGCCAAACGGCTCATCGCTATCCAAGAGAGCCACGGTAAGGATCAGTCTCTCTGGGTGGCTCTCGCTGAGACACTCGGGTATCGGCCAAATCGGCTATCGATGACGCTACTTGCACAGCGTCTTCCGATCTATCAGCTGCAATCTTACGGAGAGAGAATCCCGGCGCTTATCTTTGGTGTCGCAGGATTTCTCCATCCAGATATCCACCAGAAAGCACCGGATGACTCCCGGCAATGGCTGGAGCAGCTCTGGGAAACCTGGTGGCAAGATCGCGCCGAATACCAGCTTGATCTTGGTAGAGAAATCCAATGGGTACTCCATGGAAACCGTCCTATCAACCATCCCCAGCGAAGGCTCGCCACACTAGCTGTCATCGCACAGCACTGGCCCACGTTCCGCAAACTGTCTACCCAGCTCCAATCTGGTGCTCTAGCAGATTGGCTGAGCTCTCTAACAGATCCTTTCTGGTCATCGCATTACACCCTTGTTTCGCAGGCTTCAGCGAGGAAACTTTCGCTCATCGGGAAAGACAGGATTTCTGATCTCATCATCAATCATCTGCTCCCGCTAAAGATAGCTGATGGGGAGAAAAGCGCATGGTCAGCCTATCAATCTTTCCCCGCACCCGCGATCAACGAAAAAGTTAGGCGCGCGCATTATCGCTTATTTGGAAACCGCGAAGATGCCCAGGTGTTCCTTAAGAAATCCTGGCATCACCAGGCGCTGCTACAGATATACCAAGACTTCTGCTTGGTGGATACTAGTGACTGTGATGACTGCCCGTTTCCCGAGCAGCTATCACATTTTTAATTTACCTGTGGTTTTCAGATGCAGTTATACCCTTTTAAGACGAGCTTTGCTGCAACCCCGAAGTCCCAGAACATTACTATTAATCCAGAATAACTGTGAAGATGGTATTACTATTCAGACTTTCCATCAAGCATGCGCTTAATACCAAGCTCATTGCTATCCTGTAGTTCTACAGGTAAGTTATTCTGGGGGAAATTCTGATAACTAACGGCTCTCGTGTAACGGAAGATAGCCATGGTCCCTACTGAAGTTGAGCGTCCATCTGAGGTAGATGGAAACGGTCCACCATGCACCATCGAGCTGCAGACTTCGACACCAGTTGGGAACTGATTGAAGATAACGCGTCCAGACTTGCGGTCTAAAATTTCGATTAGATCAGAAATGTCATCCTCTGGGAGTGCGTGGATGGATGTGGTGAGCTGTCCTTGGATAGATTCAGCAAGAGCGAGAAGCTCTTCCTGGTCTTGGTAAGTCACTAGTAGCGTGGCTGGGCCAAACATCTCCTCAGAAAGTGTCTTGTTATTCACGAACTCTACTGCTGTGGTGCGGAAGATAGACGGTGCGCCAGATCCGAAGTCATCAGTCGATATATCGAGCAAGGTCTCTACATTTGGTTGCGCCTGGATAGTCGTCGTTGCGTTGTTATATGCCTTGCAGATACCTGCGTTGAGCATCGTTGCGCCGGCTACTTGAGCGGTGAGCTCGACAAATTTATCAGTAAACTGCTCAGCACCTTCCGCTGGAATAAAGAATACTCCCGGGTTCGTGCAAAACTGACCCACACCCATGGTGACGGATCCGGATGCTACTGTGGCCAGGGCCTGAGCTTCGCTTTCAGACTTAAGCACACTTGGGAAGATGGTCACGGGATTAATCGCGCTCATTTCAGCATAGACAGGAATAGGCTCAGGTCTTGCTGCCGCAAGATCCATTAGGGCTCTCCCTCCAGCATAAGAGCCGGTAAAGCCAATCGCCTTTATCTCAGGAGCAGTCACTACTGCTTTACCGATAGTGCGTCCACCGCCATAGAGCATAGAGAAAACTCCCTCAGGCATCCCAGTTTCCTGAGCTGCAGACTGCACGGCATTTGCCACTATTTCTGATAAGCCTGGATGAGCTGAGTGAGCCACTACCACTACTGGGCAGCCAGCCGCGAGTGCGGAAGCTGTGTCGCCACCTGCTACTGAAAAGGCAAGCGGGAAATTTGAAGCACAGAAGACTCCCACTGGTCCTAGCCCAGTCAGCATCGAGCGGAGATCCACCTTGGGGATAGGCGCGCGGTCCGCATCAGCGGTCTCGATCCGTGCATCTACCCATGAGCCTTCTTCTACTAAATTTGCAAACAATCTTAATTGTCCCATCGTGCGGCCAGACTCTCCACGCATCCGTCCTTCAGGAAGTCCGGTTTCGAGTGGTCCGCGAGCGGCGATATCATCGACAACCGCCTCGATATTCGCTGAGATGGCGCGGAGGAACACTGCTTTCTCTGCTCCAGATTTATGGCGATAGACATCAAATGCTGCCTCAGCGAGCTCCAATGCATGGCGCACCTCCTCGTCAGTAGTCGTGGTGGTATCTGGTGTGAGTTTCTCCCCCGTAGCTGGATTAATTGCTGAACCGCAGATCTGAGTGCCTGCGCCACGTGAGTTTCCGATGAATGATTTACCTGTAAGCATGCTGATGATGTAGTCGTTAAATGCTAACGCGTCAAGCGAGCGCTTAATTCTATGCCGATTTTATATGCTAGACGGTGTAAATATCACATTTACTCATCTTTTTTCTAATTTACCCTAAGAAAAGGATGGGTAAAGCGTTTCAGCTAGTGAATAGTCCGACCAATGGGCACAGAAAAATTAGCCATGATATCCACCGCAGATGAATTAGTAGAGTATGCTTTAGCAGAGTATGAATCTCCGCTGATAGGCTATGCGATGAGTATCCTAAAGGATCTGGAACGCGCCAGAGATGTGGTCCAAGACACCTTTATCCGCCTTTACAAGCAAGATGTAGAGAAGGTCAAAGGTGGTCTCAAGACATGGCTTTACACCGTTTGTCGGAATCGAGCGCTAGACGTGCTGCGAAAGGAAAAACGCATGGTCGTGGTGGATGACGAGATGTTTAGCTACACCGCATCTAAAGATCTATCACCAGACACTTTGGCTGACCAGCATGAGCGCGTCTCGCAGTTGATGGGCTATTTAGAAACGCTATCAGAGAACCAGAAAGAAGTGATTCTACTAAAATTTCAGCAAGGAATGAGCTACCAGGAAATCAGTGTAGCCACCGGGCTGACCACTGGCAATGTGGGATTCCTATTGCATAACGGGCTAAAAAAACTCAGAGAAATATTACCCCGAGACTTGCTCTAATAAAAACTTTAAAACGATAAGACAATGAAGAATAAACTCACAGACAATGACCCGAGACTGACGGCATACGCGCTCGGCGAGCTAACTAGAGAAGAGGCAGGAGAAATAGCCAGAATGCTGGATGTACCTCTAAATGGTCCGCTACAACGCGAGGTGGCAGGCATCGATGCGCTCGGCATCATGCTCACTCAGACTCTGGAAGCAAGGGGAGCAAGGGGAGCTGAGGATATCAATCTAAAATTAAGCCCTGGCCAGAGAGACGCCATCTTTCGCTCAGCCAAGGCACCGACAGTGAATGATGTCAGCTCGACTCATCAGTCTAAGTGGCTCCGTCCGATGCTAGTGACTCTCGGAGCCGCAGCGGTAGTGACGATTTCATTTATGGTGCTGGATAATATAGATAGTGGAGAAGAAAAAGTGACCACTTTGGCAGGGGTAAGCATTACTGATCTGTCTGACGATAAACTCCAGGCACCCATTCAGCCAAGTAATGCTGATTGGTTAGAACCTGTGGAAGGACCAAGAATTGTTGGTAGTCAGGGAGGCCGCGATACAAGTCACGACCCAGGCTCTAATGGAGTGTCCACCGATGACGACCCTAAAAAATTAATAGAGCTAATAGAAAATGACTGGGTGAACCGCGCTGATGAAGCCCTAACCCGAATGCCGCTAGCATGTGGTAAAGCGAGTTGGAACTGGGTAAAGAACAGCATTAATATTGACGGTGTTTTACCAGACAAGAATGCAGTCAGGGTAGAAGAAATTCTCAATGCATTCAGCTATAATAATCCATCTGACCTTGAGTTATTATTCACTTCAGCTGGCGTCGAGCTAGTGCAGTGCCCATGGAATAGTGAGCATATGATCGCGGTGATTCTTGTTAAGAACAAGCACACAGCGAGCATCAAAGTAGAGGCCGCAATTACCTTTAGTGAGTCAGTAGAGAAATACCGCTTAGTCGGCTATGCGAAGGCAGAATCAGCACAAGACAATATCATCGCACCCGCTAAAATCACCATGGGAGATGGGGAGAGCCACATCGTCATCTATGAGATAGAGATTGCCGCAGATATAGAACCTGCCGCTGACGTGCTCTCGCTAGATATTCGAAATACCGCGAAGCTTGAAGATAATGTTGAATGGATAACGGATGAAGAAACGCTCAATGTTCAGTTCAGTGATCGTATCTGGACGAAGGCGGAGCAAGATGTGCAGTTCGCGCTCATTCTTACCAGTTGGAGTCAGTGTGTTTCAGAAAGTAGTCATGATGCAGAGATGGATAAAGAGGGGGTCGCTGAAATGATCAGCCATTTTGAAGAATTCCACACTCTAACAGATCAGCAATCTAAGGCTATGCAGGTCCTTAAAAAGGGACTAGACTTACTCTAAGTTGGCGCCCAGCCACTAACGCTGCAGATGAGAGTATCTTGGTGAATCAGTGATAAAAAAAGAGCCACTCATTTAAGAGTGGCTCTGTGTTAAAAATAAGAATTTTAAAGTGAGTAACTGATTACTTCTTTTTGGCTTTCTTAGGGGCTTTTTTCTTAGCAACCTTCTTAGCTTTTTTAGTTACCTTTTTCTTAGCAACCTTCTTCGCTTTCTTGGGAGCTTTCTTCGTAGCAACCTTCTTAGCTTTTTTAGTTACCTTTTTCTTAGCAACCTTCTTAGCTTTTTTAGTTACCTTCTTCTTAGCAACCT
>CAWVXI010000011.1:0-78255 GCA_963934155.1 uncultured Verrucomicrobiales bacterium | reverse complement strand
TTTTATTTCTGACTCTCCACCAGTTCTGTGGATCCCAGTCGAGTCTCTACCCTAGTGTTGTAAATCATTTTAAAGGTGGGATGAATGGAGATGAGGTGATTGTATTCTAGGGTAAGGTTTGATCGCCGAGCAAACCGCGATGCGTAAGTGACTCCCTAATAAGATTAAACGACTATTCCCACTGCAGCTTAATTCATTATCCCTGACCAAGCTGAAGATCCTTTAGAGAATGGTTTAGGAGTAGCGCGGTGTGTTTGGCATGGCAAACCCACCCTACCCCCAGTTTTAAGAAATACGTAACGCTAGTCGGTAATTGTCTGAGGTGATCTTGGGTGGAGCTGCTAATATGTAGCCAATGAGGGAAACTGAGAAGAGTAGGGTGGCGATGAGTTTCATTGGACGGATGGAAATGTATTTATGCTTTGATAGGAGCCTCGATGATACCTTCGGAAGTTTCTTGCTTCAGTCTGAGCTGGCCACAAGCGGCGTCGATATCGTGACCTTTTTCGATGCGCATCGTGGTCACTACCCCAGCGTCTCGGACGGTGTTACGGAAAAGATAGCAGTGTTCGTCATCGGGGCGTTCCCAGTCTAGTCCCTCTACGGTATTGTAGGGGATTACATTCACGAGCGCCTTTACGGATCTTGCACGCTTGGCGAGGATGCGTGCCTGATCGATGGAGTCATTGACTCCTTTGATTAAAATGTACTCAAGTGTGAGCCTCTTGTTGCTCTTATCTTTATAGTAGTGGAGAGCTTGGAAAAGCTCATCGATATTCCATTTTGCGTTCACTGGCATGATCTTATCCCGCACTTCATCAGTAGCTCCATGGAGTGAGATGGCGAGGCGGATCTGCTGTGGACGGTCTGCTAGTTTCCTAATCATTGGCGCTAGGCCTGATGTGGAAATAGTAATGTGCCGGGCGCCGATATTCATTCCCCAATGACCAGTAATGATATCGAGCGATTTCTCTAGATTTTTGATGTTTGCGAGCGGCTCGCCCATTCCCATGAAGACAATATTATTGATCTTCTTTCCCGAGAGTTCTTCCACTGCCATTAACTGACCGACAATTTCGTCAGCTGTAAGGTTTCTGGCTAATCCAGCGAGTCCAGAGGCGCAGAATTTACATCCATAGGCACAACCTACCTGTGAGGAAACACAGGCCGTTAGGCGGTCGGCTTTATCGCCATAGAGGCCTTTGGATGCGGGGATGAGAACGGTTTCTACATAGCGTCCATCGTGAAGTTTAAATAAATATTTGCGTGTTGTGTCCTCAGATCCTTGGATCGTCACGTTGGTGAGTGTTTTAAATCTGAATTGTTGGTTCAGTTTCTCGCGCAGAGGTTCTGAGAGGTTGGTCATTTCTTCTATCGAGTTCGCGCGGTGCCGGTAGATCCATTCTAGCACTTGAGCCGCACGGTAGGCTGGCTCATCGTGTTGTTTAAAAATTTCAACAATATCATCCTTTGTCAGACCAAGTAGACTAGGAAGAATAGGTTTAGCGAATGTGATGGGTAATGGGGATTCTGAACTCATGATTTTTTATAATAATGATGAAACTAAAAAGCGCACCCTTAACGTATATGAGATACGATCAAAGGTGCGCTTAAATTTTTTATTGTGAACTTAAGAAGACCTATGCTTCTACAGTCTCAGTTTTAGGCTCAGTTTTAGCTGGAGCTTTCTTCTTAGCCTTAGGTTTAGTCTCAGTTTTAGCCTCAACCTCAGGTTTAGCTTCAACCTCAGCCTCAGTGGCATCATCAACTACTTCATCAGAAGCAGATGCGTCTACCCACTCAATGAGAGCCATTGGTGCGGAGTCTGAAACACGTGCGCCTAGCTTAACGATGCGGCAGTAGCCACCTTGGCGGTCTTTAGCTGCTGTAGCGACGTCACCGAAGAGTGTCTTCACTGCGTCTTTTTGGCGTAGGAATGCGATAGCTTGTCTGCGGGCGTGGAGGTCTCCACGCTTACCGAGAGTTACCATTTTCTCTGCTACTGGGCGGAGTGCTTTGGCTTTTCCAAGTGTGGTACGGATCTTACCGTGCTGGATAAGGCTGCATGTGAGGTTTGCAAGAAGTGAGCGGCGGTGCGCTGAGCTTCTTCCGAGTTTTACTGTCTTTTTGCGATTTCTCATCGTGATTATTTTCTATTTATTAGCGACTATTCGTCATTTAAGTTTTGAGCGATGAGGTCTGCAAGACCCACCGGTGCTTCTTCTTCCACGCTGAGACGAGGTGCCACTATTGATGGCATCGGTCCAGTGAGGAGTAATGGATCAAGTGACATTCCCAATCCGAGCCCGAGCTCTTGGAGTTTGTCTTTGATCTCGTTGAGTGATTTCTTACCGAAGTTACGGTATTTGAGCATCTCTGCTTCTGACTTGAGAGCAAGCTGACCCACGCTAGTGATGTTTGCATTGTTGAGGCAGTTAGCCGCACGCACTGAGAGTTCGATCTCGTTTACGCTCATGTTGAGAAGCTTCTTGAGTGCTGCATTTTCTTCTGATTGCTCAGGAGCTGCATTCTCAAATTCTACTGCATCGTCATCGTAGTTCACGAATACATCGAGGTGATGTCTCATGATGGATGATGCCTGGAGTAGTGCTTCAGCTGGCTCTATACGTCCATCTGTCCAGATGTCCAGATCTAGCTTATCAAAGTCAGTCATTTGACCCACACGGGTCTGACCGATTGAGTATTTCACACGGGTGACTGGTGAGAAGATTGAGTCAATCGCGATCACGCCGATTGGCATGTCAGGACGCTTGTTCTCGTCTCCGGTGTTAAATCCACGACCTACTTTGATTTCGAATTCACAGTCAAACTTAGTTTTACGGTCGAGTGTGCAAATGATCTGGTCTTTGTTCACTACTTCGTAAATGTTATCATCTGTGATGTCGCCAGCAGTTACTTCGCCAGCTTTCTCTACCTTCAGAGTAAGAACGCGTGGCTCTTTATCATAGTGCTTAAATTTTACCTTCTTTAAGTTGAGGATGATGTCTGTGACATCTTCTACCACTCCAGCTAGGCTAGAGAACTCATGCTGCACACCTGCGATACGCACAGAAGTGATGGCTGCACCCTCTAGTGAGGAGAGCAATACGCGGCGGAGTGAGTTACCGATCGTATGACCAAATCCACGCTCGAATGGCTCAGCGGTGAAGTGTGCATAGGTATCAGTTTCGGTGTCCTCGTCTTTTACAAGACGATTAGGGATTTCAAAGCGATCAAGATGAATTGGCTTGGTCTCTTCTACTTCTTCTTCGTTAGTTACTTCTTCGTTTGTTGTGTCTTCTGACATAATGTCTATTGTGTTAGTCGGGTTACCGCTCTGGCGAGATTGAGTAGCGCCGCTACCATAGCATTGCTCAGAGGACCTACGACTGGATTGACTTCTCGCGGAGCGGCGAATAAAGGCAATCCCCACCCAAATTGCAACTATATTTTTTTGTATTGTAGACTTTTTTAGCTACTTTTTTACTCTAGAGGTGATTTTTTCTCAAATGCCACAAAATACTGAAACTGAACCCACAGCGTAAAAAGTGATAAATTATATAAAAAATGGCTTGCACCTTACATCGATTTAGTTAGCTTCCTGCCCGCTGCAAGATGCTTGCAGGACGATTGATGGAGCGGTAGCTCAATTGGTTAGAGCACCGGCCTGTCACGCCGGAGGTTGCGGGTTCGATTCCCGTCCGCTCCGCCATCATTCATCCTTATTGCGGAAAATAGCGATCGTAGTATTTACATAAACTGAGTGGAGCGGTAGCTCAATTGGTTAGAGCACCGGCCTGTCACGCCGGAGGTTGCGGGTTCGATTCCCGTCCGCTCCGCCACTCAGTTCTCAATAAAAAAAGCTCCATGTTTAATCACAAACTGGAGTTTTTTTGTTTTTAAGAGAAAGGTGCTATTTATTGAAAATACCCCACGCCGGCTTTAAATAATGGTTGGTGTTTATTTCCTGGTAGGTTTTTGGCTACGTTGGTTCCGCGTCGCTCGGTGTGGCCCATTTTGCCTAAGACTCTGCCGCAGGGGCTGGTGATGCCTTCGATGGCGAAGACGGAGCCGTTCGGGTTGTGGGTGATGTCCATGGATGGATTGCCCTCGAAGTCGGTGTATTGAGTGGCGATCTGGCCGTTGGCTGCTAATGCGCGAACGTCTTCTTCTGTTGCGATGAATTTACCTTCACCGTGTGAGAATGGGATGTTGTGGAGGTCGCCTACTTGAGTGTTTGCTAGCCAAGCTGATTTATTGGATGCGATGCGGGTGTTAGAATAACAGGCGATGTGACGGCCGATGTCGTTGAAGGTGAGGGTTGGAGCCCCATTTTTGGGGTCTCGGATTTCTCCGTAGGGGACGAGGCCTGTTTTAATGAGGGCTTGGAATCCGTTACAGATGCCGAGAATGAGGCCATCGCGGTTCTTGATGAGGTCCAAGACGGCGTCTGCTACTTGTGGGTTTCTCAGCACGGTGGCGATGAATTTACCTGAGCCGTCTGGCTCATCACCAGCAGAGAATCCTCCGGGAATCATGAGTATCTGGGACTCACGGATCTGCTGTGCTAGTTCTGCTAGAGATTCTTCTACGTGCTTAGAGGTAAGGTTTCTAAAGACTGAAATGGTCGTAGCAGCACCTGCTTCGGTGAACATTTTCGCAGAGTCGTATTCTGAATTAGTGCCGGGGAAGCAGGGTATCACGACCTTTGGTCGTATTTGTGATTTAGGATTTGTGATTGGTGATTTTTTGGCGGCTTCGCCACTGTAAGAGAATGTGTCTAGCTCGGTGTGGGCAACTTCTGCCTTGGTTGGGTAGATGGGTTCTAGGGTTCCTGACCAAGCATTGAGGAGTGTGTCGAGTGAGATTTTCTCGCCATTGATGTTAAGGCAGTTTTCATCATGTGTGGTGCCTATTTTCTGGGCGTTGAGTGATTCAGGGAGTTCTTCGCCAGCGTTGACTTCGATGATCCAGTTGAAGTAGCGTTCGCGGTAGAGGTCTTCATTCGTCTCGATGTTAGCTCCGATCTTATTGCCGAACGCCATTTTAGAGAGCCCAGTAGCAATTCCGCCTTCAGCGAGTGAGTGGATGGCATTGATTTTGCCTTCCATATTCACGGCGTAGAGGACTGATGCGCAGGTCTTGAGTATTTCAAAGTCTGGACAATGGTCGGTATCACGCGGGACAGTGACGAGGTAGAGCTTACTGCCTACTTCTTTGAATTCTGGAGAAACTGTTAGTGATGCTTTTCCAGGTGCAACTGCGAATGAAACTAGCGTTGGTGGGACATCGATGTCATTAAATGTACCTGACATGGAATCCTTACCTCCAATTGCTCCGAGGCGTAGCTCGTTCTGTGCGGTGAAGGCTCCGAGCAGAGCTGAGAATGGCTTGCCCCAGCGTTTGGCGTCAGTTCCTAGCTTCTCGAAGTATTCCTGAAGAGTGAGGCGGATGTCATCAATATGCGCACCAGACGCCACGATCCTACAGACAGACTCGGTGACGGCGTAGAGCGCACCGTGATAGGGTGACCAGCTGGCGATGTTCGCATTAAAGCCCCATGCCATGTGTGATGTGGTATCGGTATTTCCTTCAAGAAGAGGGATTTTGGCGACCATGGCATCGACAGGTGTGAGCTGATGCTTTCCACCGAATGGCTGAAGAACGGTGCCGGCACCGACTGAGGAGTCAAACATCTCACCTAGGCCTTTTTGGCTACAGGAGTTGAGGTCGGAGAGCGCGGTGGTGAATTTATCCGTAGCGCTGCTCTTAGCGGAAACGTTAGCGAGTGATTTGCCAAGAGGTGTTTCAGCCGTGGCTGAAGATACTCTAACGGATGTGTCTAACTGAACCCCATTTGTTTCTAGGAACGCACGGGAGAAGTTCACTATTTTTTTACCCTTATAGGAAATGACGAGTCGTCCGGTGTCGGTGACGTCTGCCACGTGGGTGCATTCTAGGTTTTCTTTGTCGCACTCGGCTTTGAAGTATTCGATGGTGGATGGGTCTACGCAGATCGCCATGCGCTCCTGGGACTCGGAAATGGCGAGCTCGGTGCCGTCGAGTCCGTCATATTTTTTAGGGATGTCATCGAGTCTGATATCGAGTGATGGTGCTATTTCACCTATAGCTACCGAGACTCCACCGGCTCCGAAGTCATTACAGACCTTGATTTTTGGAGCAAGTTCTGGGTTGCGGAATAGTCGCTGGACTTTACGCTCGGTGGGGGCGTTTCCTTTCTGGACTTCTGCAGAATTTTCCAGAGCAGTGTCTGTGTGTTCCTTGGATGATCCAGTTGCTCCGCCTACTCCATCTCGGCCAGTGCGTCCGCCGATGAGGAGGATGACATCGCCAGTGGCGGGGCTACCACGGAAGACATTTTTCTTTGGTGCTGCAGCGACTACCGCGCCTATTTCCATGCGCTTGGCGACATAGTTAGGGTGGTAAACTTCTGAGACCTGACCAGTAGCGAGGCCGATCTGATTTCCGTAGGATGAGTAGCCATGGGCCGCGCCCTTACAGATAACGCGCTGTGGTAATTTGCCTTCAAGAGTCTCCGCGAATGGTGTGCGTGGGTCAGCAGCGCCAGTTACGCGCATGGCTTGGAATACGTAGGATCGCCCCGAGAGTGGATCGCGGATGCAACCTCCTAAGCAGGTAGCGGCTCCACCGAAGGGTTCAATTTCAGTAGGATGGTTATGCGTCTCATTCTTAAACATGAGGAGCCACTCTTGGTCTTTACCATCGACATCAACTGGGATCACGATGGATGCCGCGTTGATCTCTTCAGAAATTTCTACGTTATCGAGTTCTCCCGTTTTACGCAGTTCTTTCATGCCGATCAGCGCGATGTCCATGAGTGTCTCAGGACGGGTATCTATCTTCTCACCATAGACGTCTTCTCTAGTCTCTTGGTATCGCTTGTAAGCTTTCTCAATGACCTCTGTGCCGGGATCGAAATCTACGTTGCTGATTTTAGTCGCAAAGGTAGTGTGGCGGCAGTGATCTGACCAATAAGTATCGAGCATTTTGATTTCGGTGATGGAAGGGTTACGGGATTCTTCATCACGAAAATAATCTCTAGTGAATAAAAAATCCTCGGCACTCATTGCAAGGCCTAGCGCATTACGTTTCTCACGGAGTTGGTCATCTGAAGAGGTATTGAACCAGTCTAGGATCTCCACATCTTCAGGTGGGGTGACCTTTAGCTGAAGAGTATCGGGAATGTCCATGGATGCTTCGCGAGAGTCCACGGCATTGATGGTGTAGGCTTTGATTGCTGTGATTTGATCATCGGATAAATCTCCTGAGAGGATGACTATTTTAGCAGTAGCTACTAGAGGCTTGGTTTTTTGAGTGAGAATTTGCACGCATTGAGCTGCTGAATCCGCACGCTGGTCATATTGGCCAGGGAGGTATTCAACTGCGAATACCGTTTCTTCATCAGAGGCTGATAGGCTATCGGAAGTCACCGCAATTTGTGGCTCGGAGAGGATGAGTTTAGAGGCTTTCTCAAATTGCTCATCGCTCAGCCCATCCACATCGTATCGCTGAATAACTCGAACGTTGGTGAGGCTGGTTAAATCGAGATTTTCTTTAAGATCATGAAAGAGTGAGCGAGCTTCAGCATTAAACTCAGGTTGTTTTTCGACGAATAGACGGTGCATAGATAGGACTTTTTTTAGATGTGTTTCAGGTGTGAAATAGACGATTACTTTCTGATGGGATCAATGGGGGCGTTTGCAAGTGGTAGGAAACTGTTGACCTCAGTCTGGGTGGATGGAGCCTCTCTTACCTCTACTGTCCAGCGGTTTTCATCTTGGCTTCTATAGAAGAGGAAGCTAGAGAGTTTTTCAAAACCATCAGTACCATGGATCGTGATCTGATTGTTGCCGGATTCAAGAAATTTGCCATTTACAAACTCATGAGTGAAAGGATCTCCCTTAGGTCTTAACTTGCCTAGTAGACCCTCTTCATAACTGTAGAAAACTGAGCGAATCACTCCTGAGCCAGAACTTGAATCTAGTGTGATAGTCGCAGAAGGCACAAATACGACACCGAGTTTAGCATTGTTTCCGACTGGTTTTGACCACCAAGTTTCGATCTTCTCAACATTTGCATAATCGCCTTTCACTGGCGTATTGGATTCATAACCCTTGGAGGTATCGAAGTTGTGCTGCTCAGAGGCATAAATGATCAGGTAAGAGAAGACGCCCAAGATTGCAAGATAACAGGCGAGTGTGGCTATCTTCTCGACTGAAGTCCTAGATTCCCTGAGCTTAGCTGCTGTCTCAACAGGTTCTGGTGGGATTGGGATACCATCTTGCTCGGCTTCCGCTTCTGCTGTAGCATTTGCTAAGAGTTCATCGACGTTGTTATTAGAAATATGATCAAATTCTTCTGATTTCTTGCTTTCCTTGTGGAGATCAAGTGAGTTTTTGATATCTTGCTCGTCGGGGGTTTTTATGACTAATTCTTGCTCAGATAGTGACTTTAGCGGTTGTTGTATCTTTTTTTCTGCCAGTATTTGCTCTGTTTCGTCAGTTGAGGTATTGATCTCTTTTGGGTCAGTGTCTATGTTCCAAAAATCTAGGTCGTCAGACAGGTCTTCGGGATGCTTTTTGCTGTCTTCGTTTGTCTGCTGCTGATTAGAATTAGGTTTGTTGGACATTTCTTGGCTGAGTTAGGTTGCTGGTGAGCTTGTATCGTTGAAATATCGATTTGGCTAGTGGATAAAAGCTAGAAATCATAAGAAATTGACTATTTACTAGTGAAAAAAGTTGCTTATGTGATCATCCTAGACAATCAATTGGCTATCCACCAAACGAACTAATAGAATTTATGGCAGATAACGAAGATAAAAATCCAGAGAACGTAAAGGGAAACTTTTATGTAGATAGTCAGTGCATCGACTGTGATCTATGTCGCGAGACCGCGCCCAATAACTTTACCCGCGAAGATGATGAAGGATACTCCTACATGATGAAGCAGCCTGAAAACGATGATGAGCGCGAGCAATGTGTCGAGGCGATGGAAGGATGCCCAGTTGAGGCGATTGGAGATGACGGAGAAGATGGATAGGAAATCTCCAGGCAGATTCAATTATAAATCAAAACAAGGTTCAGGTTCTAGGTCTGAATCAGGTTCGCATTCAATCGAATGGATGCGAGCAATGGCATTAAGGCAGTGGCGACATGGAGATCCAGTCAAGGATCCATTGAGGAACATTCACCATGCAGGTGACTTTTTAGATAAGCTTTTAGAAGAGGTAGGTGCGAGTGGTAGTATCGAGGAAAAGCAACTCCATGATGCCTGGTTAAGCGTTGCAGGCGATTTTATCGCTAAGAATTCCAAGCCGGAATCACTCAAGAAAGGCGTGCTAGTATTGCGGGTAGTGCAGCCAGCATTGAGGTTTCAGCTAGAGCAGATGAAGGGTAAGTTACTAAAGAATTTCAAACGTGAGCTCGGTGAGGGAGTCATCAAGACGATCGTTCTTAAGGTATGAAAAAACACTGGATATTTGATTGGTCGGGCACCGTTGTCGATGACTTGGGGCTAGTGATCTGCGCCACTAATTATGTGCTGGGTCAATATGGTAAGCCAAAGATGGATCTTGATACATTCAGGCGTGAGTTCTGCCTACCATATGAGGAGTTTTATCAAAACCATCTGCCGGGAAGCAATATGGAAGAGGTCGAGGCGCACTTCAGACACGGGTTCGATATCTCTGAGGTGAAGGTTACCGTCCTGCCTTATGCAAAAGAATTTCTAGACTATCTAAAGGCGAGTGGCTGTGAGCTCTATGTCCTATCGAGCATGTGTGAGAAGGTATTCGACGAGCAAGTGGTAGAGCTTGGGATGGATCATTATTTTGAGCAAACTTACGCAGGTGTCCTCGATAAACGCGAAGTCATCGGTGAAATGATGGCGACGCATGGAATGGGTAAGAGGAATACCGTTTTCGTGGGTGATATGACGCATGATGTAGATACCGCGCACCATGCTGGGATCATGAGCGTTGGAGTTCTCACAGGCTACAATCAGGCTTCCGTTCTCGCTACGTCAGAACCTAGTATCATGGTGAAGGACCTCGATCTGTTACAAGGTCTGTTAGGTGCTGCGAAGACGCCGATGGATTTAGTCAAAATACGTGGGCTTAAACTGGCTACATTTATCGGGGTCCCGGATGATGAACGCAAGGGTCAGCAGGTGCTCAAGGTGAATATCGATATGACGCCAGAGGTAAGTTTTTCTTCTCTGAATGATGAGATGGTAGGTGGCGTAGATTATTATCAAGTATCACTTCGCCTGAAAGAGATCGCTCTGGAAAAACCTCGTAAACTCATAGAAACTCTCGCCGAGGATCTAGCTCGTGTCATTCTACATGAGTTCTCAGTAGCGAAAGTAAGAGTGGAACTAGAGAAATTCATCCTTCCAGATACTGATCATGTAGGGGTGGAGATCTGGAGGTAGAAGAATAACAAAATAAGAACCAAATCATTTTGTTCTTATTTTTAGTGAACAAGTTACGATGATGATGGGATGTGCTACAATGACGCCATGGGAATGAATAAAATGATAATCAGACGACAAGAAGCGCTCCAGTCTGCTCATCTGTTGGCGATGCGTTCGGCTCATGCTGAGCTAAAAGAGCACGTATGTCTTGTTATCGCTCCTCCATCAAGAGGGCGGCATTGTCACATCTATCTTAGAAAGCGCGGGGGTCGATATCACCGCTCTCAAAGCTAGCGTTGCTGGCAGTCTGTCAAGTACCCCAACTATAAAGCGCACCCTGCGTCTTTTAGATCCACTTAGGATGGCTGTTCTTTAAGGCTCGGTTAGTGATAGAAATACGATTAAGATGAGATTAATAGTGAATCAATTCGCTATTACTAAGTGATGAAAATAACATTGACTGTATTAAATTTTCAGTAAATACTGAAAATTAGGCAAGTAAAAAAGAAATGGCAAAAGTTAATCTGACAAATGAAATCAAGACCATAGAGCTATTCTACGATGCTCGCTGTGGGATGTGCTGCACTTTCATGGAATGGTTGGAGAGGCAGAAGCGAGCTTGCGAGACCATCTGTCTAGACTACCAGAGTGATGAGGCTAAGAAGAGATTTCCTGAGATACTTCATTATGATCCAGATAAGCAAATGGTGTCACGTGTAAACGGTGAGGTGATTCATTACGGTGGAGAAAGCTGGGTTTGTTGTCTATGGTCATGTGCCAGATATAGATGGCTCGCTAAACTATTGAATAGCCGCTTACTACTCCCGATGGCGAAAAAAGTCTGTTACCTTATTTCTAGAAATAGGCTTTGGATAAGCAAAGTATTTTTCCGTAAAAAGAATGCGGATATAAAATGTAAAGGGGGGTGTGAGAAATGAATGTGTTAGAATATTTTAATTAGAAAAACCGATAAAAATGAGTGAGATAAAGACAATGATGGTCGCTGGAGCAAATGGCTTCATGGGTAGATATATAAGTAGGTATTTTTTGGAGAAGGGCTGGCGAGTATTTGGTCTGGCGAGAAGGCCTAATGGGCTGGCTAATGGAGTGGAGTTTATTAAATGGGATGGTGAGACATCAGAGACAAGCTGGACAGAGGTGCTAGAGGGTGTGGATGTCTTGATCAATCTAGCAGGGAGGACGGTGGACTGCCGATACAATGATGAAAATAAGCGCCAGATTCTAGACTCACGGGTAAATAGTACGAAGGTATTAGGTGATGCGGTGGCGGTCTGCGTTAGTCCGCCAAGCGTATGGATGAATGCCAGCACTGCGACGATCTACGCAGCTACTAAAGAAAAAGCGCAGACTGAGAGTGAAGGGGTCATTGGGGATGGGTTCAGTGTGGAAATTGCGAAGACTTGGGAGGCGGCATTTAATGCGGCAGTGGTGGATGAGTCTGTAAGAAAAATAACGCTGCGAACTACTTTAGTGATGGGGGATGAAAAAGGGACGGTTCTTGATGTACTGAGTGGACTAGCCCGTAAATATTTAGGTGGGAAGATGGGTGATGGTAGTCAGATGGTGAGTTGGATTGATATTAATGACGTCTGCCGAGTGGTGGAGTGGATGATAGCGAATGAGGCTGCGAGTGGTGCGTATAATTTAGCAGCACCTGAGGCGCTTACTAATGCTGAAATGATGAAACGGATTCGTGAGCGCGCGGGGGTAAGGTTTGGACTGCCTGCAAGTGAATGGATGCTTGAAGTGGGGGCGTTTTTCATGCGCACTGAGACTGAACTTATCTTGAAGAGCAGGTGGGTGTATCCTGAGAGGTTGATGGAGGCGGGGTTTGTTTTTGAGAAAGAAGAGTTTTAAATATTAGAAATTGGGTTAGTTTATAGAATATATAGAAAACTAGGAAAAAGAGATGAAATGAGCGAACAGAGAGATAAAACAATGGTGATAGCCGGAGCTAATGGGTTTATTGGTAAGTATATTAGCAGGTATTTTCAGCAGCTAGGATGGAAGGTGCTGGGCTTGGTAAGGAGGAAAGATGGTCTTGCAGATGGAGTTGAGATGGTGAAGTGGGATGGTGTTACACTGGAGTCTAGCTGGGCGGTGAGGCTAGACGGGGCGGATGTGTTGATCAATTTGACGGGGCGGACGATAAACTGCAGGCATGATGCGGAGAATAAGCGGCAGATCATGGATTCACGGATAGATAGTACTCGTATCCTGGGTGAGGCGGTACAGGGGTGTGAAAATCCGCCTGAGGTGTGGATGAATGCGAGTGCTTCTAGTATTTATAAGGCTACTAGGGAAAACCGGCAGACGGAGAGTGCTGGGAAGATGGGAGAGAATTTCATGTCTGAAGTGGCGATCAAATGGGAAGAGGAATTTTTTGGAGTGAAGCTGGATGACTCTGTGCGGAAGATAGCACTGAGAACTACGCTGGTAATGGCTGATGAGAAGGGGACGGTGATGGATATACTGAGCGGTCTTGCGCGTAAGTATTTAGGTGGGACTCTGGGGGATGGCGGGCAGATGGTCAGCTGGATTGATATAGAAGACTATTGCCGTGCTGTGGAGTGGATGATTAAGACCGAGTCCGCAAGTGGACCATATAATTTAGCGGCGCCCCATGCGCTGACGAATAAGGAGATGATGAAGCGTGTGCGTGAGAAGGAGGGAGCCTGCTTCGGCTTGCCCGCTTTTGAGTGGATGCTCGAGATAGGTGCTTTTTTTATGCAGACAGAGGCTGAGCTAATGATTAGCAGTAGCTGGGTGTATCCTGAGAAATTACTCGAAGAGGGGTTTATTTTTAAGAGAGAAGAATTTTAAGAACTGCCTGATGGGGTAAAACAAAAAAATCCGTATCTCGAAAGATACGGATTTTTTGTAAATTGGAACCAGAATTTAGTGCTACTAAGTAAATAGTAACTCTGAATAGCGGATTAACGCTTTGAGAACTGGAAGTTCTTACGTGCACCTGGCTGACCAGACTTCTTACGTTCCTTCATGCGAGGGTCACGACGGAGAAGTAGAGCAGCCTTTAATACTGGGCGTAGCTCAGGGTCAATCTGGATGAGTGAGCGTGAGATAGCAAGACGGATAGCTCCGACTTGACCTGTCTGACCGCCACCGTTAGTGGAGATTCTCACATCATACTTCTTGAGAAGTTCTGTGATGAGGAATGGCTCTAGAATGCCGTTCTGGTGAGATAGCATCGGAAAGTATTCCTCGAAAGGACGCTTATTGATGGTGATCTCGCCTGTGCCTTCAGTTAGCCATGCGTGTGCTACGGCGTTCTTACGTCTGCCGGTAGCGTGTGGTGATGTTGTTGTAGCTTCGCTCATAATAAAATTTAGATGATGGTTGGATTACTTAATCTCGAAAACCTCAGGGTTTTGAGCTCCGTGTGGATGCTCAGAACCACAGTAAACACTGAGTTTCTTGTAAATAGCATTTCCAAGCTTGTTGTGAGGAACCATGCCGCGCACTGCCTTCTCAACGAGGAGTTCAGGCTTACGTCTACGAATGGTCTTAGGTGTCTCTACTTTCTGGTTACCTACGTAACCTGTATAGTGAGTGTAAATCTTTTGTGTCTCTTTGTTTCCAGAGAGAACCACACGTTCAGCATTGATGATAACCACGTGGTCACCGGTGTCAACGTGTGGTGTGAAGATAGGCTTATGCTTTCCACGGAGAAGCACTGCTGCTTCACGTGCTACTTGGCCGAGGATCTTGTCTGCTGCATCGATGACGTACCACTTGCGTTCTACGTCTTGTGCTCTTGCGGAGAATGTTTTCATTATTCTAGTTTTCTGGTTCCTTTGATTGTTCCCGTATTAATCACTTTATAGGTGGTAGCCAGCTGTGGCAAAACCATGGTGAAGGGGCGCGCAACCTAAGTAGCGAGTACGTGACTGTCAATCGAAATCTGGACTGAATTGTGGATTTTTAATCTTTTTTTACTCGGCGGGGACAAATTAGCATTAAAAACCTTCATTTCTAGTAAATTAAGTGTTGCGAATGCCACAGAAATCATGATGATGCGCCTGTTTCCCGAAACAGGGAATACAACCATTAATCAAACAAGGAGTAATTATAGCTGGAAGACCAAAAAAAGGAGCAGGCGCTAGAAAACGTGCCTCAGGAAGAGGAAGACCAACCAGAAGAAAAGGCGGAGGACGCCCTTTCAAGAGGAAAGTCGTTGATGAGCGTGAAGATAAGGCGGTCGAGATCGAAGGTGTCGTTAAAGTTGTTTTGGCTGGCACGATGTTTAGGGTCGAGCTTCAGAGTGGACACGAAGTGCTCGCGCATATCTCAGGTAAGATGAGAAAGAGATTCATCCGCTTAGTGGTGGGTGATAGAGTGCGCATGGAGATGTCTCCCTATGATACGACTAAGGCGAGGATCACTTTCCGCATAGGATAGAGGGCTTGCCTTCCCTGACGGTCAGCCGCAGGGCTTGCCTTCCCTGACGGTCAGCCGCAAGGGCTTGCCTTTCATTACATTCAGCCGCAGGGGGTGAGGAGTAATTAATACTTATTTGTGTATTCTTATGAATGTGAAAATTTATGGCTACAGCGGCTGAAGTAACTGCCGCAATGCTAACCGTTGGTTAGCTGAAAATGGAATCGAATTCGAATCGATCCAAGTCCGCGAGCAGCCACCAAGTGTGGCAGAGCTACAGCAGGCCTGTGCCGCTCTGGGACTGAAGAAATTATTTAATAGTTCAGGGATGGACTATAGGAGTCTGGGTATGAAGGATATTTTGCCCACACTCAGCGAAGTAGATGCTCTCAGACTACTCAGCGAAAATGGTAACCTGGTAAAACGCCCATTGGTGATCACCGTAGACAGCGCGCTCAACGGCTTTAAAGAAGAGGTCTGGGGAGTTTTTTTTGCTAGCCGATAGGATGGCTAGGAATTTGCTTTTTGCGAGGTGTCCCTGAGGACGTTGTTGAGAGATCGGAGAGTGGTAGAAAGGGGGAATGGAATAAATGTATAATAATGTATAATGAAATTAATGTATAATGGACAGTGACGAATGAGCAGTCGTCTAGCAAGGGGAAAAGCTAAAAAAGTGGCAAGTATTAGATGAGAAGCCACTTTTGGGGGCTAAAAGTACCTCCGCACAGCTGGTTTGTTGTCCTATTTGGTGCTCGTGGACGCAGTTTTACCGAGCCACTTCGGGCGGCTTCAGGAATCTTCGAGGATCAGTGTGCGGCCATCGCCGAGCGGGATTTCGGTTGGTCTCCAAGCGGGGCTTTGGTCGAGGCACTTGGGCTCTGCGCCGGTGGAATCCCTTTCCTGGTTGAGTCGGTCGAGGTCCAGTTCGTCATTTTTTTTTTGGGGGGGGGATCTGCACGAAGAATAGTGTAATACATATCCTGTGCTGCCCGACTCTTCTTCTGGAAGTGAACGACGACTAAGGGAAGACGCCATCAGTCAGGAAATACGGATCAGCTCCGAACATCTTGAGGTGTTGTCGGATGGGAAGTCCCGTCCGACGCTCAATCATCAAGGTACGACCGCCGACTGGGAGGGCTGGATTTTTGACCAACGCTCACGATAATCGATGATTCAGCAATTCATCCTGTTAGCACTAGCCTTTTCGTGAGAAGGTTAAAATATTACTTGGGTGTTTACTGGATCCTTATATCATTCTCACGGTTATACTTGATTGATCGTTTGATGGAATTATTTGAACGTGCAGCAAAGCTGATTGGGGAAAGAGCAAACCACTATCACTTTCCAAATGGTATTATCCATTAAAAGGCAACTAGGCTGATTGGCTTTCAACAGCCCACTATGGCTTTTCCGGAGCGGGTTTTCTATGATTGGACCTGCCAAGTATGGCAAAAAAAAGACGCTCACGAATGAGCGTCTTTCTAAAGTTAGTTAGGACTGAGAAAGCCTTAGAGACCTTCTACGGTGATTCCCATTTGGCGGCATGTTCCTGCTAGGATTCTGCATGCTGCTTCTGGATCATTTGCGTTGAGGTCAGGCATCTTGATGGCAACTACTTCAAGCAGCTGTGCTTTTGTGAGCTTGCCAACCTTGATCTTGTTAGGCTCGCCAGATCCAGATGCGATCTTTGCTGCCTTTTTGAGGAGCACTGCCGCTGGAGGCTGCTTAGTGATGAAGGTGAATGAGCTGTCCTTGAATACGGTGATTTCAACTGGGAGAAGATCTCCTGCTTTGCTTTGTGTTTGCGCGTTGAAGTCCTTACAGAACGCCATGATGTTCACACCTGCTTGACCGAGTGCTGGTCCTACTGGTGGTGATGGATTTGCTTGTCCAGCTTGAATCTGGAGTTTTAGAATTTGTTTTACTTCTTTAGCCATGATTTTGCTAATTGTTAGATGTTGTTTTTATGGTGATGATGATGTGAGTGGCAGATGAATTACTCACCAGCTTCTACCTGCCAAAATTCGAGTTCTACAGGTGTTGCGCGACCGAAGATGGTCACTGACACGCGTAGTTTTCCTTTTTCTTCGTCGATCTCTTCCACGATGCCTGATTGGCTCTGGAATGGACCGTCAGAAACTATTACTTCGTCTCCTACTTCGAACGCGATCGCTGGGCGGACGTTTTCTTCGCGCTCCTTGATCTGAGCGAGCATGGCATCCACTTCGCGCTGACGCATAGGGATAGGCTCATTCTTGGTGCCAGCGAATCCGATGATTCCGTCTGTCTCCTTGATGAAATACCATGTATTTTCGACGAGTTGATTGTCCTCAGTGTAGAGGTTCATGTTAACGATGATGTAGCCAGGATAGAACTTCTTCTTTCTTTCCTTTTTCTCGCCACCTTTACCTACTACTGAGATGAGTTCTTGGGGGACGAGAACTTCGTAAATGAAGTCGCCCATTTCTTCTGCTTCTACCATGCGCAAGATGCGGTCTCGCACGCGCTGCTCTTGTCCAGAGAGAACGTGGATTACATACCATTGCTTGTTTGGTGGTGGAATTTTTGCCATCTGAGTGTGTTAGATTGTCGTTGTGATTGAAATTTATATAAAGCTGTTTAGCTGTCTTGCTGCAGGTCTGTCTGTTAGTAGCTATTAGAAGCTAGTGGAGATAAACTTGATTGCCTTGGAGAGAAGTAGATCAGAAATGGCAACGAAACCAGCGAGAAGAACAATAGCAATCATGACCACCACGGTGGAGTCCACGAGCTCTTTGTATTTCTTGAGGCCTTTGGCTTTTGGATCTGGATCCCAAGGCCAAGTTGCCTTGCGGAGTTCGCCTCTTACTTCGCCGATGAATGTTGAAATCTTCTGAAACATGTTTTGTTAATATTGTGATGAAATTTAAGGAGTGGCAGGGCCGGAGAGAATCGAACTCTCAACCAATGGTTTTGGAGACCACTACTCTACCAATTGAGCTACAGCCCTGTTTATTAATATTTTTTCTCCTCCTCGTTACTTCTTGTTTGCTTACTTGATTTTATGATTACGAAACCAAGTGGGCAGTTCTTTTAATGCGATTTAAGGGTACTTCAAGCTTAAAAACTTGAAGCACCCTCGAAATCCAGCTTTCAACAGTATAAACGGCTGAAACCTAGCGCATTAAAAAGTATGTGCTTTTTGAGTTCTAGATTAGTTTGAAACTAGTCTAGGATGTCTGCTACTCGTCCTGCACCTACTGTGCGGCCACCTTCACGGATAGCGAAGCGCATGCGCTTCTCCATTGCGATATTAGTGATGAGTGTTACTTCCATCAAAACGTTGTCACCAGGCATGACCATCTCAACTCCCTCAGGAAGTTTGATAGAGCCGGTAACGTCAGTTGTTCTGAAGTAGAACTGTGGACGGTAGTTAGAGAAGAATGGTGTGTGACGACCACCTTCGTCCTTAGATAGAACGTATGTCTCTGCCATGAATTTGGCGTGTGGAGTTACTGATCCAGGCTTAACTACAACCTGTCCGCGCTCTACGTCGTCTTTCTTAAGTCCACGAACGAGGAGTCCTACATTTTCGCCTGCGCGACCTTCGTCAAGAAGCTTACGGAACATCTCGATGTCAGTGATCGTTGTCTTGATGGTATCTTTAATACCAACGATTTCAACTTCTTCCATCTTCTTAACGATTCCACGCTCAATACGACCTGTGAGAACTGTTCCGCGACCAGAGATAGCGAAAACGTCTTCCACGGGCATGAGGAATGGCTGATCCACTGGGCGCTCTGGCTCAGGGATGTATTCGTCAACAGCTGTCATGAGCTTGTTGATGTTGTCTTGTTGATCTTTATCTCCCTGGAGGGCGAGAAGAGCTGATCCCATGATTACAGGGATGTCGTCACCTGGGAACTCATACATGTCGAGGAGTTCACGGATTTCCATTTCAACGAGCTCTAGGAGTTCGTCGTCGTCAACTTGGTCGACTTTGTTTAGGAATACTACGATCGCTGGAACACCAACCTGACGAGCAAGTAGGATGTGCTCACGAGTCTGTGGCATTGGACCATCAGCTGCTGAACAAACGAGGATTGCTCCGTCCATCTGTGCTGCACCAGTGATCATGTTCTTTACGTAGTCGGCGTGCCCTGGGCAGTCAACGTGTGCGTAGTGACGAGTCTCAGTTTCATACTCAACGTGTGCTGTTGAGATAGTGATACCGCGCTCACGTTCTTCTGGAGCACCGTCGATTTCGTCGTATGCTTTAGCAACTGCACCACCTACGAGAGCAAGTGTGTTTGTGATCGCTGCTGTGAGAGTTGTCTTGCCGTGGTCAACGTGGCCAATAGTTCCTACGTTAACGTGCGGCTTATTTCTTTGGAATGCTTCTTTAGCCATAATATTTAATTTTCTTTTTTTTTGCGCTTTAATTAGGCTCACCATGTTTGTTGGTGAGCTGGATTATTTCAATATGATTACTTTTACGCTGGAGCTCTTGGGCGGATTTGAACCGCCGACTTCATCCTTACCAAGGATGTGCTCTACCCCTGAGCTACAAGAGCGTAACAGTGTAATCGATACCATTACTTGTTTACTTGCCAAGAAGTTAACCTCCTGACAGGCGGGCGGAAAGTAGCAGAGGCGGATGATCTGTCAAAATAAAATTGAATTGTTTGGCATTTTTTTTTGCAAAGGGACTAAATTCAATGTATTCCATAGTAATAATGTTGATGCATCGGCGAGATTTCGGTTCAAATGCCAGTATAGCTTGAATTTCTTTTGATCCTTACTGAAATTTTGAGTTTTATCGATTTTTGGCTGCGCTAAAAAGACCTTAGTAATTGACATAGTTAAGTTTGTTGTATTAATTAGAAACCTAAACAAAAAAGACATAATAAGGCTAGTGACCGTCCATTTGGGCATCAGCGATCATATTAGTTATCATCATTCCATCCCCTCAAGCCACAAGAATGTAACATACACAGATAATGGTTGCATGTGGTGACATTTTGTCCGAAGAAAGAATATCTGGTTCATAAGTTAATGAAGATCAGGGTGGGGATAATTATAGGTTGAAAGTTATCATGCTTCGCTTAAGTATATATAGTTATAATTTCAAACATCAGCCCCTAACATCCAAAAAAATGCAAACAATGAAACGTTACAATATAAAGCAAAGTCTCGGAAACGGGCGTTTGGGGCAAGTTTATCTTGCTGAGGACACGCTCATAAAAAGAAATGTTATTCTACGTAAATTCGATATCCCGCAGAATGAAGACCGTAGTGCGTTTGAGAAAAAATTTCTTAGTATCGTGAAAGCTCTCTCTAGCGTAGAAGACGCGAGTGTGCTCCCCGTTTTAGACGCAGGCATCGAAGGTGACACAGGCTTTATCGTGGGCGCATCTGCGAATGGCGATACTCTTCAAAGTATGCTTGGTAAGAGAGCATTTGAAGTTCAGGATGTGTATCATCTAGCAGAACAACTCCTCAATGCTGTTGGTCAGTTCCGACAATATGGTTTCTTCCACTACCATTTCAGGCTTTCATCAGTTCTAGTTCAGAGCAAGGCGAATGGTGGAAAGCATTTCCTCCTCATGGATATGGGTTACAGCAAGCTCATGCCGCTAATCCACGGCCAAGATGCGGAGAAAAAAATGATCGCATCAGCCTTCGCCGCTCCTGAGCTATGCGCTGGGAAGCCGATGGGAGAGATTACTAGTCTATTCATGGTTGGTCAGCTATGCTACGCCATGCTGGCAGACTGTCATCCACTTTCAGGGTTACCACTTGCTACAGCTTATGCTAAACACAGAATTGGTGAGCTTCCGTACATCAGTGGTTATAGAGAAAATATTCCAGAGCTATTTAAAACATGGATGTACAAGCTAATGAGCCCTAACTGGGAAGATAGGCCTCAGTCAGTAGAAGAGGCGCTCGCGATGATGCCTACTGAGGACCAGCTCCTAATAGAGGGCGGCCACAGCAGTATCCAACCGCAACCTTTTCCATCAGTCTTAGAGGCGTAATTTGAGATGGCTGACCTAGGTAAATGGAATAGTCTTGAAGTAGTCCGTCTCGAAGAACGAGGCGCCTACCTTGATGGGCATGAATGCGGAGAAATACTACTCCCTACTTACGAAGGTGGGCAGGGTGCACAGCTAGGCTCGTGGATGCGCGTCTTCATCTATAATGATTCTGAGGATCGTCTAATCGCCACTACTAAAGAACCTAAGATCACTGTGGGTGAATGTGCTGCGCTGAAAGTGATCCAGGTAAACGAAGCCGGAGCATTTCTAGACTGGGGGCTAAGTAAAGACCTGATGCTTCCATTCGGTGAGCAAAAAAGAAAAGTTAGCCAAGGCGTCACTATTATGGTGCAGGCCTATGTGGATGAGAAATCTGGTAGAATCGCCGCCACCACTAAGTTAGGAAGATTTTTAGGCAAAGAAAGACGCACTTTTTTAGAAGATGAGCAAGTAGATATCATCATTGTGCGAAGGGCTACTCAGGGCTACAATGTCATCGTCGAGGGCACTCACTGGGGGATGATCTATCACGATCAGATCTTCCAGCCAGTTAGCATAGGCGACAAACTTAAAGGCTACGTTCTCACTCTCCGAGAAGATGATAAAGTGGACATCATTCTACAGAAGCCCGGCGCAGAAAAAGTAGGTACTTTGGCCGAGCAGATCATGACCAAGCTCCAGCAAGGTGATGGCTTCATTAACGTAGGTGATAAAAGCGATGCTTTATCCATCCAAGCCATGTTCGGAGTCAGCAAGAAGACCTATAAAAAAGCTCTTGGTCAGCTTTATAAAGACCGCAAAGTTCAGCTAGAAAAAGATGGTGTGAGGTTGGTGTGAATTACGAAAAAAGGGATCCTGATAAGATCAAACTGGCTAATACTATCCTCACAGTTATAGTGTTTTGCTCTTCCCCCTGTCAGCTTTGCTGCACTTTAAATCATTCTATCAAACCACTATCACTGTTCAAATGGTATAAATCATCGGTGAAGTAAA
This sequence comes from uncultured Verrucomicrobiales bacterium, assembly GCA_963934155.1. Lineage (GTDB taxonomy): Bacteria > Verrucomicrobiota > Verrucomicrobiia > Verrucomicrobiales > Akkermansiaceae > Rubritalea. The sequence continues at coordinate 56,371 of CAWVXI010000011.1, read as the reverse complement.
ATAGCTTTCCCTACCCAGTCACCAGTGGCGAAGCATGCTTGTAGGAGGTAGCCGCCGGTAGGTGCTTCCCAGTCTATCATTTCTCCTGCACAGTAGACACCAGGGAGCTTTTTTAGCATGAGATTCTCATCTAGTTCATCCCACTGGATACCGCCCGCGCTAGATATTGCTTCATCGATAGGGCGCGGCTGGGTGAGTGGAATATGGAAATTCTTGATCGTTTCTGCTAGGGCTTCCGTAGTGATCAGCCTCGCGGAACTATAGTTATCTATGAGCAGTGCATGGGCACCGGGGTTGAGTTTCCAGCGAAATTTTGCTTCATTGATGAGATCTGTTTTAGCGGATTCCATTTTCGCGATGAGTTGATCCGTCGTGTGGGTGGGTTTGAAATCGATGATGATTTCTGGTGATGATAGAGATCTGATTACAGGCCCCAGCTTATAGATGGGGCCGCCTTCGAGTCCATATTTAGTGATAACTAACTCGCCTGCGGTATGGATATTACCAGCAGAGACGGCGATGTTTTTCAGTGGGAGACCTTCAGCTTGGTCTAACAGAGCTTCACTCCAAGCTACCTCCCAGCCAATGTTAGCAGCAGTGAGCGGGCTGATGCCGATATCGTAATTAGCGAATATTTTCACCCACTCGCCTGTGGAGCCAGTGCTGCGCCATGAGCCTCCTCCTAGGGCAATGACTACGGCATCGAACCGATGAGTGATGCCTCCAGCGGGAGTGGAAAAACTTACCTCTACACCATCATCTGAAGTGCGGAGATCTGTGCAGAGATGGTTAAATGAAAAGCTTATCTTTAGTTTATCGCGGAGTTTATCGACCCAGCGCTTGAGGAGTGGGGCGGCTTTCATTTCTGTGGGGAAAACTTTTCCAGAGGATGCTACGAAAGTTTCCACACCGATCGAGCCAGCCCATTGGCGCAGTGCTTTGTTGTCGAAGGCATTAAGGATATTGTTCCATAGTGGGCGGGGGAGATCTGTACCATTGTAGTTCTGGACAAATGTGTCCCAGTCTTCATCGTGGGTTAAGTTGAGCCCGCGCTTTCCAGCGATAAGAAATTTTCTGCCAGAAGATGGCTTAGCATCAAATATTGAAACGCTACCTCCGGCCTCTGCGGCGACTTCAGCAGCTCTCAGCCCGGCAGGTCCTGCGCCTATGATTGCGATATTTCTAGTTGTCATAAATAATTACTCAATGGGATAACAGAGTGTGTTTGATCATCTTAAATTAGAAAATACTATTATTCTAAGTGGCTGTCTTGGATGTTGACCATGCCGTGATCGCTAGAAAAGCATGGGTTGAGTATAGCGAGGATGGGGGGATGGTGAGAAACTTCATGGATGAGAGAATGATTGATTTAGTGGTAGTGATCAAGAGGTAACAAAATAATTACAGAAAATCATGGGAACTAGCTTGCTTTATTTTGGTTGTTTGTCACTAAGCACCTGAGATGAAAATTTTTGGAGAACTAGAGATACCTGCTGGCAGCTATGAGGCTGTGATATTTGATTTAGACGGAACTTTAGTGGACTCTATGCCAGCGCATTTTGCCGCTTGGAGTGAGGCTCTAGCTCAGTTTAATGTCCCCAAAGATGTGTTTCCTGAGGACGTGTTCTACTCAATGGGCGGTAGACCGACTACGGATATCGTGGTGGAGCTGAATGGTGAGTTTGGGTTGCATCTAGACCCTGCTGATGTGGCGCTCGCGAAGAGAGACGCATTTATGAATCTGTTAGATCAAGTGGAAATCAATGAAGATGTGGTTAATTATGCTAGATCCATGCGTGGCAAAGTGCCGATGGCTATCGCAACCGGTGGCAGTAGAGTGGTGGCTGAGAAGACGCTCCAGGCAGTGGGGATTAGTGATTTGTTTGACGAAGTAGTGACTGCAAATGATGTGAAGTGTGGCAAGCCTGCACCAGATATTTTTATCGAAGCTGCGAACAGACTAGAAGTTGATCCTAAGAAGTGTCTTGTGCTGGAAGACGCACCAGCTGGAATCATGGCGGCTCAGAGTGCTGGGATGGATGTGGTCAGAGTACCGGCTCCATTCCACCGTGTGAAATAACTCAAAGGTTAGCTAAAAATCTGATTTGGGTCGGCGTTTACGAATACTCACTCTCCCTCCATTAGCTTCTCTGAGTGGGTCGAAGATCTGATCCATTCCTACATCCTTAATCTCGCAGACTTGTGCCATTAGCTCACCGAGTTGTCCTTTAGGAAATCCACGCTCTTTGAACCACGTGAGATATTCTGGTGAAAGATCCATTATTGGCACGCCTTTGGGTGGGTGAAAGGTTGGTCCAAACTTTCCGAATGGCATGCAGGTTCTGCCAATTTCGCCGAGTAAATCTCGGAAGTCATCACGGTCTATTTCGGTGAAATCCATCGTGAGTATTATTATTGCTTGATGCACACCCCGAGTAGGCAAACGTCATCATTAAACTGTTGGTCATGTGAGTGCTCCTTGGCGATACGGCTAAGGTTATCGATGGTAGATTCTTTCTCATGAAGATCAGTATTCAATAGTTCGATGAGTTTACTCAGGCCTAGTTCTTCATTCTTCGCGTTGATGACTTCGTAAATACCATCGGTATAGAAGATGATTTCATCTAGGTCCGAGAGCGGGATAGTCGTGGGCTCGTAGTCGCTCACGGAAACGAGACCAAGTGCAGTCCCAGTCTTACTTGATCCAGAATCTAGCAGTTTGTAATTAGAACCATTTTTGAGAATAGGCATCGGATGTCCCGCACTGGCTAGGGTAAGCGATCCTGAATCAACATCGATGACGCAGTAAATAGCGGAAGAGAACATGGTGATACCCGCCTTGATTAAGATATGGCAAAGCCCGTGGTTGAGGCTAGCAAGAAATTCATCTGGTGATGAGGCGGAACCTTGCTCTTTAGAGATAAGCCCGCGGATCATTGCCACGATGAGTGAGGCGCGTACTCCGTGGCCCATGACATCGCATATTAGAATACCCATCTTAGTTTCAGAAATGGGTATGGCTTCATAGAAGTCGCCTGCTAGTCCATGCATTGGGATGTGGGTAACGGCAAAATCAGCGATATATTTACTGTTGATTTTATTGCTAAGGTCAGTTGGCAGAGATGGTATCTTCTTTGCTAGGATCGCCTGTTGGACTTCAGATGCTAGCTTTAGCTCTTCCTTATAGAGATCATTCCTGTCCTTATAAGTCTGAGCCACTTCAACTAATCGCGTCTGAGTTTTTACGATTTCTGAAACATCATTGGTCACTCCGAATGTCCCTTTGATCTGACCATTATGATCTAGCCAAGGGTGCTTACTAGTGATGCACCAGGTTTCTGCATCGCCATCCCAAATCTCCTTTTCAAGTGAGCCTTCGAGTTTTTCTCTGGTGTACATGATCATGACTTCGTCTTTACGCGACTTATCAGCATGTCTGGCATCGAAGAAGATGTGGTCGCTCTTACCAATGATGTCTGCGGCACTTTTTAGACCCATTTTTTTTGCGGTAGCCGTGTTTGCCATGACAAATTTAGAATCCTCATCCTTGAAATAGATATTCACAGGCATAGATTCTGTTAGAAGATAGAGTAGGTGCTTTTCCTCAGCGAGTGCTAACTCTGCGGTTTTTCGGTTGGTGATGTCGATGACTGATCCGGCGATGAGGGTGGGAGAACCAGATTCGTCTCTATGACAAGCGCCACGTATTCTGAACCACCGCAGTGAGCCATCCGGATGTAGATAGCGGCATTCTGCGCCAAAGGTTTCTTCGCCGCTGGTTAGCATAAATACATCCAGCTTTCGCTCGAGTGTGGCTTGGTCATCTGGGTGATAAATTTTCTTTATATCCTTAAATAAATGAGGTGCAGACTCCTGAGTTTTGTCACCCATGAATTTTAGTAATAGCTCGGAGTAGTGAATTTTATCCTCCAATAGATCCCATTTCCATATGCCTTCATTGGAGGCTTTTAGAGCGAGTTCTAAGCTAGTTTTATCGGGTGTGTGCATAGGGGAGACTGTTAGACTATTTCTAGGTTGAGAAGGCAGACATCATCTTGGAATTGAGTATGGCCCATCCATTTTGTAGCGCTTCCGTATAGATGTTGAACAGTGGAGGACATGTGATTGGTATGAGCGTTGTTAAATTCTTGCTGAAGGTTTTCTATTCCCCATTCCTCATCATTACTGTTAGATGCTTCATAAATACCATCTGTGAAAAGCAGGGCACTTCTGATGTCATTAAGTGGGTAGACAGTTTCGGAGTATTGTGTGCCAGCAAGAATTCCTAATGCAGCTCCTTTACTACTGGTATCTTTGTCGCCAGTGGTTTGATTCTGCTTAAATTCGATGATTGGAAAGTCATGTCCAGCGCATGAGATAGTCATTTTGTTAGACTTGAAATCGACTAAGGTGTAACAGGCGGATGCAAACAGAGTGATCGAGGCTTTTTGTAGGATATTGGTGAGCCCGGCATTGATCTTTTCTAGATAGAGTGCTGGTTTAGGGGCTAGCTGCTCGGCTTGTTCCATTAGCCCCCTGATGAGTGATACGATGATCGCAGAGCGGACTCCGTGGCCCATGACATCGATAATAAGAAAGCCTATCTTATGTTTAGAAATGCTGATGACGTCATAAAAGTCGCCTGCGAGCTCAGAGGCAGGTGAATAAAGAGTTTTGATGCGGACTCGATCGCTCCATTCTGTGATGGTGTTTTCCCATTCAGGTGAATTTTCTGGTAAAATGGCGCGCTGGATCTCTGTTGCCAGCATTAGTTCTTCTTGATAATTCTTATGTTGTTGTTGTAGATTAAGGGCTAATTTTTCTAGCTTTTTCTTAGCTTGGATTAGACTAGTGACATCACAGGATATGCCATAGGTGCCGAGGAGTTTACCAGAGCTGTCATACCATGGGTGCTTCACTTTTTGTACGTAGGTATCTGGCTTATGTGGCCATTGTTCTCTCTGGATAACATCGATCACAGGCGTCCCTGTCTGCATGATTTGTAATTCCTCTTTTCTGCTTGCATACCAACTTTCTGGAGAGAAAAAGGACTCCCCCGATTTGTCAATGACCTCGCTGATCTGGCTCTTTCCTAGCCAGTCGACTTGCCGTTGATTCACTAGTTTATAGCAAGAGTTAGTGTCTTTGAAGTAGACTTGAAGTGGGATGTTATCGATGATAAGGCGCAGCATGTTACGCTCTTCGGCTACCATTTCTTCGGCAAATTTTCTTGTTGAAATGTCGATCATTGAGCCAGCCACTCTGACCGCTTCATCAGTATTTCTGATAACAATCCCCCTGATTCTGACCCAGCGAGATTCTCCATCTAGTCGGCAGATTTTACAGTCGATACCTAAATACTCAGCACTTGAATCTAGCAAGGTCAGAGAGAGGATATCTCGGAAGTAGTCAATACTCTCATCATGCACGATCCGCTCAGGGTGCGTCATCATGTTTGGGGGAGTGGTAGTCTCGTAACCTAAGAATTCTTTGATTCGATCAGAGTAGAAAATTTCGCCAGTAGCAATATCCCAATCCCAGATCCCCTCGTTGGAAGCTCTGAGTGTTAATTCTAGAGTTTGCTTGTCAAAAACATCTATCATTGCTGATTACTATCATCCACCTAAATTGATAAGGCAATGTAAAACCGTAACTAAAGCGCTTCTTTTGGGAACTACTTCTTAAGCCTAACAGAGGTGCCGCAGAAGATGCACTTAAACCACTTAAATAGGAGGGCATGGATTGCTGTGGGAAGCATGTAGCCAAAGACCGGCCAATGGTGAGCGTTTTTGTGCTTAATGCATTTTTTAGATACGAACTGTTTCTGATTACAGACAGGGCACGATGACCGCTGTGCGGTACCAAAGTATATCATAATACCTAATAGGCCTAATAAGGGAGCCCAGACCACCCAGCTATAGTAATCTTTATCAACCAGCACCAGTGAAGTGATCGCGAATGACAGGAAGATCAATATATTTATAAAAATAAACCAGTGACAACCAGATTTAAATTGAGGTACATCTTTATGGAGAACACCTTTGATGTAAAACTTAGATCGAGGATCCACTCCTTCGTTGGTTTCTTTTTGTGTGCTCCTGGTAAAATGGATATCTTGATTCTTGGCTATGGGATTCACGTGACTACCTTCACTTTGAAATGATTCTATTTTTAAAATGCGACTTTTATCGAGAACTTGTGAGTCTTTACCTTTAAATGCAGAGTGATCAATTAGCTCCGTTTTATCATTCTCAGAGTGATCAATAGGATCGCTAAGAGTTTGATCGGATATCACCTTATAACTCAGAGATGCAGCCTCAGTTTCGCTTAGGAATGCGGTTGCTTGCTCTTTATCTATAAAGCGAAAATTTCCAGCAGGAAGATCTAAAAGGTCAATATGGTGCTTATCAATGAATTTTTCAGACACAAGAACAGCAAGAGGGGTGTTTATGATATCTTTAGAATCAATGAGCATGCTAGGGTCAATCTCAGAGGCATCTTCATCGATGAATCCCCCAAACTGGACCTCTAATGGTTGGAGCCATTGCACAACCATCGCGCGGTTCGGCTCAGTATCAATGATCTCCAGCACGTTGTTCGCCTTAATCAGCTCAGTGGTGATATCTGAGATTGTATGGTCGAAAATAGTCTGCGCGTCCATGTACCCCGCTGCCTCGAATAGCTCGATGGCTTCTGGTTGCATATTTTCAACATCTTGAATCGGCTTCATGGACATAGGGTTGCTTTTTTTAGTTTGATCCTTGATCAGGTTTGAGTGGGGTGCTGCGAAATGCTAGTGGTCAGTACTATGCATCGGCAAGCATTAAAGTACTTTAGGCGAATTGCTTCTGGGTGATATTAGCTTAGTGCCGCGCGCATTTCTTTCAGCTGGGTAAGTTGATTCTCCCATTCTAAGAGTCTATCTTTCTCTTTCTGCACGACTTCAGGCTTAGCATTAGCAACAAACTTCTCATTCCCTAGCTTTTTACCCGCTCGCATTACCTCTAGAGAAACTTTCTCCACTTCCTTATCAAGACGCGCCTTCTCGGCATCCATATCGATGAGTCCATCCAGTGGCATATAGATTTCCCCGAGAGCTGTGACTGCAGCCGGAGTTCCTTTGGGAGCATTATATTCAGTATCTAGTTCCATTTCCTTGGCTCCTACCAGTGTGATCAGCGTATCACATTGACCCGCTATCCAGTCTGAATCACTGATTGGTTTGACGATGAATTTTACATCCTTACTCGCACCGAGATGATACTCAGACTTGAGGTTTCTCAGATTACTCGCAGTGGAGTACACGGCCGCTGCTCGATCAGAAAACGTCTGCACATCGGTATCTGACATGCTGGTTAAAAGTGGAGTGGTGTCTATCAGATTGCTCATCAGAAATTCACCCTCAGAGATGTATCCCATCTTTGCTGAGAGTTCCTCAGTAATATGTGGCATCAGTGGGTGCAGGTGCGCTAGGTACCTCGCCAGCACGGTATCAATCACCGCCAGTGTGCGGGCCTTAGCCGCTTCATCACCGGATTTGAAATCAAACTTAATCGCTTCCAAAAACTTATCACAATACTCGGTCCAGAAGAACTCGTAGAGGTGGCCGGTAACATCATTGAAGCGATAACTTGCGTATGCCTTATCAAGATTCAACGCGAGCTTATCTAGCTTCGCTAAAATATCGATATGGTGAGGATCTAGCTTTTCAAATGATTCTAGTTTGATCCTCTCCGCGCCATTTATTTGTCTAAAGCGACAGGCATTATAGAGTTTATTCGCGAAGTTCCTGCCCTCAGAAATAGTGTCTTCGTTAAACTTAATATCGGTTCCCGTGGGAGCGATACGCATTAGCCCAAAACGTAATCCATCCGCTCCGAATTTATCCATCAGATCAATCGGGTCAGGGGAGTTGCCCAGAGACTTAGACATCTTACGGCCTTTTTCATCTCTAACAATCGAAGTGAAGAACACATTCTTGAATGGAATCTGGTTCTCAAATTTCAAGCCAGCCATGATCATTCTAGCCACCCAGAAGAAGATGATGTCTGGGCCGGTGACCAGATCTGTCGTCGGGTAAAATTTAGCTTTCGTTGCGTCATCCATTGTCGCGAATGGCCACAGCCATGAGCTGAACCATGTATCCATCACATCCTCATCACGCTCCCAGTTTTCCGCATCTGACGGAGGCTCTGTGCCAACATGAATATCGCCTGCGGATAGATCACTCGCATCGAGAGACTCTGCTTCTTTCAGATCAAAGACTTTTTCCTTTTTATACCAAACTGGAATCTGATGTCCCCACCATAGCTGACGGCTGATACACCAGTCCTGGATATTTCCCATCCAGTTCGCATGCGTCTTTACCCAGCGTTCTGGACGGTATTTTATCTCTCCATTCTGAACAGCCTCAGTAGTTTCCTCCGTGCATGGATACTTTAGAAACCACTGCATGGAAATGCGTGGCTCGACCGGCACATCTGCGCGCTCAGAGTAGCCCACGCTATTCTCGTGTTGTTCCACCTTGATCAGAAGGCCTTTCTCCTCAAGCATTTCCGCCGCCTTACGTCTTGCCACAAATCTATCTAGCCCATCTAACTCAGGTACTGCTGGGCAATTAATTGTTCCATCCGGATGCAGCACATCAATGATCTCTAAATCATGCCGTTGGCCTATTTCAAAGTCCGCCTTATCATGCGCCGGAGTGATTTTCAGGGCTCCTGTTCCGAACTCTATATCCACATGATCATCTGCGATCACTGGAATTTCAGCCTCAGGAAATGGTCTGCGAACTTTACGGCCAACATGTTTTGCGAAGCGTTCGTCCTTAGGGTTCACAGCCACTGCGATGTCGCCCATCAGCGTCTCAGGGCGGGTGGTAGAAATTTCTAGAAACTCTCCTGGAGTATCCACAAACTCATACTTCATGAAGTAAAGTTTGGATACATTCGGCTTAGCGATGACCTCCTCATCAGACAGTGCGGTTAGGGACACTGGGCACCAGTTTACCATCCGCTTGCCTCGGTAGATCATCCCCTCATTAAATAAATCAACAAACACTTTAGCCACCCACTTAGAGTAGCCCTCATCCATCGTGAAGCGCTCGCGATCCCAGTCACATGAGCATCCGAGGCGTTTTAGCTGTTCGATAATAATCCCGCCGTGGTCATCTTTCCAGTCCCACACACACTTAAGAAATTCCTCTCTCCCCAGCTCTCTGCGCGATGTGCCCTCAAGGCGCACCTTCTGTTCCACCTTCGTCTGTGTAGCGATTCCTGCATGATCCGTTCCCGGTAGCCACAGCACTTCTTTCCCTTGCTGGCGCGCACGGCGAGCCAGAATATCCTGGATCGAGTTATTCAGAACATGACCAATATGAAGAATCCCGGTCACATTTGGCGGCGGTATTACGATGGAGTATCCCTCTTTAGAAGAATGCTCATCTGCATGGAAACAGCCATTGGTCATCCATTTTTCGTACCACTGTTTCTCAACAGCCTGTGGCTCGTATGCTTTAGGTAGCTCTGACATAAGCGGAGGGAATGCCAGAAAGGGGAGACTTTGTAAATCCTATTTAGTAAATTCATGAGCATACGGAATCACCGCACAAAGCTCGATCAGAAGCGGGGTATGGGCGCTACTGGGACTTAAGGAAGTCTATAGAATCTTAAAGCTGAGAGAGCCCCAGGCACTCCGAAGTTGAGCCTAGCAGGGCATGACCTTGTTCCGACTGGTGCTAAATTTGAATATCTCCTTCAAACACAAAATCGGCAGGGCCGCTGAGCGTCACATTGGTAAACGTATTCTCGCCCGTTCTCTCGAAGCCGATCTCGAGCGTGTCTCCGCCAGCAACATCCACTTTGATAGGAGACGGTGCATCGGTCAGGAGGTTATGGATCAACGCTGCGGCGCACATTCCCGTGCCACAGGCTAGTGTTTCACCCTCCACTCCGCGCTCGTAGGTGCGCATAGCGATATGGTCTGGGGCGAGGACCTTGGCGAAATTTGCGTTGGTTCCGTTCGGAGAAAATCTGTCGTGGTATCGGATAGCGGCACCATTTTTGAGCACATCGAGATTTTCTAGATCATCGACAAAGGTAACGGCGTGAGGAACTCCGGTATTGAGAACATGGACAGCGGTTCCTAGAGACTCGATTTCACAATCAGCATTTAGATCAAGATCAAATGGATCAGACATCGCGATACGAACATCTTCGCCGATCATTTCGGCGGTGAGCGTCCCTGCAATCGTCTCGAAGCTGACCGTGTCCTGCGTTTCCTCACCGAGGTGAGCGGTGAATCTACCAAAACAACGCGCACCATTACCGCACATTTCGGCCTCGCCACCGTCCGCATTGTAATAGCGAAATTTATAATCTGCTCCATGTTGAGCTGGCTCAACAGCGAGCACGCCATCCGCACCTATCCCGCGATGACGGTCACATATGGCCTCTATCGTGTCTGAGTCTAGCCTGACTGAGAGATCGCGGTTATCGATGACAACGAAATCGTTGCCAGCACCGTTCATTTTGTAGAAATGGAGTAACATGGTGAGTGGTGAATGGGTAAAAGTGAGATGTGAAGTGCTTACATAGAACTTCTGTTACTTTACGTAATTACGGTTTTTTGTCAACGCTGGTAGCCTCATTTCTCGAACGTGATAGTTGACGAATTAGATTGATTTTTCATTTGTGATTTGAAGTGGTTCGGTTAGCGTGATTCTTATGTCAATCGATGTGAATTTACTCAGCAGAATATGCAAGGCTCCAGGAGCACCGGGATTTGAAATTGAAATCAGAGAGCTCGTTCTCAAGGAGCTTAAGGGACTCGCTGATGAAGTGCGGGTCGATAATATGGGGAATGTGATAGCCCTCAAAAAAGGCAAGAGCGATAAGAAGAAATCAATGGCTGCTGCACACATGGATGAGATTGGATTTATCGTTTCTCATATCGATGACAAAGGCTTCGTAAGGTTCAATCCACTCGGGGGATTTGATCCCAAGACCCTCACCGCTCAGCGGGTGATCATTCACGGCACCAAAGACATCCTTGGAGTCATGGGCTGTAAGCCAGTCCATATCATGAAGCCAGAAGAGCGTGGTAAGAAGATGGAGCTTTCAGATTATTACATCGATACTGGACTCACTAAAAAGCAACTCGATAAAATTATCGAAGTCGGTAGCCCAATCACCCGTGAGCGGGAACTCGTCGAGCTAGGTGACTGCGTCAATGTGAAGTCACTCGATAACCGGGTGTCAGTTTTCATCCTCATCGAGACGCTCAAGGCGCTCAAGAAGAGCCGTAAAAAGCCAGCCTATGATTTCTACGCTACATTCACCGTACAGGAAGAGGTGGGTCTCCGCGGAGCCAATGTTTCGGCTATGGAAGTGCAACCAGACTTCGGCTTCGGGCTGGACACCACGCTAGCGTGCGATACTCCAGGAGTGGCACCGCAGGATATGATCACCCAGCTCGGCGAGGGAGCGGCGATCAAGATCATGGACAGCTCAACGATATGCGATTACCGCATGGTGAAATTCATGAAAAAGACCGCTGATGCGAAGAAGATCAAGTGGCAACCAGAAGTGCTTCCAGCAGGCGGCACAGACACCGCAGGCCTCCAGCGCATGGTCCCAGGTGGTTCCATCGCAGGTGCGATCTCTATCCCCACACGCTACATTCATCAATCGATCGAAATGGCGCATACCAAAGACATCGAACACTGTATCCAGCTTCTCGCAGCCTGTGTCTGTGAGCTTGATAAAGGTGATTGGAAGCTCTAGTTTTTTCGATGGCTAAGTTAGGAAAAATCGCGGTGGTGGGTTCCGGTGCTATCGGTATCTACTACGGAGCTCGTCTGGCTGCTGCAGGTCAGGACGTCAGCTTTCTCCTTAGAAATGATTTCGAGCACGTGCGTGAGCATGGGCTGAGGGTAGAAAGCGTGGCCGGGGATATTTTTTTAGAAACTGTTAGATGTGAAAAACTTACCTCTGATATAGGAGAAGTGGACCTCGTGATCGTAGCATGGAAGACGACAGCAAATGAAGATGCCAAAGAAATAATCTCCCCATTGATAGGCGAGAATACCCAGCTACTCGTCCTGCAAAATGGACTGGGTAATTGTGAGTATTATGCAGAGTTATTCGGTGCGCATAGAATCCTTGGTGGACTCTGTTTCGTCTGTATCAATCGGGTTTCTCCCGGGCACGTTCAGCATACAGCTTCTGGTCTCATCCGGATGGGTTCATACTCGGGTGCAAAATGCCCTGATGATTTGACAGAGGTCTTCATTCAGTCTGGTATTCCGTGTGAGTGGGTGGACTCACTAAAGAAAGCGCAATGGATGAAATTAGTCTGGAATATTCCTTTTAATGGCTTAGCCATCGCGGAAGGGGGAGTCGATACCGCGCAGCTGTTAGGTGAGTTAGATTTAGAAAGTGAACTCCGCGCTCTGATGAACGAGGTACTACTCTGTTCAGCAGCCATTGGTCACAACATCGATCCTAAATTCATCGACCATCAGATAAGTATTACGCGATCAATGGGTGCCTACAAGCCATCCAGCATGATCGACTATGTAGCAGGGCACCCAGTAGAAGTGGAGGCGATCTGGGGCGAACCACTCAAGCGAGCTAAAGAAAAAAATGTTTCCGTGCCTAGACTAGAATTACTCTATGGGAGGATCTCTAGACTGTTATCATAATTATCAGGCCTGCAATATAAGAGGTTTAAGAGGTTTTCTTGAGATAATACCTGAATTTCATGCTATTTGGTCTGTGCCGTTCATTTATGCACGGCTTGCTTTTTGTCTGGGAGAATATGATTGTGTTGATACTTCTTTTCTATTAAATTAGGTCACTTCGTAACTTAGCTATTTATCTCTTTATAGTGATCCTTACATAAAACCAAGCAACCAACATAAAGCATGAAAAATCATCCGATGACGTTTAAAAAAAATAGTAATATTGGCAGTATTTTCCAAGCCCTTATTGGTTTGCTGATGATGCTAGGAAGTCTTTCCGCTCAAGATTTTAAGCAAGTGAATGTGAGCTACAAGCTCAATGGTAAGGACATGTCAAATACTGTCTACATTCCTCAGTATCCGGGAGAAGATCAGCCTCCGATCCGTGGTGTCATGCAAAATGTTGGCGGACCGTTGAAGGACTTTGCTCATAAGAGTCAGGTCGCAATGATGAGGAACCTCGATGATGGTCGGGGTTTTAGTAAGGCCTTGCTTGTGGCAGCTGCTAAAGCTGCAAGCAGACCTGAAATTGAGTTTGCCGGTGCCATTGTTCAAGGTATCAGTAAGGGTGGTCGCGCAGCGGCGGACTGGGCTGATGCAAATCAAGAAAGAGCGATTGCAATAATTCTTGATCACTCAGCGATATGGAGGATGGATTTTCCAAAGCGTGTTTCGGGAGTGCCCATGTATTTCAATGCCACTTATGCTGATATGTTTCAAAATATCGACCGCCGTAAGTCTCACTTTGAATGGTGTGAGGCGGCATTTAATGCAAAACAGCCATGTACATCAGTCATTGATATTGTAAAAAAGGGTGGCCACGGTGGACGGGGCACCACGACGCTTACAGCTATCTGGCTAGAAGAGGTGATGAATTTAAGAGTTCCCGCTAATGTGCCTTCAGGAAAAGCTTATCAGCTTATCGATGTTAAGACATCGAGCGTTGGCGGGTATGTTTCTGCGAAACTTTCAATGAATGGTAAGCGTGCCTATCACGATAAGGTGAAAGTGACTGTAAAATCGAGCGGCTCCTCTTGGTGGATCCCTGGTCCGAAGTCAGCAGCCTTGTATTTAGACTGGGTTCGCAAAAATGGTGGATCAGTTGAAACGGATGAAAGCGCTCAGATAAAAAATGCCCCAGTATTTCTTGATCTGCCTACTGAGATAGCTAGAGCGGCTGAGTTAGTCGAAGCAAAGAAATGGTCTCAGGCATACGCTGCGCTTAAAAAGAGCAAGAACCTAGAGGATCATTTTGCGAAAATGTTAGTGAATAAAGTAAATGCGCAAGTGAGTGGGCACATTGCCGTTCTTGAAAAGCAGAAATCTGTTGGAGATGTTTACGGGATTTATGCAAATTTTCAAGAATACTCTAAATCGTATAAAGGGATTCCTGCTTATGACGAAGTATTTAAGAGTTATGGGTCCTTCTTTAAGGATGACGCGAACAAAGCGCAGTTAGCGATCAGCCGCGAGTTCCACAGCATTATTCATCGTATCAATCAAATGAAAAAAATAAGTAAGGGTGGCTTAACAGCTCTAGAAAAATTTGCGAAATACCATGCTGAGACGGTGCATGGAAAGGCCGCTCAGAAGGCATTTGAGAAGATCTCAGAGAATCCATCTCTTAAGCAATCTGCTGAAAGTTATTACTCGGAATAACTTATCGTGGCTGATGCTTGTAGATTCGTTTTGCTTAGTCTGGGAAAACAATCGCACGGTTCTTGTGAATGATGGTGCGGTCATTGACGTGGTAACGGATACCTCTAGCGATCGCATCCCGCTCTGAGTCCCTTCCGAGACGCATCAGGTCTTGCGCGGTGTGGAAGTGCTGCACGCGCTTGACTTCTTGTTCAATGATCGGCCCCGCATCAAGATCCGCAGTGACATAATGGCAGGTAGCACCGATGAATTTCACCCCGCGCTCATAGGCTTGGCGGTAGGGGTTAGCACCGATGAATGCAGGTAGAAATGAGTGATGGATATTGATGATGTTACCACTGAATTCCTTACAAAACCAATCAGGGAGAATTTGCATGAATCGGGCGAGTACGGTGAGTTCTACTTTTTCTTCGACGAGGAGGTCACGGATTTTTTTGAATCCCGCTTCCTTGTTGTCGCCATCCATTTCGATATGGTGAAAGGGGATGCCAGCCTTTTCTGCGATGGGCTTGCAGATATCACGGTTACCGATGATCGAGGTGATTTCGATGGGCATCTCGCCTAGATTAGTGCGCCAGAGGATTTCGTTGAGGCAATGATCGGTCTTTGTTACCAGCACAGCGGTGCGCATTTTGTAGGGCTGTTGGCGGAAGTGCCAGGTCGCGTGGAGAGATTTACCGAGCGTCTTAAAGCCATCGGTAAAGTCCTCTATCTCTACTGAGAGCATAGTGGTGTCAATTTCTACGCGGGCAAAAAACTTGTCATTTGCAGAGTCTGTGAACTGGGAGAACTCAACGAGATTACCCGTGTAGTCTGCCACATAAGATGCGATTTTAGCGACGATACCGGGCTGATCTGGACAATCGACTTTTAGAATAAGACCTTTCATGGAATTAGTTTTAATCAGGTTTCTTCCATCTACGCCATTACTTTTTTGGGTTCAATAGGGAATCTGTTAGATTTAGCATAATATTGACAAGTCATTATCTCATGGATAGAAATAGATGATGGAACAACAAGTGAACCCGTATGAGGTTGGACAAGTGCATCAACAAGCATATGTAGATTCTTCATTAAGCATACCCGTCACACCACTAGCACTCGGTGCACTGATGGGAACTAAGTTTTGGGTGTCGTTAGTGGGTGTCGTGATATTGATCATGGGGGCTATTACTGTTTTATCGCTGCTGTTTGCTAGCTCTCAGTTTGTTGGAGGATTTTTGGTGGAGCTTATTATTCCTCTGATAATGTTTGTGATTAATGTGATACTAGCCGTTCGTCTTGTCCAGTATGGGCAAGCGATCGGACGTCTTAAAGCAGGTGGGACGAATCATGATTTCGAGAGAGCGATGGAAGTCCAGTCGAAGTTCTGGAAATTGCTGGGAGTTGTCTATATTATGATAGTGGTTTTAATGATAGTGCTTTTGCTTAGTGCTACGTAGATGTTATTTTAGATTCTAATTTTAACAAATCAAAATAATGAAAAATCCATATCAGCCAGGCAGTCCAACCAATGAAAAATCTGGCATATTTCAGCAAGATCAATCCCCTGAGGGGCTTGAAGCGAACAGTTCAGCACAAAGCTATCTTTACTCGATAAAAGGTTGGTTGAAATTTATCAGTGTATTAGGTTTTATCAGCTTTGCAGTCATACTACTTTATATGCTCATCGTAACGTTTTTTATGAGTGCACTAAGTGGGGGAGGATTTGGATTAGGAGTTCTGTTTCTTTTGCCAACGTTGGTGATGACGATTGTGGTTTTCATGTTGGCGTTGAGGTTGTCTAAATATTCAAGCTCTATTGGGAGGATGCAAATAAGCCGAAGTCCCACTGATTTAGAGAAAGCAATGATCGAGCAGATGAAATTCTGGCGGTTGACGGGCATTTTGGTGCTTGTCCTCCTTGTTTTCATACTTTTAGGGATCGTCTTTAGCTAGGAATAGCTTGTGCTTTTCCCCAGCAGGCTATTAACTTTGAATGCTAGGAATACAATGATCTCGCTTTCATGGTTCGCACAGCACATACATTTCATTTAACATCTTATAATCTCATAATTCTATGATTCACTCCATTACCTCTCTCTTCCGCCCGCCTATCTGCTGCATGGCTTTTGTCTGCGCTACTTCTCTTGCTCACATTTCAGCATCCCCCTTCACCATCGCGGTGATCGGTGACCAGCAGGTTCCTGCGAAAAAAATAGAATTCTACCCATCTTTCACTGCTCAGACCAGTTGGATTGCCGCTAATGCCAAAGCAAATAAGATCCGCTTCGTCACCCAGGTAGGAGATATTATCGAGCACGGTAACAGCATTACCCAGTGGGATCTTGCTGAGAGGGCTATGGTGAAGCTAGACAGCGCCATTAACGCAGACGGAGGCAAAGGGATTCCTTGGAATGTGAACTACGGGAACCACGAAGAGGATAAATCCCAAGCGGGAATCGACCCAGCAGGTGCTTGGGCTCATAACTACCGAAAGTATTTTGGAACCAGCGGGACTCCTGCGGCGCACCGCTATGCCCGCCAGCCAGAATACAAAGGAGTAAGCTCTAACGATCTGAACACCTATCATATCATTAAGTCATCGAGCGCTGCTGCTGCGAGGGAATACCTGATGCTCAACCTGGAATACGACGCTCCGGGACATGTACCTGGATCATCGCCAGATCCTGCGGATGTGCCTACTTTTGATGCAATTGCTTGGGCTCAAGGAATCATCGACGCCCATCCAGGTATGCCTACTGTTGTTACGACCCATGTGTTTGAGGGCTCGAAACATGGTCCTCCCAATAGACCCTATACAAAAGGTCCGGGTCGTAATAGCCAGATCCAGATTTTCGACAAACTGGTGAAAAATAATTCTCAAATATTCATGGTCTTGAGCGGTCACACTAGCCAGGACACTCACAGTGTGAAGACCAATAAAGCGGGTCTCAAGGTGCTGCAAATGGTCACTGACTATAATAAAGTTCGTCCTAACGGAGGTGACGGTTTTTTCAGACTGGTGGAAATCGATGAGGACGCAGGCGAGATCAAGGTCAAGACATACACCCCTGGAGTTCCGCAGAACCCCGAGCCAAGGTTCGATACCAGCGCTAACGGCCAGTTTAAGGTCTCGATGAATTGGGCGTCCCGCTTTCCAGCGGTCAAGGGGCCTCTCAAGGTTGCTCCTAAAGTCAAAAAGATCACGAAATGAAGGAGTCAACTCCGCAAGGAGAATCGCCAGAAACTTAATTCCGTTCAGGAATCCTTGGCCTAAATCTTTTTCATTAGGGCGAACACCTTGGGATTGTGGGCCTTAAGCTCTCCAGAAACAAAGGGATAGAAATCGTTCCGGTTGAGGAAAGCCTCCGTCGCTGCGGCGAAATATTCTTAGGTGACGACCCTTATTTTTAGTTAGATTTTCCCCGTCTATTGTCGGCATTCGTTTCGTTCTCCGCTCCCGAGAGGCTGTAAGAAATTGTTCTTTAGGACGTTGAATTTACCTAATATTGACATATCTTTGGAATTAGGGATTAATGGAAGCATGTTCGTAAATAACCGATTTCAATTCCTCAAGCGGATCGTCGCATCGGCAGTGGTCATAGGCTGCTGTCCTAGCCTTTCGGCTGGCGAGAAGCCGAACATTCTTTGGCTTTTTTCGGATGACCATGCTTATCAAGCCATTGGTGCTTATGGGGGGCGTTTCGAGAGCCTCGACCTCACTCCTAATATCGATCGGATAGCGGATGGCGGAATGGTTTTTGACAAGTGCTATGTGGGTAATTCCATATGCGCACCTAGTCGTGCCACCTTATTGACGGGTAAGCACAGCCACTTGAATGGCAAAATAGACAACCGCGTTCCTTTTGATCACGACCAGCAGCAATTTCAAAAAATCCTGCAAAAGAATGGCTATCAAACGGCGATGATCGGGAAAATTCATCTCAGTGGAAAGATGCAAGGGTTTGACTACTGGGAGGTTCTTCCGGGCCAGGGGAAGTATTGGGATCCTCGTTTTATTACTGAAAAGGGATCAATCGTCTACAAGGATGAACACTCGACGGATGTGATCACCAGGCGCGCACTCAACTGGCTCGAAAAAGATCGCAGTAAGGATAAACCGTTTATGCTGATGGTTCACTATAAGGCACCTCATAGGCATTGGCAGCCTACGACTCGCTGGAAGAAGAAGTTCAGCACCATGACCTTCCCTGAGCCCGACTCGCTCTTTGACGATTACAAAGGACGCGGTACTGCAGCTAACAAACAGGACATGAGCATTGCGCGGACGATGGGGATGCGACACGACCTGAAGTCGGGGCAATCGCCACGCAAAGAGTATCTTGAAAAGAACCCGCTGACGGGCAAGGATCTGGTGCGTTGGAAGTATCAGATGTACATGCGTGACTACCTGGCTTGCATCGCGGGGGTTGACGAAAATATTGGTAAGCTACTTGATCATCTAAAGGCGACCGGTCTAGATAAGAACACGGTGGTGATGTATTCTGCGGATCAGGGGTTTTATCTTGGTGAGCATGGTTGGTTTGATAAACGCTTTATGTATGAAGAGTCATTCCGCGCTCCGTTTCTCGCCAAATGGCCTGGTGTGATTAAGCCTGGGACGCGTAACAGCGACATGGTGCAAAATATTGATTATGCGGAAACTTTCCTTGATATCGCCGGGGTTAAGGCACCAGCAGAGATGCAGGGTGAAAGCTTGCTACCTCTTTTTAAAGGCAAAACACCCGCAGATTGGCGTGAGAACCTTTATTATCATTACTACGAATACCCTGCGGTTCACAGCGTGCGCCGTCACGAAGGAGTCGCCGGCAAACGATTTAAGTTGATACGTTTCTACGGCATCGATGTGCCCAATGGCGAAGAATGGGAATTCTACGATTTGAAGAGTGACCCCGCGGAAATGAAAAGCCAGTATGATAACGCCGAGTACGCTGGCCAGATAATAATCCTTAAAAAGGAGCTGACACGTCTCAAAGCCATGTATGAAGTGGTGGAAGTCCCCCAGACACATCACCTGAGGAAAAAGAAAAAACAGAAGTAGGGCATTCGTTCGCTGTCGTCCACCAGTTTAAATGACATCTGGCGCAACCTCCTAACCGGGTCGGTCACGCTGAAAATCACGCCCTCTTATACCATCCTCACAGTGATACTGGATTGATCGTTTGATGGAATGATTTGAAAGTGCAGCAAAGCTGATTGGGGAAAGAGCAAAACAATAGAGCAAGATTAGCGGCGTTAGTCGTCAGTTGCATAGACCGCTATGCGGCTTCCTCCTGTCTTGCTACTCTCACTATGTTGTTTTTCTATCAAACCACTATCACTGTTCAAATGGTATTATGCCCGTAATCACTGTCGTTTATAGTGATGAATCTTGGGTTATTTTCCTTTCACATACTCAAATTAATAGCTGTATAAATTATTTTGCTAGTTGTTTGAAGAAAATGAAATGCTAGGCACTTTCGCATTGCCAGAGGGGCTTATATTTAGATACTTAAAACTCCTTGAGAAATAACTCTATAATTAGCTTGTGAAATTTTTCACAAGCGGTTATGGGTAACGCATCTAAGCAACCAAAATTCATGGCTAATTACTTTCCTCGCTGGACAAATTTAATACCCCTTAAAATCGCAATCTGCATTGGTGCGGTCGGGATAGGGGTTGTTACAGCATTCACTTATTACGCAACTCCTAAGGCTCAGAGGGTTGGCTATATGCCGGATCAGCCGATCCCATTTAATCACGAAATACATGTCACACAGCTCGGGCTTGATTGCCGGCATTGTCATAGTTTTGTAGAGAAAAGTGGTCATGCGAATGTTCCCACCGCGAACACCTGTGCTAACTGCCACGTTAAAGGTGGCATTCAATCTGACAGTCCACGCTTAGCACCACTCTTCGATGCCCTTAAAACAGGCAAGCCTATTAAGTGGGTTCGTATCCACAAAGCGCCAGATTATGTCTACTTTAACCATTCAGCTCACCTCGGACGCGGTATTTCCTGTGTTGAGTGTCACGGTCAGGTAGATGAAATGGAAGTGGTTTATCATGCTAAGAGTCTCAGTATGGGATCTTGTCTCGAGTGTCACAGAAACCCAGAAGACGCACTTCGTCCGCTGGAGCAGGTATTCAACCTCAAGTATGAGGCGGCTGATTATCTCAAAAAGAATCAATCTGCGGCTGATCAGGTCACAGCCTACATGAAAGATAACAATCTAGATTTAGAAATCACTAAAAAGGATGACGCGCAGCAGGCTATGGGTCTGATGCTGAAGGATCACTGGAAAGTACAGCCTAAGGAAAGCTGCTTCACCTGTCACAGATAATTTTCCACTAACAATTTAAATTCAACTTTTTCGTCAGAAATGAGCAAACGTAAATGGCATCACCCAGAAGTTCCTGTTGAGGAACGTGGAACTAAGGCATGGCGCAGTGCCGGGGAACTAGAAGACACAGTTGGCCTCCGCCAGTGGGTTGATAAAGAATTCCCACGTGCATCCGAGGTGATGCGCGATGAAGATGATCAGGAAAATACACGTCGTACTTTCCTCAAACTTATGGGGGCATCGACTGCACTTGCTGGTCTTGGTCTGGCATCATGCCGCCGTCCTGAAGCGCTGATCGTTCCTTACCTCGATTCTGTAGAGTGGACTATCCCTGGCAAGTTGACCTATTATGCGACTTCAATGCCAAGTGCAACGGGAGCCATTCCTCTTGTGGCTGCAAACCATGAAAGTCGTCCAACTAAGCTGGAACCTAACAAACGGAACCCATCAGCAAATGGTGTGGATGCGCGTGTTCAAGCTAGTATTCTCGGTCTTTATGATCCTGCACGTTCACGTTATTTCTTAGAAAATGGCAAATCAATCGGTAGAGGTGCTGCTCTGACAAAGCTCGATGAATCTACCAAGAGCGGAAATTTCGCAATTATTTTCGGTGAGGATGACTCACTTACAAGAACGGATCTCATTGCTAAAATCAAGGCGAAGCACACTGGCGCTAAATTCTACGGCTACGAAGCACTCGCTGGTGCCGGTAAGAAGGCATCAGATGCAGGTGTTTTCGGGAAACATGCAGTGGTGAAGGCAGATTTTGCCAAGGCGGGTAAGATCCTTTCCCTCGATTGTGATTTCTTAGAGCTCGACAACCGAGGCAACAACAAGCCGTTCTTTGATCGCCGTCGTCCAGAAGGCGCGGGATACAATAACGATCCAGTTGCTTACGAAAATCAACTCAACCGACTTTACTGTGTGGAGCCTACTTACTCCGTCACAGGAGGCATGGCTGACCACCGCGCACCGCTGGCTCCGAGCCAGATGGGCAGATTTATCAAGCAGCTTGCAAGTTTCGCAGGTGTGGGATCAGCTCCGGCGATTCCATTTGAGGGTAATAAACTCAAGTGGGCGAAAAAATGCTACGCTGATCTTCAGTCTGGCGGGGGGGTGATCCTTCTAGGTAGCCGTTATGCGAAAGAGCTTCACGATGTAGTTTTCCAGATTAACACCGCACTCGGGGCCTATTCGGCAGGGATCCTTACAGCTCGCACAGGCAAGCAGCATGCTGATCTTGGAACCATGGAAGATTTTGCTAAGGATGCAGCTTCACTTGAGACAGTGATCTTGATGACTCCTGCAAATCCAGTTTACGAGAATCCTACCGTTGCAGGGAAATCATTCACGGATCTAATTTCTAACAAAACGCTCATCCACTGGGGTGACCAGATCAATGCCTCTGCGAATGCGGCGGCACTGCACATCCCTGCTGCTCACTATCTTGAGAGCTGGGGTGATGGATTCTGCGGCAATGAAGGTATTTACACCGTCGTTCAGCCAATGATTCTTCCACTTTATGGTGGCATCCAAGCACTTGAGTTACTCGTTGCGCTTAGCCAAGATGAGCTAGTGCTCCATGATTCAGCAGATGAAAAAGCAGTCTCACCAGCATACGACGCGGTGAGGAGCGTGTATGAAACTCAGGTGAAAACAGGAGGCAGCGCCGCTGCTAATATTGCTAACTGGAACACGCTCCTAAGAACTGGTTTCAACGCAGAGTTTAAATACCAATTAGCAGCAGCAGGTCCGGCTCCGAGTTCAACGATCAAGGTGGAAGCCGAGCCAGTTAGCGCTAGCCAGCCAGATATTATTTTTGCCACGGATTACTCAGTTCTCGATGGACGTTATGTGAACAACGCGTGGCTTCAGGAAGCACCCGATCCAATTTCAAAACTGACATGGGATAACGCGGTCTATATGTCACCACAGACAGCGAAAGATCTTGGTCTTTACGAAGACATCGTCGAACTAGAGAAGGAAGAGAAAGCTTGGTGGGCGAACCTAGGGATCGCCACAGAAACTAAAGTCAAAACAACATCAGTCTCAGAAGATGGTGAGGGACCCAGCCTCTTCGGACCAATGGTGAACATCAAGGTTGGCGGTAAGAGTCTTGAGGTGGTAGTTATCGTGGCATTCGGTATGGCTGACAACGTCATTTCACTGCCACTTGGATATGGTCAAGGGCATGATAAATACTGGAAAGAAAACTTTATTGGGAATAAACCTGATTATGATATCAGCACTGCTAATGTCTCCTCAGTAGGCGTGAATGCTGGATTTAACGGTTATGCACTGAGAGGTGGTAGCGACTACTACGTGGCTGGGGTTTCTATCGAAAAGGTAGAAGATAGACGTTACAAGCTAGCGAGAACTCAGGAGCACCACTCTATGTATGGACGTGCGCTTGCTCGTGAAATTTCTACCATGGCTACAGATCCAGATGGTCACGACCATCAGAAGGATTACAAAGAGCAGATTGCTAATGTGCGAAAGCAGGGCATGGACTCCCATATTCCTCAGAATGTGGATCAGTATAAGCCAGTTGGAAACGCGAAGGACAAAGACGGAAACAAGATAGACCGTAAGCACCTCTGGGATAAATCTCACCAATGGGCGATGTCCATCGACCTCAGCACCTGTACTGGTTGCAATGCATGTCTCGTAGCATGTCAGGCAGAAAATAACATTCCAGTAGTAGGAAAAGTACAAGTGGCCATGGGCCGCGAAATGCACTGGATCAGAATGGACCGTTATTTTGCTGAGACACAAGACCAAGATCATGGTGGTGGAGATCACGAGCACAAGGCAACGAACCCATCAGAAGACTGGGATAAACCGCTTGAGATGATTCCAAATCCTGTGGCATGTGTGCAGTGCGAGAGTGCTCCATGTGAGACAGTTTGTCCGGTAAATGCGACGATCCACTCAGAAGACGGACTCAATACAATGGCTTATAACCGTTGCATCGGAACACGCTATTGCGCGAACAACTGCCCGTACAAAGCGAGACGATTCAATTTCTTCGACTACAACAAACGTAACCCACTGCTCAATAAGAACCTTTATAAAGGCCCACTTGGTGAGAAGCAAGAAGGTGACTCTAAGTCACTCCAGCGCAACCCGAATGTATCGGTTCGTATGCGTGGTGTGATGGAGAAATGCACATATTGTGTGCAGCGTCTGCAGACTGCTAAGATAGACGCGAAGCAGAATGTGAAGCGTCGCGTGCAGAAGTCCGGTAAACCATCCATAGATTTTAAAGTGAGTCACGAAATGCTAATGGCACCAGCCAATAGCGTGACGGTAGCCTGTCAGGACGCATGTAGCGCGGGAGCGATCATGTTCGGAAATCTCCTCAATAAGAAGGATGATATCCAGAAGACTAAGGCGATCAGGGAAGAGGACAAAGACTTACCAGCACACGTGCAAGGTGAGTTTGCTAATCCACGGACTTACGACCTACTCAACTACCTAGGAACTCGTCCAAGAACATCCTACATGGCGCGCGTCAAGAACCCAAACCCGGCGATGCCTGGTGCGACGAATGTAGGCAGAGCGACGATCAACATGCACTAAGCATTCATTAGGCGGAAAACATTTATTCAGTATTTAATAGAAATTCAACAAAATGGCAGAAAACGAAAACAAGGCAGAGCAACATGATGGCAGCATCACTCTTCCCGTATTTGAGCGTGAGAAACTGATTCTCAATGGGCGTTCTTATGCATGGATCACCGACCGTATTGCGGGGATTGTGGAAAAACCACAGCCTCTTCTGTGGTGGTTACTTTTCATCCCATCCGCATTGATCGCACTCGTTGGTGTGGTCGGCGGACTCACTTACTTGGTGTCAACCGGTGTCGGTGTCTGGGGTAATACCAACCGCACCATGTGGGGTTGGCCGATTGTGAACTTCGTTTTCTGGATTGGTATTGGCCATGCGGGAACGTTGATTTCTGCGATTCTCTTCTTGACGCGACAAAACTGGCGAACCTCGATTAACCGAGCCGCCGAGGCGATGACGATTTTCGCGGTTTGCTGTGCGGGTATTTTTCCTGCCTTCCACGTCGGACGTGTATGGATGGCTTGGTTCCTAGCGCCTATTCCAAATGCAAATGCGATCTGGCAGAACTTCAAGTCACCGCTCCTCTGGGATGTGTTTGCGGTATCTACCTACTTTACTATTTCACTAATCTTCTGGTATCTCGGAATGGTTCCCGATCTTGCTACCATCCGCGACCGTGCCAAGCCTGGCATTCGCAAGTTCTTCTATGGTCTCTTCTCTCTCGGTTGGAGAGGTGGTAACCGTCAGTGGAGTCACTACGAAATGGCCTATCTATTATTAGCGGCACTTTCTACACCGCTGGTATTGTCCGTTCACTCTATCGTTTCGTTTGACTTCGCGACATCTACTGTCCCGGGTTGGCACACCACTATTTTCCCACCCTACTTCGTGGCAGGTGCGATCTTTGGTGGATTCGCCATGGTGATGACCATCATGATCCCAGCGCGTTCTATCTACAAGCTGCACGACATGATCACCATGAAGCACATTGAAAACATGTGTAAGATCATTCTAGCTACAGGAACCATCGTTGGTTACGCTTATCTAATGGAACTCTTCGTCGCTTACTACTCTGGTGGTAAATACGAGATGGAAGCATTCAAACTCCGTATCACTGGTCCTTACTGGTGGGCGTATGTCGTGATGATGTTCTGTAACGTAGTAGCCCCGCAAGCCTTCTGGCTCAAAGCATGCCGAGAAAACCTCTGGATCGTCATGGGTATCTGTATGTTGGTGAACATCGGGATGTGGTTCGAGCGATTCGTAATCATTGTCACCACACTGCCACGGATGTGGCTCCCTGGTGACTGGAAATACTACGAGGCATCACCAGTGGATGTAGTGACATTTGTCGGAACCATCGGAATGTTCCTCACTCTGTTCTTACTCTTCCTCCGTTTCTTACCATGCATCAACATTGCGGAAGTGAAATGGACGTTGCTAGAGAGTGACGCGCACTTTGATGATAAGCAGGCACACCCAGACGAAGGTGTGGAATCTAAAGCAGCTTACCAATACGAGATCGAAAAGAATCGTAGTATGGAATGCTAATCAGGCGGTAACAATTTAATATAACAACTAACCAAATCACAAGACAGTGAGCACATCAGTAAAAAGAGTTTACGGTTATCTAGCCGAATTCGAAAGCGCATCAGCCCTCTACAAGGGTGCTGAGAAAATGCGCGATGCCGGATTAAAAAAATGGGACTGTTATTCACCGTATCCGATCCATGGTTTGGATGATGCGATGGGATTGAGACGTTCCATCTTACCTTACTTCGTATTCTTCGGCGGTTCCACTGGTCTGCTCACAGGATTCAGTCTGGCATATATCACCCAGGTAGTGATCTACCCAACCGTGGTTCAGGCTAAGCCATCTAACATTTTCACCACATCGGCATTTTTCCCGATTATGTTTGAGCTTACGATTCTATTCTCAGGATTCACGGTTCTGTTCTGCCTGCTAGGCCTCATAGGCCTGCCTAGATTGAACCACCCGTTGTTCGCGAGCCGTCAGTTCCATCGCGCTACTGATGATGGTTTTTTCATCGCTGTGGAAGCAAGAGACCCAAAGTTCTCTCCAGAAGACACCAAGGCTCTGCTGCAAGAAGCTGGGGGCACAAACATCGAACTCGTCGAAGAAGAAGATTAAATTTTAACTATCATGCGCTACTTTTTTCTCATATATGCACTCGTCATCGTCTTCGTCATCAGCACGTTTGGATTCAGAGGTGATAAATTCAAGAAACCTCCGATCCGGATCTTTCCAGATATGGACGAGCAGGACTACATCAAAGCTCAGAAACCATCAGAATTTTTCAGTGATGGCATGGGCTCACGTCAGCCAGTAGCTGGCACCGTTGCGATGGGTCACACTATAGAAGCAGATATTCAGTCTGAACTACGCGGCTACGCGAATAAGGAAACTTACCTCCACACAGGAAGGTTTAACGAAATTAATTACGGTAAAGGATTACCTGGTGAGTTAGAACTCGATGAGCAGGAGAACGTCACCGCACTCGTCACTCGTGGCCATGAGGTTTATGGCTTCAAATGCGCAGTCTGTCACGGAGCTGCAGGAAATGGTGAGGGCACAGCAAAGGCGAACGGGTTCGTAGCTGCCATTAGCAACCTCCGCACAAGTCAGCTCGTGGAAGGCAACATCTATGACGTAGTGGTGAATGGCAGGGGTAACATGGGGCAACAAGGTCGAGATCTGTCACTCTATGATCGCTGGGCAGTCGTTGCTTATGTGAAAATGATCCAGGCTAGCACGAAGGCAGACTACAGTAATCCGAAAATCAAAGAGATCTTTGATGCAGGAAGCAAGAAGGATAAGTAAATTTTTCAATCAATCAAAAACCACACAATTTAATCTAAAAGTCGCATGGCACATCACGTCACATCTAAGGACCTCCCTATCAACGGGGAGAAGGTAAAGTCTAGCGACCTCGCCTTGCCGAAACTTATCTCACTGATCGTCTTCGTCATCGGAGCAGTGGCTAGTTTCTTCCTATTCACCAATGACACGTTTGGAGACGGTTATTCCTATTCATGGTTGTTCGCATTCATGTTCTTTATTTCGCTGGCACTCGGTGGTTGTTTCTGGACTACTCTGCACAACGTGACCAATTCAGGCTGGGGCGTTTCTGTCCGTCGCTTGATGGAAAACCTTGGATTTGTCTTCCCATTCATGGCAGTGATCGCGATTCCATTAATGATCCCATCAGTGCAGAATGATCTCTATGAGTGGATGGAAACTCACCGCGAAGTCGCTCATGAATACATTGATGCGGATGGTAATACGCATGAGAATGATCGCCATCAGATCATCACACTAGACAAAGCAGGCGTTGATAAAGTTGAACATGGCGCCTACACATCACCAGATAAATATACCTTTAAAGCATCTCACGATTCCTTGCTTGCTTATAAGGCGTGGTACATGAATCTGCCATTCTGGCTTGCTAGGATCATCGGATTCTTTGTCCTTCTGGGACTAGGTATCTGGATTCAGAGAAAGCTTTCTATCGATCAGGACACCGACCCTAAGCCAAATTGCGACCGCCTCATTCTGACGCGTAAGCTTTCCTGCATGATCATGCCGGTCTTCGCCGTGGTAGCCACCTTCATCGCTCTCGACTTCATGATGGCACTTGATTACAAGTGGTTCTCCACCATGTATGGCGTGTATTTCTTCGCCGGTTGTGCTCTGAATTCCATGGCCGTTCTGATGCTCACCGTCGTCTGGTTACGCAAGAAAGGTTACCTTAAGCAGGTTGCCAATAAGGAACACACCCACATCATGGGTAAGCTACTTCTAGCCTTCGTTATCTTCTGGGCCTACGTTTCATTCTCACAGTTCATGCTCATCTGGTATGCGAACATCACTGAGGAGACTACTTATTTCATCCTGAGAAATACCGATCAATGGTGGGGCTGGAGTCTTTCACTCGTCTTCGGACACTTCATGGTTCCATTTGTCTTTCTACTACCGCATTACACCAAGAAGATTCCTAAGCTCATCGTGCCAATTTGTATCTATATTCTTCTGTTTCATGTGATCGACCTCTATATTGCAGTCATCCCTGAGCGTGGAGTATCACTCACACATGGTGAGGAACTCTTCGTAGATCACAAAGCCTACTTAGGAGACATCGTTGCCTTCTTCACCGTTGGTGCCTTCTTCATCTTTATGTTCTTGCGCAATCTCGGTAGTTCGAATATCTACCCGAATCGCGATCCTCGTATCTTAGAGTCAGCAAATCTTCATAACTAAATTTTTAAAATAGAATATATTACCATGGAAACTAATTTACGTGACACACCACTACGCCGCTTCGCTACATTCTGGTGGGGGCTGGGACTGTTTGTCGTCTTCGGGCTTATTGTTTTGATGATCCAGAATTTCATCCAAGAGGACGAGATATACAGCGCTGATGATGAAGTTAGTAAGGCTCGTGTGATTAAACGTGAACAAGTATACGCTGCCCAAGCGGCACTTCTCGAATACACCAAAGAAGGTCAGAATGTGCAGCTTCCTCCAAGCGCGCTTTTCAGTTTGGCTGGGGAGATTTTAGACACTCAGCCAGCAGACTCAGGTATTCCTCACAACAAGGAGTTTAAGTAATTTTTCAAAGTAATCTAATTTCAGACGAACAAACATAATTTCATGGCAACAACAACCAGTCAGAGTTCAATCCTAGAAGACACCCAGCTCAGAGCAGATATCGACCGCTCTCTGCGCCACCCAGTGATGTTCTTCTTCACAAGCGGTGCTGCATGGTTAGCAGTGTCATTGGTGCTTGGTATCCTTGCTTCTGCAAAGACACACTCACCAGATTTCCTGAACTACTTTTCTTGCTTTAATGTGGGGCGCACCATGCCCGCACACATGAGCACGCTGATCTACGGCTGGGGAGCGCAAGCAGCCTTCGGTGTGATCATCTGGCTAATGTCTCGTCTCTCTCGCCAAGAATGTAAGAAGTCTGGCATCATCCTAGCCGCTGGTCACTTCTGGAATCTCATGGTCGGAGTAGGCACCGTATGTGTTCTTTCAGGATCTGGCACTGGTGTGGTCTGGATGGCCTTTCCAGAGGGGGTTATGATCGCACTCGTGGTAACCTATTTCCTCATTGGTATCTGGTCAGTGATTGCCTTCCGCGTTCGCCGTGGTGGACACATTTACATTTCTCAGTGGTATCTACTCGCCGCTCTCTTCTGGTTCCCATGGGTTCTTATCTCAGGAGTGTTATTCAGCCAGCTCTATCTGGGAGATGGGCACCCTCTAATGATCACAGCTTCCACCGCGTGGTTTAGGTCTGCATTGATGTTCCTTTTCTTCACCCCAGTAGCTGCCGCGAGTGCTTATTACATTACTCCTAAAGTGACTGGTCGTCCCGTTTACTCATACAGTCTCGCAATCTTCGGATTCTGGGCACTGGCGATCATCGGACCCTGGGCAGGAATGCAGCGTATGATGGGAGCACCAATCCCTTCATTTTTGCAGTTTCTCAGTGCCGGTGCTGCGGTGCTAATGATCATCCCAGCGATGGCGCTCTCAGTAAATATCATCAAGACGGCAAGAAGTAATCCCGAAGCAATAGCGTATTCACCGTCACTACGGTTCACTTTAGCAGGTGCTGTCGGGATGCTAGTTTTCGCTCTATTAGGTGCGATGATGTCACTGCCTGATTCTCTGCAATTCACACAGTTCTCAATTGGACAATACGGACTAGAGCTCACCGGCCTGCTCGGTTTCTTCTCCATGTGCATGTTCGGAGCCATCTACTTCATTGTGCCACGTATAACAAACCGCGAGTGGATTTCCGCTAAAATGATCGGCCAGCATTTTTGGCTTACTATTTATGGTGTGGCATTCATTGCTGTGTTCTACACTCTTCTGGGTGGATTTATGCATGGTTACACGCTTGAACAAGTCGGCGAACCTACCGAGGCAGCAGTTGGAAGACTTTATCCATACGCCATTGGTTTAACCACCGGTTTTGTATTCATCTTGTTTGCGACATTTATGTTCTGTTGCCATCTATTATTGATGTGGCTGAGACTGGGGCGCCGCAGTAGTCACCCTACCTTACTAGTAAGCCACAGTCCTTCATCACCACACGGTCCAGAAGGAGATATTGACACACTCGTATCACTTGATTCAAGTACTCCCACTCACTAATTTTTAACGCTAACCTTTTCACTCAACTAGAAACACGATGACAGTTAAGACATTTTTCTACGGACTCATTGCCAGCTTTGGACTTCCATGGCTGATCATGCTTGTCGTCCCATTTAGTACCATGCGCACCATGGAAGCACCTCGTTATGATGAGGTGAACGATGAGCGAGACGATCTCTTCAATCCGAAGCATAGCGGCCGAACAGGAAATGGTTCACTCATCTACGGTCAAGAAGGTTGCGCAATGTGCCACTCACAACTGGTACGTCCATCCTACGCAGGACAGGACGTCTTCCGTGAGGGACAAGGTGGAACAAAGGATCATCCAGATAGGGGAGATACTCGCAGAATTACTAATGCTTGGGACTTCGCTGGTGAAGAGCGCGCTCACACTGGTGAGAGCCGTATCGGGCCAGATCTAGCAAACTTCGGTAACCGTCTTGTCGCTCTAGAAATAAGTGAGAATATCAAATCTGCGGAAGCACTCGGCATCAAGTTAATGAAGGAAGATAAGTCTCTAATGACTAAGCAGGAAATCATCAACGCGATAGGTGATAAAGCATTTAATAAAGAACTCTACGTCTACAAGCATCTGTATTATCCACGGAACGAAGGCCTTCCTTACAATGGTGATGAGAACGAATGGTCAGTTTGCCAGGCAAACCCACAGTTCTTTACTAAGATCGCAGATTATGGTCAGGGTGCAGTCGATGCAGTAGCGGTGAATGATGGGAAGCAAATAGTGCCTACAGACAATTGCCGAGCGATCGTTAACTATCTAATGAATCTAAAAAAAGATGGCGCAGTCCCATACGCAATGCAGTATTCAAAAGACAAGAAAAAAGCAGGTAAGTAGTTCTATATTTTCAGATAATACTATCTTTTCAGAAATTACCATCTAAGTTCACAGTAACCAATCACTCAAAAATCAACAACATGTCAGTCCAACTAATAGATCCGAAAAAGCCAGATCTTGAAGAGTCCACCAACGTAGCTGAACAGCACGCGATAGTGTCCCGTGCCTCCGCTGCTGCATCACGTGAGCAACAAGTGCGAGAGAATGGTTTAGAGCCAGTATCCATATGGATCTTCATCACTGGTAGCATTATAGCGATCATTGCCGGTAGCGTGCTCTTTAGTAGTAATAACCTCTTTGCCTACGATGAATTTGTGAAAGCCAGCTACGTGCAAGCGGATGGTCCAGGGAGTGATGGACCAAAAGTCCCGATGGGAGATGTGGAGGCAGTTTACATGGCAAAAGGGGCAAGCACATATAAGAAGTGTATGGGGTGCCACCAGCCAGACGGCAAGGGAAATGCAATATACCCTCCACTCGCAGGATCTGAGTATGTGACTGATTCACCAGTGGCTGTCTTGATGGCAATCATCAATGGTCTAGAAGGACCTATCACTGTCGCTGGCAAAACTTACAGTGGTGCTAAAATGGATTCTCAACTAAATAAGAGCACTGATAACTTAGAAATGGCGGCACTTGTTTATTATCTCCAGAACAGCTTTGGAAACAAGGTAGGCAAGATTTACACACCTGAGCAAATGAACCAAATAAAGTTACTCAACTCCGAAAGAGCTGAGGGACACACCACTGCTACAGAACTAGATGAGTTCAGAAAAGTCGAACTGTCTGGTGATTTATTCGAACCAGGAACAATGATTAATAAGAAAACTGGCGAAGTTATCGTCCAGTAACATGATTCTAGATTTTAAATACACTAATTAACACACACAACAAAATTTTACACCCGCACACTTATGAGCGCCGAAGACCATCACGATCACTACAATCCTCCATTCTGGAAGAAGTATATTTTCTCTACCGACCACAAAATGATCGGTTTACAATACGGCCTTACCGCCTTGCTATTCCTCCTCTTAGGCTTCTTCCTGATGATGATGATGCGCTGGAGCATCGCCTACCCACAGGAGCCAGTTCCAAGCTGGATGAGCTGGGTATTCACCGATGAGTGGAAAGCTAGATGGCTTACCGCTGGTAAGGTAGAGGGTGAGACCTACAATATGTTTGGTGCGATGCACGGAACGATCATGGTTTTCCTCGGTGTGGTTCCACTCGGCTTTGGTGCCTTTGGTAACTACGTGACTCCGCTGCAGATCGGCGCGCCAGACATGGCATTCCCTAAGCTAAACATGATGTCATACTGGCTCTACCTCTTAGGCGGACTCTTAATGTGTGGATCATTCTTCTTGGAATCTGGATCGGCTAAATCTGGCTGGACGAACTACCCGCCACTTTCCTCATTCGCTGACTCGCAGCATCCTAATCAATTTTTCACGGGACAAACCCAGTGGCTGCTGGGACTTGTCTTACTGATCACCTCCTCCTTGCTGGGTGCTGTAAACTTCATCACCACGATCATTAACCTTCGCGCCAAGGGGATGACTTGGATGCGCTTACCATTCTTTGTATGGGCGATGCTTGTCACTGGTTTCCTTCTCCTACTCGCATTCCCACCGCTCGAAGTAGCTGGTATCATGCAGCTAGTAGATAGAACCACTGGATCATCATTCTTCCAACCTACTGGTCTCTATACAGACGCTGGTGCTGCCGACTATGCAGGTGGTGGTTCTCCACTACTGTTCCAGCATTTGTTCTGGTTCCTCGGTCACCCCGAAGTGTATGTTCTCCTCTTACCATCCATTGCTTGTGTGGCAGAAATTATCCCTGCGAATACGCGTAAACCACTCTGGGGCTATAAGTCCATGGTTTATTCGGTGCTAGTGCTCGGATTCCTCTCCTTCATCGTCTGGGCGCACCACATGTACCTCACAGGAATGGGACCTTCAGTTTCTACTTTCTTCCAGGTGACTACCGTATTAATTTCGGTGCCATCCGTGGTGATTATCACAGCGCTACTCATCTCACTCTGGGGCGGCTCCATCCGCTTCACGATGCCGATGATCTGGGCCTGTGCCTTCTTACCAATGTTCGGTATCGGTGGTCTCACAGGATTGCCACTGGCGTTCAACTTAGTTGACCTCCACCTGCATGATACCTACTACGTGATCGGTCACTTCCACTATGTGGTGGCTCCAGGTATCCTCTTTGGACTCTTCGCAGGTATCTACTACTGGTATCCTAAGATGTTCGGTCGTTACATGAACAACACCCTCGGTCATCTGCACTTCTGGCCATCACTCATCTTCATCAACCTTGTGTTCTTCCCGATGTTATTACAGGGAATGGCAGGTTTCCACCGTCGTTGGTATAACGGTGGTGACGGATACCTCGTAGGATCAGAATCAGCTGACGTTTTCGGCCAGACTGTTAGAGAATGGATTGGGCTGAACCAGCTAATGTCTATTTCAGTATTCTGTCTCGCGGCAGCACAGATTCCATTTGTCATCAACCTATTCACTGCCTGGAGAACCGGTAAGAAAGTGGAAAGTGATAACCCATGGAATGCCACCACACTCGAATGGGCAACACCAACCCCTCCGGGACATGGAAACTTTACATTCGATGTAGCGGCATACCGCGGACCATACGAATATAGCCGTCCAGACTGTGAAGAAGATTTCTATCCACAGTGGCATGAGCCAAAGGAGCAAACTTCTTCTGACCTCGATGCAGGCGTCACACCTAAGGACAGTCATTAATTTATAACTCTCAGTAATTTCAAAATCAACATTCATTAGACATGGAAATCCCATATATCGTAAATGCCCGTAAAGATACGGGTCTGAATAACTCAAAAATAGCGATCTGGCTGTTTTTGGCATCCGAGGTGATGCTCTTCGGGGGGCTATTCTCCTCCTACATTTTCTTGCGTATCTTCGCTGACTTCCCATGGCCAGAGCGGGTACTTCCAGTGCTTCCTGGACTGCTAAACACCTTCATCCTGATTGCTTCCTCCGTGACAGTGGTCTTTGCTTGGGCATCGCTCAAGTTAAGAAACTGGAAGGGCTTCGTAGGCTACATGAGCTTCACTATTTTGTGCGCGCTTGTTTTCATGGTGCTCAAGGGATTTGAATACAGCGCCAAGCTCCATCACCAAGCGATCCAATACAAAGACTGGACTAACATCGAAGGACACACTCATCCTGAGGAAGAGGGCAAAGACGGTCATGGTTCACATGGCGGAAATTTCTACGTAATAAAAGCAAATGAGATCAACTTCGATCTTGGAAGCTATTACCACCCATACTTGGATAAAATCATCACTCGCATCGGTGATACGAAAGGTACAGCCGCAAAAGATGTGGTCATCAATGTCTTTGAAGGCGATAAGCTGATTCAGAAGCCATTAATAAATGCTGGCGAGAGCGTGACACTCGAGGGTGAAGATGAAGGCTCATTACGTAACATTCTAGCAGTGGCTAAGGAATCATTCATTGAGACCAGAAAGCATAATGAGCAAGTGAAAGAGTCATCGCTCAGACAGGCTTGGAAAAATGTGAAATCCAATGATGGCGGAAGATTTAATGCTGAAGAAGATCTCACTCAGTATGATCAAGCCAAGAAAGATGCCGCCAATGAAGAATTTGCTAGAATCCTAGAAAGCGGAGAGTTTGGAACCATCCTATCTAATACGGGTTTATTCAAACTCGCTGTGGATAATGCAGAAATTAAGATCAAACCTAGTTGGGGCAGAATGTCAGCGCCTAAGCAAGGTGAGGACTCCACTATTTCTCTACTAGATAAGACCGCTATTATGGGAGTGGCAGGTGACTCTGGGATGGACATAGACGTCGATGCCGTGGACCACAGACACCTCGTCATGAAGGCGCGTGAACGTAAATACAGCCAAGCGAAGATCGATGAAATGATCGAAGACTGGTATGAAAATCTAGGCGATAGCGAAGGCGCTGTGCACATCAGAAGCCTCTGGGCGATGCATAAAAAATGGCGTATCCTCTGGACAGAAGAACTCAAGAAGGAATATGGACTTGATGATGACGATGAGCCAAACCGCGTGCCAACTGATATAGAACTCTATCGCATGACTTGGCAGCACATCGTTGCTTATAATGCTGTCGCAAAATTAGGTGAAGAACTCACTCTCGCGAATGTGAAGGCAAATTCTCCTGGAATGATCGATGGATTCGTCGGCGCGAATCATGGTAAATTTAACCCTAAGGATGATGATCACCACGTTATCGAGGAAACACGTAACTTCCCACTACTTCATGTAGCGAGACACGATATCAAATTTGAGTCAGTATTCTCACCTAAGATGAATAACTACTATGCGATCTACTTTACTGTCACAGGTATTCATGGTCTTCACGTGATCGGTGGCGCGATCGTGCTAGGTTACTATCTATTCTTCGGATATGGAATGTATAAGGAGAACCCCGAGTGGCTCGCTAATCGAGTTGAAGTAGGCGGTCTTTTCTGGCACTTCGTTGACCTCGTATGGATCTTCGCGTTCCCTATCTTCTACCTCATGTAATTTTTACTATTTCAAAATCATAAATAATCTCATTTAAGAATATGGCTGACTCACCTGAAGCAATTAAAAAATCAATCAAGCTCTACACCTTCATCGGACTTCTCTTGTTTATCTTTACAGGGATCACAGTGGCTGTAGCTACTGTGCCCGCTTTAGACTTCGGAGAACACGGATTCGACCATATAGATGCCATTATTGGTATCTGTATCGCATCGTTTAAGGCAGGCTTGGTAGCGTTTATCTTCATGCACCTTAACCACGAGAAGAAGGCGATCTACTGGATTTTCTGCGGCGCGATCGCACTAGCTGTGACTCTTATCTTACTTTTCGCCTTTCACTACTTCGATCCAATCACCTTCGATGAACTACTCCCAGGTGGTGTTACTCAATAATCAAACTTAAACAATCATGTCACTTAGAGCATTCCACATCATTTTCATCACTATCGTCACCTTGTTCTGCTTAGGTGTAGCGATCTGGGCGCTGTACGTTGAAAAGGATAATCAGGATGTTGCTCTGCAGATACTTGGCTACTCATGTTCTGTCGCCGCTATTATCCTTCCTATCTATGGAGTCAGTTTTTATAAAAAATCGGGCAGTAATTTTAACTAATAACCATAACCAATCATTACCATGCAAATCATCCATCATCTAACAGACAACCTCACTCTAGCTTGCCAAGCATGTAGAAGTGCCTTCATGCACGGTGGGAAAGACGCCGCAGGATGGGCAATTATGTTCATGCTCGCCATTATCATTCCAATGCTGATAGCAGTGGCCTTCTTCATTTATCGTATTGCGAGACGTCAGAGCGTTCATGCAGATAACCAGTATGACGATCCATTTTTAAACGACCACAACTTTAAAAAATAATAGAACACCATGTTCATTCAAAACATATTTAATACCATTGCCTTTTCACCAGCAGAGTGGATGGGATTGCCTAAGAACTATTCAGCTCACGGTGATACAGTTGGCCATATGATCGATGTAGTCACGTGGTTCATGATCGCGCTCTTCATCGGGTGGACGCTCTTTTTCCTAGTGTCACTCTTCAAGTTCTGGCACAAAAAGAATCCTAAAGCATCCTACTACGGTGTGCAAAGTCACCTGTCCACGCACCTAGAAGTAGGTGTGGTAATCGTGGAGGCCGTGCTGCTACTCGGCTTCGCATTGCCACTCTGGAGCGAGAGAACAGACACCTTTGACCGGGTGCTGAAAGAGAATCCAGTCCGTGTCAGAGCGATTGGTTTTCAGTTCAACTGGAATTTCCACTACGCCGGTGAAGATGGTAAGTTTGGTTTTATCGACCGCTCCCTGGTGTCATCAAAAGGTGACCCATGTATTGCCCCTGATGATAAAAATGGCTGGGATGACTTTACTGCTGACAAGCTTAGAATTCCCGTGGATAGACCAGTGATCCTTCAGGTAACTTCTACCGACGTGATCCATAACTTCGCCATCATCCCAATGCGAATCCAGAGTGATGCATTTCCAGGCAAGGACATCCCAATGTGGTTCACTCCTATCGAGGAAATGGAAACATCTGTAGTCTGCGCACAACTCTGCGGAGCAGGACACGCCAATATGGTCACCACGCTGACAGTAGAGTCCCAGAAATCATTCAATGCGTTCCACAAAGAGCGCAGCAATGCCTCAAAAGCCGATTCAGAGAAAGCGAATGCAGCTGCAACTATCACAGCTAAGTAAAACACCTAGCCAGCAATAATCTATAGCTTCACAGTGGCACGGTCATCATGATCGTGCCAAGTTTTGTACTCCGCAGATGGTATGTATCAGGGTTATCTGTTCATGTTTTGTGGGGTTGGCGCCGTATTTCTCACTTCATTCAGAAAGCAGCAGGAGGTGACCCTAAGCAAAGGAGGTGCCTGCAACAAAACCGCAGATAAGAAATGCTGGATCTCACTACTAGGATCTCACTATTTTGTTTTTCTATCAAACTACTATCACTGTTCAAATGGTATAACAAGTGATGAGACACCACAGTTGGCAAGGATTAGAAAGGTAGTCCGCCGCCTTTACCGCCTTTACCGCCGAGACCTTTCATCATGTCTTGCATTCCTTCCATGCCGCCCATTTGTTGCATCATTTGCTTCATCTTGCCGCCTTTACCGCGGAACATTTTACGCATCTCTCCAAATTGCTTGAGCAGCTTATTGACCTCAATGACCGAGGTGCCGCTACCGAGCGCGATGCGTTTTCTGCGGGTGCCTTTGATAATCTCTGGGCGCACGCGCTCCTTTTTAGTCATCGATAAGATGATGGCTTCCATGTGTGCCATTTTCTTGCCGCCTAGAAGATCAGTGGGGATTTGTTTTTTGAGCTTCTTCATGCCTGGAAGCATTCCTAGGATTCCATCGAGGGGTCCGAGGTTTTTGATCATCTGCATTTGGCCGAGGAAGTCGTTGAAGTCGAACTTACCACTTTGCATGCGCTTGGCTGCATTCATGGCTTCTTTCTCATCGATCTTATCCGCCATGTTCTCGACCATGGAGACGACGTCACCCATATCGAGTATT
Source organism: uncultured Verrucomicrobiales bacterium (assembly GCA_963934155.1). Classification (GTDB taxonomy): domain Bacteria; phylum Verrucomicrobiota; class Verrucomicrobiia; order Verrucomicrobiales; family Akkermansiaceae; genus Rubritalea. Next base: position 17,917 of record CAWVXI010000011.1, on the reverse strand, counting down.
CTGCCAGCCATACGGTCTGGGTGGAATTCTGCTAGTTGATCTAGTTTCTCACCTTCACCGATGTATTTGATCGGCTTGCCAGTGACAGCACGCATTGAGAGGGCTGCACCACCACGGGCATCACCATCGAGCTTAGTGAGAACAATACCTGTGATGCCGACGGCTTCATCGAAGTGTGTGGCGACAGAGACTGCCTGCTGGCCAGTGGCTGCATCTGAGACGAGTAGGGTTTCTTTAGGGTCTAGAAATTTGTGGAGTTCCTTGAGTTCCCCGATGAGCTTTTCATCGATCTCTTGGCGGCCAGCGGTATCGAAGATGAGCACGGTGCCGTTCTGGATCTCGGCCCACTTGAGAGCGTCTTTAGCAACCTTGATGAGGTCTTTCTCGCCTGCTTCAGGCTTGTAAACAGGAACATCTATCTGAGCAGCGAGAGTGGCGAGCTGTTCGATGGCAGCGGGACGATAAAGGTCACAGGCAATGAGGAGAGGCCGGCGACCTTCCTTCTTAAGCCGCAGTGCGAGCTTGGCAGAGGTGGTCGTTTTACCAGCACCGTTAAGGCCTACCATGAGGATGCGTGCGGGTGGGTTTAGGTCTAGTGGTGATTGATCACCGCCGAGTAGTGTGGTGAGTTCATCATGGAAAATTTTAACAATCTGCTCGCCAGGTTTGATTGACTTGAGGACTTTTTCTCCGAGTGCCTGTTCTTTAACTTTAGCGATGAAACCTTTCGCAACTGAGAATTCGACATCGGCCTCTAGTAAGGCGAGACGGATCTCTCGCAGTGCGTCAGTGATATTCTTTTCGGAGATCTTGCCTTGGCCGCGGAGTTTTTTGAATACGCCTTCGAGATTATCTGAGAGTGAGTTGAACATGGTGGTTGGTGGTAGTGAATTGGTAATTGTGAATTGGTAATGGCGGAGTGTGGCACGAGGGTGCCAGTTTTTAGGGTAGTGCTGGTGCTGTTTTTGGGGTGTAGGCGGCTTCTTTGTCAATGACGAATGTCCATTCCATTAAGGGCTGATAGGATTCAGCATCGATCAATTTCCACTGAACGGATGCGCTGCAGTGCTGAGATCTGAGGCGACGGTTGACTTTCCAGCTGCTGATCTGAGTTTCTGGATCATAGGTGGCGGGAACTTTACCAAATCCCGCAACACGCATGACGATGGAAGCTTCATCGAGATTCTCGACCTTGCTGAGATTCGCTGTGATGTTTGGCATCCGGTTACTGATCTTCTCACCTGCAGAGGGAGAGACTGGATGAGCCATTTCCTTCTTGAAGACGGCGCCTGAGGTGCCTCTTGAGATGGCATTGGCAGAGAAAGTGGTGGCGTGCTTGAAAATGTAGTCATGCTTGTCCTCACCGAGGATGATGTAACGAGGGAGGATGTTGTCGTCCTTCTTACGAGTGACTTTTCCGGGCTTCACGGTGAAGAGGTGCTGGTAGCCTACTTCTGCGGCAGTGACGTACATTTCTGGTGTATGAATTCCACCAGGATAGACGTAGCTATTAATCGGCTGGTTAAATGTGGACTCAAGAATTTTCTTCGAGGCACCGAGCTCGGTATCGATAAATTTCTTGTAACCATCGACCCCTTCACGCTGGTGTTTTCTAATGGTGGAGGGCATTGGGTGCGAGACTGAGTGTGAACCGATCGTGCAGCCATTCGCCATCATTTCCTTGATCATTTCTGAGGTCATCGATCTACCACCACGGTCGATGTAGTTGGTGTATAGGTAGAGGGTGAACGGGTAGTTGAATTCTTTTAAAATAGGGTAGGCTTCGGTGTAAACTGACTTCCAGCCGTCATCAATAGTGATCAGCACTGACTTATCTGGGATATTTTTTTTACCCTGCTTCCAGAGGACGAAATCTTCCAGCGAAATGACATTGAGCTTGAGGTCTTTGATCGCCTGCATCTGGCTACGGAACTTAGACGGACGGATGAGCATTTCCTGGATCTTCCGAGTGGAGGAAAAATCATGATAGCCTAATACCGCGACTCGGACGTGATCCTCTTCAGGCTGAGGAGCCACAGGGGCTGGTTCCTGAGCGATGCTAGAGCAAAGAGCGGCTAGATAGATGATAAATGATCTGATAGAAAACATGGAACTGGTAAGGTAATTGATTGATTAATAAACTAATGTTCACTGGGCGTATTGCAAGGCAGGAATGAGATTCTGAAGAAAAATGCCTCTTTATCCCACGCCCTAGTTGACCTGTGGTGGGCTAGGCTTTATAACTCTTTGAGATGTCAAAAATCCAAATACTTTCCGATGTTCTAGCCAGCCAAGTGGCGGCAGGTGAGGTGGTGGAGCGTCCTGCCAGCGTGGTGAAAGAGATGGTTGAAAATGCTATCGATGCCGGGGCGAAGCATGTGGAGGTGGAGATCCACAAGGGTGGGGCTTCACTGATCAAGATCACCGATGACGGCAGCGGTATGAATAGAGAGGACGCGCTGATGTGTCTGGAGCGTCATGCTACCAGCAAGCTCAAGAATGTGCAACAGTTGGCCGCCATTGCTACGATGGGGTTTCGCGGTGAGGCTGTGCCGAGTGTGGCGAGTGTTTCTAGAATGCGGATTATGACGCGTGAAGTAGAGAGTGTTGAAGGGACTGAGATCAGCGTCGATGGGGGGATCATCAAGGACGTACGGGTAACAGGGATGCAGCCTGGGACGGTGTTTGAGATCAGAAATTTATTCTTTAACGTGCCCGCTAGACGTAAGTTTATGCGCACCGAGAGCACGGAGTCAGCACATGTGGAGCATCAGGTGAAGCTCCATGCGCTTGCTTATCCAGAGGTAAGGTTCACCTATAAAAAAGATGGTAGAGTGGTGTTCGATGTACCTGCTACGAGCGATAGGAGGACACGCATCGCAGGGCTTTCTGGGGCAGAAATTGGCAAGGCATTGATTGAGGTTCCTTATACTGAGCAAAACGGAATGGAGGTATTGGGTTATGTCTTGCCTGTTGATTATGCGCGCAAGGGCAGGCGACAACAATTTGTGTTTCTAAACGGCAGACCGGTAGAAGATGCGGCGATCAGTCGCGCGATCAAAGATGGGTTCAAAGGAGGACTGATGGATGGGCTAAACCCTACTGCGTGGCTCTGGCTAACGATGGATCCAGCGCTAGTGGATGTGAATGTCCATCCTGCGAAAAAAGAGGTAAGGTTTCATAAGCCATATGATGTCAGGAATCTTGTTCTCACTGCTGTTGAGGCTAGGCGAATTCCACAGCCGAGTGTTTCTAAATCGCTGGTAGCTCCGGCACGGGGCGAAGCGAAAATTATTTCTAGAAAAAGTGGCGAGGTTTCCGCTATTCTTAGGAAGCCATTTCAAGAAGACCCAGTTGCAGAAAACCAAGCAGAACAAGAATCAGATTTCAGTAAATCATCCATCCCAAAACCTTCTTTTCCTAAACCAATTCCTCAGCAAGAGGTGTTAGAGATCGAGGAGGTTGAGCGGCCTAGGTTTAAGATACTCTCTGTTCTACATGATACATATATCCTGATGCAGGGAGACGATGGGCTAGTTCTGTTAGAGCCAAAGGCAGCAAGGGATAGGATCGCTTACGAGCAAGTTCTTAACGCGGTTAAGGAGAGTGGGGGGATAGAAAGCCAAGGTCTGCTGGTTCCGGAGGTGATCGATCTTGAAGCGCGAGATCTTGATGTGGTGATGAATAATCTAGAAAATTTCAGCGAAGCAGGGATTTCTATCGAGCCCTTTGGAGGTAGCTCTATTCAGGTGCGGAGTTTGCCGGCACTGGCGCCTGTGGAGAAGCCACGAGAATTTATTATATCAATGATCGATGAACTCATCGAGACCCAAGGCGGGCGGCGTGGAAAGCAGATGGCCTTTGAGGCGTTTGCGGAAACTCTTTCTAACAGAATTTCTAAATACGAACGCTGTGATCTACGTGGCGTCGAGAGTCTGTTAGATGAAATGTTTGGCTGTGACCTTCCTTACTGCACGCCCGATGGGAGACCGACGTTGATTCAGATTTCAATCAAGGAACTGGAGAAAAAATTTAAAGGATGAAATTTCAGAGGAGATGACTGTGTTGTTAGCTCAACGGCCTATCTACCTCAGTGAAATAGACATTGGCAGGGTTATATGAAAGATGCTAAGCCAGATAAAAAAGACTGACATTTTTTTTGGAAAGTTTTTGCTATAATACGAAATTAGTGTAGATTTCTGAGACATGAAAACTAGAAAAGTAAGATTATTTTTGGGAGCAATTGCTCTGGGATTTTTAGGAACCGCTTCTGCCATCGCTGATGATAAGGAAGATACTCCAATGGCAAAAGAGATGAAGATTGTGAGTGATAGTCTCAAGTCTCTTCGTAAAATAGATAAGGCTGACCATGCATCAGGTGCTGAGGCTGTGCGTAAGGCACACGCTGCGATCCTCCGCTCTATGGCATACAGTCCTAGCCTGGTGAAAGAGATGAAGGATGGCGATGAGAAAGTCATCGCTCTAGCTGATTCCCGTAGATTAATGGGAATGACTTATGCTATTCTTTGTGAAATGGAAATAGCCTACATTAAGAAGGACGATAAACTTATCGGTGAGCTGGCGAGAAAGTGGAAGGATCTTAAGAAAGAAGGGCATAAAAAATACACTGACGATTAATTGTTAGTCGCTATTTCTCTATTAGGCCTTGTTAGGCTGTTAGACTGTTAGATTCTCTTTCTGTCTAGCAATGATGCTTTTAGTGGATCCGATGCGGATAGGTGTGCTATGCCGATGGCGAGTGCATCTGCGGCATCGTGTGGAGGGGTTTCAGACAGACCTAGGAGTGCGCGGATCATGAAGGCGACTTGTGCTTTGTCTGCGTTACCATTACCCACAACGGCTTTCTTGACTTTTTTGGGGGCGTATTCGTAAATGGCTAAACCTTGCTCAGCGGCAGCTATCATGGAGGCAGCTCTGGCGGCTCCCATAGAGATAGCGGTTCTTATGGACTGGACGTAGATGATGGCCTCTACGGCGACTTCATCTGGTTCATACTGAGTAATGAGATTTGTGAGCCCAGTCTTCACGGCAGCGAGTGCGCCAGACTGGGGGATTTTAGCTGGAATGGAGATGACTCCGTAGTCGATGACGATTTGTTTGTGCTGATCTCCCTCCAGCACAGCGTAGCCGGTGTTTCTTACAGCAGGGTCTATCGCTAGGATTCTCAAGGTTGTTTATTTGCGGCGGCGTTTAGGCGCTGGGCGCTTCTTCTTTTTGAATGACTTGCCAGGGTTCTCATCGAGAATAGCGGTGTATTTGTAGTCAAATCCTTCCAGCTTTTTACGTTCAATCTTTCGCTTCACAAAGACCTCAACTGATAGCGCGTAGTCTAGTTCATCTGCAGTGAGGATGGTGAAGGCATCTCCCTCAGATTCAGCTCTGCCCGTTCTGCCGATGCGGTGTACGTAGTCCTCAGCATTTTCTGGGACGCGGTAGTTGATGACGTGTGAGACACTTGAAATGTCGATTCCGCGCGCTGCCACATCGGTTGCTACGAGGATGTTATAGGTGTCGTCCTTGAAGCCAGCTAGTGCTTTCATGCGGTCCTTTTGACCAATGTCTGAGTGCATGGCGATGACACGCTCATCACTCTTATCATTGAGCATGGAGCAGATGGTGTCTGCTTCCTTTCTTGTGCGGGTGAAGATCATCAATGACTGGTGATCTGTCGCTTTGATGAGCGCGAGTAGCAGCTCATCTCGCTGGTCCATGGAGACGGGGTAGAACGCGTGCTTAATGGTGGATGCTACCTCAGCTCGTGCGATCTCGATGGAAGCAGGGTCTGATAAACAGAAATCTGCAAAGCCACGGATGGCGGCTGGCATGGTAGCCGAGAAGAACAGTGTTTGGCGAAGGCTGCCGTTGTGGAATCTTTGCACCGCACCATCTTTCATTTCCTTTTCCTCGGCCGGCATGTTCCATGGGCAGAGGTTAACTATTTTTCTCACGACAGGGAGGAATCCCATGTCGAGCATGCGGTCCACTTCATCGAGGATGAGAATCTTTATTTCTCTAAATTTCATGGTGCCACGGAAGAAGTGATCAACTAGTCTGCCCGGTGTGGCGACGACGATGTCTGCATTCTTCAGCTGGTCTAGCTGAGCTCCATAGCCCACACCTCCATAAAGTAGTGCGACTGTCATACCAGTGTGTTTGCCGTATGCTTCAAATTGCTCTGCCACTTGGTGTGCGAGCTCACGGGTGGGCTCTAGCACCAGGATCTGTGGTTTGCCTTGCTTAGTAATCTTACTGAGTGATGGTAGTGCGAATGCTGCGGTCTTGCCTGTGCCTGTCTGTGAGGCACCCACGAGATCACGCCCTTCCAATATGAGCGGTATTGCTTGCGCCTGGATAGGAGTAGGTTTTTCGTAGCCAGCCTCGGTGACCGCCTTAAGTATAGGCTCGGAAAGTCCTAGTTCAGTAAATAGCATGTGGTGGTGGTAGTCGGGAAATGCAGAATTTAAAAGAAAAAACGCACGAAACGCGAAAATCCGTTTGATCGGATTTTCTTGAGATTAAAGATTTGAGATTAAAGATTTAAGATGTGAGTGATTACCTCGCAAAATAGGGAAGATTTCTCTTATTAATCCACCATCATCCGCATGGGTATCATGCTGGAGTCGTGGAAGCCTTGGGTCTTGAAAAACTTCTGCGAATCCGCGCTGATCTTGTCGGTGAGCAGGGTGATACGGATAAATTTCTTGTCTTTGGCGAACTTCCGCACATGTTCCAACATCTTACTTCCATACCCTTGGTCTCGGTGGTTGGGGTGGATGATAAAGTCTTCCAGTAGGATGACCATGCCGCCAACTGCGGTGGAGATAGTGAAGAGCAGGTTCACCATGCCGATGATGCAATGGTCATTTCTGAGGATGAAAATTCTCCCGCGATTAGGAGCCTCAAGAATGAGCCTTAGCCCATTTTCTTGGTTACTACGAATCGGGGTGAAGTCTCCCTGGGTTTCTAGCAACTCCATTACAAGCTCGGTGATCTCGTTGAGATCCTCGATAGTCGCCGTTTCGATTCGGGGTTTGTCACTCGTTGATGATTGTTTTGACATAATGTGAAAATTTCTACCATTTAATAGCAATAGCGGCCCAGGTAAGGCCAGCGCCGAATCCTACAAGCACGATGTTGTCTCCACGCTCAAATTTACCTTCGCGGTGAGCTTCATCGAGTGCGATGGCAACAGCGGCGGCGGAGGTGTTGCCGTATTTGTGGAGGTTCACGAAGACTTTTTCATTGGGGATGGTGAGTCGGTCTGCGATGGCATCGATGATGCGGAGATTCGCCTGATGCGGGATGACAAGCTTGATATTATCTGCGCTCAGACCCGCTTCCTCGATCACGGCTTCTGCAGACCGTTTCATGGCATTTACAGCGTGCTTGAAGACCTCTTTGCCCTGCATCGCGAGTGACGCGAGCTTTAGATCAGCATTATCTCTGGTGGTAGGGCAGGCGGATCCGCCACCTGGGATGTTGAGGATGGAAGCTTTCGATCCATCTGTGCCAACCTTAGTAGCGAGTATGCGGCCGGTGTTTTCTGTGCCCCTAGTGAGGACTGCTGCGCCGGCGCCATCGCCAAATAGCACGCAGGTATTTCTGTCTGACCAGTTTGTGAATGCGGAAAGTTTCTCAGCACCGATAATGAGTGCGTTTTTGTAAACGCCGTCTGAGATCATTCGCTGGGCTATCTCCATGGCATAGAGAAACCCTGAGCAGGCTGCGGAGACATCGAATGCCAATGCTGATGTGGCTCCGATATTATGCTGCACGTAGCATGCCGTAGCTGGGGTGAGTGTGTCTGGTGTGATGGTGCCCACAATAATGAGGTCGATATCGGAAGCATTTACTCCAGCATTTTGCAGTGCATTTTTAGCCGCTTCAGTAGCGAGGTCCGAGGTGTTCTCGCCCTCAGCTGCGATGCGTCTTTCTTGGATTCCCGTGCGGCTGGTGATCCACTCTTCAGTGGTATCAACGATGCTTTCGAGGTCCTTATTGGTCATGATTCTCTCAGGGAGATAGCTTCCAGTTCCTGCGATGGCTACGGGTATCTTAGACGTATTTGGGCTCATTAGTGATGATTATTAGCTGGTCATGCCGAGCTGGTCAATAGTTTCCATGCTACGGCTGCTTTAAAATTGGATCAAATTTAGCTGAAATATAAAGAAAGTGCTAAGAAATGGTGGTTATTTAGCGTAAGCTCTCTAACGGTTAAAAAAATAAGACTTTGCCTTTTCGATAAAAGAGGTAAGTTTTTTCACAGTAATTTTAGATAAAGATTAGTTTTATGAACGGCACAGATTATACCATTTCACTAGAGATTCAGCACCGAGTTAGATTTACACGGGGCGCATTTGAGGGCGGCAATAGGATGCTTGCAGGGTTATTGCAGGCTAACCAGACAGGCGGGAGTAGAGTCGCAAAGGTACTAGTTTTCCTAGAGCAAGCAGTGGCGGTGGCATTCCCACAACTAACTGAGAAGATTGAAGAATATTTTTCTGATAGCCCAGGATTTGATTTTCGTGGAGTGCGCGTGGATGTGGGCGCAGAGGAATGCAAGCGCAACGAAAAAGTGCTCCGTAGAGTTTGGGATGGCATCGAGCAAGAAAAAGTGGACCGCCACTCCTATGTGCTCGTCATTGGTGGGGGAGCATTTCTCGATGTGGTAGGATTTGGCGCAGCCACTGCGCATCGTGGCGTGAGGCTGGTGAGATTTCCCACCACCACACTCTCACAGGATGACAGCGGGGTAGGGGTTAAAAATGGGATCAACGCGTTTGGTAAGAAAAACTGGATTGGCTCATTTGCGGTTCCTTATGCTGTGGTGAACGACTTCACATTTCTTCATACACAGCCTGAAGATATCCGCAGGGATGGGCTAGTGGAGGCGGTGAAGGTAGCACTCGTGCGTGATGCCGCATTCTTTAACTGGCTAGAAGACAATGCTAAATTTCTCTATGAACTAAAGCCGGCTGTTCTGGAAGAAGCTGTAGAGAGATCGGCGACTCTTCATGCCGAGCATATTGCACTGGGTGGAGACCCCTTTGAAACAGGGAGTAGTCGGCCGTTAGATTTTGGACACTGGTCCGCGCACAAGCTGGAGCAAATCACAGATTTCGCGCTTAGTCATGCTGAGGCCGTGAGTGTGGGGGTTGCCTTAGATACAGTTTACTCATGGCGTTCAGGTAGGATCTCTGAGCATGACGCGCATAGGGTATTAGATATTTTGTTAAAGCTAGGGTTGCCACTTTATGATGAAGCTTTCGAACTAAGGACAGCGGATGGCAAGCGAGAAGTTATTGCTGGTCTTGAGGAGTTCCGCGAGCATCTAGGAGGGGAGCTCACTGTTCTGCTTCTTCGCGATATAGGTAAAGGCGAAGACGTGCATCTGCTGGATGAATGTCTGCTTGATCTGTGTATTGAGTATAATAAAGATTATAAAACAGCTAGTGATGCGGTAGAGGCTTAGTGGTTAGTACTTCACATAAGTTTAGAACCTATTTCACACAGCTGTAGATTAATTTAACAGTTCATATCAAATATTGCTATACTCGCAGTTAGTATGGTCAAACTAAGGGCTTTGTAACTCAATTGCTTGAGTTATATTCTGGACTTATTACTGGATAGTTTATACATCCTTTTCTTAACCAACTTACCAATGAAATTACTAAAAAAATCAATACTAGTATTAATTATTTCAGCTGCTTCTGCGTTGTTCGCAAGTGCTGCAGATTTTCGCACCTGGACATCTAAACAGGGAGGCTCAATTGAGGCTCAGATCCTCAAGTATGATAATGGCATCGTCTTCCTCACTACCAAGGAACCTAAGGAAATACAGATCAAGGTGGCTGATCTCAGTCTAGCAGACAGGCAGTATCTTATTGAGTTCGCTCAAGCGGATAAGGATCTTCTCATGAAAGGAGAGCCAGATGTTCCCGAGCACCAGTGGAGAAACCCCAAGGATTTCATCAAAAAGTTAGAAGAGACATTGTCTCTGGATGGTTCAGAGGATGGCTTCGAGCTCTATCAAACCAAGCACTATCTTTTCGCTGCCTCTAAAGGAGTCAATCCACAAGGTGTCGCTGAAACAGCAGAAGCGTGCTGGCATGGAATGGCTTTTCAACATCTAGAATTTATCGAGAACTGGGGAACGACTCGCAAGCTTATCATCCTCCCAAAAGATACGGAGGTCTACGAAGCTGTAGGTAAATACGAAAAGGCTAGACTCATTGATGCTGGTCAGGGTGAAGCTGCTGATAACAGTGCTGCAACATGGTCTAGAGTGGGAGTAGGCAATATAGGAGTTAAGGAAGATGTTATGAAAAAACATAACCTTAAAGATCGTGGTTTGGCATTTAATACCAAGGACAAGAAAGACTTTCGTAAGGATTGGCACTCATTCCAGACGCATGTGATTTGTTCAGATCTTCTAAGCGAGCAGTTAGGCGGAGTTTCAAGGATCAGTGGAAATGGCTATTTCCCGATTACTAGAGGTCACTCTTTTTATAAGGAAATTCAACTTACTAAAAAGACAATGACGAATCTACTTTCTAAAGATTCCGGTGGAGATATCGGATCTAAGAAAGGATTTGATGATGGCACGGCTTGGGCAAAAGAACTCCAAAAATTGGTCAAAAAAGATAAAATCAAACTGCAACTTCTGCAGACATTAAACTTAGAGTCACCTAAAGATCTCGATCCAGTGAAACTCGTTACCATGTATTCGCTCTCCTACTTCATGCAGAGCACTCAACCTAGAATCGCAGCTTATGCTAAACTATGTAGAAGAATCAATACCTCAGACCAGGTGCCGGCTCCATCTGAGCTAGTGAAGTTCTTTGGCTATGAAACTGTCGATGCTTTCGAGAAAGACTGGACTGAGTTTGTTAAGTCTAGAGACTTCAAGTAATCTGATTTACTAATCATTATTATGAAATCAATCAAATATATAACGATGTTAATGCTCGGAATGGGGCTTAGCATTTCTTCGCTCAATGCTAAAGAAACCGTAGAGTATCGCGACTTCAAGAATTCTGCCGGTAAAGTCATTAAGGCTGTGCTAGTGGACAAAACTGACATTAAGGCTGTGTTTTTAATGCAAAATGGCAGACGTAGCAGTGTGGACATCTCCGCTCTTAGTAAAGAAGACCAAGAATACGTGAAGGGCTGGAATAAAGCCAAGGCATACTTCCTTACCAAGTGCCGCAGCCTATCTGTAGGAGCACTCCTGACACTTCGTGGCTATGAGGCTATTCCTATAAAATTAGATGGGAACTCCATAGTAGTGGACGCTAAGATAAATGGTAAGCCAGCTAAGTTTGTCGTTGATACTGGAGCGGGAACATCACTATTTCATACTGGATCGGCGATTCGCACTGGTTGTAAGTTAGGTCCATTCGAACATAAAGTTTATGGCGTCTCAGGCGAAGTTCCTGCGGCATTGGCTCAGGTGGACACGCTTCAGATCGGAGAGTCTGTCTTTAAGAATAGAGAGATCTTGGCTACCGACCTGATGAAGGACATGCCTAAAGGAGCGAAGCGCCGAGACGATGGATTATTCGGTGCAGAAATGCTCTCTGAGCTGGATGCTGTGATTTCCTACCAAGAGAGAACACTCTTCCTGCGTCCGGATAAATCTGACAACGCTAAAGTAAAAGCCGTTGATGATGATCAGGCAAATGAAGATGCGCTTACCTTTAGAATTTTCAAATCAAAAACCGGCAAAATATATCGTGGAAACATCACTAAGAAGACTGCCACAGTTATCTCAGTGAAGACTGAAAAAGGTAAGAAAATACAGCTTTCGATCTCTCAGCTTTCTCCTGAAGACTCTGAGTATGCTAAGAACTGGACACCAGAAGGTGCGCTATTTCTACAGCACTGCCGTAGCTTGACCATCCAAGAATTACTAGAGCTTAGAGCCTATCAAAGCTTTAAATACCAGCGTAAGGGAAACCACATCTTTGTGGATGGAACTCTCAACGGTAACGAGGTAACCTGGATGATCGATACAGGAGCTGATAGCTCATTGCTACACCTTAAAGCAGCGCATGATAACAAAGTAGATGTCGGACCTATGGATCAGAAAGTTTATGGTGTGGGTGGAGAAGCACCAGCGGCAGGTTGCACGGTAGAATCCGTCACACTGGGTGATGCGCTCTTTAAAAAGCGACGTATCCTCGCGACAAATTTAGATCGTTTCGAGCAAGGACTCACATACGTAGGCCTCTTCGGAGCTGACTTCATGCGCGAGTGCAATGCAGTGATTACCTACCGTGAACAGCGCATGTTCATGAGACAGGTGAAGTAAAAACGTAATTCTATTAAAACATTTCAAATCTGAATCTGACAATTGTCGGGTTCAGTTTTTTTATGCTGTAACCCTGAGGCTAGGGTTTGTTCGCCGAACAAACCGTGTTGCGACATTCAATTCTCTTCAGATTCTATGTTTCATCAGAATTTGACACAGTGATATTTATTAAACCTAGGCTTTTGTTTGTCTCCTGACATCAATCTCCTGGTTAGATAGCAGTTCAAATAAATAAGTCCAGAATGGGTAATGGTAAGGTTGATATCTCTTTCTGGGCAGAGTACTATTCCAAAATAGAGCAAACGAAGTAAGGGAGACAGACGACAAACTGAATCGCCTCCGAATTTGAAGGCAGCATAAATCATCTTGTTTGAGTTTTTCAAGGTCAGCATCAGTGATGTCTGCGGATGCTGGAGTGATAGAAGTGATGCTAAATAGAGCGAGTAGTAGAGATAATGATTTCGTGGTGAATTGTTAGCAATTTTGGTTATTTGTTATGACCAGTCGAGAACGATCTTCCCCGACTCTCCAGAAAGCATCGTCTGAAAGCCTTCCTCGAAGTCAGTGTAGTGAAATTGATGCGTGATTACAGCGCTAGTATCCAAGCCTGCACGGATCATTGAGGTCATCTTGTACCAGGTCTCATACATCTCTCTGCCGTAGATGCCTTTCAGAACGAGTCCTTTGAAAATCACTTTATCCCAGTCGATAGCGACATCATCAGGGAAGATCCCTAGGAGTGATATTTTAGCACCATTCGAGGTGTTCTGAAGAATGTCATTCAGCCCGTCTGGGTGACCAGACATTTCCAACGCTACGTCAAATCCTTCATTCATTTTGAGTTCTTTTTTGATGTCTGTTAGAGATTCTTTTGCCACGTTGACCGTGCGCGTGGCGCCTAGCTTCTCAGCGAGTGCGAGTCGGTAAGGATTTACATCAGTGACAACTACGTGCCGAGCACCGGCAAATTTAGCAACAGCAGCGGCCATGCAGCCAATAGGACCAGCACCTGTGATGAGGACATCTTCAGCCACGAGATCCCAAGAGAGGGCCGTGTGGACAGCATTTCCAAGTGGGTCAAAGGTTGAGATGACGTCTTCTGGGATTGAGGGATCCACCTTATAAGCATTGACAGCTGGGATCGATAGATACTCGGCAAATGCCCCGGTGCGGTTCACTCCTACGCCTTTGGTATTAGGACAGAGATGGCGGCGACCTGCGAGACAGTTACGGCAATGTCCACAGACGATATGACCTTCGCCAGAGACTAGTTCACCGACCTCAAAGTCAGTAACGCCGGCACCTACAGCGGCGATTTCTCCGCAGAACTCATGACCCACAGTCATCGGGAAGGGGATGGTTTTCTGCGCCCACTTGTCCCATTTATAAATGTGGACATCGGTGCCGCAGATTGAGGTCTTCTTGATTTTGATCATGACGTCCATCGGTCCCATTTCTGGTTCTGGGATATCTTCTAGCCAGAGCCCCTCCTCGGCCTTAGATTTCACAAGTGCTTTCATATTGTTAGGTAGTTCTTTAAATAAAAAAATAGGAGCGACAAATTATGTCGCTCCTACCGAGAATAGTTCTATTTTAGAGAGAGTAAATGACTACTTTGAAACTTCCTTGAATTTCTTCATCACTGTCCCAGAATCATGGGCTCTGGCGATTTCTTTACCGTCTTTGTCTATTAGGACGTAAGTAGGCACTGCGTTTGTCTTGATGTCCTTAACCATCGTTTTCTTGATGTCTGTCATCAAGATAGTTGGCCATGGGAAAGACTCTTTCTTTGCCCAACCGACTGCTTTTTTAGCGTCTCTGTCTACACTTACCTGCACGAGTTCTAGTTTATCTAGCTTAGCTATTTCAGTATTATACTTTTCCACTAACTGTGGAACAGATCTACGGCAAGGAGGTCACCAACTGGCGGTGAAGTAGATGATGTAGTAGTCAGGATTTCCAGCGAGCTTAGTCGGAACGTATTTTTCACCCTCAAACTTCTGCACTACAGGCGCTATGCTAGCTGCCACTTTAGAAACGACCACTTCTTTAGATACGTCTTCTTTGGTTGCTTCGGCGGGAGCCTCTTTTGTCTCTTGTCCACTGGCAACCATCGTAAATGAGGCGGCGAGTAGAGCGAATAATTTATATTTCATATCATTCACAATATGAGTCTGGTTAGTCGTCTTGGCAAATAGAAAGTGATGCCTGCAGGGAAAGGCGAACTCAGATTGACCATATGATTTGGATATGAGAGGTATTTTGATCGCTTTTAAATTTCCAGCATTTATGTAAAAGATATATGAGTAATGATCCATTACACGGAATCACCCTAGAGCGGATGCTCAATGAACTGGTCGATGAATATGGCTGGGATGATCTGGCATTCCGAATCAGGGTCAACTGCTTCAGCCGTGATCCTAGTATCAAATCTAGTTTGAAATTTCTCAGGAAGACATTCTGGGCGCGTGCGAAGGTGGAGGATTTATACAGGTTCCACATCGGTGTTGAGCCTAAAGAGCCCAAAGAACTTAAGACGCCTAAAAAGGATAAGTAGTTATTTGAGTATTTCAATTTCCTTAAACATTACCCACCCTTCAGAACGGACTAATGTCTTAGCTCATCCGACCTATCGGTTGGGCGAACTTGGACTTTTGTTTAAGGCTTATAGTTGTGTGTAAACTTAGCATAAAGGCGCCGATAGTGTTGGGTACAGAGATTTTTTCGGCATTTTCATTGTGAATTTTGCATGGTTGGACGAGTTCTTACCATGGGCAGTATCTTGCCTGAAGATTCGAAATGTTCAATTACCTCAGCGACAACCTGATTCAATTCTTTAAAAACGGTCAGAGGTTCATCTCCGTGAATCCCAGTAATTAAATCAGGGCATTTGCCTATATAGCATTGATCTTCATCTGACCATTCAACCCACATGTGATATTTGTCTATAGTCTTCATTATTTAGTTCTTTCTATTGCAATCTTAACTTCTTGTTCTTGATAACGCTTAGCATCTGCCCCATCTTTGCCACTGATAGTAACAGCGCCGGGGAAACGATCTTGCACGAATTTACGATGAGAACCTTTTCCTGCACCTGAGACCTGTTCAAAACCTGCTTTCTTAAGGTCTCTAATTAATTGCCTGATTTTACGTGGCACTCCTATACCATAAGCAGGTTTATGCTGACATTCAAGGAGACATTTTAGCATAACGTCCTAGCTCACCAGCCCTATCGGGAGGGCGAACTTAGACTTTTTGTTGATGGTTATAGTTGCGTGTAAACTTAGCATTATTACTCCTTGCGTCTAGTACCATATTTGGCGTGATTCTATGGCTGAAGCTCATTGTGAGCCGTGCCATCGTTGAAAAAAAGTAGGTTGAGTTTAGGGTTTGCGTGAGTGTGAACTAAGGGATAGACTCGCGTGGAATTTACTACTTAATCCGATCTCAATTCTTTAATTGCTAGGTATTTGCTTTTTTAGTTGTGTCCCTGAGGAAGTTGTTGGGGAGATCGGAGAGGGGGAGAAAAGGGGTTGATTCCTGTTTCTTGGTGTTTTTCTTTTTTAGTTTCAATTGCTTCGGTAGAATAAAAGTAGCGACCACCGCACGGTGGTCGGATGGATAGGGAGAAACAACAATGTCCGCGTTCTTTTTGTTTTCACCGACGATACTCACATTTTTCACCTCGATGTGTTTTCCTTTGAAATAGACAAAATCAATACGGTCGTGGTGGTCTTTCGGATTGTCCGGCTTGGAGACAGGTGTCCAGGTGTAACCGGGGTGTTTCATTTCGTCCGGATAGAACTTACGCCAAGCATCAGTAAACCCTTTTTTCGCCAGCGCCGAGGAACTCGGATAGGCTACCTTGACTGGATGACGCCCTGACTTCGCCGTGGCGGCCGTCCAATCCAGATGCGACGGTTCATTGAAGTCGCCGGTGACAAAAACCGGCAGGTCTTTGTTCGGAAGTTTGCCGATTTTTTCCAACAGCTCCTCGATCTGGCTCCCCCGGGTTTTGTTGGCGGCGGCGATCGCTTCCGCTTCGGTTTTGATGGCACCCTTACCAATTCCTAGCAACTGGTAGGGCTGATAGGGGTAGGGGTTCAGATGTGCATTGAAAACATACACCTCCTGCCCCGAATCCAGTCGGACCCTGACTCCGCCGGAACCCATCCGGGGTTTGATCCGCCCGTCATAGCCTTCAACAATTTCAAAACGGGTCATTATCGCACCCGAGCCATGGCGCAGGTATTTCCATCCCAACAAAGCCGCCAAATCCTTTACCGAGGGGCCGATCTCCTGTAAGCCGACGATGTCTGCTCCGGATGCCTGGATGACCTTGGCGGTCTGGGACAATGGTTGTCCCCGCCGCGTGCCACCATTGAGCACATTGTAGGTCATGACCCGCAAGCCGGGCTTCTTCGTTTGAGATTGATCAGGATTTGCACGTGTCACGCCAGAAGCGCAAAGGAGACAAATCATGGTGATAGTAAGAATTGAAACGATTCTGTTTTTCATGATTTATTTTTTCAGGATGGGCGTTTGAGGTTGCCAGTTGCTGCTTGCTACTCGCTGGTTACTGCTAGGAATTTGCTTTTTGGGTGAGGTGATCGAAGGGGCTTTCATGGGGTGATAAGGGGGTTGTTTCCGACATCGCAATAGACCACGTGATAGCCGCTGTTAAGCATTGCGATGTCAAACTGAGGCTCATGCCCCCCAGAATCGTGCACGCCACACCCAAGGTTTACCGTCGGCGGCCTTCTTCGGCACCACCACCTTGTTGCCACCATTCACATACATGTCGAAGCCGTGCCACTTCTGCAGTTGCCCAGGGAATGGGCCTTTAGCGGGAGGAGCCGCATCAACACAGACTGGTGCAGCAAACACCCCTAGGACCATCACCGTTAGAAATAGATTCAATACTTTGTTTTTCATATCTTGATTCATCCAACTTACATCAGACAAGGCTCAGGCTCTATCCCTCATTTATAGGATGGAGCCCATTGAGTGGAGCTAAATACAAAGAACATTACTGAAAAAACGCCCTAGGTTTCCCCAGGGCGATAACACAAATGTTCCTGACACTCATCAGGAACAAAATTGTTGAAATAGTTTACTTCCTGCGGCGCAGGATCAGAGCAAGTCCACCAAGGCCGAGTAAGGCAGTGGATGAGGGCTCGGGAACGGCAGCAATGGTCAAAGTAATCTCACCGGTAAAGCCAGCATCATCATCTCCATCGAACAAACTCTGATCAAGGGTGGCTGTAAATCCTGTGGGTGCAATGATTGTGCCAATAGTGCCAAATCCACCACCGTTATTGGCGTAAGTCGCCCCGAATAATTCCGTATCGACAAGTACGAAGGTTGCGTCGCCACCAGTATAACTGCTAGGAATTTGCTTTTTGGGTGAGGTGATCGAAGGGGCTTTCATGGGGTGATAAGGGGGTTATCGACATCGAGAAACCCGTGGTCGTAGTTGACGAGGACGGTCTCAGGATTCTGGTGGAAGAGGAGGGGACATTTGACTAGTTGATTGGTTGATTGGTTGATTGGTTGATTGGTCTGCCGTGCCGTTGGGGGGGG